>CAYNSF010000009.1:0-93792 GCA_964399855.1 uncultured Aureispira sp. | reverse complement strand
TGATGATATCCTCATCTTGACAGTTACAGTCTAATATAGGTGCCAACTTATCTTCTATCTTGAATGATCCCCAACACTTGTTACCCGAAATAGGGTCGATAACCTCGAACATGTGCTCACCAAATGGAATGTTTATTGAGATATTATATGGAGCTTCAAACTTTTGATCTTCATACATGAATGGCCAGATCATAACAATATAATCACTGTAACAGCCATAATTACTACCTTCAAGGAACATATCTGCATTTAAACTAACTTCACAGTTCTCATCTGCTGAGATGTATAAGTTATTATTACAAACAAGATTTCTATTAGTATTGATTCTTCCTTGAACAGTAACCGTGAACGTACATTCTCTGATGATTTCTCCAAGATTAGACACTAGTCTATACTGAATCTCATGAACACCTTTTTGAAGAAAATCTCCAGGATTAGGTCCCGAAATCTGTTCAATAGTAAAGTACTGACAATCTCCCGCCCAGGTTACAAGATTAGGTAATTGATACTCGCATGTACCGTCTGCCAATGTAACTGTCTGATCTTGTGAACAAACTATATAACACGGCGGCTCTACAACTGTAATTATTCGTTCTACTACTGTAGAACAATTATTCGAGTTGGTAACGGTAACTGTATATGTCGTTGTTACAGCAGGTGTTACGTTGATTGTTGCTGTAGTTGCACCTGTATTCCACAAATAAGTTCCTCCTCCTGTGGCTGTTAGTGTAGCTGTAGCACCTGTATAAATAATACCGTCATTTGGTACAACTCCTGAATTTTCTGTAACAGCTATATTCACTACCGGTACAGGCTGAACTACTATCGTTCCAGATGCAGTTCCTGAACAACCATTTACCGATGTTACCGTAACTGTATATGTTGTTGTTGCAGTTGGCGAAACGGTTATTGATGCTGTTGTTGCTCCTGTATTCCATAAGTATGTTCCTCCTCCGCTCGTTGTCAAAGTAGCCTCATCTCCCAAACAGATGATACCATCGTCATTAAATAATCCAGAAACATCTGTATATGCAATCGTTGGATTTGGTAATGGATATACTGTAATTGTGAATGTTCTGGATACTCCTGTACATGTCCTGTCACTAAACGTCATCTGTGGCGTAACGGTTATCGTTGCTATGATCGTTACACCGGAAGTATTAATCGCGGTAAATGACGGAATATTTCCTATGCCTGATGCAGCGAGTCCAATACCTGGCGTATCATTTGTCCATGTAAACTGCACACCTGTTGGTGTACCTGTAAAATTAACAGCCGATGTACTTGCTCCATGACACAATGCTTGGTTTGGAATTGTATTAACTACTGGAGTCTCAATAACGATAACCACGATTTCGGATGCAGGGCTTGTACAACCGTTGCTCACCGTTACCCAAATACTCTCCGGCGATGTTGCAGGCGTTGTCATTGGATCATAACTTGTTCCTGTCGCTACCGGAATCGCCAATGGATTGGCATCTGGGTCTTCATCATACCAATTATATACTAATGCTATATCGTACTCTCCAGTAATGTCAAAATTATCAATTCTCAATGTACCTGTTAGATTAGTTGCTCCCCAATAATATACTCTATAACATGTTTCAGTATTTAAAGGTATAGCTCCACCAGCTGATGTGCAATTTGTTCCAGTGATAGCACCTGTCAACACAACTGTACTTGGATCGTTTGCAGTTACTAATGCCCATGACAACGGACCTGTACCTGAACGTCTATGGCCCCAATTGACAGAACTTACACCATTGAATGTATAACCTCCAACTGGACTTCCTATACAAAATTCGAAATAGTCATCAGATATTATTGCATCAGCTAAACTTGCATTTCCTAAGTCAAAACCCGCAGCAGATATTGCTGCTGAACATCCTGATCCCGAAGGCTGTGCAATGACGCTTTGAAGACCTAATCCTACAGTTTGTACAGCGCCATTTGTTGCTTTCGTTGGATCAGAAGATATGCCTTGCCCTAATATTCCAGTCTCAAAATCCCAAGTTGTAACAACACTGCCTGGATCTCCTGCTAACGTGATCAATGTACTCTCTCCTTGACATACAATAATAGAGTCCGGTACTATCGGTGCTGCTGGTAAATCACGAATGTCAACATTGATTTCTCCAATTGTAAAACAACCAGTTGCCAGTTCATATCTTACATAAATAATGCCTGCATCTGATATTGCATCTAAACCAGTAGTAATTGGATTTGTCGCATCTGTTGCATCTTGTAATGTATTATAATAAGAAACTACGCCACCAATTGGATCTTCTCCTAAATCTATTACCGTAACATCTATAGTTTCTGGCTCACATACAAAATCAGGTTGAACGATATCAAGCGTTGGATTTGGAAGTACTGTTACTATTACCGTTTCTGGTAAACTTTCACAATCTGATGTTGCATCATATATCGTTACATATATCGTCTGTGGGCTTGTTGCTTCTGTTGTTCCTGGATCATAGCTCAATCCTGTAGCTGCCGGAACTGTCCCCGGATTCGCTACCGGATCTACTGTATAGAAATTATAAGTACCTGATGCTACTTCATAATTTGATGACAAGACCATATCAGCAATTCTTAGCGTACCTGTAGCATTCGTTGCACCCCAATAATATAGACGATAGCATGTTTCGGATGCATCAGGTGTAATTGTTCCTCCATCACTTACACAGTTTGTACCTGTAATCATACCTGATAGTACAGGTGTAGTAAGGTTGCTTACCGGAACTATAGCCCATGAAATAGGCCCCGTTCCTGACCTTCTGTGTATAAAATTAATTGCTGTAACCCCTTGATAGGTTGATCCGATTTCTGGATTTCCTGTACAGAATTCTACATACTCAGCATCTGCGACTGCATCTGCCAAAGTTGTATTCGCAATATCATACCCGGTTAATGAAATAGCTGCTGTACATCCTGACCCTGCTGCCTGATAAGAAGCTGCAATACCGGATCCTACTGATTGTACAGGTGCATTTTCAGCAACTGACGTATTGGATGATATCCCTTGTCCATTGATATTGCCACCTTCATAATCCCAAGTAAAGGTAACTGGGACTGTTGATGACCCTAAGCCGGGTGCTACGATCAATGTACTTTCTCCCTCACAGACTTCAATATCATCAATGACCGGCGGTACAATACCGTCATTCACAGTAACTGAATCTTGTGCAGGTTGGATACAGCCCGGATATGCCGGCGTAATTCCTCCATCAGGAGATACATGTCCAAGTTCAACACCTGTATAAATCAAGTCAATCGCATATCTGCCTGCCGGAATTCCTGATGGATTAAAGTCTTCCCCAGTTACACCTGTACCAGACCATACATAAGCTCCGCTTCCGTCATCACCAGTAATGGTCGCTGTCAAAGGATAATCATCATTTATATTAATACAATTTGTAAATGATCCAATCGGGTCAATAACCACATCCGGATATGCACATTTATTTCCAATAGTCCCTACATTCACACCATTTTCATATATAATCGCTGAATAACCAACATTATCAATATGAGTAAATACATTAGATACATAAGTACCAGCCGGACTCTCCGTAAAAGTCAAAGTTGCAGGTGTACATCCCGTACATGTTCCTGTAATTATCTGACCAGATGTACCAGTTACCGTAATTTCTTCGTTAAAGGTTCCATCATCTCCAGCTAATGTCGCATCATTGTTACATGCACAAGGATCAGAAATTGTGATTGCATGATTACAATCTATACAAGTTCCTGGTTCTGTAGTAACTTGTGTCGAAGATGGGCTTACTTTCGTATTATCATCATCACAGCTACATCTTGTTATAATTGTTTGAGCAGGACCTGCCTGATTGTATATCGGCAATATATTACTCCATGAAGATCCATTATCTACTGAATATTCTAAAGTCGAACCTGTTGGGCAACCATTGACAGGTGCTGTGATACCTCCTCCACCTAAAGAGCAATCCGTACAAGTACTGTTCACTATGGTAACATTATCGGGAGCTGTTGATAAACTAGGGCAATTATTGACTTCACACAAAACTTCCACTGCATCAATGAATGCACGACGAACAGTTGTCTCAATTTTAAGAGTGGAATTAGGTGCAACACCTGTAAAACTTACTGTAACCAACTCGAAAGGATCAGCCATAACAGCTGAATATGTTAAAATTTGTGAATTACCCTCAATACTTACATTTAAAGCACCTTCAACCGTTGTCCATCCTTTTACCCATATATTTATCGTAATATCTCCTGTAACATCATTTAACAAATCTCTGGATTCTATGGAACCGTTATTTGAACCTGTTCCTATTCTTACAGCGCCACCAGCCTGATATGCTCTGACAACTGTAGGGAAATTGGCGTTACCGCTCCATATTGATCCTGACCCACCCGTAGTGGTATTATTACCATTTATAATATCAGAAAAATCTTCAGCGAAGCATGTGGTCGATCCACCACCACAATTTGTTGGATTTGTTGTTTCACTTGCAATAGTACCTGTACATCCTGTGATGTCATCAATACACCTTGCATATACTGTAAAGGATGAAGTCGTATAATCCGGCACTACAGAACCCCATGTCATACCATCAGTTGACCATTCTAAAGAAGTACCTGCATCGCAACCGCTGGCAGCAATCGTACCATCAGTTGCCGGACATACATTATCAACGATCGTTATTGTTGGTGTAACGGGATCAAGGCAAATACCTGGAACGGTTGTTTCTGGAGCTGATGAAGGACTGACAACAGTCGGGTCATCATCACAGCTACATCTTGTGATGATCGTCTGTGCAGGCCCTGTCTGGTTATAACCAGGTAAAACGGTACTCCATGATGCTCCACTATCTGTCGAATATTCTAATGTAGAGTTATCCGGACATCCGGTTGTAGGCGCTGTAATCGTTCCTCCTGATAAAGTACACCCATTATCACAGATACTGTTTACAATCGTTACATTGTCGGGTGCGACTATTAGATCCTGACAGCTAAGACAAACAACTTCTATCTCATCAATGAAGCATCGCTGATTTTGGTTTGTGGGTCCATTCGTTTCTATTTTTAAAATAGATCCGTCCGTCACATTGGTAAAATAAGCCCATACCCATTCGAATGGATCAGACATCGTTGCAGCATAAATCAAAGGTTGTTCCTGACCGTCGATACTAACTTTTATACCACCTTCGATTGTCGTCCAACCTTTTACATTTACTTTAACTATGATATCGCCTGATACGCCATTCAATGGAATAGACTCGATAGAACCACCTCTCGGATTGTTTGTATTTCCTAATCGTACAGCACCTCCTGCCTGAAAGGCTTTTACAACTGTCGGAAAATTGGCGTTTCCAGTCCAAGCTGTAGATGATCCTGTTGGAGATGTATTATTACCATTTGTTATATCAGAAAAATCTTCAGCGAAGCAAACTGTATTCACAGGGATACCTGACGGAAGTACTTCTATTGTATAATCCTCAGCCTGTCCATAAAAGTAATAGAGACATGCATCCTCAGGAAACTCGTCATAATTCATGACAACCCGCATTTTAGTAGTACCAAGCACAGCATTAGTAGGAACAGGTATATTACTACTGATCTGCTTAATTCCACTTGAAGTCGGGTTCATACTTCCAATCTGATACATCTCATCTACATTATTCCAATGACCATCCTGATTCCAATCTATCCATACAGACAAGTAAAAAATATCAGTATTTGAAAAAGGTGAAGATCCTTGTAATGTAATTGGATAGTTTTCACCTGCCGTCAAATGACCTGTAATCGTCGTAAAATCCTGATATGCAACATCGCTCAATGGGATATCCGAAGGATTATTGATGTCCGCAAATTGAACCTTAGTGATCGGCACAACTGTATATATGATATCAAAAAAACAATCTTCAGGTAAAGTAGAACAATCCATACTTAGACAAGGACTTGCATCTACTGTATTTTGTATTAAAGTTGCGGGTTGAGGCCCAAAACCATTATTCATATCTATGCCTACACCTCCAATTAAATGGCAGTAACTCATGATCGTACCACTTATAGGCAACGGAGCTGTACATCCCTCGGAGTACCCGGCAGTTGGCCCACAACCATCTATAGCTGTATTGTTACCATTCCATGCACATGCGTGTGTATGCGGTGAACCCATACTATGCCCCATCTCATGGGTCATCGCCATGATCGTCCAAGAATACACAGGAACATTGTCATATATGATATTGACAGCTGAATAGGCATATCTATAGGACGAACAAAGCGAATTTAAAAACGCAACACTGGTAGTCGCCGGATATTTTACTAAGTGTCCTAAATCTCCATTAAAATCCTTAACTGTATATTTGAAATGATACAAATTGTCAACGTGTCCAAAAACATAAGGATCAGGAACGTCCCATATTTTGGTGGAACTCATCGATATCCTGATATCATCATTGTCATATAATATATCAATATTGTTATGAACACCTGTGATCCAATCTAGTACTTCCTGCATATCGGAATTAAGCTCAAGGTAAATATCATGGCTGACTTCATAATATATACGGACACAGTTCGTTGTAGCTCGCATACCAAGTTGTCGGGTCTCTTCCTGAATTTGCTCATCCACATCCATTTTTAAATCTTCCACCGCACAATTGAACGGATTCGTTCCAATCAGGTTTCTGTCAGAATAGCATACATAATCCAATTTGTCAGCTGATTTTCCTATCACGATATTTCCATATCTACCTGAAGATACAACACCTATAATATTATTATTAAAAAAACTAATCCCAACAAGGGAATTATAGTCATCTTTAATAATACCACGGTAGTACTTACCTGGTGTATAATTAATTTTATTACCACGACTATCATTAGCTAAAAAATCTTCAGTAAGTACATTTTCTTTATAAAGTACTATATCTAACAAATCTTCATTATAAGGCAATGTAAATGAAATATAATCTGGCGCATCATCAATAAGCTGATCAAAAACCTGCCTGTCTATATTCAATACAGTAACATCCGTTGCAGACTTTTGATACTTAGCGATGACAGTATTATCAGTATTTTTGGAAAATATTGCAAAATCAACAAATTCCGTACCAATATTGCTTAATTGCCTTACCTTTTCAGGAATTATTTTGCCTTGACCATAAGTCAAAACAGAAAATATCATAAGGCATAACAAAATGGAAAACTTTTTCATTTATTTATGTTTTGGGTATTAATTGAATAAAAAAAAGGTATAACGATACCATCATAATGATAGATATCATCACACCTTTTACCATTGATAAAACCATTACATATACGATATGTATAGCAGGTTATCATTATGAGATTGAGTTTTGGTTATAAAATTCAGATAATAAAAAAAATCACTATCCGGTGCAAAGGTAAGATTATTGTCCAACTGATGCAATGAAATCAGAAAAAAATTATAATATATATTTTTAATTTATGTAATCACCTCATAATCTTCACTATATATTATAAAAAACTAATGAATGTCTTTCTTTCTAATGCAAAGAAACTTCATCATATTTCTAAGAGATTAATCTACAGAAGTGTGCTCTAATAATAGAATATCCCATTTGCGATAAACCTGCGACATGGAATGCATCAAAAAAAAAACTTGGATTTTTATACAAATCAACATTGACAGGCATGTCCTATCAAACAACTTACTTGCTTATAACTTATAATTCCCGCTTACTTATCGTTGTTCCGAACTCTAATATTATCGACTTTGTTCATTCATTGGCTTGATCACCAATCTATCGTAAATAACAATAGAAATGGCCGATATGATGCCTATTGAAAAAATAAGCAACCAAATCTTATTGGGCTGGTAATTATCCCAAAGCATATTGGTCATATCCCAATGAGACATACCTAACTTTTGCTCAGCTAACGCAAAATATTCATTCTTAGAAAAAGGTAAGTGTACGTTAGACAAATCAACACCCTGAGCCTCTGCAAATGTATTGAATTTATCACCAATAGCCGCCCAATCTAAATGGTCTGCTTTGAGGTCAAATTGTTTCTCAAAGTCAGATATGGACATATTTAGAGCTTTAGCCCCATTTTCAATAAACCCTTCTTTTGACACTACTTCTGGCATGTCTATACCTCGGGCATTCATCTCTGTTTGAAGTATAGATAGCTTATCCGACCACTTTTGATACACATCACCAGAGATATAACTGGTTACAAAATAACTTGCAGCTACCGGTAGAAAATACGTACCCTGATACAGACCTTCTTTGCCTTTTGGCGTGATCAGTGCTATAAATGATGACAAAGTAGGGCTGGACATCATCTCTCCCACTGCAAAGATCACTGTCCCAAATATGGTAAACATGTAATTATTTGTATAAAATGACAGCCCAACACCTATGGACGCAATGAGTGCACCTCTTATGATCGCATTAATATGCCGTATCTTTGTCACAAAGTAAGAAATCGTCACCTGTAAAAATACAATCATTAAAGCATCAATATTGGTAAACCACTCGGGTTTGACCTGCCCATCTTGTGTAAAAGTCTTTCCCAGCGCAGGTATATTTTGATTGATCCAGTTGCTGATCTGATTGGAATTGACCCAGTCTTCAATGAAATTGGGTAAGGTATTGAATAGCTGGTTAAACATCGTCCAGAAACCGACCATTAGCAATAAAAGAATGCTTAATCTACTATCTTTCAACGCATTAAAAATATTCAATACCGAATCAAAAATAGCCTTTCCTATTGAATCTTTAGGTCGCTCCGTTTTGGTTTCCTTAAAAAACAGCAACAGTACTATCAGATTAATACTGATGACTACAGCAGCCTGGATAAAAATAATCTTCCATCCATATTCAGTACGAAGATGCGAAGACATCGCTGGCCCGACAAACCCACCGATATTGACCATCATATAGAAGATTCCAAAGCCCAGTGTACCGGTCGATTCATCAGTATTTCTCGCTATAACCGCCGAAGCCACTGGTTTGAAAAAGGCTGCCCCGATTGCGACCCACATAAAGACCCAATACACACCTGAAAATGTCCGTACCTCTCCAAGCATATAATATCCTGTCATGAGAATAATATAGGCTAAAGCAAGCGACAATTTATACCCTATCCTATCAGCGATCACACCAAAAAACAGTGGTAAAAAATACAGTACACCAACAACAAATCCCATGATTTCCCCTTTCTGAATATGGTTAAACCCTAATCCACCCATATCGGTCGAACCCACGAGATACAATCCAAAGAGGGTATAAATTCCATACCAGGCCCAGCGTTCCATGAGCTCCATAAAACTCGCTATCCAAAAATTGGCATTAAAAGATTTAATCGTTTCTCCGAGTGATTTTTTATTCGCTGTCATATTAATTTGGTTGACGGTTGTCAGTTGTTGGTTAATCGTTTTTTGACTGATTTAAAAGCCTTTTCTTATAAAATCATGTCAAAATTATCAATGTTTTTGAATTATTGACGATTTCTTTCTTATTTTTTACAACAATGCTAAAAAAAATTCCTGCACTTGACTTCAAATGCAGGAACTTCTAAAATCTAATTTGAAAGAATATTAATTATTTTTCAGATAATCTCTTAATACATATTGTAAGATACCTTGATTTCTATAGTATTCAATTTCAATGGCTGAATCCAATCTTGCTTCAACCTTAAAATCAACTACTTTACCGGACTTATGTACAGCCTTCACATCCAATATTTTGTGTGGTACGATGTCATGCTCCAAACCAGTGATACTGTACGTTTCAGTACCATCCAAGCCTAAAGATTCTGCATTTTCACCATTTACAAATACTAATGGAGCAACGCCCATACCTACTAAATTACTTCTGTGGATACGTTCATAGCTCTCAGCAATAACCGCTTTTACACCCAATAGGAAAGTACCTTTAGCAGCCCAGTCCCGGCTCGACCCAGATCCGTATTCTTTACCAGCCAATATGACCAATGGCGTATTATCTTCTTGGTATTTCATCGCCGTATCAAATACAGTCATCACTTCATTTGTCGGGATATAACGGCTATATCCGCCTTCTTTATCTGATATCTTATTTTTAATACGAACATTGGCAAAAGTACCTCTCATCATTACCTCGTGATTGCCTCTTCGTGAACCATATGAGTTGAAATCCTGTCTATTGATACCATGGGACAAAAGATACTGACCAGCTGCAGAATCCTCTTTAAATGATCCCGCAGGTGAAATATGATCCGTAGTGACAGAATCTCCAAGATACAATAAAACACGGGCATCTTTAATATCTGTAACCTGATCCGGTGTTGACTGTAAGTTTTCGAAAAATGGCGCTTCCTTGATATAAGTAGAAGTCTGATTCCATTCGAAATTCTGATCTAAATTCACTTCAAGACTCTGCCAATCTGTAGAGCCGTCAAAGATCACATCATAAACTTCTTTGAAGTCATCTTGCTTCATGCATTCATTGATCGTATTCTGGATATCGTCTCTTGTAGGCCAGATATCTTTTAGATACACAGGTTCTCCATTTGGATCGTAATTAATCGGGTCATTGATCAAGTCAATATCCACTCTACCTACCAAAGCATAAGCGACCACTAACATGGGAGACATAAGGAAATTCATCTTGACCTGTGGGTGTACACGCGCCTCGAAGTTTCTATTGCCTGAAAGGACTGATGCAACCACCAATTCTCCTTTATCCACAGCCGTAGCTATTGCCGGTGGAAGTGGTCCGGAGTTGCCTATACATGAAGTACAGCCATAACCTACGGTATGAAATCTCAACGCATCCAAATCAACATTCAATCCTGCACGTTCCAAATATTTTGTTACCACTTTGGATCCTGGGGCTAATGAAGTTTTTACCCAAGATTTAGTACGCAACCCTTTTTCTACGGCGTTCCTTGCCAATAATCCTGCCCCAATCATAACCGCTGGGTTGGATGTGTTGGTACAACTCGTGATTGCAGCTATGACGATACTTCCGTCACTCAATAGGAACTCCTTATTCTTTTCTTTGATCCGAACAGTATGCAACTTATCATCAAAGACGACTTCTGATCGAGTGTCTCCCTGAACGTGCGCATTTCCGAAAGTAAATTCTGTTCCTGATCCGCCTTCTACCAACCATGCACATTCACGACGCTGATCTTTTACTGCATATTCACGCTTATATTCTGATTGAAGTATAGAGCTAAATTTATTAGATAAATCTTTAACCAAAATTTTATCTTGTGGTCGTTTAGGACCGGAAACCGTCGGTTCAAGTGTAGCAAGATCCAACTCTACTACCTGTGAATATTGGATATTTTCCTTACCAGTACGCCATAATAGATTTTCTTTACAGTACGACTCAACGATTTGGATTTGCTCTTCACTTCGGTTTGTTTCCCTCATATACTCCAATGTACGGTCGTCTATCGGGAAGTAGGTAATGGTACAGCCAAATTCAGGAGACATATTGCCTATAGTCGCACGGTCAGTAACCGTCAAATGATCCAACCCTTCGCCAAAGACTTCAACAAACTTGCCTACAACCTTGATATCTCTAAGTAGTTTGGTTATAGAAAGTACCATATCGGTAGCTGTACAATGATCCGGAATTTTACCGGTCAATTTCAATCCTACTACTTCTGGACAAGTGAAAAATATTGGTTGACCCAACATAGCTGCTTCCGCTTCGATACCACCAACACCCCAAGCTACAACGCCTATACCATTTACCATGGGTGTATGCGAGTCTGTTCCTACTAAGGTATCAGGAATCAACCAACCATCACGCGCTATGATACCTTTACACAAATATTCTAAGTTGACCTGGTGGCAGATACCCATACCTGGCGGAACAACAGTGAAATTTTTCAAACCACGTTGTGCCCATTTTAGTAATTCATATCTTTCTTGGTTTCTGTCAAACTCTAATTCTACGTTTTTATCATAAGAATAATCCGTTCCATAATAGTCCACTTGAACAGAATGGTCAATGACCAAATCTACTGGAATAGCCGGATTGATCTTCTGACCATCCTTACCATGACGCACAAACTCAGCACGCAATGAAGCCATATCCACAACGGCAGGTACTCCTGTAAAATCTTGCATCAGAATCCTGGCAGGCTTAAATGGTATATCCTTATCCGGTGGTGCGGGAATCCAATTCAATAATGTATTGACATGCTCATCAGTAATACTGAATCCATCATAGTTACGTAGGGCATTTTCCAGCAATATACGGATACTAAACGGAAGATGATCTACATTCTTTTCAAGATCTTTGAGTGAACTGTAATGGTATTTTTTACCATCAACAACGATTTCTTTTTGAGACTTAGCCTTTGAATAACTCATAAAATCATTTAATTTAGGAATATTAAAAAATAAAAACAAAGCAATGCAGAAAACCATCAAACTTTATATCTGACAAATCCGCAAATATTAAAACAATATTCAATTAAACAAAAGAATAGTTTGCTGCAAAAATATTAAAAAAAACTGTAACTATTTAGGTAAATGCTTTCAAATAATAAAAAATATGAGGTTTTGACGTCAGACAAAGCTACTTTTTGAGTTAATAGCAGTGAAATTGTGGAATTAGAGCCCAAGTATCATGGAAAATTCACTTTTTTTTAATGAAATCGAATGTACCTATGCAGTTGAAAATTCATGAAATCCTAAGACCATTCTAATTTAAAATTACTAAAAAAATATGCTTTAACTTGTACTCATTTTGAACCTTACGACGTTAAAATTTGTAATGTAGTTGTATTTAAAAATAACTTTAAAACTTAAACACCATATATATTATGCAGAGAATTCAAATTCAAATCCTGATTTTAGTAGGGTTTCTATTTTTAGTAGCATGTGGAACACAAAAGAAAACTTCCACACAAACTACAAAACCAATGGATATACAAGAAAAAAAAGTTGAAGAACAGATCAATGATGCAGGGCTTAACCTTTCTTACATGGACAAGAGCGTCCGTCCACAAGATGATTTTTACAATTACGTTAATGGAACTTGGATGAAAAACGCCCAAATTCCGGCTGATAAATCCCGTTGGGGCAGCTTCAACGAATTGCGTGAAGATACTGATAATAAGTCCATGACTATCCTAAATTCACTACTAACGGAAACGTATCATGAGGGAACTGAAGGTCGAAAAATTCAAAATTTATATAAAACATACATGGATCTGAACAAGCGAAATGCAGAAGGTATTTCGCCACTAAATGAAGAATTAGTACGTATTGAGGCTATTAACAATTTAGCTGATTTACAAAAATATTTGGTCAATGCAACGCTGTCCGGCAAAAATGCCATATTAGGGTGGAGAGTACATTCTAATCCGAAAAATAGCAATATGAATGCTGTTTATCTAAGAGAGCCTTCACTCGGTCTTGGACGTGATTACTATCAAAAAATAAGTGATAAAAATACGGAAACAATTCGTAAATATATAGAATACATCGCACAGATGCTTTATTATATCGAAACGCCCAAAGCACTACATGCAGCGAGAGATATCGTATATTTCGAAACAGAAATGGCACAAATGTTTCTAACGAATGAAGAGATTCGAGATATGGCAAAAAAATACAATCCTAAAAGTATAGATGATCTAAAGAAACTATCCAAAAACATCAAACTTGTGGATTATATTAGTCAATCTGGTGTAAAAACGGATAGTGTGATCATTAGCGAGATAAAATTTTTCGAAAATATCGACAAATTCATTACAACAGAGAAGTTGCCAGTCATCAAAAATTACCTAAAATTCCATTTACTTGAAAGTAATGCAAGCTATTTATCAGAGACTTTAGATAAAACAAAATTTAACTTTCATGGTAAATATCTCAATGGTCAACAGGAGCAAAGAGCACTTGACAAGCGTGCTTATGAGTTGATTAATTCTTCACTTGGAGAGGCATTCGGAAAGCTTTACGTAGATAAATATTTTCCAGCCGAAGATAAAGCACAAATGGTCGTACTTGTAGATTATTTAAAAAAGAGCTTTGCCTTACATATCCAAAATTTGAGCTGGATGTCAGATGAAACTAAAGTAAAAGCATTGGATAAGCTAAACAAATTTAAAGTAAAAATTGCCTATCCTGACAATTGGAAAGACTACTCAACGCTACAAATACATGCAGAGGATCAAGGTGGTACACTCTATAAAAACATGCAAAATATTGCTCAATGGCGTTATCAAGAAGCATTAGATAAAATAGGCAAACCCGTAGATAAAACAAGGTGGGGCATGACACCACAAACTGTTAATGCATATTACAGTTCTTCTAATAATGAAATCGTTTTCCCAGCTGGTATCCTGCAACCGCCGTTTTTCAAGTCAGATGCGGATGTTGCTGTTAATTTTGGAGGTATCGGCGCAGTAATAGGACATGAAATCACACATGGTTTTGATGACTCTGGAGCACAGTTTGACGGAGACGGAAACCTCACTGATTGGTGGACACCGGCAGACAAAGCTAATTTCGAAAAAGTAACAGATGCATTGGCAAAACAATACAGCAATTACGAACCCGTAAAAGGATCATTTATCAATGGAAAATTTACGAATGGCGAAAATATCGCTGACCTTGGTGGTGTCAATATCGCTTTTGATGCACTACAAATGTATCTAAAAGACCACGGCAATCCTGGTGATATCAACGGATACTCACAAAATCAACGTTTCTTTATAAGTTGGGCTACCGTTTGGAGAACCAAACAAAAAGAAGAGGCCTTAATCAACCAAATAAAAACAGATCCACATTCACCCGGCTATTACCGTTCATTCGGACCATTGGTCAATACGGATGCATGGTATGATGCTTTCATGGTAAAAGAAGGCGACAAACTATATGTAAAACCTTCTGATAGAATTAAAATCTGGTAAGATTTTTTGTAACTATTCAGGTTATAAAAAAGGTAACTACTCAGGTATCAATATCTTTTAGTTTGCAGTAGGTGATGCGACCACGAAGTAGTCATATTTTTTTTAACGCCCATTGTTTTTTCGGCTTTTTGCCCCGTCCCTGAAGGAAGAAGCCGAAAAAAATGCTCGTTCATCCTTCAGGATAAGAGGCAAATAACGGGTATTTTTGATTGATTTGATCATACCTGATTAGTTATGATTTTTTAAAGTCATAGAAGAAAGGTTGTCATCTTTTTTTGTTTTCTATAAGCAAGCCATCTTTTAACATTCCTTATTACCTTTCCACAGATAATTTATGGCTATATCAAATATTACATTCGCATTACTTTTCTCCATTATTTCTAAAAATTGCTCGCTACTCAACAAAATCATGTTATCATATTAAATTAAATCATAATTTATATAAAATTGATTTTCAAACGTTAAAATTTAAGGGAAAACACGGAAATTTCAAAAAATTAACCATAATTTACATACAACCAATCTACAATATATGTAATTTTGTTCTAATATGTTAATCATTGAATTTTATAACCCTTATTTTTAAACATTTTTGGAATGAAAACAAATATTTACTCAATCAGAGTTTTATGGAGTTTGCTCTTCGTATCACTCTTTTTTGCAGCAAAGGCTAATGGCAAAACTGTGTCACCTTTGATAATGCACTGCCCTGCGAATGCTTATGTATCTTGTACTGACGAATTGTGGAATCTATCCATTTATGGAAATGCCACTTACTCTTACAATGGACATACTTACAGCGCTGGAAACCCTACTGTCGAGTATAATCTCAATAGTTGTAATACCGGCACTATCACTCGTACCTGGATGGTCGAAGATCATTACTGGAACTGGTATTCTTGTAAGCAAACGATCTACGTATCTTCATCTGGAAGTGGAAGTCCTGTCATCTACTGGCCAGATGATATCGAACTCACAGGATGCAATCCCAATACCAATCCAAAACATCTACCGGAACCAGACAACCAACCTACTTGGGATGAAGGTATATGCAATATGTTAGGCAGGTCATACAGCGATATGGAGTTTTATGTAAATAGCCAGTGCCGTAAAATCATGCGAACTTGGAAGGTCATGGATTGGTGCGATTATTCTCCCAATTATGGCTATAAGATATACTCTCATGTGCAGATCATATACATCAGAGAAAATACAGCGCCTGTATTTGATTGCCCTTCTGAAATCATCGTAAATGCTTTCAACTGTAAAAATGCTGAGGTCAACGTCGATCCATTAACTGTAAATCATAGCTCTTGTGGAGGATCTTATGAGATATCCAATAATTCACCATATTCGAATAAGAAAGGTAATGACATTTCAGGTATTTATCCGATAGGTACTACTAAAGTAACCTATACTGTAAAATATGCTTGTGGTAAAGCTAAGACTTGTACTGTAAATATAGTAGTCAATAATGCTGCAAAACCTACTCCATATTGTCTAAGGTATCTAACTACTGCGTTGATGCCAATAGATGCAGATAAAGACGGAATCCCTGAAGACGGAATGGTAGAAGTTCATGCTAAAAACTTTGACAGAGGAAGTTTTTCAAGTTGTGGTCATCATCCATTGAAATTTTCATTTTCTAAAGATGTCAATGATAAAACCCGTACATTTACCTGCGACAACGTCGGTAAAAACATTGTACAAATGTGGGTAACAGACAGCAAAGGAGCACAAGAATTTTGCGAAGTAGAAGTCATCGTACAAAATAACGGTGCAAATATTCCAAATTGTGAGCCTAAGGTTAATCCTGACCCAGATCCAGATCCAAAAGATTCGTTGAATCAAGTAACTGGAAATGTACTCACATTAACAGATACGCCACTTAAAGACGCAAGCATTACTGCAAAATACCAGGATCCATATATCACTTATATTTTTACGCACGATACAACCGTGATCTATGTTTTAGATTCATTCATCAATGCATCAGGATATAAGCTTTACCGCTACGAGAAAAAAACAGTATATACCACTAAAACAGATTCTACATTACAGTATTTTACGAAAGTTGTCAATACCGATTCGTTGGGTAAATACTTCTTGGATAGTCTGCCTTATGGCGATAAGAAAATAGATATTTACGGTAGCTATAGCGATGCGCCAAATAGGTTTATAGACAGCTATGATGTAGAGTTGCTCAACGATTTCCTTCAGGGCAAAGTGAAATTTTTGAGTTTCCACCAATATTTAGCGTCCGATATCAACGAAGACGGTATCATTGACGATACGGACAAACAAATATTAGAAGACTTCGTCAATGGAATCATTCCAGAGCTTCCGGGAGATCATCAATGGTATTTATTAGATAAAAATGCGACTTACGCACAGCCAGAAGATGTATTGACACAACCGCTACCACTCGTCGTTACCATAGATTCGTTGAGTAAGCTCAGCGCACCAGTGGATTTCGTTGCCCTGAAAAAAGGTAATATATCTGTAGATCCAGGTTCATTGAAAGAAGATATTGCTGCCGTATCCAGATCCTTACCTGTGGATATCGTCACCATTACGGCGCATCCAAATCCATTTATACATGATGTAAACTTCACTGTTTACTCAGATAAAGTTCAATCAAGTATATTCCGAATATTCAATCTATCGGGTCAGGAGATCATGCAACAGCAATACAGTCTATCAAAAGGCATCAACAATATTGAAGTACCAGTGGATAACCAATACGAAGGTATGTTGATATACCAATGGCAGATAGATGGCCAAACATATAACGGTAAGCTGACAAAAGTGAAATAATTCCCCGTTATTTATAAAACTAAAGCGGAAATCTGTTCATTCAGGTTTCCGCTTTTTTGTTTATTTGACTTGTTTGTTGTTGAATCTTGAAAATTTTAACAGTAAATGGATATTTGTAAATTGAGAAAGTTGTTAGTAAAAATTAAACATTTACACACAAAAAACTATAAAGCAATTAAAACAACTCCACAAATGAACAATTTTACAAAAAAATCACTTTCGTTTAAAATCCGCTTTTCTCTTTTCTATAAATGCAGCTGCTCCTTCTTTGGATTCTTCACTTCCTATGGTTTGTCCAAAGTTTTCGTATTCTTCTTTGAACCCGTCCACCGTTTTGTCATAATATGCATTGACCAAATGGATTGTCTGCTGTATTGCTAACGGGCCTTTTGTTGCTATTTTTTGCAATATTTCCATCGCTTTTGCTGCCTCCTGGCCGGATTCTGTCACATGGGTAACAAGCCCAAGCCGCAAAGCTTCATCTGCTCCAATCATATCCGCAGTAAGCAACATTTCCATTGCTTTCCCTTTGCCGATGAGTTGTATCAACCTTTGCGAACCACCATAGCCGGGTACTAAGCCAAGATTCACTTCCGGTTGCCCGAATTTCGCATGCGCACCTGCTATGCGTATATGACAGGACATCGCCAGCTCACAACCACCACCAAGTGCGAAACCATTAACGGCAGCGATGACGGGAACGTGAAAACGTTCTATCAGAAAGAACACATCTTGACCTCGCTTAGATAAAGTAGCACCACCGGTTGCATCAAGTGAAGAAAATTCTTTGATATCTGCACCGGCAACAAATGCTTTACTTCCTGATCCTGTGATGATGACACCTTTCATTTCCTTATCGCCCGCATGTGCTGTAAAGAAAGCATCCAAAGCGTCAAAAACACCTTTATTCAGTGCATTGAGTGCTTCAGGTCTATTGATTGACAACGTGTAAAAACCATCGGTTTGTTCTACTAATACTAAAGGATTATTCATAATTCTATTATTTTTTTTGTTTTTTAAGCGGTAAAAACACTTCAGCCATCATACATCTCACGCTACCACCGCCAAATTTCTCAATATTAGGAATCGATATTGGCAGTAAGTTTGTCTTTGCACTTAATCGCTTTTTTTGTTCGTCATTAAGGCTGTCGAATGCACTCTGCGACATACATAGATACCTTTGACCATCATTCCCTACAACTTCGAGCATATTTCCTGCAAAAGATTCCATTTGTTCAAACGAAATTTCTACGATCTCTTTTCCTGTCCTTTGAAAAAATTGCACCAGTTCCTTTCTGCTTTGCTCATCATGTACACTCTCTAAACAAATGACTACAAAATCTTCTCCCAAAGCCATCATGACATTGGTATGATATATCTCCGAACCACTTCGGTCAACTGCCGTAAAAAGGCAACTTTCCATACTCATCAGCATATTAAATTTATCCAAAAGTACCGGTGATGTTCGTTCACTCACGCACGCATATACGATTCCATGGGTTCTATCGAAAATCATGCTGCCTGTACCTTCAAGAAATATCGGCTCTGATTCATCTTCATAAAATTCAAATCCATATCTGTTTTTGATTTCGAACTTCTGTTCTACCTGCGCTATGATATCTTCTCTGCGCTCTATTCTTCTGTTTTTGGCAAACATCGGATAGGTTATCAACGCACCATTAGCATGGAAACTGATCCAATTATTTGGAAAAACAGCATCCGGTTTCACTGGAATAGGTGTATCTTCAACTACGGTTACGTCAATACCCTTACTGCGAAGTAGATCGACCATATTGTCAAATTCTGCTTTGGCTACTTGCTTTAACGCTTCGGTATCATTAATGATTTCATCAGATTGAAATACATTATTTACCGCTGTTTCTTCATTGAATCCGAAATTTGCCGGACGTACCATTAGTATATGATTGGTCAATTGCTTCATACTATTTAGTGCATACTTATATTTAAATGAAATGGCAAAATTAAACTTATATTCCTACAATACATAATGAAATAAGATACAGTTCAAAATTTTATCACTTACTAAATTGTTTCTTTAAAAATCTAACCACTTTCAAAAACAATGTATCTGGTGGGCTTTGGGCTACATTTGTTTTCTTTTGAGATTCGATTTTTGTAGTTGACGATTTCGTAGAGCCATCTTCGTTTGACATTTTATCTTTTCTATTTTTGCTATCAGATGTTGACATAATTTATATATTTAATGCTTTAATACTATCAATAATAAGGTACAATCTTATATTCAATACAAATATATTCATTCGCTTCTTGCAAATACAAATTTTCGAGATGAAATACGTATTTCTATTCGATTTCAACATTTTTTCATACTTTTGACCACTATTGTCCGATAAAATTTAAAAGATTCATCGCTTTGCTCTGAATGACATCATGTTCTTTTAGGATTGGTTTGTTGTGGTTTGGTTGTCGCTGACAACCAAACCACAACAAACCACTTAACTAAATGACTGTCATCTCGAACATAGTGAGAGAACTCATCGTTTAGGATTAGAATCTTTTTCATAGGACTACAATGACTTTTCACATACACTTCAAAACAAAAATCAGCTTATGAAGATATCGATATGGTGTATCGGCAAGACAGACGAAAAATATCTCCGCGAGGGAATAGCTATCTTCCTCAAGCGACTCACGCATTATACGAAAGTAGAAATGGTCGAATACAAGGATGTAAAACCCGGCAATTTACCCGAAGAAACGATCAAAAGGGAAGCAGAAATGATCCTTGGACAGTTAAAACCTGACGATGTCTTGATCCTAATGGATGAACATGGAAAGGAATATACCTCGGTACAACTGTCGGCATATATTGAAAAACTTCAACTCCAAGCGGTGAAACACATCATCTTTTTGATAGGCGGTGCTTATGGTCATCATACTTTGATAAGAGTTCGTGCCAACCACCTGATATCCCTGTCTAAAATGACATTTTCGCATCAAATGGTACGTTTATTTCTGGCAGAGCAGCTATACAGGGCATATACGATACTCCGAAATGAGAAATACCATAATGAATAAATGGTTGTCGGTTGATGGTTGATGGTTGATGGTGTTGAACCTGTTGGATGTTTACTATCCCAAAGGATAAAAGGATGTAAAGGTTTAAATTCCAACAACCATTTGCTCAAAGTTAACTACTTTCAACACTTCGACAAGCTCAGTACATCACTTTCAACTTTCAACTTTCAATTGTCCATTACTGAAAATTATTCCATCTCCACAAAATAACGTGTTGCAGCCGCTGTACACAAATAGGGCGCAACCAATACGCCTAATATAGGAATGAAAAATAGCATGGTAAAAATAGCTCCCAACCCGATTGCTGCCCACTTGTGTCGATATACGACTGATAACGATTCCTTGTATGTATAGTGTCGTTCTAAGTAGTAATCCATAATGCCAAACCCAGCAAAGTAGAATTGTATCAGCAGTAGTAGTACGAACGCAATGACATTCAATCCAGGTATCAAACCACTGATAAATAACGTGATCGTCAACACCAATTCTTTGAGCAAATTGCGCATATTGATACGTACAGATCTTGCAGTAGATGCCACAAAACTAAAACTGCTCAATCCATTTGATTTACCAAGGTTTTTCTCTAATCGCTCCGAAGCAAGGCTCAGCATTGGACCGGAAAGTATCAATAAGATATATTTCATCGCTATCCATAAAAGCCACGCAACAGCAATACCTGTGATGACACTAAATAATCCTGATTGTTGTGCCCATTCCCACGGAATCCATGAAGCTACAATCACACCAAACCAAGACCCGAAACTCCATGTCGCCCATATCATCGCAACAAGCAACACTAAGGCTATCAGTCCCGTATAAAACATATACCGTATCGCAGGACCTTTTATGGTATTGAGCGCAAGAAAAAAATGATTTATTATCTGTATTATTTGTCGAAACATCGAAAAAAGTTGTTAGTTGATAGTTGTAGGTTGTTTTATTAGTTTAAAGGTTTAAGGGTGTAACTTTAATTGTTGATTTGTGGAGTTGTTTGATTTGTGGAGTTGATAAATTGGTTTATGGGTGTAAAGGTGTAAATGCTAACAGCTAACAGCTTCCAACATTTTCAATTTTCAATTGTCCACTGTCATCTGTCCACTGTCATCTGTCGATTTGCTGAAAAGCAACTTTTCCTCCTACTATTGTATAAAGTACTTTCGTGTCCAATATCTCTTCCTCGGTACATCGTATCAGATCCTTGGACAAGATGACGATATCGGCAAGTTTGCCAGGTCTGAGTGAACCTTTGAATGGCTCCTCAAAGGCTGCATACGCATTGGCTAATGTATAAGCATAAATGGCTTCCGCTCTGGTCATCGATTGCTCAGGATAAAAAGCCGGTGTGTTGCGGTTGTGCTTTCGAGTAACGGTGGCGTAAAAATTCTGTATCGGGTCAACATCTTCAATCGGTGTATCTGTACCGTTAGTCACGACTGCGCCTTGTTCGATCAGGCTTCTCCAAGCATAAGCACCTTCCTTAGCACGTTGTTCGCCTAAACGGGACACGACAAACGGTGCATCAGAAGTACAATGTATCGCCTGCATGGAAGCGATAACGCTAAGCGGTGCAAAACGTTTTATATCATCCGTATGGAGATGCTGAGCGTGTTCGATACGCCAACGCCAATCCTTTTTATTGGGATGTTGCTTCATTATTTGTTCATAGATATCGAGCACCATTCTATTGCCACGGTCGCCTATAGCGTGTACACAAAATTGCAAATCGTTTTTCATAGACAGTGCTGCAATGCGCTTCAAATCTTCGATGTCGGTTGTGTTTTGACCTTTGAATCCTGACTTATCATTATAAGGTTCCAGAAGCCAAGCACCATAAGACCCTAACGCACCGTCAATATCGCTTTTTATAGCGTTGCAGGTATAGAAGTGATTGCCTATGTTGGTACGCTTGTATCGAGAAGCGTGTTTTTCAAGTTCGTCAATAGACTCCCGTATCATCGCCCACAATCGTACTCTCAGTTTTCCATCTTTTGCCAATTGTTCGTATTTATCAAGCTCATCAAAACGACTTCCGGCATCCTGAAATGAAGTCACACCCTTGCTCAAACATTCATCCTCAGCTAACCGAATCGCCTCATACCATATCGAGTCAACCACGCTCTTATCTAATGAAGCCTGATATTCCTTATATTTATTACTTACCAAATCCATAGCATTTTCTTCAAAAACGCCGATAGCATCTCCATGGATATCCCTGACTATTTCTCCACCTACAGGATTAGGCGTTTCTTTTGTGATACCCGCAGCTTCCATAGCTTTTTTATTAGCAAAAAGTGCATGACCTGATGCGTGATACAGCACGACGGGATTATCAGAGGATATTTCGCTCAGTACATTGTGGTATGGATATTTATAAACATTGGGTTTGGGTATGCTGTCCCACTTTTCCTGATGCCAGCCACGACCTACTATCCATGTGCCTTTCGGCGAATGTTTTGCTTTGTCGGCTACGGCATCCACGATTGATTCCCAACTTGTCGCCTTCAGAAAATTAAGGTTGATGAGGCTGTATCCCAAGCCAGCGTAATGTCCGTGGCCTTCTATGAAACCGGGCATCACAAAGTTTCCCTGTGCATCAATAACTTCAGTATGTTCATCAACATATTGTTGCAATTCTGCCCAGGTTCCCGCTTTCCAGATTTTATCGCCCTTTATCGCAATGGCATCACCACTGTACGTGGTATCCACAGCATAGATATTGGCGTTTCTTACGACCAAATCGGCGATGTCCTTTTTAGTACAACTGACTATGGACAATATAAACAAGCCCAAAATCGAAGATTTTAATATGATATTCATTTTTATAACAATTTCAAAAACATACACAAAGCTAAGAAAATTAATGAAAACAATAATTTTTCACCCAAACAGTTGCTGCAATGTTTTGGTAGCAATAAACATTTTTCCGCTATCGGGTAATTTGATAAAATCATATTTTTTATAAAATCTTTCCGCTGATTCATCTATCGGGTCAACCACAACTGCAAAAGAACCTATTTCCTTTGCAATATCATAGCTTCTTTTCAGTGCATCGATCAATAAAATCTTACCAATTCCTCGTCCTTGAAATTGCTTGTCAATAGCCAATCTACCCAATAAAGTAGCTGGAATGACCGTGTATGAATTGGGCAATTTCTTTTGTATATGTACTGAGAAATGACTCAACGGAATACTACTGCTTGAAAGCGTGTAATATCCTTTTACAAGATTTGTTAATTTTTCGCACAAAACAAAGCAAGCAGACAATTTTCTCTTAACGTCTTGTCCTGATTGTGTTTTAAGGTAGTTGTTCAAAAGTTCATTTCCGCAATCAAACTTATCCCGGTTGTGGTGGTTGCTCAGAAGCTCAATCATTACTCGGGTTTGCTACAAAAATATTGTAATCTTTCAAAGCGGTTTTAAGCGCTTGCGACGGTTTTCGAGGATTGGTGATAGCCTCGAAAAACAACAAACTATCTCTTTCTGATGCAAGAATCTGCTCACTCTCACGAACGATTTCATTGGCTTTTTCCTGCACTGTCATCATGATGAATTCCGTCAAACTACGATAGCCACCTAACAAAGCTGCTTTTTCAAAAAATTGCTTTTGTTCTTTTGAAAGTCTTGCATCAAATCGTGCGTATTCCTTAACTGTTGTACTCATTTACAATGAATATTTTTCGCAAATGTACGTATATTTTCCGTACAAAATATAATACTGTCGAGATTACTTCCAAAATAAACAAAAAAAAACGAGGGATTTCATTATTCTTCCTAAAAGAAAGTAACGACTCTGGTATGATCAATATCAATCAAAAATTGTGCATTTTTTCATGATATGAAAGCATATACCTGAGTAGTTACATAAAAAAAGCACCAAACTTTCGTTCAGTGCTCTTTTAGTTATGCGAAAATTATAATTTGTACTTGAAGCTATTATTTAGCAGCTTTTGGCTTAGTAGCTGCCTTTTTAGCTGGTTTTGCTGCTACAACTTTAACCGTTTTTACACTTGTTGCTGTTTCTACTTTTGCTTTTTTAGCTACTGTAGCTTTTGCTGTTGCAGGTTTTGCTGCTTTAACCGCAGGTTTTGCCGTTTTTGGTGCCGCTGCTTTTACTGTTTTAGTTGCTTTTGTTGCCACAGCTTTAGGAGCTGCCGCTTTTTTAGTTTGTACAGCTTCTAATGTTACAAGGCTATTTTGAGAACCAAATATAGCAGGAACTAATCTATCTGCTTGTTGGTCATTATCCCATTGGCTTCCATTGATGAAATACTTAAATTCATAAGCATTACCAGCATTCAATTCGATAGTCGTACTGAAACCTTCCTTTCCTTTTTTAAGCTTTGGTGCTTGTTTAGTATCCCAATTGTTGAAATCTCCTAAAACTTGTACTTGGCTGATGCCTTCGCTTGCAGGGTAAGAAAATGTTACCTTATAATTACCTTTAGCAGCTTGGTATTTTTTTACTATGCTCATATTGATATTTTTTAAAAATGATTTAAAATTTTGTGTACAATCTTTCTATCGTCAGTATATAACACTGAATATCTTTAAATTACGCCACAAAAATAATTAAATATTTAAGTTCAGTCGTTAATTCGTCAGATGATTAACAAAAATTAACATAAACAAACCGCATTTTAACAAAATTTAATTTGCAAAACACCCTGATTATAGACCTAAAACAAATTTTTCTATGGTAATACTGTAATATTGATGCTCCAATACCAACACGGCAGCAGCGATACCAACAGGAGTCATATCTTCCGCAAGTGGTGTTTTGGCTTGAAAAAGTATGCGACCTTTGTCAAAATCTTCATTGACAAGATGTATAGTCATTCCTGATTCCTTTTCATTTTGCGACTTTACCGCTTCATGAACATACATGCCGTACATACCCTTACCACCGTACTTAGGAAGCAATGACGGATGTATATTCAAAATCTTATCAGGAAATGCAGCTATCAACCATGGTGGTATTAACTTTAAATATCCCGCCAAAATGATATAATCCGTTTGGTACTTATTCAATAAATCCAGCATAAAATTTTGATCGGCAAGTTCTTTTCTTGTTAGCATCATAGCAGGAATATCAAAAGATTTAGCCACCTCAATCACTCCAGCTTTCTCCATATTAGTTATGATCAGCCCAACCCGAATAGTAGGGTGATTTTGGAAATAATTGCATATTTCTCTGGCATTGCTTCCACCTCCGGAAGCGAAAATCGTTAGATAATACATGTTGCTAATCCGATCAATTCAGCACTTCATAGTCACGCCTTCTGCCGAGGTCGATACCACCCATGATTGCTTTGACTTTTTCTTTCTGACCCTTATCGGCTACTTTGAAGATTTCAATGATTTCGTCTTTTTTGGCATCACTGAAAACCTGTACCAAATATCCATTGGGATACTCGACATTTCCCTGCCCTATTGATGTGAGCGCACTCAATACTACGGCACGGCTCTTATCGGGTTCGGTGTACATCCTGTCCAATCCCTGTCTGTGATACTCATAAAAAGCCTGTCTAAACTGGCGGAATTGTGGATTTAATACATTTTCAACGAACCAATACCTATTCCTTTTTGAGGAATGATCAATTTTCCAACCTTCATCTCCTTGAAATCCTGTCGGGAGCGACTGAACGACATCATTCGCTTGCTTATATAATACGTCTCCACTATTCACTTTGAAGGAATCATAGTCCAATCCAATAGCCATAAATGCGTAAAAACTCAAGATCGAAGACAAATTATCATAAAATGTATTGGTTGTCTTTTGCAACACACTCATCTCATTGAATGGAAAGATAATATTATTGTCCTTAATATTGATCAATGGCGTAACATACGTGGCATGAAACACAGGTCTTTCTGTTTGTATAGATAATTCCGCCTTATAAACACGATCAGCCGTCTCTTCTGTGATAACTAAAAGGACATTGCCTTTAATCCTTTCGTGATCTTTGAATCGGTCGTCACTCCATTGCGTTGTATTGAAAAACTCTTCGATACGCTTGGCAAGATTGGGCATAAACTGCGGATCTGCTTTCACTAAGTTTAAGGCTGGAACTTTATCAACTGTCACATTAAAATTCAATTCCTGAGCCTGAATATCCATACTAACAGCCATGATTATGGTCAAAACTACGACAAAAAGCGATTTCAATTTCATTGTATATATTTTAATAAATAATCGAGAATATCTTCCGCAACTGCTTCTTTGTGCTTTAGAATATATTCAGTTTTGTTGCCTGTCCGATCGAGAATAGTAACCCTATTAGTATCATGCATGAATCCCGCTCCCGGATCGTTCAATGAATTAAGAACGATGAAATCAAGGTTTTTCTTGTGTATTTTCTGTATTGCGTGATTAACTTCGTCATTTGTCTCCAATGCGAAACCCACCATGACCTGATGTTTATGTTTCTTTGCGCCTAAACTTGCGGCGATATCCACATTTTTCACCAAGTCAATAGACAAATTTTCTCCTGACTTTTTGATCTTTTGATTGGCTACTACCGCAGGCTTGTAATCAGCTACCGCAGCAGCAAAGATAGCTATATCACAAGTATCAAACGCTTGATCAGCAGCACGATACATTTCATCGGCAGATGTTATCTTTATCAAATCAACTTGATTGTGCTGTATCGACAAATTTGTTGGCCCACATATCAATGTTACCTTTGCGCCTCGACGGGCACAAGCAGTGGCAATAGCAAATCCCATTTTTCCGCTACTGTGATTACCTATAAACCTTACCGGATCAATGGCTTCGTAAGTCGGACCAGCTGTGATGAGTACATTTTTGCCTTTGAGTGATGCTTGAGGTACAAAATAATCATTTATATAATCCAAGATATCTTCCGGCTCTGCCATGCGACCGTCTCCGATAAGCCCACTTGCCAAAAATCCGTGACCTACAGGGATAATCTTATGACCATAAGATGCTAATGTATTTATATTATGTTGTGTAGCAGGATGTGCCCACATATCCAAATCCATAGCCGGACATACAAATACGGGACATTTTGCAGACAAATACGTTGCTAATAGCATATTATCACATTGTCCATGCGACATTTTGGCTATCGTATTGGAGGAAGCCGGAGCAAAAAGCAATAAATCTGCCCAAAGTCCGAGTTCTACATGGTTTTTCCACACATCACCTTCTTTCCAATCTGTGTAAACGGGATGACCAGATAATGTACTCAAAGTCAGTGACGAAATAAACGACTGAGCCGCTGCTGTCATGACTACCTTTACTTCGCAGCCTGCTTTGACCAGCAATCTGCACAAAAAAGCTGACTTATATGCTGCTATACTTCCCGAAACAGCAAGAATAATCTTTTTTCCTTCGAGCAAAGTAAGTTGGTTTATTCTTCTACAACGTCCTCCTGTGGAATAGCGTAGTCGTAATCAATATTTCCTTTGATGAACTCTTCAACCGCAATGATAGCAGGGTTAGGTAAACGCTCATAGAATTTACTGATTTCTATCTGCTCTTTATTTTCAAGGATCTCTTCTATGGTATCGGATGTTGTCGCAAATTCATCTAATTTGCTATGAAGCTCAGCTTTCAATTCGACAGCTATACCTTCTGCTCTCTTGTTGATGACAGCGATAGACTCGTAAATACTAGTCGTTTTGCCGGCAATCTGTTTGATGTTTCTTGCTTTTACATTTGGGTCTAAACCCTGAACCTTAGATTTAATATCTGATATATTGCTCATTTTTACAATTTTTTAAGTTCAGCTAATATTTGTTTCTGTATTGTTGTTGCTTCTTTCAGCATTTTAGATTCGGGATGCTTTTTAGAGAATGTCTCATAATGGTTAAGCGCTTCATTGAATCGCTCTTCTTTCTTTTCATAAACACTTTTATCTGCCAAAATAAACGATGATTTCAATATCAAAAAACGTATTTCTTCAATTTTATCAGATTCTGGAAAGTCTTTAAGTGTATTTTGGAAAGATGCCATGGCTGCTTGATACTGTCCAATCTTATAGTATAAAGTACCTTGCTCAAAAGACTTCAATTCGAGCTTTCTACGCATTTCATCGATCAGCCTATTGGCCATTTCAGCTCGTTCTGTACCTGGATATAGGTTAATGAATTGCTCCATACCGTCGATCGCCTTAGCGGTATATGTTTGATCCAATTTATAGTTTGGTGACATCATATAATTGGAATAGGCTGCCATATACTCCGCTTCCGCCTTATTGGGGCTATTAGCAAATGTACCTGCGAAATTCTTAAAATAGGTTGATGATAATATATAATCCTGCTGATGATAATGGGCATAAGCATAGTTAAAAAACAAGTCTTCTGCCTCTTGCCGACCACGATAATATTGAATAACAACATCATATAAAGCAATCGCCTTATCGTACTCCTTATCTTTGAAATACTTATTGGCAGCAACATATATCTTTTCAGGTTGGTTACTGGCACGCAACGACTCAAATTCAGACTTACAGCTGAATAAAACAGCAACCATAAAAATGATAAAAAACGGATATATTTTCATAAGCCCGCAAAATTATTCTTTTTTGACAATATTCAATCAATAAATTCCATAATTAACTTTTGAATAAGGAAATTTATTGTAAAATGTTAGAATTGCTTTAATTGGTTGTCGGTTGATAGTTGTTGGTTGATGGCAGTTTAGTTTAAAGGTTTATAAAGTGTAAGGGTTTAATTTTAATTGTTGATTTGTTGAGTTGTCGGATTTGTGGAGTTGTCAGATTGGTTGTCGGTTGATGGTTGTCGGTTGTTATATTAGTTTAAAGGTTTATGTGTTTAAAGGTGAAATTTTTACTGTTGATTTGCAGATTTGTCGGATTTGTGGAGTTGGTTTAGGTTATTGGCTCTTTGGCGTTTTAGGTAGTTAGGAATAATAGACCTAACATGCTAATACGGCAACAACCTAACTTCTATAATCTAAAATCAAAAATCGTCAATCGTAATTTATAATTTACAATTAACCATTTAGCATTGTCATCTGTCATCTGTCCATTATCATCTGTCCATTGTCTATTGTCACCTGTCCACTGAATATACTGGTTATAAATTATCGTTGAAAACTTGAATTTTGTTAAATAAACAATAAAATCGTAACAATTTTGATTTACATATCGTATTTTAAATGTATCTTTACATCGTTAATTTAAATTCACTTTAATTCTTATCCATTAAATTATTTTTGAAATGAAGCAATTACTTTTTTTATTTTCTTTTGTACTTTTAGCATCTTTTTCAGCTAATGCTCAAAGTTGTTCAAAATCAGCTGCAGCAGGTAAATCATGCTGTATGTCTAAAAAAGCTGCCGCTACTTCATCTGACAGTGATGTAAAAAGCATGGCATCAAATACTGACATCGAAGCTGAAGCAGAAGCTGCAATGGCTGCATCTAAAGGCAATATCGTTAAAAAAACTTGCCAAGTATCAGGTACTACCAAGTATTATGGTAAAGTTAAGAGCCTTAACACACAAGAAGAAAGCTGGAATGAAGTACAATATGACAGCGACAAGAAAGCATTCACTGAAGTTGCATCTGCCTATATGGAAAAGGATGATGCTGGTAACAAAGTAGAAGTTAAAGCTTGTGCTGGAGAAAAAGTTGGAGCAACAAAATCATGTTGCGCAAACAAGAAATAATTCGAGTTTAGCTTGAATTAAAAAAAGCCTTTTCAAATATTTGGAAAGGCTTTTTTTATTGTTGAATTGGTAAAAAGTTGTTTGGATGTTTACCAATTTAGACTTTAATTTTTGATTTTGTAGTGAGATTTGATTTATAAAATAATCAGAAATATAGCACCCAAAACAATTAAACAAATCCTCAAATCAACAGCTAAACAGATACTTCCGCCTTTATATGTGGATCCGGATTATAATCTTCCAAAGTAAAATCTTCATACTCAAAGTCAAAAATGGAAGTGACATTAGGATTGATTTTCATTTTGGGAAGTGGTTTGGGTGCTCGTTGCAATTGTTCTCTTGCCTGGTCGATATGGTTATTGTATAGATGCACATCGCCAAATGTATGTACAAATGCTCCGGGTTGCAAGCCGCAAACCTGTGCTATCATCATTGTTAGTAATGCGTAAGAAGCGATATTGAATGGAACACCTAGAAAAGTATCTGCCGAACGCTGATACAACTGACAGCTCAATTTGCCGTCAGCCACATAAAACTGAAACAAACAATGACATGGAGTCAGTGCCATTTGCTTTAACTCACCCACATTCCAGGCATTGACGATCATCCTTCGCGAATCTGGATTGTGCTTTAAAGTATCAATAAGTTCTGTAATCTGATCAATCGTACTACCATCCGGAGCCGTCCACGAACGCCATTGCTTACCATATACAGGACCCAAATTTCCCGCTTCATCCGCCCATTCATTCCAGATACGCACGCCATGATCTGTTAAGTACTTGATGTTGGTATCTCCATTTAGAAACCACAAAAGCTCATAGATAATCGACTTAAAATGCAACTTCTTGGTCGTTAACATTGGAAAACCATCTGCTAAATCAAAGCGCATCTGGTATCCGAAAACACTGATCGTCCCTGTGCCAGTCCTGTCAGATTTGGCACTGCCATTTTCTAGGATATGTTGTAATAAGTCGTGGTACTGTTTCATTGGACTAGTAAATAACAGCGTAAAAATAGAAATATTAAATCAATTTGTTGAAATAATTCTTGAAATTCATGTTGTATCTATTTAAAAGCTATAAACATAAAATTACATGTTAGATATTATTTTAGTAAATCATCACTATTATTACGTGTCAGACTTTTTAAAAGTAAAGTATGACCAAATTTGCCCAACTATTATCCAAACAATAACTATTGTTATTATCATGTACAAATTAGGGCTATAATTTTTATTAGTTAAAAAACTGACGGCAAACCAAAATATACACATAAATGCAGCCCATAAAAGCCCTTTTTTTATTTGTCTGTTCATCATAATTAATTTTTACGACAAATTTAAAAATAATATTTCATTTTTTGTTTAGTTAAGGAATATAAAGTGGTTTTTAGTTTATAATCTTGCTTTTCATGTCCATGATTTGTCCTGTGCGGACGGCAGTTACTTTTTTTCATTGCCAAAAAAAGTAACCAAAAAAGTCTAGTTCAAAAAAAGGCGATTGCTAAAGCACCGTTCTCTCTCGAATCTACATGCTTTTTCTATCGACAATAGTTTTATCTTATCTGAATTAATGCCTACCAGTCGATAGACGCAATTCCGATTCTTCGTTCACTATCGCTTGTTTTTTGAACGGGTTTCAATTTTAGGGCATTTATATTGTTATTTCACTTTTTAAAGAAAGAAATAAGATATTGTATATAAGCAACATGTACTCTAAATAAACGACATTGATATATCATTTTAAAGAAGTCTATAAACAAAAAAACGGTTTGCCAATCACTTGACAAACCGCTTTGAAATTATTTACAACAGTCTTATTTATTCAATTACGATCATCTTACCAGCCAGCACCTGATTTTCAGTTCTGATCTCATAGAAATATAAACCTGATTGTGGCATATCATTTCTTGAAAGCATGATGACATTCTGACCTGCCGAGTAGTGGTCAATCGTATTGATGACTTTCTTACCTGCATAATCTTTTACTTTGAATGTTACCATACCGTCTTTTGGTAAGTCAAATCTTATTTCAGCATTTGCATTCCATGGGTTTGGTGTTACTGCGGCTAATGAAGCCTGATCAGTATCTGACTTTCTCCATGTGATATCAAATTGTCCTGCTCTATTATCTTCTGTATAAAGTTCAGCACGCAATGCTGTTCCTAAGCTGATCATCTCACTCAATTTACCGTCTTGAGTTGCTTCTGCTTCGATCACAAACAATGTCTGACCAGCTTTGATACTGACACCTTGACCTGTAGCCAAAGCGATTCTTACCTGCTCTTCATTATTCAATGCGAAATCGGCAGGCGTTACTTTCATTGAGGCACCATTGATACCTTGTACGATCAAACCTTGTGTCTGCAACTGTGCCTGTAATCCGAGTACAACTCCAGAATTAGAAGCTATAACAGGAATCTTAACCAATTCACCTTTCACTACATTTCTGTCATCCATAGCAACATTTACAGTCGATCTGCTGCTTACTTTTGCATCATCAAATTTAGATACTTCAGCATCATTATTGACATCTCCGACCTTGACACCTACGAAGTTGACATCCATACTGTTTCTAAGGTTAGTGATTTCGTAAAACTCTGGTACATACTCAGCCCATGGATCAGTTGCATCCTTAAATCTGAAATTGGCATCAATAAATCTCCAGCTACTGTTATTAGGGAATTCATTAATAACACCCAATACCAACTTACGCAATTCAGTTAAGTCTGATGCTGTGATCGTTCTACTGTTATTCACATCTGCTGCAAACAACTTATATGGTGAAGTAATCGGCTCAATATCCAGAATGTGTCGTTGTATCAATACTAAGTCAAATGTACTTACACCATTGATGTGGTTATCATCTTTAGCAGGAATGATGTTGTAATTTTTACCGTTACGAACATTTCCAAAAGCATAAGACCCGTCTGTGTTGGTTTCTGTAAAATCACTTTCCACACCTACAAATTCAACACCTACTTCTTCAATGGCTTTGTTGTCTTCGCTGACGATACGTCCAGATACATTAGATACAAGTGGTTCTGTTGCTTGACAAGGACAATTAAATGATTCAATATCACCAACCCCTAATTTAGTATTGTCGCTAAGATTGCTATCAAAATCTATAAGACGATGATTGCTGAATGTGCCATTATTATAATCCATCCCAAGAGCCCCATATACAAGATTTACCCCATCAACTTCAAACAAATCTCCAGTTGTCCATATTAATGTGTCACAGCTATTAAGATTATCACATCCAAAACTTCCGAAATCAATTCCTCCAGAAGAAGAAGAATAAATGTTCCCAATAGAACCAACTTGGTAATAATCTTCACTATTAAAAATTGTCCAAGTATTACCCGTTTTTTGATATCTTAAAACACGAGCCCGATGGGCTGGGTTAGCTACTCCAGAACGAGGGAATGGTAATCCAATATCATCAATCATTCCCCTTTCCGCAAGTAGCATTTCTCCTCTTGTGTTAAAAGCAATATCAGAAACAGGGTTTGACATGCTTCTCTGAATTGTGCCTGACAACCATGGTAATGTGATTTCTAAAATTTCTGTATTTGCAATTGGATTACCATTAGAATCAAGTTCTACACTCCAAATTTGATTATATTTTGTATTAGATACAAGATCATCTCTAAGGTCAACATTCCACAATGAATAATATAATTTAATTTTATCACCTTCTTTATTAACTCCTAAACCCCAAGGACGCTGACCTTTTGGTGCAAATCCTATATCACCATTATCCAAGCCAGAGGGATCTGAATCTCCAAACCTAGGATCGTAAACATTTGTAATTAACCCATTTGACGGATCAATTTTGTAAATATTACCATCTTCAAAATTACTAGCAAATAATGATTCATTATATTTATCAAATGTTAAGTCACCTAAACCCGTACCTGATTTAATTGACCAAGATTCTCCCAAAGGAGATCCCCATGTTCCGCTCATTGTTTGGTTTGGCATTTGATTTGGGAAATTTATATCAAAATTTGTTGATTGTCTTGTACTAATAAAATTTAGGTCTATAGCTCCTGACTCTTTATCAATTTTATAAATACTTCCTGATCCTCTCTTTCCATCAGGATTAAGTCCGTCAGGATATTCAATACTCCCAAATACAGTGGATCCACCAACAAATATATTTCCAATATTATCAATTGCTATTGGAAAAACTAAACCTAAGTTTCCACTTTTCCATTCATCATTTTCGCCATGATACTGAAGTTCAGGATATGTTTTACCGGATGGTCCCCAATCGCTTAATTTATCTATTTGACACGTTTCTCTCGTATCGATTACACCCATAACAAAATCATTTGGATATGATTGACTTTGAGTATTAAAAGCTCCCGGAGAACAAGTGACAAAAATTGATGAACAATTCCAAAACTTTGACATTTGTGAGCACAAGTTATCATTATCTTGAATATCTATCGTCGTCTCACAGTATGCTGTATTGCCATGTGAGTCTGTCACCCAAAGTTGTATTAATTGTTCGCCTAAGTCATCACAGGTAAACGTCCTTAATGTATCATCTACATCTGCTGAGAAGCTCAATACAAAGTCATATCCACATGGATGATAGCTCTTATTATCAAACAATTCAGGTGTCAGCATCGTCTGTGGTGTATCTCCTATACCGTCGCCATCTGTATCCATCATGGTTACATTGGAAGAAAGTCCATTGATACATATAGGAACTGCTGGTTTAGTTGTGATAACTTCAAATTCATAAGAAGTTTGAGACAAGTTACCACATCTGTCACTTACTGTAAATTCTATACTATATTCACCAACAGTAAATATATCTGTTACACTATTTCCATTTCCTTGTTGAAACAATACTCCACTTTTGAATATTTTATAAGTCCATACAAGTTCATCAGCCGGTGTACAGTCTATCGCATTTGCATCAAGTGTTACTTCTCTGCTTTCACAAGTAAATGTTCCGAATATCAACTTTGCCGTAGGAAGATCTACAAATACTGGAGCGTCATTGTCTATCACTTTTATTTCCTGTACATACGTCCACTCTCTGTTGTTTTGACACCAGTCGATGATAGACCATGTTCTTAGTATCTTATAGCAAGCACCATTTTGAGTGAATGCGATTACTTGGTCGTCATACCTTAAACCAACCATATCACATACACCTTCCGTAATGATCGGGAATGATGAAGAATCAGGAAGTGTTTCAGGAGCTAAGCCATTGTAAGAACATTGACCCAATGCTGTGTAATCCTTAGGCCAGATCACACCATCTAACGGATCATTGATATCTGATTCATTAATATAGAACGGATGATCGTTGTAGAATGTAATCGTTTGCTGACATGTTTGTATTGTCTTACCATCCAATGCAACACCTATCGTTCTGATCACTTCACCAACGCCACACTGTGAACGATTATCTTGTATTTCATGAAGTATATCAAGATTTGACGGACAATTATCTGTGATTACGGCTTCTCCAAATGCGTGATTTGCACCTGAAAGTGACGGATCAAAAGTGAATTCACAATCTCTGATCGTCAAATCTTCCGGACATGTGATTCTTGGTGCTATCTTATCCTGAACATTTACGCTTACCATACACATATTTGTATTTCCACCTCTATCCGTTACCAATAGCACAACCATTGGCGATTGATTTGCATCTGCACAACAGAAGTCTATTCTGTCATACCAACCTTCATCTTGATCTAAACCACATGGATCTGTCAATCTTCTTATTTGTAATGTTACATCGCCACATGCGTCAAAACTTCCGTCATTGATAGCCTGAGCTGTTACAAAAGTCTGTCCATCTTCTCTCAAACTTACAGTAGCGAATTGATCACATATAGCTACTGGATCAGTAAGGTCTCTTACGGTTATAGTGTAAGACATTTCACCTTGATTCAAACAGTTATCTAAAGCAGAATATGTAATCGTATGTACACCGACACCCAACTCGATGCTACCACCGTTACCGGTAACGCTACCATTTGGCTCGCCGTCAGTGATTACATTGATCAATACTTTAGTAACGGTATTACAATTGTCAGTAATATTGAGTTGTGGCAATTGTACTAAAGCTGAGCAGCTCAATGCTTTTGTGGTCACTACTTGGTCATTTTGTTGAGGTATAGCCGGCGGAGTTGTATCAACTATCATTAATGTCTGAACAGCAACTAACAATTCTACTACCGAACTACAATGCCACTCTGTAATCGTCCATGTTCTTTGGATGATCGTCTTACATCCGCTTTCGCCCATGACTCTTTCTTTGTATTCGATGATAGCATTACAATACAACATGTCAAGATTGCTTTGTGGCCATAATTCTCTACCTTCAAAAGTAGGAATTCCAGCTACATCCGGATGTGGAAAACCTTTACCATCCTTTTTATAATCTTCAGAACATTCGAATGTTACTAATGTACCAGGTGCAACGATACCGTCTCTGCTTGGTCTTAAAAGATAAATGGTTGATGTACAAGGTGTACTTTCATTTCCATAGTTATCTACAGCTTTATAGGTACGTTCTACTTTTGAAGAATAAAGGGCATCACATGGAAGATCAATGATTTTCTCATCAATTTTCACACCTACAGCACCACAATTATCGAATATGGTATATAAATCAAACTTAGTCAAATCTGTAAGACAATGTACTGCCGTATCTCTACAAGCTATCGTTGGCGACATTTTATCTTCAACCAATACAGTATTCCAACATCTGAATCCAGACACATGTGTGATTATATAATCCAATGTCCTGCCTATATACTCTCCATCTAAGTGATTACCCAATGAAACACCATTCGGAGATATTACATCAATAGTAAACGAACCAGGGCAACCTAAATCCGGCAATCCACCTGTCTCCCACCCTACTAATACTTCAGTAGGAGTCAATTCTCCTGTACAATCAGCATCTAAAGAGAAATTGATAGGTTTACATCCTAAATTCGGATTGATATAGTCAACGATTGTCACTGTAAATGAACATGTTTCAGAAATATTTCCTGCTACATCCTCCGCATATACAGATACCTCATGTACGCCAATCGGGAATATATCACCTGACTCCAATGAGCCAGCTACATAATGATACACCACGCCAGAGCAGTTATCATCCGCTTCTACTTCAAAATTTACTACTGTTTCACATTCTCCTATTGGAAGATCTATCCTGATATCAGAAGGGCATACGATTGTAGGACTTACTACATCTCTTACGTTTATTACTATTTCATCAGAAGCAGAACAATTATTTTCATCTGTAACATTTATACCCAGAGTATAAGTTCCAAACACATTACTATTGAATATTGGCTCGAGTAATGCCACATCATTTAAATATACCTCACCTGTACCTGTCCACGTATGAACATAAGGTGCAGAACCACCAGATATATTAGCTACTATGTTTACATCAGTATTCAAACATACATCCACGTCGATAGGATCTATAATTACAACTGGCAAAGGAAGTGAATTCCAACGTATCATTTCAGCAAATACGGAACCAGCTCCATCACATCCTAATCCGTCACATGCACGTCTTCCTTCGATGATAACCGTTTCGCTACCCATAATTATCGTATTTCCTGAAACATAAGGATTCCAGGTTGCTCCACCGTCCACAGAATATCTGATTTCATCAGCACAGTCACCTGCACCACCTGAACCCGGGTCAAATTCTGCCCACAATTCAGTTCCGACACATACATCTTCATCAGTTCCATGCGATGTGTTTTCTAAAGTAGGTGCCTCAGGATCTTGAGTTACTTCAAATACGTATAATGCTTCAACGTCAGGACAACCTTCAGAACTCACTACTACTTTTACAGATTTAGTTCCTGTAGTCGCTGTCCATGAACGGGTTGGATTTTGAATCGAATTATCAGAAAAGCCATTGAAACCTGCTCCTGCACCTGTGCCATTGTTATGTGCTGTCCAAAGATATTCCAAAGCACTTGTATTACCACCGGTTACGACTGCATTGTATTGTACATCGGTAGCACCAAGACAAACATCTCCGTCAGGGTCTGCTTCAATCGCTACTCCTGTTAAAGGTGGATTTAACGTAATTATATATATAAGGGTATCGCCTCTACACTCATCCAAATCCACAACACCCAAATCATGTAAATCAGTAAAAGCAAAGAATTTTAAAGTTAATGTACCTTGCTGTGTATTATCAATCAATGATATCGTAGCTGAATACGGATTAAACACATCAAATGTACCTACACAATATGTGCAAAACGGTGCACTGATATTATCCGCTTCTACAATCTGATATACCTTTATGTCTGGAAATGCAGAACCTGATACATCACGAAAATCATCGAATGTTATTTCCTCAGAAACGCTACAAACATCTATTTCGATTACCTCGTTATTACCGTCGTTACCTGTAGTTGACGAAGCATAAGTGTCACCGTCTATAGTCAACGATGCACCAAGAACCGGCTCATCACAAAATAAGACGGAAGTATTACCAGCGAGGTCAACCGTATATGTAGGGTTAGGGCTCCATGTATTGCTACTCAATACACCGGCAGCATCATCTGGAACACCTCCTACTAAAGCTGTAGCACTATAATATAGAAAATATGCAGTACCTACAAGATTTGCTGCATCGAAATGATTATCAAAAACACTATTTCCTGTTCCTCTTACTCTTAGTAAACTTCCAAACCGAGATGTTTGACCATTAAAGGTATTACCACTAATTTCTGAATCAGTACCGTCTATGGTTACTAAGAAATTCCCTTGTCCTATTACATCACATGGCGGTGGCATACCTGCATCCAATGTTCCAGCAGTACCGCTTAAAATATTATTTGTGAATACAAGATTAGTATGACCTGGTTGTATCACGACAAGCTGTCTTGGTACATTTGTAGTTGGGTTATCAAATTGTGTGGAAAAACCACACTCACCAGGATGTGTTCCTGTAAAAGTCTGTCCGTTAAACTCATTTCCAGAAACTACGAGATTGTTACTACTTGCATATTCAGTCAATAAACCTGCCTCTCCATTGGCAGTAATAATGTTATTAGTTATTGTAACATTATTATTAATACCTTGAATGTACAATGCGGCATGTTCGATAGAGCCATTGGCATTATCATATCCTACCAATGTAAATCCGTCTATGGTCACATCATTAATACCATTGGATATCCAAAATGTGCCAAGATGTCCGGTACTGCCATTTACTATAGCATCTGTACCCAACAATTGTACGGATTTGTTGATCTGTACATTTTCGTTGTAAGTACCCGCTGCAACATAGATATGATCTCCGGCTATTGCCTGACCCATGGCATAAGTAATAGTCAGACACGGTAAAGAAGGATCCGAGCAGTCTGTTGTATTACTACCCGAAGTGGTAACATACCTACTCTGACCAAAAACCATTCCCGGCAAAACAAAGAGAATGATCGTGAAAAACAATGCTGGCATCCATTTGAAGAACACCCGATTGTTGGTTTCTAATTTGTGAAAAATCGACATAATTAATTTTTTTACTTTGAGAAATAAAATCACTAATTACTGTTTAAGGGAAAACACAATACAGCATACAAGACACTATATCATCCCGCAAAGATATTACACATTTTACATATTACAAATATTTTTAATATATTTTTTATCATAATTTCAATTATTTACAAATAACATATTTTCGTAATTTGTATTTTACTGATTATCAATTACTATTGCGATTTTGAGCGAGGAAAGAATTTTTATTGATAAAAACAGAAAGTTTTATGACGTATTATATATAATATATGTAGCCTTGCTATTTTATCCACTCAATATATATTGTTGGTTTTTGTGTAGGGATAGTTAGGATGTTTTTGTGAGAGGATACACCTTTATTACTATGTATTGCTTTATTAGTTATTTTCAAGCAGCCAATTAAATACATTCAAATGCTTAACACCATTACGATCTTGCGTAAAGCTATCAGTAGTCAATAAAAACTTAGGGTAGTTGTCTTTGATTGATTCTAATGCTGCAAACTCCCGCTTCACAGTATTTTCGTTGGTCATCTGCCATGCCACCTGATAATATTCAATATCACCAGTTTTTGTTTTGCATACAAAATCAACTTCGTTATTACGGCTTGTACCTGTCCATATCTTATTACCTCTTCTTATCAATTCAAGATAAACTACATTTTCTAAAATATGTCCTCTATCTGTAGTTCGCTCTTTTCCTGCCAAGATATTGAGCAAACCTGCATCAACCAAATAGTACTTTTCTTGTGTGGCAAGTTGCTTTTTACCTTTAAGGTCAAATCGATGAACTTTGTAAAACACGAAACTTGCCACCAAATAGTCTAAATATCTTTCAACAGTGGTATTGTGTACACTTTGTCCATCTTGTTTCAATGTTTTGGCAATGTTGCTTGGTGATAGCGGATTACCAATATTGGAAGCTACAAATTTTACTATATTTTCAAAAGCACGTTTGTCATTGATTTGATGTCGCTGCGTGATATCTTTCTCGATAATGGTTTTATAAATAGCCTCTAAATATTCGTATATCTTATCGAAACCGCTTTCTCGTAATTCAACACCTTTGGGAAGTGAGGTTTCATTGATGTACTCAAAAAATAAAATTTCATAATTTAGATACTTATTACTTACATCTATATTTCGTGCTATTAAATATTCTTTAAATGAAAATGGGAGAATAGAAATCTCGATATATCGTCCACTTAATAAGGTTGCCAATTCACCAGATAGTAAAAATGCATTTGAACCAGTGATGTAAACATCTATATTGGGTTTTACAAACAACCCGTCCACCAAACGCTCAAATTCATTTACATTTTGTATTTCGTCCAAAAACACGTAGCAAGGTTTAGACAAATCCAATTGATCAATGATATGATAATATAAGCTATCCAAATCATTCAAAAACTTGCGCAGTTCGAAATCTTCAAAGTTCAGAAAAACGATTTGATTTTTCTTGACTCCTTGTTTTAGCAACATCGATCGGTACATCTCAAGTAAAGTACTTTTTCCAGACCTACGCAAACCACTTATTACTTTTATGAGGTCTTGATCTTTGTAAGCTTCTAATTTGCTAATATATTCCTTACGATTAGTATATTTTGTCATAGGGCAAAGATACGTACAAATCATTAAAACTTGCAAAAAAATGCAAGTTTTAATGATTCTAAGCTAATATCTTTAATAAATGGACAATTGAAAATTGACAATGGACAGTTGACAGTGGAGAATAGTGAATGGAGAATTGAAAATTGAAAGTTGAAAGTCTATAAAGTTGATAACTGTTAGCTAATGGCTAAAAGCCATCAACCGACAACTATCAACCGACAACCAAAAAAAATCACCAGCTTCCGGTACCGCCGCCTCCAAAGCCACCTCCTGAGAAGCCGCCACCGCCACCACTTCCACCGAAGCCACCGCCACCATCAGACGACGATGGCACACTGGAAAACGCACTTTGCATTTCGCGAATACCACTGTCGAAAGATCTGCCAAAATCTGAAGGCATGAATGTACCACCATGAAAATGTCCGCCAGGTGTTACATACCACTTTGGTGGTTCTGTGAGTAATCCGTCAAATTTTTTGCTCCATGCGCCTGCGTATCCAAAAATCATCGCATACGGTAATGTCTTTTCGAAATAGTCAGGGTCTTCTTTTAACATTCTTTCTATTCTGTCTTTTTCGGCAGATTTGACAAACATTTTAAAACCATTGATATGTTGGTATAGTCGCACACCGTACTCATTTTTCTTGAGCATATTTGCGGCAGCAATTAAGCCAACTACACCACTCAATCCAAAGCCCAATGCCAATGGTAACGACTCAAAAATTAAGGCAAATATGATTCCTAACGCAGCCAACAAAATAGAAAATATAGTCAGATACACTTGCATCTTGATAGATATAGGATAATATACACCCATAGATTCAACATGTGACTTCAATGAACCTCTTGCTGAACTAAGGTATTGGTGAAAATTGTTTTCCAATGAAGATACCAAAACACTATTACCACCTGTAAACAAACGCATGAATATAATCTGTTCGTAAGGTGGTGCCGAAGCACTCAAATTGGCGATTTTCTTAAGTCTATGATCATCCATACCTCGAGACTTAGGAATGCGCTCTATTGTTATCAATCCTTTATGCGCCCAGTACGGCAACATCGCCATGATATCTATATTGTCCGCTTTCTCGTCTATAATCACACCAGCCTCTGAAGGTGTTATCGAAGCAGGTGGTTGAAATTCCACTGCCTGAATGATTGGGTAGTCTTTACCATATTTAGCCCATAACCTGTAAAAAATCCCAGACATGATCAATGTGATAAATCCACTCAGACTAAATGCGCCATACTTTTTCAACCACAATTCCCATTCGGTAGGTCTTTTTATATAGTCAAATGGCAACTTAATACCGACGGTCACACCCTCTCTTGGATTGAGAGGCTTTGTCGTACTTCCAGAGAAAGTATTGAGATAGTACGATATCGTTGCATTGGTATCCACACTTCCATACTGACCTGTCCTGACAAAATAATCATTCTCTTCCATAGCAATAGACTTATCTAATGCTATCGTATAGGACAACTTGGCTGTTGTGGTCTCGGTTGTATTACTATTAAGATTCCAATAAAACTCTGTCCAATCTTCCATAAACATAAAGGCATCTTTTACCTTGTATGATATATGATAAGTTTGGATGCCGTCCACATACACATTTGGATCGCCAATTTTGATGATTAAGTCACTTCCTTGTGTAGTTTTCGTGTATTTAAAACCTTGAACTTTGACATCATATACATTTATTGCATTTTCCTTACCATCAAGTAGATACTTTACCGGGATATTCCTAAAAATACCATGTCGTGGTTGAGAAAACTGTACAGTGATGATTTCATTTACCTCAAACATACCTTTATCGCCAAGGACACGGATGTCAACTTTATAATCATTGATGACATAGTATTCCGCCATTGCCCAAGTAGGCAATAAAAGTATCATCCAAAACAAAAGTATGTATCTGGTTCTATACATTGGATATGTAATTTATAGTATAATGTCGAAAAGACTTGCTTAAAACTGTACTACAGGATTGCTCCTTTCGGCATCGTTTTCTATCTCAAAGAAGTCAAATTTCCCAAAGTGAAACTGGTTGGCGATAAGATTAGAAGGAAAAGCTTCAACTGCCGTATTGTTATCTCTGACAAGTGCATTGTAGTATCTTCTGGCATTGCTAAGATTTTCTTCAATCTCGCCCAAAGTATTTTGCAACTGTAAAAAGCTTGTATTCGCCTTTAAATCTGGATAGTTTTCAGCTAACGCAAATAAAGATTTCAATGTTCCAGCCAAAGCATTTTCTGCCTGTGCCTGAGCATTCACATCACCACTGCTGCCGGCAGCCATTGCCATATTACGCGCCTGAATAACTTTTTCGAGTGTTCCGCTTTCATGTGCTGCATACCCTTTGACGGTATTGACAAGATTTGGGATGAGGTCATATCTACGCTTCAACTGCACGTCAATACCTGACCAACCTTCCTGAACTCTGTTTTTCAGCGATACTAATTTATTGTACAATGATACCGCCCAAAATCCTAAAACAATTAAAATTCCTAATAAAACCCACATAGTAATTAATTTTATTTTTAATAATATTCTAAAAGAACATCATTCACTCTTTAATAGTTCCATACTAATACAACTTTCCGTCAAATGACCGATTTGTATCGACAAAATTTCAATAAATTACCGTAACTCTTCCTCAAAAAACGAATAACTCTGAATATAAAACATCGTCATTTGTTACAATTATTTTAGTCTGTACAAAATTGCATTTGAGAACATTTAATGACAATACTCATAAACAAAGATACCGCTTTTGTAAAATATCAGGGTTTTCCTTTACTTTTGAATATAGAAATTCCGTTAATTTTGCGTTAATAACCGTTAGTTTAAAACAAAAGCCTTTAATAGCAACGTTTTATAAGCATGTTCTGTAAAATCAGCATTATTAATATGTTAAAAAGTACCTTCATATTATCATTGGTTTTAATGTATCAATTTGGTAACGCTCAACATGATACGATTAGATTAACCAATCCCAGTTTTGAAGGAAAAGTTCAAATGGGTGGTCAGAATTTCACTGGGATTCAAGGTTGGTACGACTGTGGCGTAATAAATTTTCCGGCAGAAACACCTCCAGACATCCACCCTAACGGATATTGGGAAAACAACCTTCCTGCATCTGATAAATACACGTATTTAGGTATGGTCGTTCGTGACAATGGCACTTACGAATCCGTCTCAACAAGGTTGGATAAGCCACTGATAGCAGGTCAATGTTATAAGTTTTCGATACATCTTGCACGTGCTGAAAGATATGTAAGTGGTAGCAGGATGACCGGTCAAATAGCTAATTATGTAACACCTATTGTATTACGAATCTTTGGTGGACGTGGGTTCTGTAATGAGCGTGAACTTTTAGCAGAATCTGTACCTGTAAATAATACCAGTTGGCAGATCAATACTTTTGAATTTAGACCCGATTCCGATATACACTCTTTGACTTTATCAGCTTATTATAAGACTCCTACATTCGTTCCCTATAATGGTAACATATTGGTTGACGGAAGCTCTGACATCATCAGAATACCTTGTCCTGGAGAAGCATCTTTTGACAAAGCGATCGTAAACGCTCCGCCACACAAAAAGACAAATAAACCTAAAACAACTACCACTCAAACGAAAGCAAAGGTAGCTAATGCGGCTACATCCACACCAAAAGTGGTAGAAAATTATAAGCCTAAAGTATTACATGAATTACAAAAAAACAAAATTAAAGAAGGACAAACTATTGAAATAAGGAATCTTTATTTCCCTTCCGACAGCGCTAATATCTCTTTGACATCTTATGAAGTACTTGACGATATATATGCATTTCTCATGAACAATAAAAAAGTTGTAATAGAGATCGGTGGACATACCAACAATGTGCCTTCGGAAGAATATTGTAATCAGTTGAGTACTGCCCGAGCTAAATCCGTAGCCGAATACCTCATCAATAAAGGTATCAGTCCTGATAAAATCCAGTTTAAAGGTTATGGGAAGAAAAAACCTATCGCTGACAATCGAACACCATCTGGAAGAATCAAAAATCAGCGCGTAGAATTAAAGATTCTTAGTTTGGAGGGATAATAATTTGGTTGTCAGTTGATGGTTGATGGTTGATGGATTCGTTAATCAAAAAAATCATTTTCAACTTTCAATTCTCAATTTTCAACTTACTTTGTTGGAGTTGTTGGAGTTGTTGGAGTTGTTATATTGGTTTAAAGGTTTATATGTTTAAAGTGTAAGTGTGTAAATTCTTCTAATGTTGAAGTTCAAAAAAATCGTATATCCTCAATCAAAAATCTAAAATCATTATCCATTCATCACTCATCACTATCCACATAATTCAGCGCTTTTTCCTGGTCAAATTCGCCTTCCCATTTGGCAACTACGACAGATGCTAAGCAGTTTCCTATGACATTGACAGAGGTTCTTGCCATATCCATTAATTCATCGATACCCAAGATAGCAGCAATTACAAATAAAGGTAATCCAAACTGGTCAGCGGTGGCTATCAAGATAATCAGTGATGCTCTTGGTACGGCCGCTACACCTTTACTGGTAATCATCAACGTCAGGCAAATAAGCAATTGTTGACCAATCGACAGATCCATACCTGCTGCCTGAGCAACAAAAATAGATGCCAGAGAAAGGTACAATGTCGTACCGTCAAGATTAAAGCTGTAACCAGTCGGAACAACGAAGGAAACGACCTTCCGAGGTACACCAAATTTCTCCATGTTGGACATGACGAGCGGCAAAGCAGCATCAGAACTTGTCGTAGCAAATGCTATGGATACAGGTTCTTTAATGGCTACCATGAATTGTCGAAGCGGAACTTTGAAATAGAGTGCCACAGGTAGTAATACGGTCAATAGAAAGACAATCAATGCTCCATACAACGTAAGTAACAGCATGATAAGATTGGAAAGTATATCCAATCCCATGTGCCCTATCGTGTATGCCATTGCTGCACCCACGCCAAAGGGTGCGAAATACATGACGATTTTGGTGTATTTAAACATGGTTTCCGCTAAGCTTTCCATGAGATCTACCAATGGTTTTCGTTTTTTCTCCTCGACCATAGCGAGACCAATACCGAATATAACCGCAAAAACGACGATTTGCAATACTTTATTTTCGTGGATAGACTTGATTATATTTTCCGGGAAAGCATCTCTGAAAAACGCTAAAGTTTTGAAAATCCAGTGTGTATGTTCGGGCAAATCGGCAAGTTCTACGGCATCAGATGTTGTCGTGGCAGAGGACTTGTCCGGTAGCTCTGTATTTGGAACATGGGACATATCAATACCAACACCGGCCTGTGTAATATTGATGGCTAAAAGCCCTATAAAAAGCGCCAGTGTCGTTGCAACGTAAAAATAAGTAAGTGATTTCCATGCCATTCTACCCACTTGTTTCAGATCGGAATGCCCGGCTATGCCATAAACAAGTGTGGAGAATAATATTGGTCCAACGATTGTTTTAACTAATTTGATGAATCCCTGGCTTAATGGATGTAATGATTTTGCAAAATCAGGGAAGTCATAACCAATAACAGCTCCAAGTACTATGCTGAAAATAATCCATGTGGTAAGCGACTTCCGTTTCCAGCAGTAGTATATCAAGCTGAGGATAGAAGCCCACCGTGCTCCAAATAACATCTCATCACTGATACCACCAAAGATATATTCTATACCAACTAATATGGACGTAATAGTAATGATGATTACGGGTAAGATTGCATGTATTTTGTGCTTCATATTGGCATAGATATATTGGTTCTGGTAAAATTGTTTGCACAAAAATAACTAAATCAATGAGATGTCCAATTTGAAATAAAGATAAATGTAAAATAATTGCAAATTCATATATGAATTTGATTGAAAAATCACTTTGGTATTGGTAATAAACACGTATATTTGTTCATTAATCAGTTTTATTAATAATGGATCGTGATATAAATAATATTCATGATAAGTTTGTTCGAGCTTCTTTTATGGATACTGAACGAGCAGCGGCGTTTTTTGAGCAAGTGCTCCCAGAGACAATACTGAGTGTGATCATGTTGGATACGATTGATATTATTCAAGAATCGTATATCACGGAAGAATTGAAAGAATATTTTTCAGATATTGTATATCATATCAAGCTAAAGGATAGTAATGAAGATGAGCTTGAAGTAGCCTTGCTATTTGAGCACAAATCGTACCCTGATAAAAATGTAGCTTTTCAAGTAGGTTTATACATGTTTTCACACTGGGTTAAATGTATAAGGGAGAAAAAAAAGTTGCGCCCGGTAATACCAGTTGTGTATTACCAAGGCTCAAAAGAATGGAAAGTTCCTGCCATCTACGAACGATTTGTTGAATATCCCAAATCAATTTTGGAATATATACCAACGATCAACCATATGTTTATAGGTCTCAACACATTGTCCACAAGTGACATAATAAAGATAAAAAATGGCCTAATGGCGGCCGCTGTATTAGCGCAAAAGAGAAGACATGATCCCATAGCGTTAGTTGAGGATTTACAAAGAATTTTCGAGCTTTTCCCAAATGACTACGGTGAAGGAAACTTTTTTGAAATACTTCTTGTTTATATTGTAAATGTGTCTGAGATAGAAGAAAAAACTTTGAGTAAAGCGATAGAATTAATACCCGATCCATTAAAAAATAATATCATGACAACTTATCAAAAATTAATAGAAAGAGGTAAAAGGGAAGGAAGAGAAGAAGGTAAAAAGGAAGGAAGAGAAGAAGGTAGAGAAGAAGGAATGGGAATGAGCGAATTAAAATTCATTCTCAACGGATTTGACAATGGGATAGATGTCAAGTTACTTTCTAATATTACAAATAAACCAGAAGAAGAAATCCGAAAAATACTTATAGATAACGGTAAGATTAGTGCGTAAAAAACTAAGTTTTCAGTTAATCTCCGTTTTTAAATCCAGATTTTACAAAACATTAAGGAAAATACTACTTCATACGAACTTTACACACTCAGGCTAATCCTATGAACACCGGGATTGTAATTCTTGGAAATGAGGTATTTGAGTTGCTCATAGTGATTGTGATTGGCAACGAAATCCACATTGTTTAGATCAATGATGAGTACTGGAAATGAAAGAATATTCCTGAAATATTCGAAATATGAATTTTGAATTTCGGTCAGATAGTTTGCTGTAATGTGTTTTTCATATTCGCGACCTCTTTTCTTAATGTTGCTCATCAGTAAATCGACATTCCGGTGGAAGTAAACGAGTAGATCCGGTTTTGGTAATGACTGATTTAAGACCTGAAACATTTTCTGAAACAATCTAAATTTTTCATTGGTCAGATTTTTTCGTGCAAAAAGAAGTGTTTTGACAAATGTGTAATCAGCTACAGTAAATTCATGGAATAAGTCCTGATTCATCAAGTTTCTTTCCATTTGTTCGTGTCGTTCAGTCATGAAAAACAGTTCCAAAGTAAAGGCAAATCGCTTAGGGTCTTCGTAAAAAAGCGGCAAAAAAGGATTGTCTCCAAATGCTTCAAGGATAAGCCTACAATCGTATTCTTCCGTTAACATGTGGCAAAAAGTCGTCTTCCCAGCACCTATGTTGCCTTCGATACAGATATAATTGTATGGAAATTCAATCGCTATGACGGATAAATTTTAGGGTACAAAAGTATGATAATTTTTCAAATATGTATTATTCTTCCAATATAAAAACTTCATTGGTATCTCGACAAGCTTCATAAAGCTCATCCATGGTTTGCATTTTAACAGGATCTATTAAATCACCAGCTATTTCTAACATGGGTATCAGCACGAAATTTCGGTCATATATACGAGGATGTGGTATCGTCAATTTTGGTGTATTAATGATGAATTCATCACAATACAAGATGTCAATATCTATATTTCTCGGACCCCAGTGTATTTCTTTTTTTCTATCCATTTCTATTTCGATGGATTTGGTCGATTGATACATTTCTTCTGGGTCGAGCTTACTGCGAACTTCGATGGCCATATTATAAAAATTGGATTGATCGGTTAATCCCCATGGTTCGGTTTCATAAATGGAGGATTCAGTAATGACTTTTCCGATCTTTTGACGAATAGTATCAATAGCCTGAAGCAACATCGCTTTACGATCGCCTACGTTGGAACCTAAATGGAGATAGTAGGTAAACATTTTTAGTGGTTATTAATGTGAGTGTGCAAATAAGAAATAACTTTATGGTATTCAAGGATGTAAAAAGGATTTAATCAATCGTCCGTAGTTTCAAATCTTCTTTTTTCATAATATGACTTAACATCCATGCGGCTATATTTTTTTGATTTTCTAACAATGTATCTATAGCATCTTTATTCCAGTTGTTATTAACAAAATTGGTGTCAAAATCGCCGGAAACAAAGTCTGGATGCTTCATGACAAATGCTCCAAAATCCAATGTCGTGGATATACCCTCTACTTCATATTGCTGTATAGCTGCTGACATTTTACGAATAGCTGCATCTCGTGTAGGTGCGAAAGTGATCAGTTTTGCCAGCATTGGATCATAATAAATAGGTACTTGGTCGTCTTCGGCATAACCATTATCCACCCGTATCCCTTCACCTGAGGGCAGTTTATATTTTTCTAAAGTGTTAATGCTCGGAACAAAATTTTCAAACGGATCTTCAGCATATACTCTCAGCTCAAGTGCGTGACCCTGTATCGATAAGTCCTCCTGAGTAAAACCTAATTTTTCGCCCTGTGCTATGCGTATTTGTTGCTCTACGAGGTCTATTCCAGTGATAAATTCGGTAACAGGATGCTCTACTTGTAAACGGGTATTCATTTCCAAAAAGTAAAAATTTCTTTGGTCATCAACGAGAAATTCGACTGTTCCAGCACCTTCATATTTTGCAGCTTTGGCTACATTGACGGCTGCATTGCCCATTTTTTTGCGCATTTCGGGAGTGAGTACAACACTTGGTGCTTCTTCAATGACCTTTTGGTGTCGCCGCTGTATAGAACATTCACGTTCAAAGAGGTGAACTGTATTGCCATAAGCATCGGCTAAAACCTGTATTTCGATATGTCGTGGACCAGTTACAAACTTTTCTATAAATACAGCATCGTCTCCAAAAGCAGCTTTGGCTTCATTCATAGCGAGTTGCATCTGATCTTCAAATTCATCTACATTATTGACCAATTTCATACCCTTGCCACCACCACCTGCGGAAGCTTTTATCAATACTGGAAAACCTATATTTTCTGCAATTTCTTTGGCTTCATTTACATCTGATATAGCATAGTCCGTACCAGGAACCATTGGGATATCAAAGCCTTTGACCGCATTTTTTGCGGAAAGCTTATCGCCCATTAATTCCATAGATTGTGCTGATGGTCCGATAAGTTTTATATTATTTGTGGCTAAAAGACTTGCAAAAGCAGCATTTTCACTCAGGAAACCATATCCAGGATGAACACCTTCAATATTGTTTTCAAGGCATATAGATAGGATTTTGTCTTGGCGGAGGTAAGATTCAGCACTTGGCGAAGGGCCAATATAATATGCCTCATCCGCCATTTTTACGTGCAGTGCATTCCTGTCGCTGTCGGAGTAAACTGCGATGCTCGTGATGCCCAATTTTTTTAAAGTCTTTATTACTCTGCAAGCTATTTCGCCTCGATTAGCTACCAAAATCCTTTTCATGAAATTGATTTCTGTTGATTAGTATTAAAAATGAAAGGCTAAAGGTAACGCATTCTGATTAAATGGGTAAAGATGTAAATAGATTTTTATTATTTTTTTGATTTCAGGATAGAATGTGTATATTTGCTATTGAAAATGATTTCAGTTCGGCTTACTAAAGCATTTTCACTATGGGAGATAAGCTAAGTAGATAAACAGGATAAATTATAATGGGACATATTATCGTTTTATTACTGATTACTTTTGGAGCACTTTTAGTGCTGGGCATATTTCATTTTACGATTTATCTGCAACAAAATGACAAAGCATTTAGGAACTACGCTTTCTACCTTTTATTAATGGCGTTATTTAATGTAGTTCGGCTGTTAGGCGATCAGATTCCTTTTGGATACACAATATTCTCTTATTATCATATTGAAACATTAGATCCCATTATTTCCAATCTTGCTTTTCTGATGTATGTCAATTTTCTGGGTGTGGTGTTAGGAATAGGGAGAGAGGAAAAGTTTTATTATGGTTTCTGGAAAGGACTGCAAGCTGGTGTTATCATTTCTGTGTTGATGTATTTTCTTTTGCGCATATCCGGAGATCCCTACAATATCTCCAAAACTTTGATAAATACAGCAAGCTTTTTGGCGCTTGGATTGGGTGTGGTACTGGCATTCCGGCTACTACGCCTAAGAAAAGAATATTTTTACAAGCTCATCATCATCGGGACTATCGTCAATGTTATTGGAGTACTGACAGGCTTATTGGTCAATGTATTTGTGTATAAGGATTCATTAGCTTTCGAAGGGCTTTTCTATATGGAAATCGGTATCTTAGTAGAAGTTGTTTTTCTTTCGGCAGCGTTGGGATATAGATTAAAGATAGCTTACAAGGAGAAGGAGATGGCTCAACAAAATTTGCTCGAAGAAACAAGAAAACGTGAAGCGCTCGCTATTGAAACAGCACGTCTTCTACAAAAGGAGTTGGATGTGAAAAAAGTTCAGGAAAGAATAGGTAAAGACTTGCATGATGATATTGGTGCTACCCTTAGCAGTATGAGTATCTATAGTGAGCTGGCTACGAAAGTATGGGATACCAGACCTGACGAAAGTAAAAAAATGATAGAAAAGATAACAAATGTGTCGAAAGAGCTTCTACACAGAATGAGTGATATCATCTGGAGTATGAAGTCCGATTTTTCAGAAACTAATGCTTTAGAATCCCGGATTGCAACGTATATTAATGACTTCTTAACGCCTAAAGAGATTACGTGTAGCATGGATATCTCTGAACAATTGCGTACATCTTGTAAAAGACCTGAAGACACAAAAAACATGCTGCTAATTATAAAAGAATCGCTCAACAATATTGCGAAGCACAGCTGTGCAACACACGTGAGGATAGAACTGAAATCTAAATCTAACAATATTCAACTTTTGATAGCTGACAATGGTAAAGGCATAGATCAAAAGGCTGTCAAAACAGGTAATGGAATCCGAAATATCAAATCCAGATGTGCTCAGTTAAATGGAAATTGTACGATAGACTCGAAGCCCGGACATGGAACAGTTGTAAGTTGTACATTTCCTATCACTATATTTAGGGATTGACTGTTATGAAAAGTTGACGTATTTTTGCCCTATGATAAGAGTAGCTGTTTACGATGACAATAATGAGCGACGTGAGAGTCTGAAGACATTTATCCAACTTATGTCTGGATATGAATATGCCGGTGGCTTTGAAAATTGCGCCTCAGTTGTTAAAGACATGGAAGAAGCAAAGCCCGATGTCGTATTAATGGATATAGAGATGCCGGTGGTCAACGGTATAGAAGGTGTTAAGCTTATCAAGCAACATTATCCAGATGTCAAGATCATCATGCAAACGGTATTTGATGACCACGATAGGATATTTGCAGCACTAAGAGCAGGTGCGGAAGGCTATATTTTGAAAAGTGCTTCCGTAACGCAAATCGCACAGAGTATTGATGAGGTAGCCAATGGTGGTGCGAGCATGAGTCCAGGCATAGCCTTAAAAGTAATACGGTTTTTCGACAACAATACGGAGGACAAAACCTTTGTGAATCTGACCAATAGAGAATCAGAAGTATTGAAGTACCTATCTCAGGGATTAAGCTATAAAATGGTGGCTGACAGGATGGGCATCAGCTACTTTACCGTCAACAATCATGTAAAGAAAATATACGAAAAGCTTCAGGTTCACTCACTGGGAGAAGCCATAGCGCTGGCACATAAAAACAGATTGGTTTAGTATGTTCCTTCTGAAAAGCAATAAACCGGCATCATTTTACCTTCATACACCCACAATTGTTGAAACATCTTTTGTCTTCAACAGCTTTTTTATTCATTTCATATAATTCTTACTAACAGATTATTAGCTAGTCGCCCATTAAAAAGTCCAGTTAGCCTATCATAGAGACAAAATCGGGCTGGTAACTCGTAATTTTATGGTGAGTGTGTGGTATCAATATTGTACGTTCTGGTTGTATATGGTTCATTATTGTCATTAACAGGCTTCGCAATATTTTAAAAAATGATAATTTCCATTTGATCATCAACCTTTTGAAGTTAAATGCTGCCGCCGCCAACATAATGTTCATGTTATCGCCCACTACTCCCTTGTAAAAGTTGCGATTGAGTCTGTGATCTGCCTTGATATGTCCTATGACTGGTTCGATTCCTGCTCTTTTTCTATGGGCTCGACTCAATTGCTTTCTCTTGTAGTAACTATCTGATTTTCTTGGTGTTGTGGGTATCAATATTTCCGTTTCTCCTATTTGTTTTTGTCCCCGATACCCTCTGTCTGTCTTCGCTATCTTCTGTAGTTTGCTGGTCTGTTTTTCTACTTGATCTAATACCTTTGGTAGTGTGTGTCCGTCGTATTCGTTCCTGAATCCCATCGCTCCTATTATCAGCTATCTGTTTACACCTGTTGATGATCTTGGCATGCAGTTTTGAATCTATTGGATAGGTGATGCTCTTCTCTTGTACTGTGGTGTCAATGTTGACATGATCGTCTTCGGCATCCTTGCCATTGATACGAATACTTTCTTTTATGATAAATTCTATTCCGCTTTCGCCTATTCGTTTTCTGAAATGTACCAGCTCAGATGCTTCACATGGCGATCCGGGCGTAAATGTTGTGCCTCCGCAAAGATATTGATAATAGATGTATTCACTCCATTGATCAATTACTCTTTCATCCGATACGTTGCGCAAATGATTGATTATCAAAATATCAACCATTAAACGAATGGGTTTTGCTGGTCGCCCGAAGTTTTGACTGTATAATGAAGAAAATCCATCTTCAAACATTTGCCAATCTATTATATTGGCTAAAATGTAAATGGATGCTTAGTATTAATCATACCCTCTAATGCAGATAAAAAAACTAATCTGGATAGTATTTTATGGCGGCGGTATCATAAAAATATGCAAGGTTTAGATCGTAAAGATAACATATCTTGCATTATTATTATAACTTTTTAGCATTTATTATTTTGACAATCAAGGCTTTGAGGCATATTTAAGAAGCGAATAGCTATATTTAGCTATTGCATTGCCCTGAAAAGCCATCTAACTTTGTGATGTAAAAGTTCTTAAAAGGAGGAATAAAAATCATTCCACAAAAAATAAGGAGTATGCCGAAAATCCTATTACAAGAGTAGGTAAAAATTAAAAATAAAAATCATGAAACTAAGTAAATTAAATTTAAAATGGGCACTTATGTTGTCGGTCATCCTTTCATGCACGATAGGTGCAGATGCCCAAGAAAAAAAAGGAGAAAAGAAATATGCAATCGCTTTAACTGCAGTAATACCTTTAGGCGCTCCTACGAAGTCCGTTAATAAGTATTTTTTAATTGTATTGGCGGCGGAAGAAAAATCAAAGAAATCCGCTGCGGTCAAATCATATATTGTCTCTGTTCCCAAAACAAGTCTTGGAAAAGCAAAAAAACAATCATTGACAAGTCTTTCTAAGCTCACGATTGCAAGCGCTAAGCTTTCTAATGTAAATAAGATAGTTGAAACCTCTATTATGCAGAACATACGGGGCGCAGTAGTTTCAGAACTTGATAAGACAAAGCTCAACCAATTGTTGGGCGGAGGTAAAATAAGTCTGAGTAATACGGCTCTGGCATCTAATGCGGCTGAAGATGTCTTAAACGTAGCTGCTGGAGTTGGAACTGTGGTAGCCACTACCGCTCCACCAATGACTGCTTTACCTCTTTCTGCTATTTTTGGCGGTGGCGGGGCCGGTGCACTTGCTATGGCTGGAGCTGTAGGGGCTGTAATTTCTTCGGGTGCTACTGGATTTTATGCTGCAACAGGCCTTCTAAATTTATTTGGAGCAAATAGCGGCTATACTTTAGGGGATGCCGGTTATGATGCGTATGCTTATCTTTCTGGAGAAAATAGCAATCAAAATAATCAGTCTCAAAGTGGTGGTCAGAACAACCAACAAGGAAACAACGATAATAACGACAACAACAATCAAAACAACCAGCAACAAGATGATAACACCGATGGAGAAGATCCAGATAATGACAACGACGACGGCGATACTGACGGCGGCACAACACTTCCTCCTGATTTTGGAAACGGCTCTGACCCTGGCAAGAATATCGAGCTGTTGATTGTATTGAGGCTTTCTGCAAACAATGCTTTAGGAAAAAGTGTAGTAACCTCACCACTGACAAAAACAGGACAACCGCTGGAGGGTACTTCTGTAATACCCTTAGAAGCTTTGATGTATTTTGATGCCATGTTGGGAGGCGGGTACTTTAAGATGGTAAAACGCGCTCTTGACGCCCGCAAAGGAAGTAATACTACCCCCAATCCCATAAATGATAAAACATCAGGGTTCGGCACTCCAATGGTCATTGAAATCATAAAATGTCCGCATCCTTTACTAGAGAGTGCAGCTTTTGAAAAAGCTATTAATTCAGCCGTGATACGTTAAGGCGTGCGAAAATAACTTAATAACAGGAACAGAACCGATACCCAAATTTTATAAGTTGTAAGCACTTTTTAAAAATCAAAATCAATTTATTAATTTCTAAATTTTAAAAAATGATCCATTCATCTGTAGTAAAATCAATCCTTGCAGCCTTTCTGATCTGCATGCTTCACTTTACAGCCTCGGCCCAAAGTGATAAACAAACTGACAATTACAACCACAAACTGCTTGAAAAGCAGTTATCAAATGTTGTAGAATATTTTAAAAAAATAGACAAAGATATCCTGAAAGCTTTCGAGGCCAATCCGAAGCTCAAACAAAGTATGGAGCAGGATATAAAAAAACTGGCAGAAATAAAAGACGACAATCTGCGAAAGAAAGAAATAACAGCCTACCAAAATAAATACATCAAGGATTATACCGCCATTATGCTGAAGGCAGGCTATACCCCTTCAAAATTGGAGTCGGAACTTAATAAAAACTTTCCGGATCTGAACTTTACAGTATCTAAAAAATTTGAAATAGGAGCAATGCCTAAATCGGGTGTACCCAAAACCAAAATGAAAAAAGAAGCCGACCCTCCCCAAACCACTACGGTGATCAACTTACTAACCTTACCCAATTTCTTGTTTACTGGAGGACCACTTGATTGCCATCTTATCTCTACCTGTAGTTCGGATAAAATCTCCAACAGGAATATAAGAGTAACCACAGGTGCAAGTGTAGCTGGGGGCGGTACAGCTAACGGTAGTTACAGAATAGAAAATTACGAAATCCCTCAACCCTATACTAAAGCAGAATTAGAGGTAGGATATGAATATACATTGCACGCTTATGCCATATCTGTAGTAGGCATTGGTTTCTCAATGTCATCTTTTTCTTCCAACTCAAAAGTTGATGGTTATGTGTCTCATCTTCTTTCTGCAATAGCCCCGATACTTTGGGCTATGTGGAGCGAATATCCGGACGAAAAATATGGCAAAATCGTATTAAATGAAAATAAAGTAAGCGTAGATTTCGATTTTCGTACTTTTTCTCTTGCTGAAGTCTTATGCAACACCGGAGCATCTTCCGAAGTGAAAAATATTATAGCCAAGCTGTACATAACCCACTAATAATCAGCAAGGGTTCATTAGACTCAATCAATTGATTGAGTCTAATGAACCCTCCTTAATATGAGGTTTTATTGGGTTACAAACAGAAAGTTCAATTGTTAAAGATTGATAATTCAAATAGCCATGAGGATATACAACGATGCAAAATATATATCTCTGATTGTGATAATGATACTGACACTCCTTGATTGTAGTCAGATATCAGCCCAATACCTATTGTCAAGCGGAACTGATAGTGAACAGATCTCTCCCATCGATTTTTCAATTCCTGTATCCCCGGCTTTTGATCTGTTAGGTGTAAATCCTTCCAGGATTACCAGAGCCAATGCGGTCAGAGATATAAAAGTCGATTGGTCATTCAGGTCATGGAGAATGGCGCCTAACATCGCAGTACAGGGTCAGCCTATATGGGAGATGCTTTACAATAAAGCCGATATGAGAAGGTATAGAAATGCAAGCCCACTGATGCGAATGTTATCGACTCTCGACATTTCCTTAGGTACTGTGACAGAGAACAACTTAAATAGAAGGGTATCTGGTGCTGTGAAATTAAGCCTCTACAGGAGCCGGGATCCATTGCTTGATACGATTGTATATAAGGGATTTGAACAAACCTTAAAGAACGAAAAGATTCGGCCGGAAAACCTATTTGCAGAAACAAAAGTTGAGCTTGACACAACAAGTGATGTTCTGGAAAAACGGGGCTTACATGAGTCATTGTTACAAATAGAAGAAAATACACTTTCTCTGGACAGTCGGTACAAGAAAATGATACCTGAGAGAGCCGCCAAATACGCAATTTCTCAATCCTATTCCGATGTAGAATTAGAAATGGGATTTCAATACATATTAGATGCTTATGCCATAGCTATTGGAGGGTTATGTCATTCACAAGCATATTACATTACAAGGTCTAATATTGGATCTACAATTGAATATGCAGGGGCAATTGTGCCTTTTCTTTGGGCTATGTATGAAAGACAATCTGAAGAAGTTTCTCATAGAGAATGTATCTTGAATGAATCTAAGGCTTTTGTAGAGCATTATGTTAACACAAATTCATTGGGATTATGTAATATTCAATACCGGGGCAAATGCTGAAATTTCTAAAATAATTTCAAAACTATATTTACACCCATAATGGAGACAATCTATTTAATTCAATTTTTAATACAAATATAACAACTTATGAACTTAAAAAAACACGAAAAATTATTGCTTACTGGATCTTTCCTGTTATTTGTACTATTTCCTGTATTTAGTCAGGATGTTGAGGAAAAATTAGTGCCAAAAGAATTCTCAATCCCAGTTTCGCCTGTTTTTGATCTTATGGGAGTTAGCCCGTCATCAGTAAGCAGGGCAAGTGATATCAAAGATTTTAAAGTGGATTGGTCTTTTAAAACGTGGAGACTTAATCCTAATATAGCCATTCAGGGACAGCCCATTTGGGAGATTTTTTATAATCGAAAAGATTTGACGAAATACCAACAATCGACACCATTAATGCGTAAGCTTGCTTCACTCGATTTGTCATTAGGTACTATCGTGAATGAAGATAATGACCGAAGAATAGGATTTGCTGGAAAAATTAACCTGATTAATTCAAAAGATCCATTAATGGCATCAGAGCTTTATGAAGAAGTTGGATTGAAATATAAAGATGAAAGAGAAAAGTTGATTTCAGAGATAGCCTCGCTTGAAACACAACTTGATACCATGACTGATATTTTTGAAAAACCGGGTGTCAGAAGTAGTATAGATTATGCTATTAACAAACTCAACTCACTGAATTTTCGTCGTATGCAGGAAATTAAGGGTATTTCCGAAGTTTATCAATCTGAAAACTGGAATGCAGCCTCATTAGATTTGGCATTCGGTAGAATTTATACATATCAGACCGATAGCTCAGGTTCCTTAGTATCTCTGAGGCTAAACAGAAATACCGCCTGGGGATTATGGTTAAACGGATCTTTTCCGCTTGGGAAAAATTTACAGCTTTCCGGATTAATAAGAAGCTCCTGGTACAGCGAAGAGTTGAGTTTTATTTTGTTAAATGAAAACACATTTGAAGAGACAAAACACAGTGCCGTAGCTGATAATAAATTATTTTCTATCGGAACTAATATCAGATATGGCAGTCGGAAATTCAGCTTGTTTGTTGAATATTTGTATGAAACAAAATCAACCAAATCGGCTTTGGATGCATTGAAAAATGTTTTCCGGGCAATTGATGGTTTTTCAATCAACGAAGAAACTGTAAAATGGACTGTGGCGCACCCAACCACATTCAGTATAGGTGGAGATTGGCTATTAAACCGTAATGTAGTCATTAACTTCGGACTGAAAAGTATAATTGACAAAACTTTTAAAACCAAAGCAATAGTGCCGGTAGCGGGCATTTCATGCCTGATGCGATAATAGGGTCTTTGAATCCTGTTTAATGCTTTGGTAATGGATTTTATGTTAGACAATTTTTTATTTTATTTACCCTAAAATTTTTAAGTTTATGAGATCATTATTGATTTTTTTGTGTTTTTTTCTCTTTGGAAGCCTGATGGCTCAACCGTCAAAACCATATTTAATAAAATATAAAGACGGAAAAACTTATAGAGAAGTAGTAGCAGTTGGTGCACCTTCTGCCAAGAAATTCAGGCATACCACTTATTATCCCGATGGAAGCCTTATGCATGAATCTGAGTGGAGCAAAGGCCACTTAAACGGAGTAACTAAATTGTATGGCACTAAAAAAAACCTGATAAAGGAAGTACACTATAAAGACAATTATGTTCTTTCCTACTCAGCCTACAAGAATGGTAAGCTCTATACCGGTATTTCAAGTGACAGACGAACCATAGTAAACAATGGTAAACCTGTAAAGGCTAAATGGAAGAAATTTTATCGTTTTAATGGTCCTCGTACACTTGTTCATTTAACACCTGAACAGCTTATGGACTGGTTATTGAAAGTCACTACACCTGAGACGGCAACCCAAATGTTTCAGGATTTAGTAGATGTATTTGACAAAAGGCCGGATAAAACAGATACGGATCTTTTGAGCTGTGGTGGTTCAACACAAAGTGTGAAAGATCAGACAACAAACTGGTCAAGCCAAAAGAAAGCAGACAAAGATAAAGCAGTTGAAACTTATGATGCAATGGCTAAAGCGTGTAATGATAGAAACAGGAGCAGTCTTGGATTGGGTGCTATGGATGCAGCTTTTACCGCCAATAGTACTAATGTAAAAAATGCAAGAAACAAATTAACAAGAGCCATTTCGCAATGTAGGTCAGAGGGATCAAGACCAGGTAATAGCAGTTCGGGATATGTTGCAAATGGTTCTTTACTTGTTGACCTTATGACTGCAGCAGAATGGGCCGCAGCAGAATTAGAAAGGAGAGCAGCAGCAGCTGCTGCTGCAGAAGCTGCTGCTTTTGAAACAGCTATAACTACGGAAACAGCTGTTTACAGGGGAGCAGCAGCATCTGGCGAAGCAGTTACCTCAACAGTTGGAGGGTTTGCAACAACAAGCACCGTTACTGCAATAGCTGGTGTTATGGTTGCAGCTGTCGTAGGTGTAGTAGTTGGAACTACAGTTGAAAAATCAGAGGTTGGCCAAGTTGCAGGAAAATTTTATGTAGATAAAGCAATTGAAAAGAAAGAATCTATGGACATTGACCTACAGGCAGCTTATTCCGCAGCTGATGAGGCCTTTGCTAGAAGGCAACAACAAGAAGAAGCAGAAAGGCAAAGACGTCAGCAGGAAAATGAGAGTAAAGAAAATGAGAATGTGGAGTCTTCGCAAGAATTTTCAGGAATGTCAGGTGCTGGAATGCCTGTACCTCCAGGTATGGAGTCATCTGATCCATGCCAACGTATGGAAAGTCTGCTGAACTACTGTGACAACACAGGTTGGAATGATATGCGCTGCCAGGATTTTGCAAGAATGATAAATAACTGTGCAGGAGATATACGGCAAATGTATGTGGCAGGAGACGGTAATGTCTTTGATGTAGGTTGTAGCCAGGATATGTCTCCCGAAGAAGTAAGACGACGACAATGTGAGCAAAAAGGAATGATTTCAGTACCTTCTGACCCGACTACCAGCCCATGTCATAGTGGTGTAGGTAACCTTGCATCTCCCGTCCTGGGCCCGGATCCTAACCATGTCAATCCTGTACGGGGAGATTTTAGTGAGATATTCGGTGCACAATCCAATGTAGCTATGATGGGTGATTCGGATTATAACAGTCAGACAGTAAAGGCCAAGAATATGCTCGTGGTATTTATGGATCCCGATTGTCCTTCTTGTATTGATTTTGCAAATACCCTGAAAGATCCATCCGTAGTGAGCAAAACAAAGAATATGGATATAAGGATAGTCGATGTATTGATGCATCCGGAACTGGCAGAAAGCAACGGTATTATATACATGCCTACTTTTTTCACGATAAAGAATGGTAAAAAATCTGATGTGAATGCAGGAACTATGTCACCTGCAAGTTTTATTAAAACAATGAAATTTTAATTAGTATTTGTAAGATCCTTAAAAGTTCATACATGAGATATTCAGGGTGATATTCTGGTATATGTAATTCTTGTTGATAGTTTTACGTATACCAGATTTTTATCTATATATATTGTCTTTTGATTTCCAATTGTTCAGGGCTCTATAGAAATCAAATTATTAATGAACCAAGAGTAACATATCATTTAGCAAAATTAGTTTCAAAAACTCTTTAGGATACAAAAAATTAGAATGTCACATATTAGATGCAATAAACTATCCATGTTTTATACCTTAGATAATGTACGACTTACAAACATAATATCTTAATAAACGAAAAAGTAGATAGAAATTAGAACAAACTGCTAAAAGATATTAGACTATAGACATATTGAAAACCAGCGTTGACTAACCAGATATGATGAACATTAAAATTGTTAAAATTTATATAGGTTGCAGGATTCATCGTAAAAATTGTACTTTTGTACCTTGCTGGTTATCTCCTTGTTTTCAATATATTTAAAACTTAATATATGAAGTATGTCATAGCATTGGTTTTGGTATTGTCAGGAATGCTCGTTCATGCCCAGTGCGGATTGGACGGTGTACTTACTATTGTTGATTTGGATAACGACAAGGCTGATACTACCAATGTCAGCATCATAGTTAATGGTGCTGTGCACGATGATTTGTCTTCCAGAGATCAAGGTGTTTGTGGGATAAAACTACGATTCAGGCATCCTTTTATGAAAGAGTTGTTTATCGAAGTGATATCGCCGTCGGGCCAAAAGGTAACACTTACAGGAGGCGACATTGTTCCCACCAATACACAATTAATAACTTGGGATGTAACTTTTGTACCCTGTGGCGCTTCGGCTGCTCCTGATTTTGGATTCTCAGCTGTATGGGAAAATCATCAGGCTTGGCAAAATTTGACGACGTACAGAGGACAATATTATCCGCATCAGGGATGTCTGGAAGATTTCGATTTTGGTACGGTGAATGGAGTATGGACGATAAGGTGTATTGATTTCAGTGACGGAGGACAAGGTGTTTTGCAGGATGCACAGATTATTTTTTGTCAGGATGATGGTGTTTTTTGCGGTACTTGTGAGTTAGATCCGGGTACGATAGAAAATTCAGATTTATCAGTTTGTTCCGGAAGTGCAGCATTGATTTTTGATATTGAAAAAACATATCTGGCAGGTATTGTCGATACGGCTGTTTATGTATATTCAAATGTTATTTTCCATGATGATACCCTGAAAGCATATATTGAAAGTGCTGATTTGACGGGATATGCACCAGGAAATTATACGATATGCGGATTGCAGATAGCAAAATACCAGGCTGAAATATTGCCGGCAATAGGCACTGTTTTTAATCATCAATCGCTCAATAATTATTTTTCTTCTCTTGGAGTCTGTGCACAGTTGTCAGATCATTGTATGCAGGTAGTCATTGAAGCATTGCCCGAACCGGTATCATTAAGCCGATTTATCTGTAAAGGAGAGAAGGTGACTATTGATGGTATCGATTATACCCAGGCAGGCATGTATAATATCGTCATCGAAGATGAGCCATGTGATTCTTTAGTCACGCTGGATTTGAATGTAATTGACTTGAATATAGTTATTGATGCGGATAGAGACTCAATAGGTTGTGCAATGTCCTCTTTACTCCTAACCGGAAATGCTGATAATCATGATGATGGAGATATAAGCTACGTATGGTTTACGGATGATGGTCGGATATCGGGTGATATTCATGACAAAGAAATTACAGTCTCATCACAAGGTACTTATTACTTGGAAGTGACTATTCAATCTGTTCAATTTACATGTAAGGATACGGCATTCATTGTCATCTACGAAGATACGAGTTTCCCTGAGATAGCGTTTCATGGAGATACGGTGCTTAACTGTCATAATGATACGATTATAATCACACCCGAAATTTCTCAACCTGTCGTTTCGGTAATCTGGACATCCGATAACGGCATTTCATTTCAAAACATCGGTAGTCAGGTAAAAATATGGCAAGCCGGAAAGTATTTTATTGAGATTATAACACAGGACGGATGTTTCGGCATCGATTCACTACTTATTTATGAAGATAAGGTCATTCCTGAAGTACATTTCGATCATGGAAATATCAATTGTAGAGATACGATTATAACCATAATGTCTGTTCCCAGTGTTGCCGGAAATTATACGTACCTATGGTCAGACGTAAACCCAGCATTTAGAGAATTTCAAAATCCCGAAATTGACAAGGGTGGTACGTATGAATTGACCATGACCAACTTAGATAACGGCTGCGCTGTTCAAAAGTTTGTAACCATTTCCGAAGATAAAATTCCACCTGTTATTGATGATATAATGACCGGTACACTCAATTGTGAAATAACGTCAGTCATACCGCGCGTGATACCGGATGACGATATTGCTGGTTATCAATGGACAGGTATCGGATTGAACAGTACTGCTGCTTCACCGATGATAACTGATCCAGGACAATATCAGGTAACGATCATCTCGTCAAAGAATTTTTGTTTACAGAGTACTACATTTGAAGTGATAGGAGATTATGAAGTGCCAATTATTACTGTTACTACGGATTCTATTACTTGCTTAGTAGATTCAGTGCAATTATTGACTATCAGCGATGTGGGCTTAGCGAGTTTTAGCTGGACAGGTCCCGGGTTTAGCACCACAACTACCCTATCTCCTTACATATATAGAGCCGGAGTGTATCGTTTTACAGGTAGGGCATTCAATGGATGTGTAAGTACGATTGAAATTGAAGTCATCAACTCTATATATAAGCCGGAGATAAAAATCATGGATGACAGTATCCGATGTGACCAGGAAACGATTGAATTGAGTATAGAACCTGATGTGCCGGACAGAAGCTACAAATGGTCGGGTGTTGGTTTGTTGAATAATGATGTACCCAATCCAATGGTCAATGCTCCCGGGTTGTATTCCGTAACTGTTACTAATGACCTTACTGGTTGTACTTTTGAAACAGATATCACTATCGGAGATGCGAGGATTTTTTCCAAACCAATTATCACCGTGCAGGCGTTAGATTGTGCGCATGATAGTGTGCAGGTCACACTTGGCAACAGAGATATTCAATCGGTCACTTTTACAGGAAACGGATACTATAGCGAGGTTATATCACCCTATATTCATAGTCCTGGTAAATACTACATAACATTAACCAATACACATCATTGTGTCACTTTTGATAGCTTTGAAGTAAAACGTGATGTAGAAGTTCCGCAGATAAGCGCCGATTTCAGTGCTATACAATGTGGGCAGGATTCTGTCTTGCTATCTGGCACCTCAAACATTCCAGGTACGAGATTTATATGGAATGGTCCTAATGGATTTATGAAATCCGGACAGGTGGTTTATACCTATTTTGGTGGAATCTATCAGGTAACAGGCATTGCTCCAAATGGTTGTCAAATGGATTATTCCTTTGAATTAACTTATGATACGATTCGTCCGGTTTTCAATATATTGTTACCGGATACCATAACATGCCTGAAACCGACTATTACGCTATCAACAGATTTGAACAGTGGACAAGAAACTATTTTTTGGGAACCTGTTGGAAGTACAGACTTAACATTAAATGTTGATATACCAGGAACATACATCGCCACGGTTACGGGTTTAAATCATTGTCAAAGCAAGGATACAGTTCATGTGGTCGAGCATAAGATCTTCCCGGATTTTGAAGTTGAAGCATCTGTGATCAATTGCCGTGACCTACATTCAGTTATCGAAATTACACCAACGACAGACTATACTTCCATAGTTTGGGATAATACGATCAATCCACAGTCGATCAGCGACGGAGCACTTTTAGTAAATACTTCTTTGACTGGGTCGTATCGTTTTACCATGTCAAATGATGAGGGTTGTACTAAAGACGGCATAGTTGAAGTATTTATTGATACAATACCGCCTTTTGTTGATGAATATTTTGTGGATACCTTAAATTGCTTTCATCCAAAAATCGACATTGGTGTCCTCGTTACCGGTGATGTTCAGGAATATCTATGGAATGGCCCGTTTGTTATGGATTCTGTCACCATGTCAGGCACTTTGAATATTAGCGTTTCCGGACAGTATCATCTTGTGATTACAGGCGATAATTATTGTAAAAGAAATGTAGTATTTGATATTGTAAAGGACGATGACCTACCCGATTATCAATTATTGAGCGATACGATAACATGTATTAAGGGTAAAGTCAATATTGGTGTCGTATCTACGGATCAGAGCTTGGCTTTCTGGTGGCAAGGGCCGCTTGACTTTCAAAGCACTCTGAAGCAGCCAGTCGTCTTTGCAAGTGGTGTTTATTATGTTGAGATCATTGGTGGAAATGGTTGCATCGTCAGAGATTCTGTTTTTGTTCCTGAAATCAATGAAAAGCCCGAAATTGAAATAGCTGATATTATTTATTTGCCTTGTAATGAAGATGCTGTAGAGATAAGCGTGACATCGGAAACCACATTATTTCAACACAACTGGACATATCCCGACGGACGTACTATACATACAGAAACATTGTTGACATCAGACCCTGGTGCATACAGAGTTCAAGCAGGAGATAAGTATGGTTGCCTGAGCGATGTGAAGATTTTTGAAGTTAAGTTGGATACAGTTATTCCAAATGTAGCTTTTACTTTAGATACAATTACCTGTCAACGTACATCTATTACAATATCTGCCGAAAGTGATACGCCCGATACTGGGTTTCTATGGGTAAGCCCAATGGGAATCCATGAATCCTCAGCACAATTTACAACTTCTGAGAGTGGCACATTCCTACTTATAACGTCAAATAATAGCAATTGCAAAGATACAAACTATGTATTTGTACCGATTGATACCATTAAACCAACGATACAGATCGATTTATCAGGCGAGATCCTTTGTAAGAAAGCAGATGTCATACTTGATGCATCTAATTCTAATTTTGGAAATCCTTTTTCTTCGCAATGGACGACCTTAGACGGAATAATTGATCAACAAATCGCCGAACATGTGATTCATGTTAGCAAGGCTGGTTTTTATCAGATAACGATAGTTGATTTGAATAATGAATGTACCAATACAATTGATTATGAAGTAGAGGAAACGCCCTCCAATTTTACCGTTGTAGATGTTAGTGTTACGCCGCCATACTGCGACCAAGTTGTCAATGGAACGATCAGCATTGACAACATTGATGGAACGGCACCATATATGGTTGTATTTAATGGAAGCGATGTTGCCGATATGCTTTTATTTGAAGGACTTCGAGCTGGGAATTACCCATTAATGATAACAGATGCCAATGGTTGTAAGCAGAATCAAGTGATAGAAGTACCACGTAATGAAAGTTTAGCTATAGATGTGGAATCGGAGATTTTGATATTTTTTGGAGATTCGGTCACAATCAGCCCTCAACTTCATGATGATATATTTGGCGACCATCGATTGAAATGGTATGTGAGAGATAGTTTGATTTGTGACGATTGTCCGACACTTACTGTACGGCCATTTAACAATACGGTTTATGTCATTGAGCATACTATCGACGGCTTATGTAAGGTAGAAACATCCATTTTGATACGGGTCAACAGAGATTTGAACAGCGCTGTGCCCAATATTTTCAATCCATATTCACAACAAGGAAACGATAGGTTTTATATTCCACAGATCAGAGGTATCAGGAAAATCAAGCGTATGTTGATATTCGACAAATGGGCTGAAAATGTTTATAGTGCTTACGATATAGAACCAGGTATAAAAGAAACTGGATGGGACGGCACTTTCCGAAACGAGCAATGCGCAACAGGAGTCTATATCATCATTGCCGAAATAGAATTGGAAAATGGTAATATCTGGTCTTATAAGGGAGATGTGACCTTGATTAGGTAAATTTATATCATTTTCCCTAACTGCAAACAAATCCAGTTTTCTCTTTCTTCCTGAGCCTGTAACTGCAAACCTTGTTTTTTAAAGGCATCAATGACCATTTCCTGGTCATCGTTGAGTATGCCTGAGAGCAGAATTGTGCCTCCTGTTTTTAGCTTATTGGCTAATTGTCCCGCATATTTTAATAGAATATTGCGATTGATATTGGCAAGGATGATATCATATTGTGCATCTGGCATGACGTTAAGGTCGCCTTCATAAGTGGTAATATTCTCAACGTGGTTGATGGCTGCATTTTCAATCGTATTCAGGTAGGCTTCATGTTCAATATCTATAGCATCAATAGGATCTGCGCCCATTTTAGAGGCAAGTATCGCCAATATACCTGTGCCACAGCCAAAGTCAAATACCGACTTTTGCTTAAAATCCGTATTTTCCATAAGCTGTATCATCATATAGGTAGTAGCATGGTGTCCTGTGCCAAAAGCCATTTTAGGGTTGATGATGATGTCATGCTTTATTGACGGTGTCGGCTCGTGAAAATCCGCTCTGACCTGGCAAAAGTCTCCCACTGTGACTGGCTGAAAAGATGCTTCCCAGATAGCATTCCAATTTTGGTTTTCTACTTCATATATCTTGTATTCGTTGGTAAAAGCTTGAATTTGCTGGATAACCTGAGCTTCAGTTTCTTTATCAAAAACATCTTTTGCGATATATCCTACGAAAAAAGTCTCTTCTTCGTGAAAAGAATCAAAATCATATTGGGACAACAAAGCTATCAAAGCTTCATCTGTACTTGCTACTTCTACAGCTATATATTGTGTCATATTATATTTTACGGCGAGATATTAAGGGTAAATTTCTTTTTTGGCCGCTTTTAAAGTATTCATTATCAATCCCATGACCGTCATAGGGCCTACGCCACCAGGTACGGGTGTTATAAAACTGCATTTTCCTTTTACTTGGTCAAAGTCAACGTCACCAACCAACTTACTTGTTTCCTGATTATCAACGTCTTCAACTCGGTTGATACCTACATCAATGATTACTGTATTCTCTTTCACCATATCTTCGGTAATAAATCCTGGAATACCAATAGCTGCGATCAAAATATCTGCTTGACGAGTTATTTCACTTAAATTTTTGGTACGACTATGGGCTAAAGTAACTGTCGCATCGCCTAATTTGGTCTTCCGAGAAAGTAAAATAGAAATGGGCGTTCCTACGATATTGCTACGACCTACCACAACGACGTGCTTACCGGCTGTCTCTATGTTGTATCTTTCGAGTAGCAAGGTAATTCCATAAGGTGTGGCGGGTAGATAGCAGGGAAGTCCCTGTGACATTCTTCCAAAATTGATTGGATGGAAGCCGTCAACGTCTTTTTTAGGGTCAATAGCCAGTGTTACCTTGACTTCGTCTATGTGCCCGGGAAGTGGAAGTTGTACTATAAATCCGTCAACCTCATCATCTTGATTGAGTTTTTCGATTTCATCCAGCAATTCACTTTCGGATATATCAGCTGACAACTTGATAAGTTGAGAATTAAATCCTATTTCCTTACACGTTCGTACCTTGTTATTCACATAGGCTCTACTTGCAGGATTATCACCAACCAATATTGCGGCTAATGTCGGAACACGACGATTGGTTTTGTTAAAGTCATAGAGCTCAACTTTCAATAAACTCTTTAATTCTTCTGAGACTGCTTTTCCGTCTATCAATTTCATTTCGGGGGGACATTTTGGTCATCGCAAATATAGAATTATTTCTGCATGTTTCGTGCCTAAAATCCGTTATTTTTATTTATTTTAACGTAGGAAATATGCAACGTATTATTTATCAATGGTTTAAAATTTTAATGAAAATTTTCACATACTCTACATTCCACACAGGACAAATCATTGACTTGAAAAGTAAGGCAACAAGCTGTAATCTTGTAAAATATTTGGATAAATTAAAATTTATACTATTGAATTACAGCTATTTACACACATTTTTTTGTAAAATGACATTAGAATTAATTGATAGGCATTTCTTAGGCCAAAATATTCAAAGAGAAAAACTGCTTATCCTATTTATCATCTTATCCCAAAAATGGCACTTCCTATTCTCACCATAGTCGCTCCTTCTTCTATAGCGATCTCGTAGTCTCCAGACATTCCCATGGATATATGCTCAAAACGTGGATCTTCGGGAAAATAACGAGATTTTATCGTATCAAAAAGATTCTTGAGCTGTCTAAATTCACTTCTGATTTGTGATGAATCATCTGTAAATGTTGCCATGCCCATAACTCCCGAAATGATAATATTTGGCAATGGATGAACCAAAGTTTCCTCTAATAAGTTGACTGCATTATCATAAGTAAGCCCGAATTTTGTGTCTTCATTGGCGATATGGAATTGTAATAATACAGGTATTTTCCGATTATGTTTTTCAGCCTGAGATTGGATCGTATTTAATAATTCTAAACTATCAACAGCATGTATCATATAAACAAACGAAGCAATGTGTTTTACCTTATTTTTTTGAAGATGACCTATCAGATGCCACCGAATATCATTAGGTAGTTGCTTTTGCTTTTCGACCATTTCCTGTATTTTGTTTTCTCCAAAATCTCTTTGTCCTCGATCATAAAGTGCTTGAATAGCCGATACCGGTTTGGTCTTAGAGACGGCTATAAGTGTTACTTGGTTTTGGTCTGTGTAATTTCTTATCTCTTCAAACATATACTTCCACTACTTAAATATTTCTGATCTAATGTACTTTAGAATAATCCATTGATATGTGCATCAACTTGTTCGATAATCAAACCAAAATCTTCCGGGTTATTTTTAAAGTCGAGATTATCATTTTGAATGATTAGTAAATTGCCTTGATTATAGTCATTGATCCAGGTTTCATACCTATCGTTCAGTTTTTTTAGGTATTCGAGACTCATACTACCTTCGTAATCCCGACCACGCGTTTGAATGTGTTCAACTAATTTGGGAATAGAACATTTGAGATAAATGAGTAAATCCGGCGGTTGCACTTGTGATGACATCAACTTGAAAAGGGAGATATAATTATTAAAATCTCTTGTTGACATAAGACCCATTTCATGTAAATTGGGCGCAAAAATCCGTGCATCTTCATAAATCGTCCGATCTTGAATGACAATCTTCTTTCCATTGCGGATTTGCAATATTTGGTCATACCTACTATTAAGAAAATAAATCTGGAGATTAAAAGACCAGCGGTGCATATCATCGTAGAAATCAGCCAGATAAGGATTGGAGGTAGTATCTTCATATTGCACATTCCAATGATAATGTTTAGCTAACATTTCTGTCAGTGTCGTTTTGCCAGCTCCAATATTTCCAGCTATAGCTATGTGCTTTAATTCGTGCATTGTAATCTTTGGTATTAAATCCGAGCGTCAAAAATAGTACTTTCGCTGATGTTTTCATTGCTTTTGACGAGTGTTTTATCTATTATGTCCATAAAATGCATGTAGTTAATATGATTTTTCTTTATTTTGCTTTAATTTTTAAACATCGAATATATCTCTTGTCGGCTTATATTGGGTTAATATATCAAAAATATGAATCAAAAAGTAATTATCTCTATCAAAGATATTTCCAAAGTCTATCGAATGGGACACGAAGTCATACATGCTTTGAAATCCGTTACTTTAGATATCAGGCAAAACGAATATGTGGCTTTAATGGGTCCGTCAGGCTCTGGAAAAAGTACTTTGATGAATATATTTGGTTGTCTTGATAGCCCTTCATCGGGTTCGTATGTGCTAAATGATATCGACGTATCAGCAATGGATGACAGTGAACTCGCCGAAGTTCGTAACAAGCAGATCGGATTCGTCTTTCAGACATTTAACCTTCTTCCGAGATTGAGCGCTTTGGATAATGTGGCACTGCCTTTGGTATATGCCGGTATTTCCAAATCACAACGTTGGGAAAAGGCTGCCGATGCGCTTGGTAAAGTCGGACTTACAGATAGGATGCACCACCGTCCCAATGAATTGTCAGGTGGACAGCGTCAGCGTGTTGCCATAGCTCGGGCTTTGGTCAATGATCCATCAATTATCTTGGCGGATGAGCCTACAGGAAACTTAGATACGAAAACTTCTATAGAAATCATGGGCATTTTTGAGAAAATCCACAATTCAGGAAATACCGTGATTTTGGTGACGCACGAACCAGATATCGCAGAACACACGCATAGGATCATTCGCTTGCGTGATGGAATGGTGGAAACAGATGTAGTTAACGATAAAATTATGAAAGTTTCAGACCCCAATCATCATTATAATGTGAAGTGAGAGTAGGAAAATGGTTTAGATTAATAAAAATTGAATGGAAGTACTTATAGGTATTATATCTTTTTTACTGTTTGTCGGACTTTTTTTATGTCCAATACTTCTATTGAGAAAGATAAACAAAAAGAAAATAAAATACAAGTTTATTACTTATTTGACACTTGGATTAATTTTAACTGGAATTATTGCATTTGTATTTGCTTGGTGGTCTTACACTTCAGATTTAATCTTACTTAGGCAATATGGTTATAATATTGACGGTATGAATGAAACCGAATTTTATGGAGAAGTTTTGCCGGAAAATATAGACAAAGTAAGAAGTATGGAAACGAGTATTATGGGAATAGGTTGGCCATTAAAGGCAATTTTGACGTTTGTTTTTTATTTGCCTTATCTTTTTATCGTTTACTTCATTGTTTATCGGTTAGGAAGAAATAATCGAAACAGGTTGAAAGCTCAATAAACACTTAAAAATACAGGTAGAACTGAAGCCTAAGCGAATGATGAACAAAACCAAGTATAACGGTATATAACTAAAACATTTACAAAGAGGGTAAGGGGACTTATGTACCTAAATGAAATCAAAAGGTAAAATATATTTGTTTTAAATAACAACAAATATTTGTTTTTATTTAAAACAATGTTTATCTTTGTGGCGTTAAACAGAGAAACAAGGTTTGATATGTACACAGGATTGTCACAAAAGCAAATAGGTCAGAGGATAGCGGAACTTCGTAAAATGAAAGGATTGTCGCAGGAAGATTTGGCTAAAAGTATCGGTATATCACGACCGTCTTTGGCTCAGATAGAATTAGGAAACAGAAGTGTTGATATACTCGAATTACAAAAAATGTCCATGGTTTTAGCGTTTTCTCTGGACTATTTTATGTCTGAGGATTTCTCAACAAGTAGAGCCGAAGATGTAAAAGAAGCATATATAACCATGAAAAACGAAGAACGTATATCTGTTCCAACGTTAAAAGTCAATAAGTTTAAAAATGTCTTGCTGTATATGCTTGAACGCTGTGCAGGTAAACCCAATGTTGGAGAAACGGTACTTTATAAATTGCTATATTTCTGTGATTTCAATTATTACGAATTGTATGAGGAGCATTTAACAGGTGCCAAATATAGCAAATTGCCTTATGGACCTGTACCGCAAAAAATAGATACAATCATTGGGCAAATGATAGAAAACGGTCAGTTGAAGCGCATAAAAACAACATATCACGGTTTACCACAAACGAGGTATATACCTTTGGAAAAAGCGGATTTGATGCAAATGTCAGCTGCCGAAATATTGGTAATAGATAATGTCATTTTGCAAATGAGCGATTGGAATGCTACAATGCTCAGTAACTATTCGCACGGAGATAAACCTTGGAAAGCTTCGAAAGATGGCGAAGATATTAATTATGAATTAGCTTTTTATAGAAGACCACCTTATTCAATTAGAGTTTATGAAAACGAAGAAAAATATTGAATTTGATGAAATCGCAGCTTTTAAAAAGGACTTGAAAAACCTCCTTAAAAAATACCGGTCACTTCTTGAGGATTTAGAAGTTGTAAAATTAGATTTAGAAGATGAACCGGGAGAAAGTCCACCTTTTAGCTTTCGAATAGATAATTTGGGAATAGAAACGTGTATCATAAAGGTAAAGAAAATTGCTTGTAAATCTTTAAAAGGAAGAGGAGTGAATTCAGGTTTGAGATTAGTTTACGCTTACTTTGATGCGGCACAAAAAATTACATTCATTGAATTGTATCATAAGAATGACAAGGAAAATGAAGATAGAAAAAGAATAACAGATAATTTTGAATAAGAATTGATATTTTAATTGTCAGGATGAGATGCTTTTGTCGCAGTTTGTTGGTTTTCGTACATCTTCTAAATGAGTAGCTAATTTTATTTTTAAATTATTTTCCTGATTTATTGTTTTAGAATCAACACCTTTTTGATTCTCAATATTATTCAGTTTGTCAAAAGTTGTCATAATTTCATCATCTGAAATTTCGTAATTTGTCATTTTCTTGATTCTCACAACGTTTGCATTTATAGTAGTTTCATTGTAAGCATCTAATTTGTGATGACCGTCCAAAATAAATGATATTTCAGAATTGTTCGCTTGAAGTATTAAGATCTGAGGTCGAATTCCTTTATTTATTTGTTCTTTATAAAATTCGACTCTAAGTGACTCGTTAATTCGTTGAAATGAATAAATGTATGGATGTCCTCCTGCCCAATTGCTTGTCGAAATTATGTGTTTCGTTTTTTCTTTATCCTGAAAAGTTGTTTCACCTGGATAAATAATGTGATAGGCATCTTCGATTTCTTCAATTTCGATTTCATATACTGCGTTCGTAAATTGGTTCAAAAGTGGCTCAATTAATTCAACACAATTCAGGTTGTTTACTTTACCATTATTTAAGGCCTCCTCTAACTTACTGAATACTTCAAGAAACAAAACCCTTTGTTTTGCTTGTTTACCGATAAAAAAGTTCATTAATGTATTCCAATTCATTTCCCAAACCATTATTTGTGGTCGATTTCTGAATTCATAAATCGAACAATTCTTCGTTCCAACTAAATTGAACTCTCCGATACCACTTTGTATTTCAATTTTATTCATTGATTATTATATGAATTTACTAATAAACATTAAATGGGAATGTTCGACCTACCTTACACAAAACTCTTGTTCAAGCGACACCTTAGATGATCGATAGTACCGCAAAAAGACACTGACAATTCACAAAAACATTACTTTTACCTTTTATTTTAAAACGTTAAAAATAATCACAATGCAAAGTAACACAATTTCCTCAAACGTACTCCATGAAAGTGAAAAAATTGAATTAAAGGAAGTTTTCGAGATTTAAAAGTACAGGAAAATAGTAGGGATCGTCCGCAATTACATTCAGGATTAGACCTTGTTATTTACATTATACAACGCCAGTCAGGTTGATGAGTTTTCATCACAAGGGCAAATGTATCAAAAAACATCAGTAAACAGTTGGCAAATATTACAAAATCAATCCGCCATTTTTTATTTCCTATTGCAGCCATTTATCGTGAATTTAACCTTCAGTAAAGGAAACTTCCTCTTATAGTTGGATCAGTTTATTTCAGCCCGATATTTCAATCGCAAGTGTTATAAACTTAGTACAAATATCTCATTCAGAAAGGGTCATAATATTCATCGTAAGTTTAGTTTTTTAAAATGCCTCATTATTTCCCGTTCCACTTGTTCAAATTCAGGCAAATCTTTGATTTGCTCTTTCATTGAAGATTGCCAACGACCTTTGTATTGAGGTAAACGTTCATTGAGTTTTGTTGGAAAATCTTCGACTTTCAAATTTTTGCTTGCACATTTGGCTTTAAATTCACTCATATAAAAATCCACTTCCATTCCGTGTTCTTCCAGCAAATACCATAAGTCGTAAAAATCACGTGCTTGCATTCGTTGCATTACCGAACGCATTTTTTCAACCAACACTTCTTCCAACGGATAACACAACAGTTGATGCTCTTCTAAATCGTTATAATCTACAAAAACACTTTTCATCACGGGTTCAAATACCAATTGTTCACTTCGTGAAATATCAACTTTTACTCGTTTGTTGCTTCCTTGTCCACCAAGTGGACCAATATAACTGATGTAAAAATTGATGCCACTATCTTCGTGTTCGTTATTGTCAATAATTTCAAGAGGAATGTTACCTTCTTCTTTGATGAACTCAAATGTTTGGTTAAACCATTCAAAGATTTGTTCATTGGTTGTTTCGTTATTCAACAAAGTAAAATCAAGGTCTTCTGAAAATCGATAATCTTCAAAATAGATTTTCTTCAATACTGTTCCGCCTTTAAACACAATTGCTTTGGAAAGTTGTTCGTGTTGCGAAACTCCAAACAATATCCATGAAAGAATATAGTCCTTTTCAATTTGTTGGTCTCGAACACCAACTGCTCTTGCTTTTTGCTGTAATTCTCCCTGTTTTATCACGTGTAAATAGCTGATTTAATGGTTTTTGTATCTAAATTTTGCAGCACACTCCATCGTTTGTTGTATTTACCATTTCTAGGTAATTCTGTGTCAAGTACGATGTAAGAAGCTGTTTTTAGCTTTTGTAATTCATCTATGATATTGGTTTGTATCTCCAATAATTCAAGTAAAAATCCCAAACGCTTTATCACAGCTTGCGAACCAAAACGCTTTGTATAGTCAAGTAAAGTGTTGTATTTAATCTTTTCTTTTGAAATGTAAATGGCTCTTGCTATTTCCACAATTCCACCTGCATAATCGGGCTTGAACAGACAATCAATAAATGTCTTTTCTAGGTCAGAACACAACACTCTATGAAAATTGTCAATCCACATTTTTTTTGCTCCGAAAAAATGTTTCTCGTTATGGTAGATAAATTGAAACGATACTTCCTTGATTATGATTTCCGAAGGGCTCAACTGTTTTGACACAACAATTTGTTCTTTCAAAGAGGGTTGCGTAATCAGGTTGTGAATTTGCAATGCAGAATAATAGCCGATGTAATGCTGTGCATTGTTCACGATATGTTCCGCAATCAAATGCCAATCGGGCATAAACGTTTCTGCATTGGCTTCATACGGAATGATATGATAAATACCATCTTTCAAACGCATCAAAAGCCCACGTCTGGTCATATCACTCAACAGTTCCCGAATTGTTCCTACTTTTGAATTTGGTAATGCCTTTTGAGCCAAATCTATATCAAAACAAGCCTTGTTCTGCTCGTTAAAATACGATAGAAGTTGGGCGGATTGTGTCGATATGTTTTTACTTTCTATATTCAAAATGTCAGGTTCATTCTGATTGCAAAGATATAAAATAATATTCAACAAGAAAACAAGTTTTATTTTATATATTAATTGTCAGGTTTTAACTGACTAATTAGATATGAAACATTATTAATCCGATGTTTGGCAAAAAATACGACCTTTTGGAGGTTTGAAGTGCAGACTTTCGCAATCTCAAAACCAAATGAGTCATTTGTGTGGTGGTATTACATATTCAAGAATTGACCTTGTTGTTTACATTTTACAACGCCAGTCAGGTTTAGGAACTTCGTCGAATAAAACAAAGCCTGGAGTCGTCAAAGATCCGAGCTTTTCTATTTGGGTTTTATTTTATTCGGTATGATATTGTGCGCTCAGCCAGGATTTAGGTTACTCTTTAACAGCCAATATATACACACTTCCTTTCCCTTTTCCTATCATTGTAAGTACTTGTTCATTTCGCATATATTGTAGATCTTTCTTCAAGGTGCTTAATCCGATTTCGGGAAATTGCTTTGCCAAATCGCTTACTTTAATAGGTTGATTGCTTGTAATAAAACCTTTGATTAACTTTTGCCTATCGTTCAAATAACCACCTTTGGATTTGAAAATGTCATATTTCTGCTCCAATTTTTCGGTCAATGTTTTCATACTTTCCAAGAAAAAAATTAACCACAGGTTTATACGTTCGTTATCTGTTCCTCGATTTTTCTGCCCGTTCATTAAAGCCTCGTAATAGACTTTTTTATTTTGCTCGATATGATTTTCAAACGAAATATATTGAATAAATGAATAATCATTTTGTAATAAACAAAGCGTTGTCAACAATCGGGAAAGCCTGCCGTTTCCGTCTTGAAATGGGTGTATGCTCAAAAAATCGTAAATAAAACTACCGATAATGATAAGTTGATGAATAGACTTTTGTTCAAACTGTTCATTTGTCCATTCAACTAACTCTTGCATTTCTGTTGGTACCAATGCAGGTTCGGTAGTAGCAAAAATAGTTCGTTGTTCGCCTGTCGGATAAGTTGCCACCACTTTGTTGGAAAGAAATTTATAAGTTCCTCTGTGTCGTTCGTCTTTATTGCTGTATTTCAGCAACATTTGGTGTAATTGTTTGATGTAACTTTCCGAAAGTTTGATGTCGGAATAATTGTCGTAAATCAATTCTAAAACTTCGTAATAGCCGATTACCTCTTGCTCATCACGGGTTTTTAGTTTTGTGATTTTTACATCTTTCAAAAGTTGCTTTACTTCTTGGTCGGTAAGTGTTGCTCCCTCAATTCTCGTAGAAGAACCGATACTTTCGATGGTGGCAATTTTCCGTAATTCTTTTAGATAACGGTTTTCTTGCTTTTCGGTAATATCCCATTTGCCTTTGAAACCGTCAATGTAGGCAATGAGTTGCAATATTCGTTGGTTTGTAACAAAATCAAAATTGAGTTTACGTATATATTTATCCATATCTTATCTGTATTTTATCCATATAAAGGATTTGCAAAGATATGAAATATTCATATTGTATCTATATATTATCCATAAAAACAACTAAAGAAAGTAAGTTTTCCAATAAAATCTTTACGACACAATTCTATTTTTGTCAATTGGTCCCTAAAGTAGTACATTGTTTCCTTCATTGGTTAATCTTACATTTTATTCAATAGTTTGTTTTTGCACAGTCGCTCGATTCCTGACCGCTAATGTTTTGCAGATTTGTGATGAATCGGATTTCGGAGCTTAAACCTGTCAATACACCGCAAAAGTTGATTCGAGGTATAATGTTATATTAGGCACTGAATCCGCCATTTTTTTACTAAAACAGCTGTGTAAGCAGGTCTTCTAACTTCCGTCATTGCCACGCCTTTTTCAGTATAGGTTTTCGTTGTTTCTGTCCAGCAAATTTTGTATTGGTTGTGAGTGCCAAAAACAAAACACAGAAGTGACGGAAGAAATAAAAAAAATTGTCTTACGGAAGGACAGGCACACTCTTAACGTATTTTTTGGTCTATGCGTTGGCTGGTGCTAAACTAAGTTAAAGAGCACCAAAATCAAAAAATAAAATCGCAAGTAATCGCAAATGGGTACGGTTTTTAGCGATGACATTTCAATAATCTTTACTTAAAAACTTCCTTTGTCTTTCCCAATCCCCACTTCTCAAATGATATTCGATTTAATCCTTAATATAACTTTTTATTGGTATCAATTTTATTCCTACAGATGATTTATTAGCTATCTCTAATAAATTTCTCCATTCCGAAGCTTGAATATCTCCAATAATTACATTTCCCGAATATGTTCCACCATTTCCTCTCCACATTAATCTACTGAAAAAATCTATGTCTTGATTTAATGAAATAAATAATAGGAATATTTCTTCAAATAATTCTTTTCTTGAATGTCTTATTAAGTCAACAATTATTTGCATTTTTTTATAATCTTGATTGTTATCAAGAACGTATTGTCTAATAAAATTATCAGCTCTTTTTTTCTGTTCTTCCTCTTTGGGATTTCTAAAGAAAACATTGCAGTAATGCTCCAAAATACCAAAATATAAATCTTTCTCAATTACTAGTTCAAATACTTGGATGAGCGTATATTCTATGTTATCTATTTTCCATACATAACTCATATCGCTATGGTCGCCACCAAGACTATGTCTGTCAGTAACCGAATATAAACTCTCAACATAATCTATTAAGAAGTTTCTATCAATTTTTAGTATTTCTACAAAGCCTTTTCCCTCATAGTCGAAGTGAATTTGAATTAAGTTTTGCTGGATGTAAGCTTTTTTTATCAACTCTATATCGTCTCCAAGATTTTCAAAATGCTTACTAAAGAAATCCATCCAAACTTGTAATCGTGTATTTTCTCTTTCGTTTTTTTCTGTAATAGTTCTTAAAATTATTTGAAACAAGTTTGGTTCTACAATTAAGAAACGTTCAAGTCTGTCAAAATGAATAGTATTATGATTACTCATTTTCGATATTGTGTTCACTAATGATAATGCAAAATCTCTGTTTATTAGAGTATCATCTATATAATCATAGAATGACAATTCCCAAAGTTCTTTTAAGTCAAAATCTTTTTCTTGAATAATTCCCCAAATTTGATTTACCGTACTAATCGTTTTTAAATGATTTCTTAAGATTATCCTTGGGATGTATTTTATTTCATTTCCTTTATCTATAATCAAACTTAGGAAAGCAAGACCAATATCAAAACTTATTGAGCAATTTTCGTCTATTATATAATCTAAAATATCTTGGTAGTTCCAAATCCGCTCAATTGAATTTTCAATTTTAATAAAAGTGTTGTAAAAATCAATGATTTCGTCAATATTACGAAGTATAAAAGATTCTCTAACTTCTCTCTCTTTTAATCTATCATATTCGTCATAACTTTCAAATTCATACATATTCTTATCTCTCAGCCGATTCCAATCTAATTTAAGAAATACATTGTATGTTTCATTGATAAACTTGTTAGTTAATTTAGAAAATTCGGGCATATTAAAATCAAATCTTTTGAACCACCAAATTTGGTCTTGAACATATTTACAATGATCAAAATTTTTATTGGTTAAATGTTTGTCGATTAAATTGAGTACAAATGGAATGTCGAATTCCATTATTCTCGCATTTTTATATGGATTAATATTCGAATATTTTTTTAGGAGTTTCAAAGCCATTTCGGGACGAGATTCAAAACTATAATCTAACGTATTCCATATCTTGGTTCTAAATTCTTGAATTGTTTTAACATAAGGTAAAGTGTACGGATAGGAAATATAAGTTTTATTTCCAGAAATTTTATTGTGTTTAAATTCAAAAGAGAGAAAAGTTTTTGAGAGTTCATAAAATGACGTTGAAAGTAACTCGTTATTCTTTTCTACTCCATTTACTAATATATTGAAAAGAGTCTTTTGCCTATAAAAATCATCGCATTCATCCTCTCTATCAAAAGCTATAAATGCGCTAATTTTGTTAATAAGTTTTGATAACTTTTCAGGTTGGCGACTAACATATTCAAATGATAATTCAATAGAATCTTTAAGAAAATCATTATTCAAATGAAAGAAATTACCAAGTAATTCAATTATATTATCATCATTAACATTGAACTGATTGCTTTCATTAGACGTTTCGTAAATTGTTTCTTTGATTTTTGGAATCGTTTCTATATACTGATATGCAAATTCTAAAGTTTGGTCTTGTAGATAAAACCAAAATGATTTGAGAAATTCAAAAGATTTGTTTGTGTCACTCTTCATCAATCTCCAATAATTAACCAATTCAGGCTTAATTTTGTCCATTACATTTTGTGGACCAAAAGTATTATTGGCAGGAATTATACTATCCCTAAATCTATTTTTATAGGTCTCAAAGTAGTTGTTTAAGAGCGTACTAAATGAAAGTAAATTATCTTTGATAAATGCTTTGTAAAAGAAAAAAGTAGAAAGATTTTGTTCAGGCACTTTCACGTGTTCAAATTGAATTTCCACTAACTCTAATTTGTCAAGAGTATCAATAGTGTCAATAAAATCATTATACGAAATATTAAACTCATTTAAAATTGATTCTGTTACTTCTCTGTTTTTATATGGAATGGTATAAAAGAAAGCAATTAATCCAAGACATTTGATATTCAAAGGTTTTTCAAACTCATAATCATCTTTGATAAAAGTTGAAAAGTATTTTTCAAATAAATCGGAAACATTGTGCAACGCATATAAATTTTGTTCTTGTTTGGCTAATAGCGATGTCATTATTGCCAATCTTGGATTTCCATCAGAAATTCTAATGATTTCTTTATGATAATCAGGATTTAGTATTTCAAATGGTTCAGATTTGATAATGTCAATAATTTGTTCGTCTGTCAATTTGTTCAAGTTTATGCGATGAGTTAAAAACTCTTGACATTTTCTTCCAATTTCTTGAAATGCATAATCTCTTACAGTAATTATTATTTTAAGTTTTCCGTTTCTATTGGCTTTAAAAAAGCCTGTTATTTGTTCAAATGCATCAATCCTGTTTGCATCATCTACAAAAAGTAAATAATCTTTTTCCACATCAAAATATTGATACAAATCTTCAAGTAAAGTGTGGTTCTTGTATGAAACACAATACGCTTGGAACGTTTCATTGTTTGTCAAATAATTATTGATAGTTTCAAGAGCTAACTTTGTTTTTCCAACTCCGGGAGCTCCTGTGAGAATTATAAAATCGTAACTATCTATTGCATTACTTAGTTGTTTTAATTCTACTTCCCTATGTAGAAAAGTATTGTTCAAAGGAGTGGCAATACCTTTAGAAGCTCTGTCGTATTCTTTCACAAAGTTGTCGATTGAAACGATTTGACCTGTATCTAAGGGTAAACCTAAATAATGATGAGCTAAATCTCTGTGATGTAAGTGAAGTTCTAACGCTAATTCTTGTAACATTAAATAACGAATTCTAATATCAGCTTTAAAACTTTGAGCTAATGTATTTAATTCGGTTATTTTTTCTTGGTCAATGTTCCAATTGAAACAAAGGATAATTTCTTGAATTTTTTCAATTGGTATTTTTGTTTTCTCAGGGTCAAAACAAGCTTTTATATCATTAGCTAACTTATTTTTTGTACTTGTATCTGTTGTAATTTCTGAATATAGGAAGTTTCCGTTTGGTAATTGAAAGAAAGTGTCAGGTGTTCCTTTTGTTGTTTTTTGTTTTCCTGCTTGGCTTCCCGTCCTTGATATAGCCAAGTAATTGTTATCTCTAATTGTTAAATAACTATCACAAAGCTCTTGAAATACTGTTCCATTTATTTCTTTCAGTCTGTTTTCTATTGTTTGGAGTCTGCTCATTTAGCTTATGCTTTTTTCAATTGTTGCTATTTCAATCGGTTCAATTTCGTACAGTTCATAAACCATAAGGTCTATCTCTTGGTTGGTGGCTTGTATTTCGGTTTTGATAGCGGTTAGTTTTTGCTTTTCTGCCTCAAAAAAATCTATCCATTCCGATTTTTGGGCTAATGTTAGCACTATTTTCTTTTTCTGAAGTTCTTTGGCAAAATCTGTAAAGTCTAAATTATACCATTCTTGCAGTTTTTTGGATAGCTCATTTAGCCCCAGTTCTGACTCCAAGAGTTTTAAGAATTTGGACGAACCGCTTTGCAATTCTTTATGCAAAATCAGCATTTTGTCTGCTTTGTTTGCTAATTCTTCGGTTGTGTTTGGTATTGGAATTTGACCAAAATATTTCCATATTAACTGGCAACCATTTTGAATTTGAGTGCAATATTTGGTAATTAACCACCAACCTATTTTTGAATTTAGAATAGCTAATAACCCTTTATTATTTGTTGGTAAAATCCACATTGAATTATTGCAATACAAACCATTTTCATCATAAATAAAACAAGGAGAAACTTGAAAAACTTGATACATTATTTTGGGCTTGGCAAACTCTTGGTAATAGTTGATAGAATCTTGTGTTTCAAACCATTTGTTATTCGTTTTCTTTCTACTTCCTTTATTTCCACTTTGTTCGAGTCGTTCAATTCCAAATTTCAGCAAATGATTTTTGATTCCTGTTACATAATCTATTTCCAACTTGAAAGCTGGAAAAGTGCCTATTAAATAGTTTTCTGCTTTAGCATCTGCATATCGGTAAATGTTTCTTCCTTGAACAAACGGGAAAATATAGTTTGCTGAATTTGGGTCTGTTTTAGAAATTTCAGATTTCGTTATTTCATCAATAAAAAAGGCATCAGAAAAACCTGTTTTAACTCCATAATTTGCTTCACCATTCACAAATTCTTTTAGGGTTTTAAATTGACTTGTCAATCGGTTTAGCAATTCTTTATCGCCTTTAGAAGAAATTACCCAAGTATCTTCTGAAAAGTCGGTATGTTTAAAAATCTCACGGGAATTAAACACATTAGCATAGAAATTTTCTTGGTTGTTTTCTTTTAAAACAGATACATTTATTTCTTCTTTTGGCTCATCTTTTTTGATAATGAAAATGCAGGGATAAGTGGTTGCGCCATCAAAAATCTGAAAATCGCCAAAGTCAATAAGTTCTCTAATTTCATAATTCAATACAAAGGCTCTCAAGGATTTTCCATAATCTGCTTGCAACCATTTATTAGGCATAATATAAGAAATCAATCCTTTTTCTTTTAAAATGTCAATTCCTTTTTCAACGAATAAACAATATAAATCTCCTCTTTTTTCAAAGGTTTTATAGTTGCACTTCGACAAACTTTCAGAAACATCTTTAATACTTTCTAATCTTACATAAGGCGGATTTCCAATCACCACATCAAAACCGCCATTTTGCATAATTTCTGAAAACTCCGTATTCCAATCAAATTCACTTGATAGCAAAGAGTTCCCACACTTGATATTATTGTTCAGTTTAGAAAGTTTACGGTCTTTTTTAGCGGTACGAAGCCAAAGTGAAAGCTGTGCAATTTCAACACTTTCTTCGTTTATATCCACACCAAAAAGGTTGTTTTCTAAAATGTTTTTATCGGTATCAAAAAGTCGCAAAGGCGAGTTGGTTAGGTCGGCAATAATATCGTCAATCTTTTCGTGTTCTTCTATCAAAAAGTTCAATGCCTGATTTAAAAATGCACCACTACCACAAGCCGGGTCAATGATTTTTAAATCGGTAAGCCATTTTTTATAACTGTTCAATGATTCAAACAGTTTTTTGCCTTTTTCCGTAAGGTTTCCGCCTTTTTTAAGAAAAGTATCATCATATTCAATTTCTTCAATATCAAGCTCTTTTCTTTTGTCATTGCATAGTTTTCCTACTGTATTTTCTACAATGTAAGCCGTTATATATTTTGGCGTATAGAATACTCCGTCTTTTTTTCGTTTGGTTCTTTTTTGGTCTGAAATAGTACCCTCAATTTCAGCTGTTATTTCTTCAATTTCGTTGAGTGAATGTTCAAAAATATGACCAAGAATATTTACATCAATTTCTGTATTGTAATCGTAAGTAGATAGTTTTTTCAGGTCGTCAATCAGTATATTGTCGTCAATTTGCAAACTGTCAAGCAACAAATCTTCATAAAACAAACCACCATTGTATGCAGGAATATTATCAGCATCTTTTTTACCTATTCTACCTACATTCATATAGCCAAAATATTGCTTAAAAATGTCGTAAATGGGCTTGTACGCATCTTCATCTTTCAAGGTTTCAAATCGTTGGATAATTCTTGAAATAGAATTTGGTGGTAATAGTCCGCTGTCTTCTGCAAAAAGAATAAACAAGAAACGATCAAGGAGTTTTTGCGATTTTTTAAAAAGTGTCAGCTTATCGGCATCAGGATTGTTTTTGATAAGATTGTTGAACAATCTTGATTTGAAATTTGAATAATCCTTGTACAATTCTTCCGAAATCTCCTTTTCGTGAAACTGTGTTTCCTTTTTGAGTTGAATTGGAAGATTTGAAAAAATACTGTCTTTGTGAAGAATCAAATACAATAATTCAAACCGTTCCCTATCAAGAAAAAATAAATCAAATTCTTCATATTCAGTAGAGTAGTCGATATAAAATCGAAGTTTCTGAAAATTGGAAGTGATTACATATTTACATTCGGGTTGATTGTTTTTATAGTTAAAGGCTTGTTGCGTAATTTGGGTTAAATCCTTTGTTTTAGTCGATTTTAGCTCAATTACAGCAATAGCATTATCATTTTTTAGAATCGCCCCGTCTGCCTTTTTGCCGTCTGTTTGGTTTTTAAATTCTCTTTGTAAATCATAATTTTCATTTGGTCGAAGCGTGTAGCCAAGCACATCAACAAATATTTCACGCAAAAATCCGTCTTGATATTCTTCCTCTTTCAGCGTTTTGATTTGCTCGATTTTGGCAGGATTGTAATTCTGCTTAAATGTTTGAAACGCCTCTTTTACTTTGTTTTGGTCAAGATTTTTGAGATGTTTCTTGATTACCGATTTCTGAAATATTTGCATTTGCTTTTATTGTTATTATTCTATCACAAGATACATTTTTTGTGCGCTGGCAAGAAAACCCAATGTACAGTTTATGTCATTGGCCTTTTTACACTACGTGCTAACACGCAAATATACGAAAAATTCATAATACATCATATAACATTCACATAACTATCAAAATTGTATTATTTCAAGAATGTTTTATATCAATTGCCTAAAACCAACCAAATATGTCATTTTGCTAAATGCACATTCAACAAGTGAACAAAACGAACAATCAAATAAAACACTTTAATAATCTATTAGTTACACTAATAACGAGGTCAGAAAACCTCACTCAAAAAAACTAAACACACTATCTCCATACTTCCTGTCTTCCTTAAATCCTGGATGATTTTTAAATGTATGTTGGCTACCATGTTCCAATACCAACATACCCGACTCCGCAAGCGCACCGGAAGAGAAAATCACGTCAGGCAATTTGTCTAATGCGGGCATGGCGTAGGGTGGATCCGCAAAGATGAGGTCGTAAGTTCGGGTATTAGAAGCCAAAAATTTGAAAACGTCTGATTTGATGATGCGGATATCGGATGCTATATCCAATGTTTGAGCTATCTCTTTTACGAAAAGGGTGCAAGGCGCAAATTTTTCTACATACGTGATGTCCGTACATCCACGTGAAGCGCATTCGTAGCTGATACTTCCTGTGCCACCAAACAAATCTAAAACGGAAATATCTTCAAAGTCCAACTGATTGGTCAGGATGTTGAATAAGCCTTCTTTGGCAAAGTCTGTTGTCGGTCTGGATATGTTGATGTTATATAATACGGAATTACGAATTACGCAGGTGTAAAAATTTTCAATATATATTCACTATTTTTAAAAAAAATCTAAGACAATACGTACTTTTTTCTAAGTTAGGTTTTATTAAATCAAACCTTAACTTACCTTTTTCAATACAACGATATCCTGAAATCCTAAATCGTGAACTTTAGGGCTTCCCGACCAAAACCCTTTGATTTCATTGACTACCATAAAACCCGTTTTTTCAAAAAGCGCATTTAAGTATAATCTTTTAAAACAGACATTGGCGGATTTTACTTTCTTGTCCATGAGAAAATAGTTCTCCTGTTCGTATGGAAATGAAAATTTTGCATTTGCATTTTTGTGGTTTTGATGACCATCATCTGTTATGAAAAAAGTGGCTACCAAAATCCCGCCCTTTTTCAATACCCGGTTCGTTTGCGATAAATAATTCTCAATTTCGGTGTCTATCATGTGCGTAAAAACTGATATGGATGCTGCAAAATCAAAATATTCGTTCTGATAATCAAATCGGTAGTTGGCAGCATCAATTCCGTCGCTATTGTACAAGTCATTGTACAAGGGGATCCAATTAAACTGAAAATTTGTATGCTTTGGCGTTATATTTTGTTGGCACCACTGGACACCTACCTCCATAGCCTCAAATCCATGATAGGCTCCATGTAAAAAGTCCTTTAATCCTAAGGCAATTCTCCCTATACCACTTCCAATATCTAAAAAAGCATGATCTGCTTGCAATCCATTATCTATAAAAAAGCTACGCCACATAAGACCTTGCTTTTTAAAATCGCCTGATCCTGTATAAATCAGACCCGTTGGCGGCATTCCAGGCTCTTTATTAAAGATATCGTATATGAAGTAATATACACGTCTTGCAACAAATCGCATCTTAGGGTTTAAGGTGTAGTAAAATCTTCTTACGAAATTCATGTATATAAAATTAACGATTGCAGATTAACGAATTTTGATTTTGACCATCAAACGACAACCATCAACCAAACCTATCCCAACAACTCCTTAACCATAGCCGAAATGCTCTTGCCGTCTGCTGTGCCTGCGAGTTTTTGATTGGCTAAGCCCATGACTTTTCCCATGTCTTTGATAGATGACGCTCCAGATGATACAATAATGGCAGCGATTGCTTCTTTCAGCTCATCCTGTGACAGTTGCTTAGGTAGATAGCGCTGCAATATTTCGATTTCCTCCTTTTCTGTGGCGGCAAGGTCTTCACGATTTTGCTTCGTGTAGATATCGAGCGAGTCCTGACGTTGTTTGATAAGTTTTTGAACGAGCTTTATTTCGTCTTGTTCGTTCAAGTCTGTGTCAGATCCACTTGTTTTATGCAAAAGTATAGCCGCTTTAATAGCTCTCAGGGTACGTGTAGCGGCCTGGTCTTTGCTTTTCATGGCTTCTTTTATATCATTGACTATCTTCGATTCCAGATTCATATTGTGACGGTTTATGATTAGATAATTTATTCGTTATTTCAACAAAATCATTTACATTTAGTTGTTCAGGGCGCTGTGTAAAATACGGATCATCAGCAATTGAGTCATCTCCGAATAATGGTTTTAAGGTGTTTCTTAGCATTTTACGACGTTGATTAAATGCCGTTTTGACTACCGTTCGGAATAATCTTTCGTCACATGGAAGCGTGTAATTTTCCTTGCGAATGAGCCGGATGACACTCGAATTGACCTTTGGTGGTGGATCGAATGACTGTGGTGGTACATCGATAATAGTCTCTCCGTCATAGTGTGCCTGGACTAATACCGAAATAATGCCATAGGTTTTGGAACCGGGTTTTGCGACCACCCTATCCGCCACTTCCTTTTGAAACATACCGACCATTTCTGGCACGAGTTCTTTAGAGTTGATCATTTTTATCAGTATCTGGGAAGAAATATTATACGGATAATTGCCAATTATATTGAACTGGTCGCCATTAAACACCTTTGACAGATTGAGCTTGAGAAAATCGAGAAAAATTATTTTTTCTTCGGGTACGATTTTGTGTTTTTTAAGATATTCAACCATATCCTTATCCGCTTCCACGACATGGAGATTCAAATCCTGACGCACAAGGTACTTCGTAAGTACACCTTTGCCCGGGCCGATCTCAAGCACATTGTTGATTCCACTATTGCAAAGCAGACTATATCCGATTTTTTCTGAAATGATTTCATCGATCAAAAAATGTTGTCCAAATGATTTTTTTGCTTTCATCCTATAATGTATAACGGCAAAAGTAGCTTATTTTCATGGATTATTGTTAAAGAAGTTTTTAAATTGATTTGAATACCTATCTTTGTACATCTTTAAAATCAAATTTTATAGTTTATGAGTAGTTTACGTTTAGGTATTTTTGGAATTATTGTATTTCATATTTTTGCTTGTTCCGCTCAAAAGGCAACAAACAAGCCTGCATTAAAGTCACAGGATGCCCATGTGGTCAATATGACTCCCGAGTTGATGTGGCAAGTAAAAAGGGTCTCTGCAGTAGGTCTAACATCAGGTGGTAGTGAATTGATTTACAGGGTATCAACGCCTAATATCGATTCAAATAATTTTTCTACTCAAATATATAAAGTACCTGTCCAAGGTGGAAATGCAGAAGCGATAACTACAGCTAAGGGTCTGACAAAAGATGCATCGATAAGCCCGGATGTTCAATACAAATTTATGAACAAAGCCGTAAAAATTCATCCTGTCAATGGTGTGGATTTCTATCCCGAATTGAAACAAACGTCAGCGCAGATTTATACAGCGTTGGATTACAGACATTGGGACACATGGAATGACGGTACGTACAATCATGTTTTGTACGGAAAAGTGGGCGCTGCCGAAGCGGATTACAAAGATATTATGGAAAGTGAAGCGTTCAATTGCCCACAAAAACCCTTTGGTGGACAATCTGATTATGTATGGAGTCCTGATAGCAAATTTATTTATTACGTAAGTAAGAAAAAAACAGGTACAGCCGCAGTCGTGAGTACCAATACGGACATTTACAGATATGAACTGGCAACCGGAACGACTGTCAATATCACGGCTGATAATAAAGGATACGATACACACCCTTTGTTTTCTGTCAATGGCGACCTTGCATGGTTGAGTATGGCAACAGACGGGAATGAAGCCGATAAAAACGACATCAAAGTCTTGTCCAATGGATATACTATGAATCTGACAGGACATTGGGATGAAACAGTTATGGATTTTACATGGAGTAATGACGGTAAAAGTCTTTATTTTATAGCAGCAACCAATGGTACTTTACAGCTTTTTAACGTATCCTATCCCGGCAAAACCAAGATGATGCCTATCGTCACGCAACTTACCAAAGGCGATTGGGATATTAATGGTATCGTTGGTCAGTCTGGCGATTTATTGATCGTTTCACGCACGAGTATGAACCGAGCGGCGGAGATTTTTTCATATAATATCAAGACAGAAAGATGGAATCAACTGACGAATGTGAATGACGGATTGTACAATAATGTGGCTAAAACCCGTACTGAACGCAGGTTTGTGACGACTACTGACGGTAAACAAATGTTAGTTTGGGTTATCTATCCGCCAGATTTTGACCCAGCCAAAAAATATCCAACATTATTATACTGCCAGGGCGGACCTCAGTCAGCATTGACACAATTTTATTCGTTTAGATGGAATTTTCATTTGATGGCGAGTCATGGATATATCGTCGTAGCACCGAACCGCAGAGGTATGCCCGGACATGGTGTGGAGTGGAATAGACAGATAAGTGGCGATTACGGTGGTCAAAATATGCGAGATTACTTGTCGGCAATTGATGATATAGCTAAGGAAAGCTATGTGGACAAAGACCGCTTGGGTGCTATCGGCGCAAGTTATGGCGGGTATTCGGTCTTTTACCTTGCCGGCAATCACAATAAACGTTTCAAAACATTCATAGCGCATGATGGTATCTTCAACTGGCAAAGTATGTACGGCACGACAGAGGAAATGTTTTTCGTCAACAATGATTTGGGTGGCCCTTATTGGGAAGAGAAAAACAAGCGTTCATACACTGATTTTAACCCAGTCAATCACGTAGCGAAATGGGATACACCGATTTATATCATACAAGGCGGCAAAGATTATCGGGTTCCTACTGGTCAGGGCTTGGAAGCATTCAATGCAGCGCAACTCAAAGGCATTAAAAGTAAGCTCCTCTATTTTCCAGACGAAAATCACTGGGTTATACAGCCGCAAAATAGCATCGTATGGCACAGGGAGTTTTTTAAATGGCTAAGGGAAACGCTTTGATTAGTGGTTAGGGATTGTTAATTTTCAACTTTCAATTCTCCATTTTCAATTATCAATTAAAAATATTATGTTTCATAAATTATTCACATCGGTTATTGTTGTTTTATTGATTAGCTCATGCAGCCCTACGATTGTTATCAAGCATGGAGGTAATTGCTGTGCGACACATCAAGCAGTCAAAACGGCAGATAATAAGGATAAAAAGCGCGAAATACACGATGTCGCCTTGAATGGAAAAGTATATTCGGCACTTTGGCAGCAACATGCAGGAGAATTCAGAGCATTGTGTTATCAAGCATTCAATATAGCAACCGATAAGGTGAATCAGCACATCAGCAAGCCGCAATCCAAACCATTGGCGATCATTACGGATGTGGACGAGACATTTTTAGATAATTCTCCGTATGCTGTCACACAAACCAAAAATGGCAATGAATTTGATTTGGATACCTGGTTGGTATGGACTTCCAAAGGCGAAGCTACGGCTTTTCCGGGTTCTTTGCAGTTTTACAACTATGCAGCATCCAAAGGTATCACCGTCTTTTACATTACCAACAGAAATGAAAACGATAAGCCAGGAACAGTTAAAAACCTAAAAAATCTTGGCTTCCCTTTTGCAGATGATGAGCATGTATTGGTCATGAAAGAAACGTCCGATAAAGAACCAAGAAGACAAGCCGTATTGGACAAATATGAAGTCATCATGTATCTTGGCGACAATCTGACGGATTTTTCGGCATTGTTCTATAAAAAATCCCAACAAGACCGCAATCAGCAAACAGATAATCATGCTGCCGATTTCGGAAAACGCTTCATCATACTACCTAATTCCGGATACGGAGATTGGGAATCGGCTGTACCTGGCTTCAACGCCAAGGGAACACCGGAAGAAAAGGACAAAGCAATATTGAATAGTTTGAAAGGGTATTGAAGAGTTGTAGATCTTAGTCAAAAAATCTCATTTAACAATTAACCATTGACCATTAATCATCAATATCATTCTCCCACTATCACACCAGATACATTCCATGCGCTAAAACTACTTCCTGCTGGAGCACCTTGTGGTATGAGTACTTGGATATGATGCTTCCCGGCCTGTAAATCGCCAAGGTCGATGATATACGGATTGGTAATAGTTCCCGGACACCAGTTGGAACGGCTGTAATCGGATGAGGATAGCCCATTGGAAAAATTACCAGAAACGGGATTATACTGCCTGTATGAACCACAATCGCTTCTCCACGGAATAAGGTCAAAAACCGTTTTACCATTTAGGATAATCGTATTCTTTTTGGGTACGAACTCGTCGCCCTCGCCCCAGCCACCATGTCCAGTGGTCGTATAGATGAGTTGTACATTTTTCATCGGGCGTTCCAATGTAAAATCCATAGTCAAACCCTTTTCATGGTCAAACATAGTGCCGTATTCCTGACCTGCCATTTCCATGATATTGAGCGTATTGAATAGTGGTACTACTTGTCGCAATGGTTCTTCTGTAGCCTCTTGATTGTGTATCGTGATGTGCGCTGATACGATGTGGCCACCTTTGTCATAGTTGCCGATAAAAACACCGATATACACTTCCTGTCCGCTGAGTAGCGAAGCATATTGTGTGATTTCCTGCCGATAATAAGCGGAATCCTGCCACGTCAGTCCTTTGAGTGTCAACCTTTCATTGAAGTGTTTGACTCCAAATGGTGTAAAAAATCGCATCAACTCCACAGCTGGATTATAATCATCTGTAGCAATGACACCCTGATATTTTTTGCCATTGCCATTTTCAAAGATTGGAAGCGTGTTTACACCGTCATTTAGCCCGTCAAAAAAAGATTTCGCTTTATCTTGAGGTATCAAAAATACCGTTCCAGTCCGGTCATAAGCATCGCCATTGGATTGTTCCGAAAGATCCAAAAACAACTGATGATTAGCGTTTAAAACAGGAAATTCAACCTTTTTGACCACAATGGTACCGCTGGCAAAGCGCAAGGTATTTTCTCTGGCTTCGTAAGTGTCTGAAAAATGGATTTGCTGCCTGTCAAATAGCGGTATCGTTGTAAATCTACTCCTCCAGACCTGATCCTGATAAGTAATTTTATCTAATAATCTGTATTGCTTATTAGCGATGAATTCCGGTAATTGAATGGTTTTCTTTTCGAGTGCAACCGCCTGAATACTGAAATTTCCGTTACGGATGTATTCAAGTACAAGACCGAGATTTTGCCCAAGTATGGTCGGGCTACCTTTGATATTGAGTTCATTGGTGTACCAAAGTTCTATGGTATTGGAGTTGATACTCGTTTTGGCCTTTTTGCATGTAAAACCCAATATGTCCTTTGTTTCATCCAACAATTCAAAAGTCTGAAGTTTAATCGATGTTGTATCTATGGTAGCGATGATATCGTGTTCATTTAAGCTTGTAAACTGCGTATAATGTCCAGTCTGATGCTCTACAAATGTCATTTCACTCGGAAAAGGCGCTGTTTTATTCCATTGGTCGCGCGTAGTCATATAGGCATATTGTGCATCGGCATAGACCCAGATTGGATTTTGGTTTTCTCTGGCCTGCCCGTTATGGAATTGTTGATAGACGATTTTGGTTATTTTGTCACTGTTGTACTCAGATTGAGCCAGCATCAACACGGAAATCATCATGAAAACGAAGGTGTTTATAAAGCGCATTTTTTTAATGGTAAATTGTTAATGGTTAATTATAAATCAATGTCGTTTAGTTAAGGAAATTAGAGCGGTTTATAATTCATATGGTGCTT
>CAYNSF010000008.1:0-97941 GCA_964399855.1 uncultured Aureispira sp. | reverse complement strand
CTAAAGAATAGATATCAAATACAAGCTTGTAATAAGTGCGATTTTATTGTGTATAGTCAATAAAATGATAAAATAATATGTATTTATTGAGTATAGTCAATAAAAATCGAATCCGGGCTAAATAAATCTTATTAATTTTGGATGGTAAAAGTAAATTATATACTTTTGTGAACCAAACATTTGAATAAATACAATGTACAGTTCACAAAACAAGGATTTTTTATGGTTGTTGTATAACAATTCAAATACGGTTTTCACATTGCCGTCAGTGGCTTTATTGTTAGGAGAGGACAATTTTCAATCGCTAAATCAAAAGCTAAACTACTATGTACGTACAGGAAAACTGCTTCGCCCACGTAAAGGAATCTATGCTAAACCTGACTATAACCCAGAAGAACTAGCGTGTTTACTTTATACGCCTTCTTATTTGTCATTAGAATTTGTCTTACAAAAAGCAGGTGTTATTTTTCAGTTTGATAGTCGGATTACAGTTGTCAGTTATTTGAGCCGAAGCATTATAGTGGATAAATATACTATTGCGTATCGTAAGATAAAAAATGAAATTTTGATTAACTTGTGTGGTATCAAGCGAAATGAAAATGTAAATATCGCTACTCCAGAAAGAGCTTTCTTGGATATGCTTTACTTGAATAGTTCGTATTATTTTGATAATTTACATGTACTAAACAAGCAATTGATTTGTGAGATTTTACCTATTTACAATTCTAAAAAATTGGCACAAAGGGTACAAAAAATATTGCAAGATGATAGACATTAATAAACATAGGTTTTTTTTATTTCAAATATTAAAAGACATCTACAACGATGTGGAACTGTCGTCCTTATTAGGTTTTAAAGGAGGAACGTCACTGATGTTTTTTTATGACTTGCCTCGCTTTTCGGTAGATTTGGATTTCAACTTGTTAAACAGAGACAAAGAAGAATTCGTTTTTGATAAAATACGAAAAATTACGCTGAAGTATGGGAAAATAGCCGATGAGGCTGTGAAATTCTATGGTTTAATCGTTGTGCTAGACTACGGAATAGGAGAGCGTAAAATGAAGATAGAAATATCCAATAGACAAGGTAATGAACAATATGAGGTCAAAAACCTATTAGGCATTCACGTGAAAACAATGATTGCTCCTGATATGTTTGCCCACAAAATTTGTGCTTTACTCGATCGAACAGAAATAACCAACCGAGATATTTTTGATAGCTATTTCTTTATGAAATGGCAGACACCGATTAACAAGACCATAGTTGAAAATCGAATGGGACTGTCTCTTGCTGATTATCTGCAGAAATGTATCAATGCGTTAGAATCTATGAGTGACAAAGGAATGTTAAACGGATTAGGAGAGTTAATAGATAGCGATATGAAAAATTTTGTTCGCACAAAACTCCGTACAGAAACGATTCAACTGCTTCATTTTTATAATGAATTCCCTATAATTTCAACATCAAACTAGCCCTAAAATCCTCACACCTTCCGGTGAAAATCTAATTTTGCAAAAACCGCTCTATCATATAAAGAGGTACATTTGTCATCCAGCTTTCTTCTCTATAATTTGAAAGCAAGGAGCTAACAGCGGTTTGAGGGTTGGTTTTTTTTGAGGAAAAAAAAATTATAATTTTATTCCTATACATTTTGTCGCCGTGTTTATTCTCACAGAAATACACTTTTCTCCAAGTATTAGGCGCAAATTTTACACTTTTCTCCCAAAAATATGACACAGAAATACATTTTTCTCCCGAGTGTAACCGTTAAAACACACTTTTTACGACATTAGGTAATGATATTGATTTCTAATATCCAATTTTAAACCGTCAACGGTTCGAAAAATGCAGTAAGGAAAGATTTCAATAATACGATATAGGCCACATTTTATCATTTGTTGACATTATTTTTACTTTTCATCGTCAGGTTATAATTAGATACATTTTATAGAACTATAGACAACAAATTTAGGCGTTTTTAATACATAATCTCCGATAAAACACGGAAATTAGACCGCAAACCCTGATCCCTATTTCCCTCCTGTATATCTATATTGCTGCAACTTAAAAGAGCTATTAGCTTTATCTCGACAGTCGGGATGATTAGGATTTTTCTTACAAAACTCTTCTACGGCTTTTTCGTACTTTTCTAAAGAGCTTACCAGTTCATTTCGCTGTTCATCTGAAACTTTATTTTCTCGCTCGATGACTTTTTTGCCTTCTTTCATTACTCTCTCAGAAATAAAAAAGGAAATTATTTTTGATATTAAACCCATGATATAAATTTTATTGAACAAGATACGATGGATTGATGGATTTCGCACTAAAAAATCAGTTGAGATCAGTTGTAACTGATTTACAACTGATTTATCGGTAGTTTTTTCGGATAATGCGTATGTTGTAAATACCTTTGTGATGAAGTACGTAGAATTTCTTTATCTTGACAGAGCAATATATTATACCCGGACACATCCGGCTTCTTACTCTAACTTACATTAGTTGGACTGCACTGTGAAAAAAACTATTTTTTCTCCTTTCTCAGCAAAGCAATTTTTTACACTAACTCTCCTCTTTAGATACTTTTTTTACATCATAAACATAAAACCTTTTATCCTTGGGATCTTTCACTCGGACGATGATGTCGGTATGATGATATCGCTGATATAGTTGGTTCATCTCCTTAAATATAAGACTACGTTTGGAGCGTTTTGTATCCGATGAATAGATGGCACTAATTTCAAAGATTTCATCGAGTTCGTCCTGAGAAAGCTGCTTACCTGCATACGATTCTAACTTACTGAGTATAGGATTTGTATCCATGTTACGGATAGATTGCTGTTCAGAGGAGAAGTCAAATTGCATCTTACGGCGAGAATACCAGATAATCAACCCGAGCGACAATATCAAAAATACAATGAATATAGCCCATGATTTAGAAAAGCTACTTTTCGATGCTTTTTCTAAAGTGTTTTGATCAAAAAACTTCAATTCTGAATGGACGCTATACGAATCTAAAAGTTTGAGGTGTTTATCATAGCACAACATCGAATCTCCACGTATAAGCAATAATCCATTTGAAATAGACGTAGTCATCTTCTTGAACGGACTTAAATCGGATTTAAATACATGTCCACTCTGCTTTTCGATCAACTGATGTGATCCAGAAGCAAATATAAAACCATAGTTTTCGAGATTGTAAATATATGTTTTCTTATCAATATTTGATAAAAGTAGATTACTGCTTTTGCTTGAAATTATTCTATAATTCGCATGTACATCCATTGTGTAAACAGAATCTTTAGTATATAAAAATAGAGTGTCTTCGTGTATATATCCAATAGCAAAAGGCAGGTCTTTCGTACTTTTTATGATCTCCCATTCGCCTCGTGAAGGCAAAAACTCTATGAGTTGCCCATGTTCATGCCAAAATCCATAACCTCCTAAAGAGTATATGTGTTCTTTATATACTATTTTTGTTGATCCAAAATTATAACCAAAAAAAACATTTTTGTATCTGTTTGTCCATTGACTTCCATTCCATTCAAATACATAAAAAGTGCCGTCCAACAATAGGTAAGTTTTATCAGACACTTCAAAAATATCCGCTCGGGATACATTGATACCATTCGATCTTATAGAGTCTAATACTACACGGGCACTTGAATAAATTTTATCAAGATGACCAAAGGAAACACGAGTGCCTTGATCATGATATACGAATTGGCTCTGTGCATTTGGAAGTATTACTAAATAGATGATTATGCCTATAAAAAACTTGTAAAAAGACATCATTGTTTTTTGAGTGCGGCGCAAAAATAATGAATAATTTAATGATTAATGGCTTTTTGAACCAACAACCCAAAACGAATAGCCATTTATTTCAATTATTGTAACAACTCAGGTATATGCTTTCAAATCATAAAAATAGGAGTATTTTTCGTCAGACGAAGCTACTTTTTGAGTTAATAGCAGTGCTATTGACGAAAAAAGAGATGAAGTATCATGGAAAATACACATTTTTTGATTGAAATTGATCATACCTGAGTAGTTACCAAATATTTACTTTGGTAAAAAAAAAGGTGTCACATCCTAAAACATGACACCTTTGATATGAAAATTTTAAAAAACTATTTTTTCACTTTTCCAGCTATTAAAAAGTCTTGTAATGCTTTCAATTCATTCCACTTTCCATTGGCTGCAAGATCAGCTTGTTGTGGCCAAGTAGCAGGATCAGCTAAAGAAAATCTCGAACCTGCTGCTGTAAGCACATCCTGTATTTTTTCAATAGGTGTGGTAGCTAAAGCACTCCATGTTTTAATACCTGCATCGTGTAGTAGCTCTTCGATTTTTGGTCCGATACCTTCTATTGCTTTCAGGTCATCAGTTTTCCATTCTCGAATTAAACCGTGTTTGATCAGCCACTTTTGAAGCTTTGAATCCGTCTCGTGACCTGGATCAACATCTGAACGACCCGTATCCAATGCTTTTTGGAATTCGATAAGGTCATTCCAATGTCTATTATTGGCTAATGCCGCTTGTTGTGGCCAAGTAGTTGGGTCAATGATTCGGTATTTATCCTCGTATTTATCTAATATAGCACGCAATTCTTCAGGAGATTTAGATGACAAATCGCTGAATGAATAGATACCATTTTCGTTGAGTACTTCGTGCATTTTTGGCCCGATACCTTCTATGGTTTCAAGGTTATTCGTTCCAATAGCTCCAAACCAAGCATCATCCAGAGAAGTAGCTGAAGCAATTGGTGTAGCGGCTAAACTTGCAGTAGCGGTGGCAGCTCCTTTGGCAGAAATCGCATCAGAAAGTGAAATTTCACACTCTCTCAACTTGCCGCGAACCAAAGAAAGATTGCCGTCTATCTCTGTTCGAGCATCCATACACGCTTTTAAACTTGCCTCCAATTCGCCAATACGACCATTGAGCGCATTAATTTGATTTTCTAAATCTGTCACCATAGATTTATATCTTGCCCATAGAAGATAGCCAAGAGCCAATCCAAGTAAAAATGGCAGTAACCATGTCAACCACCAAGGAATATCACAAAAAGAAAAAAGATTTATCATGATTTAAAATTTTAATTAAGTTATTAAATGACTTGTAATTCGGTACGCCTATTCTGAGCACGTCCTTGTTCAGTTGAATTATCGGCTATTGGTTCAGTCTCACCTTTCGATATCACAGTGATCTTATCCGGACTTACGCCTTTAGATATAAGGTACTGTCTTACCGACTCGGCACGCGCATTACCTAATGCCATGTTGGCTTCATCCGAACCGATATTATCCGTATGACCGGTTAGTCGAATGGACTTTCCTGACTGTAATACAGAAGCTGCTACATCATCTAAGTAGGATTCTACTTCTTTGTTATTAATCCGTTTAGTCGAATTGTAAGGGAAGTAAATTAATGTTTTGTCGGCGACTTCTTTGACATGTTCGGTTGATTTCTTTTGACTGAAAGAAGCTGCTATATCATTGATGTTGATGCGTTCGTCACTGCAATCAATGCCTCTGGTCTCTACTGTGATACGTTCCCAAAGATTTTCATCAAATAACTTTCTAACCTCTTCAGCTCTTTTGCGACCTAATCCCTCATCCTCTGCAGGGTTCAAATTGGTACAATACCAGCCCGTGATCTCTAAGGTCGTGGACGCTGAAATCAAGGTACTGAGTGAATCTCTATAGGCGGGCCAGGCATCACTTAATATTGGTGTACTACTGTTAAATCCAAATAACAGAGGTCCTGTTTTTTGAATAATAGCTGGTGCAGCAGGAATGACTTCCGTAGCAACATTTGTACAACAACGCTTGTGATCCTGATTAAATAACCAACCCAATATGAGATAGAGCAAAACAATCATCGCTATAAGGAGATTTCTCATACGTTTTGTTGATTTAAAATGATTAAAAATAATAAAGTGGAAAATTAATACTAAATTTTTACTTTAGTACAAATATTTTGATTTTTTTTTGAAAAAATATCAAAATTGTTATAAATTAAAAGAAAACATAGAAGTTTTGGTGCGTATTTATGGTTTTTAAGCTACAAAAAATAATCTTTTAGGATCAAAACATTAGCATATACTTTCACCAAGAGCTTTTGTAGTCACATTGTTTAAAAAGGTTCTAAATTCGAGATTGAAATGTTGATATATTCATCAATGTCGTTTAGTTAGGTCACATGTTACTTTCTATGCAATAATTTATGGGCTGCTAAAAAGAGTGAAATAGTATTTGAAATCCTTTGAAAATGAAACTCGTTCAAAAACCAGCGATAGTGAACGAAGAATCGGAATTGCCTCTATCGACTGGTAGGAGTTTATTCAGCTAAGATAAATCTATTGTCGATAGAAAAAGCATGTAGATTCGAGAGAGAAGGATGCTTTAGCAATCGCCTTTTTTTAAACTAGACTTTTTTGGTTACTTTTTTTTTGCAATGAAAAAAACATGTATAATTGTTATCCGAAACAGAAATCAGCTTTGAAAAGTAAAATGGGATAGTTCAAGGCAAAATGCGCAGACATAGCCTTAGCTATTGCGAGCATTTTTAACGCAGAAATATCCCATTTTACTCAAAGATATGAATGTTTTGGATGAATAATTATACATACACTGCCGTCCGCATAGGACAAAACATTGATATGAAAAGTAAGCTTTAGTATTTATATTGATAGATTAGTGTACAAAATAAGGAGTCTATAATGATCAGAAATGACAGATTACCTTAAGTTACTCCTTTAAAAAAAAACATTTTCTAAATAATAAACCACTTCAAAACCATTAACCTATACGACATTAAATTTTTACCTAAAACCTGACTTGAAATGGATGAGATAAATAATATTTTGACGATTAGTATTTGAATTGGATACTTTTTGACTAAATTTACGGCTATAAAATAATTCATTCGTCCTATGCAAAACAAAATCGTAACACTTGATGAGTTTATTATCCGTACTGAAAAAGAAAAAGCGGAGTCCACAGGTAGCTTTAGCCGGTTACTCAGAGATATTGGTATAGCCGCCAAAATAGTCAATAGAGAAGTGAATAAAGCTGGGCTTGTTAATATCTTGGGTGTAGAGGGAAGTACAAATTCCACCGGAGATGATGTTCAGAAATTGGATATATTTGCCAATGAAAAATTTATCGAAACGCTCTCTTATAGTGGCGAAGTATGTGGTATTGCGTCCGAAGAAAATCAAGAATTCATACCTGTACAAGCCAGTAATGGACAAAACGGACAGTATGTAGTCGTTATGGATCCTTTGGACGGCTCTTCTAATATAGATGTCAATGTTTCTGTAGGTACTATTTTTGGTGTGTATAAACGCAAAAGCCCTGAAAATGGCCCGTGTCAATTGGAAGATTTTGTCCAAAAAGGTACTGAAATGGTTGCAGCTGGATATGTATTATACGGTACATCTACCTTGCTCGTGTATTCGACTGGTCAAGGTGTGAATGGATTTACCTTAGACCCAAGCATTGGCGAATTTTGTCTTTCGCACCGCAATATTAAAATGCCTGCCGCCGGCAATTACTACTCTGTCAATCAAGGATACTATCTCAAGTTTGACCTCGAAATGCGTCGCTATATCGACCATTGCTCAGATTTGAACTATCGTCTAAGATATATCGGTAGCATGGTTTCTGACATTCATAGGATCATGTTTCAAGGCGGCATATTCTTGTATCCAAATACTAGAAAGTATCCAAAAGGAAAATTGAGATTATTGTACGAATGCTATCCAATGGCGTACTTAATAGAGCAAGCTGGTGGTACGGCTTTGACTTGCAGATTGGAAAGAGTCATGGATTTGGAAATTCACTCGCTACATCAAACTTCGTCTATTGCCATGGGATCTTCAGATATGGTAAGAGACATGAAAGAGTTTGTTGAGCGTTATGGAGCGGTGATGCAATAAATATTGAAGTTCTAAAACAAGACGTATGAATAATACAAATCTAAAAGACGTAAGTACAAGCGATTTAAAAAAGAAAGAGAATTTACTGAAAATATTATCAGGATTGCTTTTGGGCATGCTATTTGTATTATTTGTAACGACCCTTTACATGACGTTTACACATAGATTTACGCCACTATTTATAATACCCATAGCGTTACTACCCATCGTAATACTAAACTTCAATTCGTTAAATAAGATCAAGGAAGAACTTCGTTCCAGGGAAAATCAGTAGGAACAATTTAAGGCTTGCTGATAAACTCTTTACGGCAGTTTTCCTACGAGTTGAAAGGGTAGCTCCTACGGAGCAATAGCTCACTGGAATCCAGTCTTGTTTACAAATGTTTTGTCCCTGCCCATTGAGCCTGTCGAAGTGAATGACAATATACTACAGAAAATCAATAGGATAATCAAATGTCCGTAGGAGCAGCACATTTGTAGCCAATATACGCATGATGAAAATATACTCCGTAGGAGTTACCCGATAGTGTCAGGAATTTTACTTATAAGTTTCTTTAAAACGAGTAAAATATTATACTCTGTTACAAATGGCATTTGTCTGTTTCAGTGGGTTCGTTAAAATTTCTCCAACCTACAAATTTACAATACTCTACCATTTATCCAATGAAGTTACATCAAACTTTTTTATAGGAAAGTTTATTTACAAATATTTTACAGTAATCACATATATCCTCCATAATTTCTCATATTTGTATAAATCAAATTCTACAAAAACACAAAAGGAATAAGCAAATCAAATGCTGTAATACTCAATCGGTTGCCCTGATAATGATGTCAGAGAATTTACTCAAAAAAACTAAACACACTATCTCCATACTTCCTGTCTTCCTTAAATCTTAGATGATTTTTAAACGTATGTTGACTGCCATGTTCTAGTACTAACATACCTGTCTCCGCAAGCGCACCAGAAGATAAAATCACATCAGGCAGTTTGTCGAGTGCGGGCATGGAGTAGGGTGGGTCAGCAAAAATGAGGTCGAAAGTTCGGGTATTGGAAGCTAAAAATTTGAAAACGTCTGATTTGATGATGCGGATATCGGATGCTATATCTAATGTTTGAGCTACTTCCTTTACAAATAGAGTGCAAGGCGCAAATTTTTCTACATACGTAATGTCCGTACAGCCTCTTGAAGCACATTCGTAGCTGATATTTCCCGTACCGCCAAACAAATCTAAAACCGAGATATCTTCAAAGTCCACCTGATTGGTCAGGATGTTGAATAAGCCTTCTTTGGCAAAGTCTGTCGTAGGTCTGGTTGGCCAGTTTTTCGCAGGTGGATGAAATCTTCTACCCTTAAATCTACAGCCTATAATACGCATGATTTCCCAATATAATGTGCAAAGTAGTAGTGTGGCTTATATCCTGATGTCGGATCAAGCCTGAATGAAGCATCTTCTATAATGTCTAAATTTCCCAGATATCTTGAAAGGGCTACATAGATTTCCGAATCCTTTTCTATTCCGCCACTTATTGTCTTTTTGTCATCTTGCATGTTGATCCCATTGAGCTTGCACGCTGCTAATGTAAAATACAAGATGTCATTAGCCGTTTTAAACCAATACGAGTTAAAAAACTGAATCGTTCCATTTTTTTGGATGTAGATATAAACGGAATTTTCTTCTAAATGAAGATGTACTATCGGCTGATTCAATCCAATAAAATAGCTGGTCAGCGCGAAAACAAAATTATGTATTTCGTATGTATCTTGTTGAAAAAGCAGGCCTAAGAGATTCTTTTGTGCAGGCGTTAGACCATAATAATTATAAACCATAGCTCCGGGAAGCTTCTCGATCTGCACATTTTTAAATTCAAAATTTGGGATGATGTCCGATATCTGATCGTCTCTAAATGAAAGTTGATGTGCGTCACCTGTAAGTGCCGTCACGGATATTTTACCATATCCTTTTGTTAAATCCGGATCTGCTTTTAGTATTTCAAGCGTAGCTGGTGCATTGAAAGATATATTCGGGTATGTTTTATGCCGTATTAAAACGCCATGATTGTCAAAGATAGCGTAACTGAGTTGATCAATGGTCATCGTCAGTGAAAGCTGATGTTCAGGGTTATTTACGGACAAATCAAAATCTCTTTGTAACATGGCATTTTAGTTTAAACGAATATGAATTATCATATTTGAATCATCTTATGAATACTAATAAGCATTAATATCGTAATTTTACGCGGCAAATATATACATTAATTGAATCAAATTCCTGTACATTTTGATAAAAAAGCAAATTTCAATCTTAGCTATTGAGTCTTCTTGTGATGATACGAGCGCTGCGGTTATAGAAAATGGTCTGGTATTATCTAATCGGATAGCCAATCAGGATGTACATGCTGTGTATGGTGGCGTGGTACCCGAATTGGCGAGCCGACAACATTTGATACACATCATTCCAGTGATCGATACTGCACTCAAAGAAGCCGGAAAAACATTGGAAGATATGGATGCGATCGCCTTTACACGTGGTCCAGGTCTGTTGGGAAGCCTGATGGTCGGCGTATCAGTTGCCAAGTCTTTGGCATTGAGTCTTGATATTCCAATGGTAGAAGTGCATCACATGAAAGCGCATGTTTTGTCGCACTTTGCTGAAGCACCTCATCCACCGTTCCCATTTTTGTGTTTGACCGTTTCCGGTGGACATACGCAGATCGTGCGGATTAATGATTTTGACGATATGGAAGTGATCGGATCGACCAAAGACGATGCAGCCGGTGAAGCTTTTGATAAAACAGGCAAAATGCTTGGCCTCGAATATCCTGCCGGCCCGATTATTGATACATTGGCACAACAAGGAACACATAAATTTACATTTCCAGAACCTCAGGTGGCCGGTCTCGATTTTAGTTTTAGTGGTTTGAAAACTTCGATTTTGTACTTTTTGCAGAAGCATACAAAAGACAATCCGGAATTTATCAGGGAAAATCTCAATGATATATGTTGCTCTGTACAAGCAACGATCATACAGATCCTGATGCGAAAACTAAAACTGGCGGCAGACCAAACCGGCATCAAACATATAGGGATTGCAGGCGGTGTCTCAGCGAATAGCGGCTTACGCAATGCGCTGGCTGAAATAGGGAAACAAGAAAATTGGACAACCTATATACCGTCATTTCAATATTGTACGGATAATGCTGGTATGATTGGGATAGCCGGTTATTACTTATATCAAAAAGGATATTTCGCAGATCAAAGCGTAACACCATTAGCAAGAATGGAGTAAGGAATAACGAAACTTCAATCCGACAACCAACAACTAACAACCAACAACAATAAAATGAAGTACAGATTACTATCCAAAGAGGAACAAGTAGGCTTTGAAGAAGAGTTTATTAAATTTTTAGCTGTGAATGGTATCGATGCGCCTTTATGGGAAGAAATGAAAACCACGCAAAAAGACAAGGTAAACACCATTTTTGAATCTTTCAGTGATTTTATATTTGAGCAGATACTCAACAAAATTCAATATCTCGAATATTTTAATGGTAAAAATCTTATGGTATTCAAATGTGGTTCAGCATCAATATCCATGATATGGTTAGAAAGTGAAGACGAATATCCGTCTATCCAGGAAATGCTCGACGGCTTACAAACAAATACCGATAAATTCAAAATATCAAAAGAAGAAAAAGCCTATCATCCCGACCGCAATACAGAACTGTTTAAAATGGCCGAATCCGGCGTAAAAATCACAGGGAATCAGCTATATGAGTTATTGCAGGGATTTGTTGATAATGGTGAATGACAAAACCGACCCTTTTATTATGCGAGTTTAACGAAGTGGTCTTGTAATTTTACATTGAAATTAATATCTGCTTTCAAAGCCCTGAATACTTTTATGATTGTATCAATGGTTGCACTATTGGCACTGCTTTCAAGTTTTGATATCTGAGCTCTCTGAACGCCTACAAGTTGACCGAGTTCTTCTTGTGTCATTTTTCTTTCTTGTCTTGCTGCTTTAATCATTTTTCCTAATACATCCATATTGAGTTCATATTCGTATTCGTCACGATCCTGTGTTCCAACTTTGCCGATGTATTTATCTTTCATCTCGGCGAGCGAATAAGTTTTAAATTCCTTTTTAGCCATTTTTGTTATCTTTTATATTTGAATTCAAAGTATTTGTTTTCAATTTTACTGCCCTGTTAATTGAACTCGTCAGCTTCACTCATAAATATTGTCTCAAAATATCTCAACTTCTTTATTAACTCACTTTAACAATGTAAAATTAAAAAATGTTTCTATTTTTAGAAACAAAATGTTTTGCTTATAGCTAGATAATTTCAAATTTTCCATAAAAATCCGTTTCACAACCCTAAAAGTTAATAGGACATGAACTACCTCCTTTTGTAAGTTCAGATGTATAAGATAGCCTTTATACATAAAAAGGATTCACATCATTCCGATGCAAATCCTTTTTATATTATTAGATTTATGAATATTCCTTAGAAAAGCGCAATTTTCTTAGAAGTCGATACGCCTTTATTGATAACAGTTATGATATGGACTCCAGGCGTATAGTTTGCATCTATTTGTATAGATTTTGCATTCAAATCCTTAGCCGTTAGTTTTTTGATTACACTACCAGACATATCAGTCAGTGTTAATTCTGATGATGTAGAAAGTTGAGTTTCTGCTTCAAAATTGACTACGATATTACCACTTTCCGCTTGGTATGCATTAAAATAAATAGTATTTTCAATCGTGTTTTTTGTTGAAGTAGTCTGTTGTACATCCGTTACAAAAGCATTATTGAACAAATACTTATTCTCTAAATTATTAAACGCCCACACAACACCCAAAACTTTATAATTGGCCGCTTCGCCTGTGATATTCTCCAAGGAACCGGATACTTGAAATTCTGTATCTTTATCCACTCTACCTGATATCAAATGATTGTCAAAAACATTCGGCAAAAAGCTACCTACCAATACATTTTTATGTAATTGTAAACCTGTACGACTTGCCTGATTGGCCCATACATCTTCAAGCAAATATAAGCCAACATAGTAATTGCCACTTTCTACACCTTGAATAAATCTTATCAACGCATTGGCACTTAGTGTTTTGGTATCTATATCAAGAGTTGCTTCTAATCCTAAAGCACTATAAGGCGTTTCTCCATTCTTATAGTCAACCTCAAACCTCGTTTCTTGCAATTTGGTAGCGCCATTGGAAGATGACACCTTTATATCTGTACCGTCAACATAAAAGATCGGTTGAGAATTACCACCGAAATTTTTGTCAAATTCAGTTGCAATCGGATTGTTCAAATCACCGCTATGATCTAAAGACAAAAAGATAACATTATCATCTTTAAACTCTTCAAGGATACTATCTTTAAAATCCCAACCCCATGTTCCACAAAATGGACACCAAGTTGCAAATCGCTCATGAATCACTGTCCAGTTTTTTTCACTGACTTGCTGAGCCTGTGACATCGTTTGAGCTGTAAATATCACAGCTATAATTAAAAATAAATTCTTCATTGTACTACTAATTAAATGGTTAATGAAACGTGTTTGTTTATTCAAAAATTATTATTCTATTCAGATTAAGTATAAGACCAAGAGCTACCTTCTTTGCCGTCTTTTATCTGTATATTTAGCTCATTGAGACTGTCTCTAATTTTATCAGCAGTAGGCCAGTCTTTATTGGTTCGGGCCAATTGTCTAAGTTCTATGATCAATTGCATGAGTCCATCAACAGCACTTGAGTTGTCACTGTCTTCATCTTTTAACCCTAAAATGTCAAAAATTATTATGTCAAATGCCTGTTTTAATGCCAAAATACCTTGTTGAGATATTTCAGTCAAAGGCGTCTGACCGTCTTTCAGACTGTTGATGATCGTGACCAATTCGAATAATTTGGCTAAAGCACGTGGTGTATTGAAATCGTCATCCATATCATCATAAACGCCTTGGATGATACCTTCTATTTTGTCGTCAAGATTAGTTTTGGAGGTTTGGGTAGTTGTGAGTGCACCGATAGACTTATAGGCTTCAAACATTCGTTTGTACCCTTTCTCAGCTGCTTGAAGCGCTTCATCTGTAAGATCATTGGTTGATCTGTAATGTGACTGCAACATGAAAAATCGAACCACCATAGGATGATATCCTTTAGAAACATGCTCGCTTTCTCCAGAGAGCAATTCATAAGGTGAAATGGTATTTCCGTCGCTTTTGGACATCTTTTTGCCGTTCATTAGCAGCATATTGGTATGTAGCCAATATTTGGCAGGGTGCACCTTGCAGGAACCCAAGTTTTGCGCTACTTCGTTTTCGTGATGTGGAAATTTGAGGTCATTACCTCCGCCATGGATGTCAAATTGTTGACCCAAATACTTCGTACTCATGGCACTACATTCAAGATGCCAGCCGGGAAATCCTATCGACCAAGGTGATGACCAACGCATGATATGTTCATCAGATGCTTTCATCCATATCGCAAAATCCGCAGGATGCCTTTTTTCATCTTGATTTTTAAGGTTGTCTCTTGTTTCTGAAAGCAATTCGTCTATTACGCGACCACTCAATTTTCCATATTCGCCCGTTTCTTGTGCAAATTTTATGGTATCAAAATAGACAGATCCATTTGCAATATATGCGTATCCATTGTCTAAGATTTTTTGGACCATTTCGATTTGCTCGATGATGTGTCCTGTAGCACGCGGCTCTATCGTCGGCGGAAGCGTGTTGAAAAGTTGCATGACCTGATGGAAGCCAAGCGTATATTTTTGTGCTACTTCCATAGGTTCGAGATTGTCTATTCTCGCTCCTTTAGACATACGATCTTCGCCGTCGTCCAACAAATGACCAACATCCGTAATATTCCTAACATATCTAACCTTGTATCCAAGAAATGTTAGATAACGATAAATGATATCAAAACTCACAAAAGTACGACAATTGCCAAGATGAACATCATTATATACTGTAGGGCCACAAACGTACATACCGGCAAAACCGTCATGCATGGCCTCGAATTTTTCCTTTTGTCGGGTTAGACTGTTATATACAGTTAGATTGTGATTTCTCATCTTGTGCTACACTCATATTAAAAATGGTCGCAAAGATAATAATAATTAATAATATGTAAGTGTTAAAAAATACAACTTTGACATTTTGGTAACATAATGGAGTAAAATGGATGTTGTTGATGAAATGTGATCAAAATAAACATGTAAATATCCAAAATCAATTGTTTAAACATCTTATAGTTGTTCAAATCAATCAATATTTCCAAATATTTTATTTGAGTCTTTAGTTGTTATCGTAAGAAACTCACGAAAGTAAAGAATAAAAGAACAATCAACAATAAAATAAACAAAATTGTGAGTACAATCAAAAAAAATATTCTTTTTCACTACTAACCGACTAAATGTTAAAAATTAGGGAGCTATCTATTGCGGATAGCTCCTTTTTTCATACCTTGGTTTTCCACAAATCAAAAATATGAGCAGTAAAGATACAGAAAAAAAACGACAGCTTTGTCAAAATGATCAAGCTGTCGTTTTTAGCTGAATTTGAGCGTATATTTAATGCGACTTATCCCTACTCACGCACTTTCACGACCTTATGCCGCTCGCTAATAGTCTTATTGGTGATATCGAAGATATACATTCCTGCCGGTAAATCCGATATATTCACTTCGTACTCGATATTACTCAACTGTTTTAAGACTTGTCCATTGATATTAGTGATCGTTACCGTAGCTGGTGCGTCTAAGTTTGCAATGCTTATGTTATTGGTCGTAGGGTTAGGATATAGTATCAGCTGATTACTGACATTTGCCTCATCTTTTGTATTGCTTACGATATTCATTTTGGAGCCGTCGAGTAGTATCCAACTGTACCATTTGGGTGTCGGTCTTAATGGTCTTTCAGGCTCTAAAAACTGCTCAATATACAGCAATATATCTCCATTGTCAAGCATCGTGGCATACTCTACCCGAAAATGATCATCTATTCCTTCTACCTTGATACTGCTAAGTGTTTTTAAACTGCCTCCTTCATTGGCAAACACCTCAAAAATAGTACTTTCTGTTATCCTGTATTGTCGTCCATACGTTACTAACATTCGTTTATTAACTCTATCTACTATCGGAAAAACTTTTCCATAACTACCGATCTTTTGATGTTCATCCTCATCAATGGTGTAGGATATACTATCTATAAAAGCTCCATTTGAATTGAATAAGTAATAATGATATTTTATTGGATTTTCATCATACGTATCTACTATAAAATAACCATTGTCTATACTGAATACTTTTGAACCCGATATCGGAAAAGAAAAATACTCAGACAGGTCATACGTCGTATCCAGATTCATTTCGCTGTCATACTTTGAAAACAGTACTTGCATTGCGGAATTATTTTGAATTTTACTTGTGATAATCATCCAAATAGAGTCATTCTGTACCTGCTCCAATCTACTCGTTGCTGCATTGTATTTTAATGATGGAAATTCTACTGTATCAATACTGATCAGATAACCTGATTGATCAACTTTACGAAAAGTATTTCCTCTTGAAAGCTGTGCATAGCCATATTCTCTTTTTAGTGTCGTAGGTTCAGAATTGCCTATAAGACGAATAAATGTATCCCATCCTCTTGAAGATAACTTGAACAAATCCGGATCTGTTTTATTGACATAATTACTGTCTATGATGATGCCACTTTTACTATCAATAACAATATGAGCTGGGAAACTTTGTGCCCATGTAGTTCCAGTACTATTAATTTCATCATAAAGTACTACCTCAATATTATTTCCTGATAATTTTGAATGACTGATTATTTTTCTATTTCTGATTTCTAAGTAAACTCTTTGCAGTTCCCAGTACTTTTCTCCACTCTTTATGTTGAGTTTCTTGACCATATATCCACACTCACCAAAATATATGTTATCTAATTTTTTAGTTTTATAAAAATTCTTAAAAAGATAAATCGTATCCTCAACTATAATCGGTTGAATCGGTAAATACAACCTTTGATCATCGCTATCCAAACCATCCATCCAGCAAAGCTCAGACCATTTTATCTCATCACTTTGAAATTTTAATGGTAAGTTTTGTTGCGATAAAAGTGTAGTGCAGCACATGAAAGAAGTTAATAAAACTATTAGCGACCCAAAGAAATGTTTTCCAATTTTCATGGCTTAAAATTTAAAAAATTACAAAATTACTAAATATGTATTAATCTGATTATTAGCTTTAAAAAATAATATTAAGTCAAAATCATTCCAAACTAATAACTAATAAATCTATCTATTCAAAGACAAACTTAACTAAATATTTACAAAAAACAAATTAAAGCCAATAAAATTTTTCTTATTTTGCTAAAGTTCATTTCATACTACTGAAAAATTCATGTCACTAACTCCGCATATAAACATTCCAGTTTCTATTCTTTTTCATCAACTTAGCGATATGGTGTTGGATAGGTTGATGAATATCTCGCTCTAATTTTGGGTCATTTTCTATGATCCGTATTGCTATATTCCTTGCAGCATCCATGATCGGTCGGTCTTTGCTGAGTTCAAGCAATTTAAAATCCAATAACCCGCTTTGCTGTGTGCCTTGGATATCGCCGGGACCACGCAGTCTTAGATCTGCTTCCGCTATCTCAAAACCATTGTTGGTGCGTACCATCGTAGCTATGCGTTCGCGACTTTCTTTAGATAGTTTATAGTCACTCATCAATATACAATAGGATTGGTCTGCACCACGACCTACTCGTCCTCGCAGTTGATGCAATTGAGACAAACCAAAACGCTCGGCATTTTCGATAATCATCACAGAAGCATTGGGCACATTGACACCAACCTCTATCACGGTAGTTGCCACCATGATTTGAGTCGTCTTATTAACGAAACGTTGCATCTCAAAGTCTTTGTCTCTGGCGTGCATACGTCCGTGAACAATACTGATTTGGTACTCTTCCAACGGAAAATATTGTAACAATCGTTCGTAACCATCTTGGAGATTTTGCAAATCCAACTTTTCAGACTCTTCGATCAATGGATATACGACGTATATTTGTCTCCCTTTAGCGATCTCTTGATGCATAAATGCTATAACCTGTGGTCGTGCGGATTCGTATTTATGTAAGGTCTGTATCTCTTTCCTACCAGGCGGCAATTCGTCTATAATCGACACGTCCAAATCCCCATATAGGGTCATCGCCAAAGTACGAGGTATCGGTGTAGCCGTCATGACCAATATATGTGGTACGAAACTTCCGTTTTTATACCAAAGACTTGCCCGCTGTGCTACACCAAAACGATGCTGTTCATCAACGATAGCCAAACCCAGATTTTTAAATACGACAGTATCTTCTATCAGCGCATGTGTACCGATGATGATATGAATCAGACCATTCGATAGATCCTCTAATATCTTCTGTCGCTTCTTACCCTTGACGCTGCCCGTAAGGAAAGCAACTTGAATATCCATACCTTCTAAAGCCGTCTGAATCGACTCCAAATGTTGCTGAGCCAAAATCTCCGTAGGCGCCATCATACAACATTGGACACCATTATCTAAGGCTATCAACATGGATAGTAGAGCTACAATCGTCTTACCGCTACCTACATCGCCTTGTAGAAGCCTATTCATTTGTGTTGACTTGGCAAGGTCGGCGCGGATTTCTTTGACTACTTTTTTCTGTGCATTGGTCAGTTCAAAGAGCATTTTATCGTTATAAAAATGCTTAAAGTGATTTCCTACCGACGTAAATGGCAAGCTTCTAAACTTCTGTTTTCTCAGTACTTTACCCTGTAAAAGCCGCATTTGTACGTAGAAAAATTCTTCAAATTTTATCCGATTAACGGCAGCAACTTTCTGAGCCTCATTTTCAGGAAAATGTATCCATTGCACCGCTTCTAATCTCGAGCACAGTTTCAATTTCTCTATCAAATAGTCTGGTAAAGACTCTGGAATGTCTTGCGGTGTCAATACGCTCAATATCTGGCGATTGATCTTACGGCGTATTTTCTGATCTACACCTTTGGCATTCATCTTTTCGGTGCTGGAATATACCGGATCATACGTTCTGGCTACCTGCTGTATGGCATCGCTGACCAACTCCATTTCTGGATGTGCCATGGTCTTTTTCCCATTAAATACGGTTATCTTGCCAAAGATGATGTATTCTTCTCCTACGATAAGTATCTTTTCAAGCCAGTTGCCACCTTGAAACCAAACTAAATCCAACATCCCTGAGCTGTCCTGAAATTTCCCTTGATATCGACTTCTGTTGTACTTGCCTTTGATCTTTTCAAATGTCAGTAACTTGCCTTTGAGTTGTACTAAATCACTGTCTTCTCTGACTTCACTAACCAAATAAAATTTTGTTCTGTCAACGTATCGATATGGAAAACTATGCAGCAAGTCATGTACAGTATGGATATTGAGTTCCTTGCGAAAAGTTTCTCCTTTCGCTGGTCCGATACCTTTGACATATTCTATCGGCAGTTCAAGTTTATCCTCGTGATTAGCCAATTTATTTTCGATTTAAAATGCAATATACCTTATCTACTTTTCCTATAAGTCTATTTGGTGAAAATTTATATACCATTGATAACTTATTAATTATAAATATTAAAAATAAATAATATTTTATTAAAATCTATCAATTTCGCTATTACATCATTCACAATCCATCACTTAAAATCATAGGCCGTTCTTCAAAACAATTTGGTATTATCCGCAAATTTATTAATTTTGCCCTAATATAAAAAATAATATTTAATCATGGATAGTAAGCGTCAGTTGCAAATAGGAGAACTTATTAAGCGTAATTTCGCACCGATTCTTCAGGAGCACGGTCGCTACATCTATGGAGATGCCTTTGTTTCTGTCACAACGGTCAAAGTGGCGCCGGACTTATCAATGGCCAAAATATATTTGAGTATCTTCAATGCACAAGACAAAGAAGCCGTACTGAATAGTATATCCAACCATACACATCTACTCAAGCAAGCGTTGGTGCAACGTATCAAAAGTCAGGTAAGGCGTATTCCCGTCATTCATTTCTTCTCTGACGACACAATCGACGAAATGTTTAGAATTGATGAAATGTTCGAAAGCATCAAGACGATGTATCCACCTTCTGTACAAGAGGAAGAGTAAAGGTTCATTTGAAAAATAGTATGAATTTTACTTTAAGAGATTACGCTTGGTTTTTTTAGATTTTCTACACCGATTCAGACAACTGTAATTCTTTACCCTGTAGGTCGTTTATAATCCAATTGGGCAAATAGTTAATGGCTATTATATCTAATAACCAACATCCAATCATCGTCTGAACATCTCAGAGACCGTCCATAATACGATGCCTGCACAGACGGACACATTGAGCGAATGTTTGGTGCCGTATTGCGGAATTTCTATGCAATAGTCCAATTCTTGCAAGATATATTCTGAGATTCCGTCAACTTCATTGCCAAATACAATAGCCATTTTTTCAGGGTGTTGCGTGAAATTCTGTAGTAGAACAGAGTTGTCTGTTTGCTCAATGCCTATGATACTGTATCCCGATGCTTTCAATTGTTGTATGGCCTGGCTGATATCGGGATGATGTGACCATTTTACGGATTCTGTTGCGCCAATGGCAGTTTTTGTGATTTCTCTATTGGGTGGCGTTGCGCTGATACCGCATAGATATATCTCCTCAAACGCAAAAGCATCGCATGTCCGGAATACGGATCCGATATTGAGTGCAGAGCGAATATTGTCCAGGACTACGATGACGGGTAGCTTTGGAGCGTCTTTGAATGTATCGACACTTTGCCTGTTGAGTTCTTCGAGCTTTAATTTTCTCATGCCTGCTTCTTCAGTAAAGCTGCTTTAATAAAGCTGACAAACAGCGGATGCGGATTTTCTACGGTACTTTTTAGCTCCGGATGAAACTGAACACCTATAAAAAATGGATGTTCACGCAATTCAACAACTTCTACCAGGCCTGTTTCCGGGTTTTTACCCGAAGCAATGAGCCCTGCCGCTTCTATTCTTTCCAAATAGTCATTGTTGAACTCATATCGGTGTCTGTGCCTTTCAGATATTTCGGTTTGACCATAGATTTTATGAGCTAATGAGTTTTTTGACAATTTACAGGTATAACTCCCAAGTCGCATCGTACCGCCTTTGACCGTTATAGTCTGTTGATCCTCCATCAGATCAATGACCGGGTCAATGGTATCAGGGTTGACCTCTGTAGAGTTGGCATCAGGAAGATTGAGGACGTTTTTACTGTATTCAACCACGGCGCTTTGCATGCCGAGACATATCCCTAAAAAAGGAATATTATTTTCTCTGACATAGCGGATAGCTTCCAATTTCCCAGCAAAACCACGGGCACCAAATCCAGGTGCAACGAGTACACCGTCTAAATTATTGAATTTATTCCCGATTTCGCCCTGTTCCAATGTCTCCGAATGAATCGGAATCACGTGTACTTTACATTCATTCATCGCTCCTGCATGGATGAATGCTTCATAAATAGATTTGTATGCATCCTGAAGTTCATTGTATTTGCCTACAAGCCCGATATTGACTTCTCGTGTAGGGTTTTTGAGTTTGCCGAGAAAAGCTTTCCAATGGTCTAAATCCGGTTCGTTTTTGGCTTTAATATTTAGCTTTTTTAATACATTTTTGTCAAGTTTCTCTTTGAGCATCAGAAGAGGAACATCATAAATCGTATCAGCATCAATGGCTTCTATGACCGATTTTTCATCCACATTGCAAAATAAAGCTAATTTTTCTCTTAATTCTTTTGGTAATGCGTGTTCTGTGCGACATACAAGGATATCCGGTTGTATTCCGGCCTGCAAGAGCTCTTTTACAGAGTGTTGTGTTGGTTTAGTTTTGAGTTCTTGAGCTGCGCTCAGATAAGGAATTAAGGTAAGGTGAATGACTAAACAGTTTTCCTTGCCCACTTCCCGTTTGAGTTGTCGCAGTGCTTCAAGGTAGGGTAGGGATTCGATATCTCCTACGGTTCCTCCGATTTCCGTAATGATGATGTCATAATCATCGATGCTTTCTAATTGCTGGATGTGATGCTTTATCTCATCTGTGATATGCGGGATGACCTGAACGGTTTTTCCGAGATAAACGCCCTTTCTTTCCTTTTCAATGACATTGAGATATATCCTGCCTGTAGTGATATTATTGGCCTGAGAGGTGTATTTATTAAGAAAACGTTCGTAGTGTCCGAGATCCAAATCTGTCTCTGCACCATCTTCGGTTACATAACATTCGCCATGCTCGTAAGGATTGAGTGTGCCTGGATCGACATTGATGTAAGGATCTAACTTTTGAATGGTAACGGAGAGACCACGGGATTGGAGTAATTTTGCAAGTGACGCAGCGATGATCCCTTTACCCAAAGAGGAAGTAACACCACCCGTAACAAATATATATTTAGCCATGATAATTTGATAAAAAGAAACTTTTATTTTCCTTGTTACGGGATGCAAAGATATGGGGTATTTATGGAATTTCATTGATTTTGGGTGTTTATTTAGAAATTATATTGCCATAATGTCAAAACGGTATTAAATATCATCGACTTTTCCTTTTAAACAATTGATATCCAAAACCCAGAGATACCGCATTTTTGCCATTTATTAAATGCACTAACATTCCTATTTCAGTCTTATTAAAAAACACTACTGACCGACTAAATTTTAAAAATTAGGGAGCTATCCATTGCGGCATTAGTCAGAATACATCTGATTAGTCACGTTGATGAATTTTGGATGGTGCAAAATAGTCAAAGAACATACCAAAAACGAAAAAGCAAGAATAAATCGCCATGTATTCAGCTTCCTTTGTTCTAAAATAAGGTAGGGTGGGTTTTTGACAAAATAGAAACACTTGCTGAATATCAGTAGGTTAGTGCCTGGTTTTGCTCTTTTTTTAAATTTTACCCGTTTAGTAGTGATTCGTAAATTATCAATTGTCCATTAACAATTAACACATCTACGCATTTTCAATCAGGCTTTGCAAATTGGCGAGTGATTGCATACCAGAATCTCTCCACAATATTTTACCTTTTTTATAAAGGATAAATGTAGGAACACCCTGAATCTGCATTTTTTGAGCGATTCCTGGATTTTTATCTACATCTATTTTGATGATTCTACCCTTATCGCCAATTTTAGTAGCCAATTGTTCCAAAATAGGTGCCATTGCTTTACATGGACCACACCATGAAGCTGTGAAATCTACTAATGTCGGTGTATCATTGTTGATAATCTCTGAATATGTCATTTTAATATTTTTTACTTATTATTTTCGGCACAAAAATAAAGAGATAATCAATACCGATATGTGATTTTAGTTACACAGACTAAAGAATCCAACAACTGATCCTACAGAATAAAGGCAGCCTATATTAAAAATCACCTGCTCTACGAGTTTCATAATGGAAATCATCAAAATAAATCGTACGGTCGTGTAGTTCTCCGCCCTGACGATACAAGCCTATCTTCGGATAATTGGGAAGACTGTTATACATATTTCGTCTTCTTATTTTATGGTTCATCCTGCCATTTATATCTTCTGTGAACATATATTCGTCATCTAATTTTGGGATAGAATATGCCTTGTTTGTATATACATGCCAGTAAATTTCGTTTGAAAACACATACCATTTGTTTGGCATCAAAGGTTCTTTTGACTCTACGGTCACGGATTCATTCATACCACCTGTTTCCAATCCAGTTCTGAAAAGCATGGTATAAACGTGATTATCATCTCTTTTGACTGAGAGATAAACCGGCGGATGCGTTACTTTATGTTGATTTGACCAGTCAAAACCGGGATCCGGAAGATCATGAAATTGGTGAATAATAATATGCCCTTCCGGTTCATCAGCATGAAAAAAGTCTTCGGGCAACATAAACCGGAATCGGTAATTGGATTTAAATCCCAAAGAATCCGGCGGCCATAAAGGAAATTCTGCCCTTCTTCCGTTGGCTACCATATCTTCAAGTTTTAGATGCACTTTTAGCACTTTATTGCCCGGTGACAATGGGTCATCTACGATACTGTAGCGTGATTCATCAGCGATTTCTTTATCCCAAAAAGGTTGGAGGTCATTTTCAAAATCATCAATAAAAGTAAATATCTCTGTGTTTTCGACTATTAGTTCTTTCCTACAGTTCACATAATTAATCACAATAAATATTAGAGCCAGTAACCAAATATTTGTTGTATATTTGTTGTATATTTGTTGTATATTTGTTGTATATTTGTTCATTATTATTTGTTATTTAAACGACAAAGATAATAATATTTAGTACCTTTTCCTTAATTGTGAATACACATAATTCCACCTTGAAGTATATTTCTCTACATAAATTCGTATAAATTAAGATTTTGCTACTACCTTCGCTGAAATTTTTGAAGCATGATACTTTCTGACAAAGCAATTCTTACATCAATCAAAGAAGGAAAAATCATCATCGAGCCCTTCCGACCTGAATGTCTTGGCACCAACAGCTACGATGTTCATTTGGGAAAAAATATGGCTGTATATACCAATCGCGAATTAGATGCCCGTAAGCACAATACCATACAACATTTTGAAATTCCTGAAGAAGGTTTTGTCATGCAACCAGGTACGCTATACTTAGGTGTCACCGAAGAATATACCGAAACACACCACACTGTTCCTTTTTTAGAAGGCAAATCCAGTATCGGCCGGCTTGGCATTGACATCCATGCTACTGCGGGAAAAGGCGACGTTGGATTTTGTAATACGTGGACGTTGGAACTCTCATGCGTGCAACCTGTACGCATCTACGCAGGTATGCCTATCGGACAGCTCATTTATTTTATGGTAGAAGGTGATATCAACAATTTTTATAACGCTAAACCCAATGCCAAATACAACGAACGGACGCTCAGACCCGTAGAAAGTATGATGTGGAAGAATACGTTTTAGGATGAAGTTGAGTGCCCCTTAATCTTTCACCTCTAATGATTTGAATTTCTTTACTTCCCAATATCACTCCGGAAAAGCACCGATATAAAAATCTTCTTTAGAGCGAATGACTGCGATGTCGCTGTCTTCATGGTCGTCGTAGCCAATCAAATGCAGCAAACCATGTATCATGACACGTCTTAATTCGACTTCAAATGGTACGCCGTATGCTTTTGCATTGTCTGCCACGCGATCTACACTGATATACATATCACTTTGTATCACTTCATCTTCACGATATGGGAAAGTGATGATGTCCGTATAATAATCGTGATTGAGGTATTTGATATTGATATCTTTGAGATACTCATCTGTACAAAAAATGTAATTGACAAAGTCAATAGACTTTTGCTCAGCTTGCGCCGTATCCAATATCCATTGCCTATAAGCAGGCTTGTTTTTAATGGGTAATTTTATATCTTCGGCAACATGAAACGCGATGGCACTCATACCGGCTTAGACCGATTGATTATGAACATGAAAGAGCATCTCTACACAGCGTCCGTCATCTGAAAACGATATCTCGTCGGCTAATGCTTTCATGATATACACGCCACGACCACCACATGTTTCTATGTTTTGAAGACACGTCGGATCAGGTATTTTAACATGATTAAATCCATTGCCTTCATCTTCTACCTTAAATGATATCCCTTTGGTCAATTCCCTTACGGAAATATGTACACGCTTGCTTTCATCATTTTTATTTCCGTGTATGATCGCATTATTGACAGCTTCAGTAAGGCTGATCAGTATATCGGCGAACTTATCTTCTTGCAATGGGAAGTCAAAATCCAGTGCCTTGAGGTAGGATTCTACTTTCATGATATTATTGGGATTCGAGGTAATTGACAACATGGGATGCTTCATTTAATTAATAAAACTAACTTTATATGATTACCAAATACTATGCCGACATCAGGATATTTCCTAAAAAACAATCATAATGTTTATTCATTTTTTAAAGACCTATAATAATCATCCACCAAAGATTTATAATACGGTCTCAATACAGGCGAAACACTTTTATACATATCTATCTCCGCTTGCCTTTGTTTCAGATATTGTTGTATAGACGGCGGCAATTCCTTTCGCTTATCTTCAGCTGTTTTAGACTTGCGTTGCTCATCTTGGTCACGCTGCATCTCTGCTTTTTGCGCTTCTAACAATCGAGTTTCGATATCTTTCATTCGCTTTATCGTCTCCGTGTTTAAACGCTTATTGACGAGTTCGGTTTCGATTCTATCCATATTATTAATGATCTCCTCGAGTGCTTTTGACCCTTTTCCTTGTTCCGTTTTCTCTTTTTGGAGTTCTTCCAATGCCTTGCGCAATGCCGCCTGCTGTGCTGCTGCCTGTGCGAAGTCTTTTGCCGAAAGTCCGTCTTTGTTTCCTTTGTCGCCATCCTTTCCTTCGCCCGGCTTTTCTCCTTTCTCTTTTTTGCCTTGCATCTCTTTCAGCTTATCGGATAGTTCCTGCTGACCTTCTGTGATCTTGTCCATAGGTGCCTTACTATTGGACGGCTTACCTTTACCTTTGCCGCCCGGCTTATCGCACGATCCACTTCCCGGCATACCTGCATCCTGCATCGCCTTGTCCATAGACTCATTCATCATCAAAGCCAAGTCGTTCAGATTTTTCATGGTACGACGTTGCTTTTCCTGTCCTTTTGATATCTGTCTTTCTTCAAGTAGATCGATACTTTCTTTAAGGTTAGTTTTGATTTCGGCTACTTTGTCCATGACATAAGACTCGATATCTGGATTGCGATTAGACAAAGCCACGAGGGTATCTTCGATGACTTTAAAGTCATTTTGTATCTTAAATTGCTTCCTGATCAATGCAGGATACACGGCACTATTGACGATAGAATGATTGACTTCTTGGAATAGCCCTTCTTGGTCAAATGATGACTTCACTAAATTTTCGAGCAATTGGCGAATCGTCTTGATATCTTCTGATGCCTGATCTTTGGCCTGACCTTCCATACTCGAATTCATACTCTTAGCTTGGTCTTTCATCTTTTGAGCGGCTTTTTTCTGAGATTTGGCGGCCTTTTGATTTTCCTCTTTCTGGATCTGATCCTTGCTCTTATCCATATCCTCTTTAGCATCGTCCATTTGCTCCTCATTCTTCTCGCCCATATCTTTTGGAGGAGAAAGCTGTTTATTTTGCTTTTCTAACTCTTCTTGCTTCTTCATGAGCTCATCCATTTTTTTGTTGAGCGCATCTTGCTGCTTCAGTAATTCTTCTTTAGAAAGCTCATTTTTATCCGTCTTTTCTGCCAATTTCTCCTGCTCGCTTGCTAACTTTTCGAGATCTTTAATCTGATCCTTAATATTTTTCTCCATTTCGAGCTGCTTGTACAACTCTAAGAGACGATTCATTTCCTTCTGCTTGGTATCGTTATTATTCTCAAACTGATCGAGCATTTGTATGGCATCTTCTTTATCCAACTCCTGTAAGAGTTCCTGGATTTTGTCCATAAGTTCTTTCGTCTCAGGGTCTGCTGCCTTGTCAAAAAGGTCTTTCAACTTCTCTTGTTGCTCTTTCAATTCATCAGGCATATTATTCAGTTCTTCCTGATTTTTCATATTCTCCTGAAGCTTCTGTCTTGCCTGCTCTATCTGTTCCTGAAGTTTCTTCTGCTCTTCAAGGATCTTCTCCATTTCTTTTTTATCCTGCCAGTTCAATTGCTTGCTTTGTAGCAACTTTTCACGAAGCTTGCGCATGTTTTCCTGGAGTTTATCCAGCTTGCTCAAAGCGTCTTTCAGTTCGTCTTTGATTGCTTGGTCATTCAGATTTTCCTGCTTACGCAATTCTTCCAATGTTGGCTTATTGTACGTCATGACCGAAGTCTTAGACACTTTACTTCCATTTACAGCATCATTATCCGCCACTTCAAAGTAAAATGACACTTTATCTCCTGGTTCGACTTGTATCTTTTTCAAATCAAAAACATGGCTAAATTGGATTTCCCGACCTTCATCCTTGGGTAATTTTACTTTTTGCAATGGCATTTCCTTCCCATGCTGCTTCGTAATGGAATAATTAAATGACAAAGCATTGATTCCATAATCATCCGAAGCACTTCCTACAAAATATATCAGACTATTGTCTAAGCTGTCCACTATCTTTTCTGCCGAAATACCAGGAAACTGATCTTTGATGACCGTAATAGCAAAAAGCATACTGTCTTCATTTGCCACATATTTATTGGAAAGAAAGAGCTTATAAGCGATATCATGCATGGCTTTATAGCTATACACAAAGCTTGATTTGCCTTTCTGGTCTGCTACATGTGCTGTCGGTTCATTGCCAAAAACAAATTGAATCTTATCTGTATTGGCAGCGTCAAATGACCATGACATCTTCGTTCCTTCCGGCACAACGACATCACCAACATTGCGTATGACCTCATCCTTTCTTCCTACGTAAGCCGGATATTGCATATTGAGGGTAAATTCTGAAAGGTTTGGCTTAGCCAATACTTTTAATGTATATGGTATAGACTCAACCGTTCCTGATGTCAATGTAAATACCTGATCTTTCTGTACATTTTTGAATGTATATGAAAACGTAGATTTATCCACTTTCGTCATCGGATACTGGAAATGATCCAAGGTCACATAAACTTCATTGGGTAAGACATTTCCCTCAGCCCGAACGACCAGCTCAAAGTCTTTAAACTGGACAACCTCAAGCGTTTCATGCTCCAACATAAAGGAAAATGGCGCTGCTTTGGCAAATTTCGTATCGTTATGAATTATTCTGTTGGTACTTTCTGTGATCATACTTGGAGCGGCAAATAGGATAAAAAGCAGCAACAAAAACGGTGGCAAAGCATACCGGAGATACTTCCTGTTTTTATTCAGATCAATGGCCGACTGAAAAGGTACGAGTTTGATCGCATCCGTTTTTTGGTCAATAGATGCCTGTATCAATACCGAATCTTCAAGTTCTGTCAACTTTTTCAGTTGAAGTACATTGAGCAATTTATCCTTGACATCTGTAAAGTGATCGCCGATAATGACCGCTGCATCTTCATGTCCGATTGTACTTCCAAGCCTAAAGTATCGTACCAACGGATCAATAACCCAATAGCCCAATCCTACCAATGAAACCAGCAAAAAGCCATAGAAAAAGATTTTTCTGATACCTGTACCAAAATAAAAATAATACTCGCTAAGGTTGAATATCAAAAACAAGCCCAATACGACACCTACCGTATAAAGACTTCCCTTTATCAGCCTGTTCATGTAATACTTTCGTATAAACCTATCCAGTTTCTGGATTAATACCTGATAATTATTCAAACTTTGATTCATAATCCAATTAAAATCTGTCGCTATTGCAATATATCTTTTATGCCTATTTTAAAAACAGCCAAATATGAAAACACTTTTCACTTTGATTTCGTTCATTTTTTAAAGCAGAACATCACGTTAAAGTTTTTAATGATACGAAAAAAGACGTAATATAGCACGTTTTTGTGTTGTCGTCAAGTGGTAATATGAGATTTTTTAATAATTTTAACTAAAGTTTACGACTGAAAACACTGAGTTAAGACACTTGGTACACTTAGCATTATTTCAAAAATCAAAAAAGAACTTAGTGTATCTTAGTGTAATTCTTAGTGAATCTTAGTGGTTATTTTTACCATTGGGGACACTAAGTTAATTCACTTATTACATGTAGCAAAATAACAAAAGTCAAAAAAAGCTTAGTGATTCTTATTGGTTTAAAAACGAAAATGATCGTTGCCAAACTTTATTTTTTCATTATAGTAAACATCTCAAACCGAACAAATTCTAATATTTTCCATTATTCAATCTGGGAACTTACCATTGATATTCAAAAAATTCGTAATATTACGCCATAAAATCAGACTAAACATTAGATATGAAGCCGGATTTCAAAACACTAACACCTTATCTACTTCCGATAGTTGTCATTATATTGGCCAATATGTTATACTTTTCGCCACAGTTTCAGGGCAAAGTAGTCAGGCAAGGCGACATCATACAGCACATCGGCATGTCCAAAGAAGCTACAGATTACCGTGAAAAGACAGGAGAAGAAGCGTTATGGACAAATTCCATGTTTGGCGGTATGCCGACGTACCAGATTTCAGCTCGGCAACAAAACAACCTCTTACAATATGTAGAAAAAGCCGGGCAATTATTCATCCCACGACCTACTGGGTACTTCATCTTCGGTATGATTGGGTTCTATCTATTGCTCCTATTGCTCAAAGTCAATCCTTGGCTAAGTCTATTGGGAGCCTTACTATTTGGCTTCTCAACCAATAATTTTATCTTGTTTGAGGCTGGACACAATTCCAAGGTCATGGCGATCATGACGAGTGCTCCGGTAATAGCGGGTGTCTTGCTCATATTTAGAGAAAAATTCCTTCTTGGTGCCGGTGTTTTCGGTATCGCATTAGGCTTAAATATAGCCGCCAATCACCCACAAATGACGTATTACCTTGCTATATCGCTCGGCATATTGGTCATCATCCATTTGATCAATGCTATCAAAGAGAAAAAAATCAATGCATTTGTCAAAGGTATGGCGATCATGTCAGGTTTAGCGGTACTATCGCTTGGCGCTTCCGCATCCAAACTTTGGACTACTTACGAATATACTAAACATACCATGCGTGGTGGTCAGATCTTAGAGCATGACGTACAGGCTTCGACACAATCGGACAAAAAAGGTGGCCTTGAATGGGACTATGCGATGCAATGGAGTAATGGAGTTGGCGATGTATTGGCAGGATTTATCCCAAAAGTCGTAGGTGGCGGTTCAGGTGAATGGCTCGACGGTCAGTCATCACTTGGAAAAGCTGTAGGCCAACGACAGCCATTCCAATTTGGAACATACTTTGGTGCGCTTCCTTTTACAAGTGGTCCTGTTTATTATGGTGTTATCGCCTTTTTCCTATTTGTACTCGCCCTTTTTACCGTAAAAGGTGAAATCAAATGGTGGATTTTGACCGTAGTCATTACAACAACATTGATGTCATTAGGCAAGAATTTTGAATTTTTCAATAAGCTCTTGTTTGATTATTTTCCATATATGAATAAGTTCAGAGCACCAAGTTCGATATTGAGTATAACCGTTATTTTTATCCCGTTACTCGGCATATTGGGCATATCGCAATTGATGAAAGAGGAAAACAAATCGCAATACATAAAGCCACTGTTAATTTCAGGAGGAATCATAGGCGGTATTTCTTTGTTAATATGGTTGGCAGGCCCGTCATTTTTCGATTTAAGTACACCAGCAGATCAACAATACGCACAAATCAAAGATGCTGTACATGAACAACGTGCTTCCATGATGAGCGCTTCGGCGCTAAGAAGTTTGTTTTTAGTACTCCTTGCAGGCGGTTTGCTTTATACATATTTAAAAGAGAAATTAAGTGGAACAATATTGATCGCATCGCTGACGATTTTGGGTGTTTTTGATTTGTTCCAGGTAGGAAAAGGATATCTCGACAAAAAAGATTTCGTTAGTAAAAATGCGTATAAAGCAGAGTTTCAACCAAGAGAAGTGGATACGCAAATACTCCAGGATAAAGACCCTAATTTCCGTGTGTTGGATGCGACGATCAATACATTCAATTCAGCATCAACTTCTTATTTCCACAAGACTATTGGTGGTTACTCGGCAGTAAAAATGCAACGATATCAGGATCTGATCGATCATCAAATAATGAAAAACAACATGGCTGTATTTAATATGCTCAACACCAAATACTTCATTGGAAATGGAGCAGACGACAATCCTAGTGCACAACTCAATCCAGCTGCCATGGGTAATGCCTGGTTTATTAATAATATCATCACTGCCAATAGTGCCAAAGAAGAAATGGACGCACTCGGTAGTTTTGATCCGGCAGGAGATGTCATCGTCAATATCGCTGACAAAGATTATATTCAGGGCATGGAACCGTCCAAAAATGGTTCGATCCTTTTGAAAAGTTATTCGCCAAACAAAATTGAGTATGAAAGTGATGCTTCTGGTGAACAGTTTGCCGTATTTTCGGAAATATACTATGGGCCCAATACAGGTTGGCAGGCATATATAGACGGTAATCCAACGGATCATATTCGGGTAAATTATCTATTACGAGGTATGAAAGTACCTACAGGCAAACACACGATTGTATTTGAATTTAAACCACAGTCGTACTATCTGGGAGAGCAAATCAGTTTAATATCCTCCGTATTGTTATTGGCATTTTTAGCATTTGTCATTTACAAAACCGTAAGAAAAGAAGACAATCCAGTACTTGCTAATAATGCTTGATGAAAAAGGTATTGATCATAACCTATTATTGGCCACCGGCAGGTGGTGGTGGTGTGCAAAGGTGGGTTAAATTTGCTAAATATCTTCGTGAATATGGTTGGGAACCGGTTATTTTCACAGTTGACAATGCTGACTACCCTATCTTGGATGAACAGATTGGAACTGAAATACCGAATGATATAGAAGTCATCAAAGTACCTATCAAAGAGCCTTACGACTTGTACAAGCAATGGACAGGCAAGAAAAAGGATGATAAGATTGATGCCAACTTTTTGTCACAAGGTAAAAAAATGGGCTTCAAAGATAAAATAGCGGTGTGGATCAGAGGAAATTTCTTTATCCCGGATGCTAAAAAGTGGTGGATCAAGCCTGCCATTAAGCGATTAAGACAATACCTACAAGACAATCCCATGGATGCTGTCATCAGTACAGGTCCGCCACATACCTGCCATTTGATTGCTAAAGGCATTCAGAAATACCATGATATACCTTGGATTGTCGATTACCGCGATCCTTGGACGCAAATAGATTATTTCGATGATCTCCGACTGACGAAATGGGCAGAAAACCGGCATAAAACATTAGAAAAGCAGGTTTTGGATGCTTGTGATGTCATCGTAAGTGTTGGAAAAACCATAGCCAAAGACCTTGAACCAATCACCAATACTCGAAAAGTAGTTATAACCAATGGCTTTGACGAGGCTGACAGGCATAAAGAAGATTTAGACCTTGATGAAGCATTTTCTATAGTCTATATTGGCACGATGAACGATGCAAGAAATCCCGATGCCTTGTGGCAAGCCATAGCTCAGCTAAAGACTGAAAACCATCCAATTTTAACTCATCTGAAAGTCAGGCTTGTAGGCAAACCCGAAGCTATTATCCAGCAAAGTATAGAAAACTATGGCATTGGTGATTATATTGAATTTGTTGGATACGTCACGCACAAAGAAGCCATTAGGTATCAGAACAGAGCGAGCGTACTTTTATTAGTCATCAATAGGACTTCTAATAATGCGTCGATATTACCTGGTAAAATTTTCGAATATCTTTCTTCAGGAAGACCCATATTGTGCTTAGGCCCACAACATGGAGATGCAGCCGACATTTTACAAAATGCTGGTCATGACAATATTATTGATTATAATGATTGGAAAAGTGTAAAGAAAAATTTAGAAAGTCAGTACACTTTATACACAAATGAAACGATAATAGACACATCTACTACCTCAAAAAATAACATAGACAAGTATTCCCGAAAAAATCTAACTGGTCTTTTAGCTAATTTGTTGAATGAACTTCATAATAAGCAATAGCGATTTTTTCATAAAATCAAGGTAATCCGATATTTGTCACTCCAATACTGTAACATCTCCATAAATCTGAAATTGATCGTCGGCAATTCTATATTTAAAAACAAAGACATATACACCTGGAACACAATTAGCCGTGCCAAATTTCCCATTCCATACATTCGTATGTTCAAAATACACAAGATTGCCCCAACGATCATATATGCTTAATTGCGGATCTGTGATGTCGCAATCATCAGCATAAATGATTTTAAATTCATTGTTTGACCCATAACTTTTTATAATGTTGGGATAGTGCAATTTACATATTTTACAATTATTAAAATACAATTGCACATTGTAAATAGTATCACATCCTGAATTTCCTTGAACAAAAACTTGACCGTGTGGATTGAGCTCATTGAAAGTCACACCTCCAATATTTATCTCAAAATCTTCTCCCTTACAACCACTATAATTATAAACTTCAATAGGGTGATCTTCAAAATTGAGTCTTACCTGAATGATGGTGTCACAACCCGAAATACCTGGGACAAAAACTTGTCCGATAGGATTTTGTTCGTTGAAAATAATGCCACCGATATTGATGGAATGATTATCTCCTTGACAACCATTATATGTATAAACTTCAGTGGGGGAATCCTCAAAATTGAGTTGTACTTGATATAGCCTGTCACATCCTGAACTTCCCGGAACCGCTATTTGACCTATTGGATTTTGTTCGTTGAAAGTAATACCACCAATAATGATCGAATAATTATCGCCTTTGCAACCATTGTAATTAACTGTATTTATCGACTGTTCTTCAAAAATGAGTTGGATATGATATATTGTGTCACACCCTGAACTTCCTGGTACTGAAACTTGACCTTCTGGATTTTGCTCATTAAAAATCACTCCACCAATATTGATCGAATAATTATCGCCTTTGCAACCGTTATAATGAATTGAAAATATCTGCGGCGATTCGAAATTGAGACGAATTTGATATATCGTATCACAACCTAAACTGTTAGGAATAGAAACCTGACCCTCTGGATTTTGCTCATTGAAGGTCACACCTCCAATATTGATTGAATACATATCGCCTTGACAGCCATTGTAAACGAATGACTTCTGGAATTGATCAAGAAAATCTAATTGGACTATGTATATAGTATCACATCCAGAGCTACCCGAAACGAATACTTGTCCTTGAGGATTTTGCTCATTGAATATCACTCCACCAATATTGATAGAATAATTATCGCCTTTGCAACCGCTGTAATTCACTGTATTTATTGGTTGTTCTTCAAAATCAAGACGTACTTGAAATATAGTATCACACCCTGAACTTCCCGGAATTAAAACTTGTCCCTCAGGATTTTGTTCATTGAATGTTATACCACCAACTAAAATCGAATAATTATCACCTTTACAGCCATTATATTTTATGGTGTCCATTGGAGGTACCTCGAAATTGAGCTTTACATGGTAAATCGTATCACACGTTGAACTTCCCGAAACAAATACTTGACCTTCTGGATAGTCTTCGTCAAATGTCACACCACCAACAATAATCGAATAATTATCACCTTTACAACCATTATATTTTATGGTATCCATTGGATGTGCCTCGAAATTGAGCTTTACATGGTAAATCGTATCACACGTTGAACTTCCCGGAACAGATACTTGACCTTCTGGATTATCTTCATCAAATGTCACACCACCGATAATTATTGAGTGATTATCTCCTTTACAACCGTTGTAAGTATAGGATTTACGATTAGAAAGTGAGTAATCTATCTCTACCAACTCAATCATATTGCAACCATTAAAAAGGTCAATATATCCTACTCCTGAAGGATTAGACTCATTGAAAACCGTATTTCCCGATATATATTCAAATCCGTCTCCCTCGCAAGCAACCAATTCAATTTTTGAAATGATATTGGAAAAATCGAAAGTTAGACTTAGGAACATCGTATTTGGTGTTGCACTATTATTTCCCATAGTTGTAAACGTGATTGGGTCACAATCAACAGCATTCAGTTCTGAACCTTGCAAATAATTATTTCCAGCAGCATAAAAACGAGAAAGCATATCAGGAGAAATCCTAAATCCATTATTAAATTCCAACTCTACATGTGCAATATTCATTGCTCCTCCGCCAAAGTTTCCCAAATATCTGCATTCAATAGTAATATAGGCACCATTAACATCCAAATTACCCACTGCATCTGAATAGTAAATATCGTAGTTCTCTGCACCAGGAACACCACCAAAGTCATTAGTATTACTCAAAGCAGCTCCCAATCGGTTTAACATCCGCGAGTCATAGACTGTAAAAGAATGAATATGATATGTATTCGTTACTTCAGTTACGTTTATACGTGAAAGATTAGGTAAACTTGAAATAGAAATTTGGCCAATCGCAAAATTGACGCTAAATATAACAAACAAAAGTAAAGTATAATATTTTTTCATATAAACAGTACTTCAATATATTATACATAACCTAAATTCGGTTATTATTAATATTCAAATAACAATACGGCACAAAGTTATACAATGGAAACATAATTCATCAAAATATATTTCAAATCACTTCTCCAACGTCTCAAAAAAACCGGTTTGTTTGTTTTTGCGGACATTATCCCAATTGAAATAACGTCCATTCATAGCGATATATACACCTGGCTCGAGTACTTGAGCAAATGCCAAAGCTGAACCAAGATTGAAGAAACCATCCGAAGATGTGCCGAACGCATACGGCACCATCGCTCCAGTGATAATGATTGTTTTGCCAATATTTTCTTTAGCTAAAGCAGCAGCAGTTTGCACCATGGTGTCTGTACCATGCGTGATGACGATTTGTTCATGTTGAGATTTCTTGCAGTTATACACGATGATTTCTCTATCAGCATCGGTCATTTCGAGACTATCCACCATCATCAGCGTTTTGATATCTATATCGAGTTTACTACGTCCTCTTTCAAACATCTTCGGTAAGTGTGTATCTTTAAAATACAACTGACCCGTGATATAATTATAGTCCTTATCGAAAGTACCACCTGTTACAAAAACCTGAATTTGAAGATCATTTTCGAGCATATCTTAATCTATGATTTATCGTGAATGACAAAGATAGCAATTACCTTAAAATTACAATAAAAATATCCCACTAAATTCTATGTTCGATCCGAAATTATGCCAAGTTGGTATAAACTGCTTGAACATCTTCGTCGTCTTCCAGCTTATCAAGAAATTTTTCGATGTCAACCATTTGTTCGTCTGAAAACTCGACTGGTGAAGTAGGTATTCTCTGCAAATTTGCTTTAGTGATTGGAATATGCTTCTCTTCAAATGCCTTAGTCAACGACCCAAAATCTGTATAATCACCGTAAGCATAGACTGTATTTTCATCGACTTCATAGCTTTCAAGCCCATGATCTATCATATCCAGTTCAAACTCGTCTCCATCAAAATTGTCAGGCTTTTCAAACTCAACGACTGTTTTTCTATCGAACATAAAGTCGAGAGATCCAGACTGCACAAGGGATCCACCTGATTTATTAAAATAAGACTTAACATTGGCTACGGTACGTGTCGTATTGTCGGTAGCACATTCTACAAATACCTGAATTCCATGCGGGCCTTTGCCTTCATAATTGACTTCAGTATAATTTTCAGCATCCTTACCTGCTGCGCGTTTTATGGCATTTTCAATATTATCTTTAGGTACATTGGCTGCTTTGGCTGCTTGAATGGCTAATCTCAACTTTGCGTTCATGTCCGCATCTATACCACCCTCTTTTGCTGCGATGGTGATAGCTCTTGCCATTTTAGGAAATACTCTGGACATGGCTGCCCATCTTTTTTCTTTTGCCGCTCTACGGTATTCAAATGCTCTTCCCATGATATTTCAATATTTAAAAAATTAAAATTTTCTACTTAGCTTATAATCAAATAAAAAAGAGCATCAATAAGTATTCTTACAGATGCCCTTTCCTGTTGAAGCGCGGAAGAGGAGGGATTCGAACCCCCGGTGGTATCACCCACGCCGGTTTTCAAGACCGGTGCATTAAACCAGCTCTGCCACTCTTCCATTTGCCGCTCTTTTTTCAAAAGCGACGCAAAGGTAATTTATATTATTTCAATAATAAAATTTTTATCGAAAAAAATCTGTTCATTTTTAAAACTCAAGTAAACTTCTTCACTAAGTCTCAATAACACAACATCGTATCACATAAACTTATCTAATACAATGCTGTCAACAACCATTATTAATTCCATTCAAAAATATACGGCAATCTCATCTGAGGTTCTTTTAGCTTCAACATGGATTTGGTTTCTTTTGCCATTTGTAAAAGTTTTCTTTCTTCTTTAGTTGAGAAAAGAACGGATTCGTCATTGTCACCACCTTGACCTCTTTGAATTTCCTTCATCACTTTGATGAATACTTCTTCTTCGACATAAGGATATTCTGCTATTTTATAATCGTCAAGTCCTGCTCTTTCTGCTGCAATCGAAATGGCATCATTCAAATCACCTAACTTATCTACAAGACCGATATTCAAAGCTGCACGACCTGTCCATACACGACCTTGAGCTATTTCCTTTGTACTGTCGATAGAGAGTTTTCTTCCTTTAGAAACCCTTTCAAGGAATATATCATATATCTCTAATGTTGACTCCTGAAGCAACTCCTTTTCTCTATTGGTAAGCTTCAACATCGGAGAAAAACCTGTTGATAGCTCATGTGTTTTAATCGTATCAAAGCGAATACCGAGCTTGTCGTTGAGCAATTTGGTCGCATCCGGCAACATCATAAAAACACCAATCGAGCCAGTCAAAGTATTGGGTTGAGCAATGATATAGTCTGCTCCGGCAGATATATAGTAACCACCCGAAGCAGCATAATCACCAAATGAGGCTATCACCGGTTTACCTGCTTCTTTAATTCGCTCTATTTCTCTCCAGATGACTTCACTTGTAAAAGCACTACCACCAGGAGAATTTACACGTAAAACAACCGCTTTAACATTTTCATCATGTCGAATTTTTTGTAAGGCTTTTAAATATCTTTTATCATCAATACTTCCTGGCTCTTCACTTCCATAACCGATTTCACCTTCAGCATATAAGATCGCAATTTTATTTTTAGTGGTAGATTTTGTCTCTTTTACTGTTGTCACGCTACTATATTTAGAAAGGCCTAAGGTCTTAATCTTTTTACCCTCTTTGACACCAAGTTTTGACCTTAGAAAATCATCAAGTTGGTCTTTATAGTACAATGCGTCAACAAGTCCGTTATCCAAAGATCTTTTAGCTGTACGACCTTCCATTCCAGTCATTATGGATGCTAATTTTTCTTCTGAAATATTTCTGTTCTTACTGATTTCAGCAACCATGACCGATTCCATATCTTTCAAAAATGCTCTGGTCTGTATCTTGTTGAACTCACTCATTTCATTCAGTCTGAAAGGCTCTGTTGCGCTTTTAAAATTACCGGCATAGAAGATATTCATCTCTACTCCGACTTTGTCGAGCATGCCTTTAAAAAACGGGATTGATGCACCAAATCCACGAAGATCCACGCCTCCCATCGGGTTTAAAAACATCGAATCTGCAACACTACATAGCAAATAGGATGATTGGCTATGATTATCAGCATAAGAATAAATAAATTTGCCACTTTCTTTAAACGCTCTTAGGCTCTCCATAAGACTTAGTAAACTCGCTTGACCAACAGCTACACTATTATTTTCTATCAAAATACCTTTGATTTTTGGATCTTTCGCAGCCTTTTCAAGCAAAAGCTGAATATCTCTCAGTCCAATAGCATCCGGCATCTTAGAAAAAGATATAGATTGTGTGATGTTGTCTGATTTTTCGGGAATAAAATTTTCCAAATCGAGCCTAAGAATTGTATTGTCTGAATAAGAAGCTCCAGAACCCGAAATACCTGACACTGCTGATGCTGCGATACTGATCATAATAACAAATCCTAACCCAATAGCCAGCAATACGCCCAGACATGATCCAAAAACCGTAGAAAAAAATGATTTCATAAATTTATAATTTGATTTATTCTTTTAAAAGACAAATATATCCACTTAATAGCCACCTATTAAAACAAAATCGCTTAATGTATGATTTTTCTCTATTAATGTATGGATTTTTATAGATTGGACTAATTTGTTGAATTGGTTTATAGGTGTAAGTGTTTAATTTTTATTGTTGATTTGCCGAATTGTCGGATTTGTGGAGTTGATTGAAAAGGTATAAAGGTTTAAAGGTGTAAGGGTGTAAATGCTAACAGCCAATAGCTAACAGCTACCAACATTTTCAACTTTCAATTTTCAACTTTCAATTTTCAACTTTCAATTGTCCATTGTCCACTATCAATTGTCATCTGTCCATTCTCATCTGTCCATTGTCCTTTCTCAATCGTCCTTTCTCAATCGTCCTTTCTTTCTAAAATCAAAAATTAATTTTCAAATATTTTACATTACTTTAACAAATAGTTTATATCTTTGTAGCAACGTAAAAACAACAAAAAATATGAGTACTCAAGTTGGATTTGAAGCGCATCTTGAAGCGCATGTAGAACGAGAGCGAGCAGCCGTAAAGTTAGCAAGTAAGACAGGTCAGCTCCTATATGAGAAAGGTGTCGAACTCGTTTTTTTTAGAAATCATTTAGTGGATATCACGATTGCAGAGATTCTGAATTTGCAGGAATATGCGAGGGATGTCATCGAAAGACCCGTTGATATTCAGACCACATCAGCTTTGGCGGAAGCCTTAACGGAAATTGATTTGGCTCCATCGAAGTTGGATATAGGGCGATTGGCGTATGAATACATCCAAAAGAAAGACCAATACAATGGCGATAAAGCTGCATTCCTACAGGATACTTTACAAGATTTTATCGGTCAGGACAAGTTTAAAATGATACCGAGAGATGTAGTCTTGTATGGGTTTGGACGTATCGGAAGACTTGCTGCAAGAGAGCTGATAAAACAAGCCGGAAAAGGTCAGCAACTGCGACTTAGAGCTATCGTAACACGGGACAAAGACCCGGATATGCTTGAAAAGCGCGCTTCTTTATTGCGTAGTGACTCCGTGCATGGTGCATTTAACGGCAGTATCATCGTTGACAAAGAACATAGTGTACTTATCATCAATGGTATGCGTGTCCAGATGATCTGTGCTAACAACCCGGAAGATATCGACTATACCCAATATGGCATCAATAATGCATTGATCATTGATAATACTGGTGTTTTTACGAATAGAGAAGCACTCAGTCGTCACTTATCCTCCAAGGGTGCTTCAAAAGTGCTACTTACTGCACCGGGTAAAGGTGTTCCAAATATTGTTTACGGCATCAACCAAGATGATTTGGATCTTGAAAATGAAAATATATATTCGGCTGCATCTTGTACAACCAATGCGATTTCTCCGATTCTCAAAGTGATGGAAGACAAATTTGGAATCGTTAAAGGTCACATCGAAACGGTACACGCCTATACCAATGACCAGAACTTATTGGACAATATGCACAAAAAGCCTCGTAGAGGTCGTTCGGCAGCGATCAATATGGTCATCACTTCTACAGGTGCAGGTAGTGCCGTAACCAAAGTAATACCTTCATTGGAAAACAAACTGACAGCCAACGCAGTACGTGTTCCGACGCCAAACGGATCTTTGGCGATCATGGCATTAGAACTTGGACGGGAGACTTCAATAGAAGAGGTAAATAACATGGTGAAAATGGAAGCATTGAATGGTCAATTAATCAACCAGATTTACTACTCCGTAGATGACGAATTGGTATCCAACGATATCATCGGCAATACTTGCTGTTCTGTGTATGACTCACCAGCAACCATAGTGCACAATAACAAAAAGAACGTAGTATTATATACTTGGTACGATAACGAATTTGGATATACGAAGCAGGTAATACGCTTAGCTAAACACGTAGCAGGTGTAAGAAGATTGATTTATTATTAATAGCAATTTGTACTTTAACTAATAACAATAAGGAATTAAACAGGATGACACAATATTGGTCATCCTGTTTTTTTCTTGGAAATAAAACTCTGATATTGGTTGAATCATTTTTCTCCCAATCTATTTATTAATGCAGATGCTGCTATTGAGTATAGTACTTATGATTCTGAAGGTGTAAACATCATTTACAAAGACAATACATTTAGGACATCGTTTTATATTCGGTTGCGATATGCGTTTTTTTAGAAATGTATTCTAAAAGACTTATTGTTTTTTTATTATGAATTTTTCACAATAACATCATATTTATTTTTATATTTGTTGATTTTAAAATTATTGGTATTCGATTTAAAATATAACGATGAAATCTGTCTATTTTAAAGTTTTATTCACTCTGACTTTGCTTATATTTACAGCATGGTTCAGGAGTTATGGTCAGTGTAATGAAAAGTGTTATATTGAAAAACCATACGTTAATGACCCAAAACAATTAGCCAAATTTACAGCCGATAAAAAATGGGAATCAGATACGATTAATAATGTAATGTACGTCAATGTATTGGATGTATTGAATAACGACGGAATACCTGAGCTTATAATTGGAAGTAGAAGACTAACGGAGAGTTTACCTTGGTCAACATATATAAATTCTATTAGCATTTTTAACAGTGTAACACATCAATTAGAAAAAAAAGTAAACACACACTACATACTGTTTGGTGCAGCAGCCCCATTTATTTTTGTAGATATTGATAATGATTGTAATTATGAAATTATTGTTGCAGCTTCTTATACAGATTTTAATCCTGAAAATATAAGAGGCCGGTTAGTTTGTTATAATATGGACGGAGATATACGCTGGATATCCAATGAAAGATATGGACTTACTTATTCTGGTTCCAAAATGGAAGTTGCCCTTCTTATTACAGATTTTAATAGAGATGGTAATGTAGAAGTAGTAGTTGGCAATGAAATATTCAATGCACATACAGGCGTAAAATTGTGTGAGGGAGGAAATAATGGTTCTGGTACTTCTTTTGCAGGAGGGCGACCAGTAGCTCATGTTGTAGCTGCAAATTTAGATAATGACGACGACCTCGAACTCGCTGCAGGCTACACTGTTTATAAAGTAAAGATCTCAAATACTAATGGTAAATCAGGAAATACCATGACACCTATCAACATGATTATCAATAACAACAAGATGGATGGTTCAACAGCCATAGCTGATATTGACGGAGATGGAAATTTAGATATTATCGTCAGTCCACATGTAGAAATATACGACGCTAATACAAAAAACTATATAGCACTTTACTGTTATACAATAGAAAACAACACTGCGAAACTTATAGCAACAGTAGGCCATGCAGGCTGGAGAAATGGAGGTTCAATACTCGTAGGTAAAACTTCTAAAAATGGACCAATGTCAATCTTACTTGCAAATGAAAGAAAGGATATTAGAAGTTATAGTTACAACGGAACCAATAGATTTACTTTAGACTGGACATACCCTATACAGGAAAATTCGCAATTAACAGGAATGTCCATGTTTGACTTCAACAATGACGGAAACATGGAAATAATGTATAGAGACTATGAGAGACTCATGATTTTAAATATAGAAAACAAGATTCCAAAATTAGTTTATGAATTGCCATGTGTTGCAGAAACATTTTATGAGAGACCTATTGTAGCTGATATCGACAATTCAGGTCAGGCAAAACTTTGTATTACATGCGCTCTAAATAATGACCCTAAAAATAGCTTTATTGGGCGTATCAATGTACTGGGTGCTCCCGAAGGTCAATATTGGGCTCCGGCTCGTAATATCTGGAATCAATTTTCTTACAATCCACTTTTTATCAATGACAATGGCACAGTTCCGAAAAATATGCACAATCCTGCAACCTATAAAAATGGAAAATATAATAACTTCATGGTTCAGGAATCACTCATTGATGAAGACGGCAATTACCCTGCACCAGCTGCTTCCGTCTATGGAGAAATAACTTGTGTGAATTATGATGTGGTAACAGATAGTTATACAGTAGAATTCAAAATATCTAATCGTCATGATGCTTCTTCTTATGCAGCATCTGGATTACCCATTTCCTTTTATAATGGTCATCCGGAAAAAGATGGAAGCCTAATAGGTACAACTACAACTCCTCTAAACTATGAGCCAGGCGAGCAATCTGATCTGCTAACATTTCAGTTTTCATCTATTGAATTTAACCAATTATGGATGATTATAAATACCAACCAGTACCCTATTGAATTGGGGAATTCATCGCATTACAAAATTGATGAGTGTGATTATGCTGATAATGTATTTATTTTCCAAATGCCCGAAATAGAACATAAGGTTAAAGATATATGTGACAAAGAAACTATTGAATTCAATGGTCAAACGATATCTGATCCAGGCAAATACTTCAAAAAGACACAAAATTCATCTGGTTGTGATTCTTTAATCGAAGTACTTGAAATCATCGTTGCTGATACAAAAAATACGATTATAACCCAGTCAGGCTGTGATGAATTTTCATGGAATGGTCAGATTTATGATACATCGGGAAGTTATTCGTTCATGTCTGTTAGTGATGTAGGTTGTGACAGTATCACAACTTTACAATTGTCGATTTTTCCTTCAATCTCTACAACGATAATGGAATCAACTTGTGACATTTTTTATTGGAACGGTCAATCTTACAATCAGAATGGACAATATGTTTATAATGGTAAGTCTATGCACGGTTGTGATAGTACAGTTACATTGATACTTACTATAAATAATTCCCAAGAAACGATAATTACGCACGACCAATGCGGTAGTTTTGATTGGAATGGAGAAACATACAACCAAAGTGGTACATATTATAATCATACGCAAACTAATCATGGTTGTGACAGTACAGTCACATTGATACTTACTATAAACACATCCAAAGAGACGATAATTACACACGACCAATGCGGTAGTTTTGATTGGAATGGAGAAACATATAACCAAAGTGGCACTTATTATAATCATGCGCAAACCAATCATGGTTGTGACAGTACAGTCACATTGATACTTACTATAAATACCTCCAAAGAGACGATAATTACACATGACCAATGCGGTAGTTTTGATTGGAATGGAGAAACATACTATCAAAGTGGCACATATTATAATCATGCGCAAACCAATCATGGTTGTGACAGTACAGTCACATTGATACTTACTATAAATACCTCCAAAGAGACGATAATTACACATGACCAATGCGGTAGTTTTGATTGGAATGGAGAAACATACTATCAAAGTGGCACATATTATAATCATGCACAAACCAATCAGGGTTGTGACAGTACAGTAGTTTTACAACTAATCGTTCGCCCTGTCGAAATTGTCGAAGAACATATAACGGATTGTGATTCTATTGTTTGGAACGATTTGACGATTTATGATAATGGAACATATCGGGATAATTTTGTCTCCATTTCTGGTTGTGACTCTACCATTATCCACCACATAGACATACGTCATTCATCTTCATACTCTCGGGAAGAAATAGCTTGTGGAGGATATGATTTATTTGGAAATATAATAACTCAAAGCGGCATCTACCGAAACATTTTAGTTAATAAGCAAGGCTGTGATTCTACAATAACAACCGAATTGAAAATAGTATCAGATTTCTTTTCGGAAGAAACTATCAACCATGTAGGTCCTTACACTTGGGACATTAACAAAGAAACGTATCACAAATCAGGTGTGTACCGTGAAGATTTCTTAACATCCTCAGGGTGTGATTCAATTTATATACTTCATCTTAGAGTTGAAGATGATACTCAAATACATTTCCCTAACATACTCTCAATATCAGGAACGAATAACTTTTTTACTGCATTTTCAAACAATCCTATTGTCATAAACAAACTTGAAATTTATGACCGATGGGGCAATTTAGTTTATTCCGGTTACAATTTTGAACCAAATGAAGCTGATAAAGGTTGGAACGGATATTTTTCAGGCAGACCAGTTGATTCCGGAGTATATATATGGGTAGCTGAAATCACTTTACCTAATGACGAGAAAAAACAACTAAGTGGTGATTTGACCGTGTTAAGATAATGACATTAATCATATCAATCCATTTTGTCACGCTATTAATTTTGACTTAGACAATTTATTGATATCTTTGTACTGACATTTAAAAATAACAGTTTGATATGAATATAATCCGAAAAGCATTTAATCGTTTGCTACCCTATTTTCAATCCACAGATTTGGAAGAATTGTGGGATATTAAGGTGACAATACTGAGTAAAAACACGAAACAACCCATTGGCGGAACAGGTTATACCATAGAATTTTACGATGAAGACACGGAAGACAATGACTTTCTCGGCTCTGGAGTGATTAACGAAAACGGTATAGCAGACGTTCGGTTCAATCCTAAGCTCATAAATGCAGGAACAGAGGACGAAGACACACCCGAAACTGATCCGGACATTTTTTTCATCATCAAAAAAGACGGCATAGAGATATTCAAAAGTGCTACGACGTACAATATTGATTATGCTCAAAGTGCAACATTTGATATAGAAGAAGGAAAAGAAATCAATCTGGGTACTTTTTTGGTGGATATTACGTAACGAATTGGGTACGAATCTATAATCAATTGATAAAAAACGTGTAAATATACCATTGCGTGGTTTAATTGTTATTCCATATCACTCAAAATTTCACACTTCTAAATGAATCTCCGCTTATGCAGCGATACCGGAACATATACGTGGGCGCTACCAGCCAACATGTAGGCAAGACCACTTCTACATTAGGATTAGTATCGTCATTTATGGGACGTGGTCTGAAAGTAGGGTATTCAAAGCCTGTTGGACAGAAATTTTTGGATATTCAGAATCTGAAAGTGGATAAGGACACTATTTTGTTTTCGGATTTGATACAATTTGATATCATCCCGGAGGTACACAGCCCTATCATTTTGGGACCAGGTGCTACTGAAGCATTTTTGGACAATCCGAACACGAATGAACTGCACGAAATGTTGCATTATGCTGATAAATCACTACGTGCAACCAACGAAATCGTCATCTATGAAGGAACCGGACATCCTGGTGTGGGCAGTATAGTCGGTGCATCTAACGCTAAAGTCGCCAAATTACTCAATGCCGGTGTCATCATGGTGGTCGAAGGTGGTATCGGCAGCACGATCGACAAGCTCAATATGGCAACAGCCTTGTTCCGTGAAGAACAGGTGCCGATCATCGGTGTTATCATCAACAAGGTCATCCCTGAAAAAATGGACAAAGTGCGGCACTATGTCGGCAAGTGGCTCGAAGCACAAGGATTGCCGCTCCTGGGATTGATGCCTTATGAAAATTCATTGGCATTTCCACTCATGAAATCCGTTTGTGAAGCTGTAAAAGGTGTCGTCACGTATCATGCAGACCGGATAGACAACAAGGTAGAGAGCATCATAGCAGGATCGCTGATAGACCTGAAAGAGTTGACAAGTTCCCAGGACTTACTGTTGATCACAGCTATACGCTCCATAAACGAAGCCATTCGCAAGATAGATATTATTTCTACTCAACACGGTATCAAAAACTGCCCACTTTCGGGTATTGTCGCCACCGGGCAGGGCGAAATGGACAAATTTACTATCCAATACATCGAAAAGCACAATCTGCCACTTATCCGTACAGACTTAGACACGTATGGCGCTTATCTGCGCGTGAGCAAGATCGAAGTTAAAATCAACCGGAACACGCCTTGGAAAGTCATGAAAGCCATTGAAATGATAGAGAAAAATATTGATCTTGACAGCATACTTAAAGCCAGCAGGATGTGACAAATTATTACGTTTCAATGGTTAATGACTAATCGTTAATGTCTTTTTTGACTGTTTTAGGATTGCTGTAATCAATTTAATGATTTCTACAGCATTAAGATTCATACTTTCAAATTGTTCATTAGTGAGATAGTCTGTTTTGCACAAAAGTTCAGCTAATAAATTGTTTCGTTTATTTCTTTTTGCGCTATTCCTAATTTATGTTTGAAATCGTTTTTCGATTCTGCATGTTCCGCTTCACGTAACATTGCTCCAACACCTGTTCCAGATCTCAATAGTTGTTTTGACAAGACGAACTCCTTTTTCTGATCACATAAATACTGGTAAAATCTCACAATTCGCACTGCAAATACAAAACTCTTTTCTTTAACAACATTCTCTTTCATAAATCCATCATTTATCATTCAATGTCGTTTATTTAAGCAATGCGTGTGAGACCACGTTGTAGTCATGTTTTTTTAGAACCCGCTTTTTTTTCGACTTTTTGTCACTGCTCTAAAGGGAGAAGCCGAAAAAATGCTTGTTCAACCTTAGGATAAGAGGCAAATAACGAGCATTTTTGAAAATTAACTGATAGATAAAACAGCCAATCTTCATCGAAAACACTTTAAATCCTTAGCTAAACGACATTGAAAATTACTAATTACGAATTACGTATCAATGTCTGTTAGTTGTAAGGTGCGATTATTATAAGACTAAATCAATCAAACCCAATGCGCCCAAATGCCAACTAACCAACAACCTAACTTTCTCAAGTTTTAGTATATCGGTATTCCAGCATTGGTTTTTAATACATTCATCACGAAGTTACTTTGAACATTCCCGATGTTATCTAGTGTAGCCAATCTGTTATTGATAAATATTTGATAGGTTTCGATATCAGGAACAATGATTTTGAGTAGGTAGTCATATACGCCTGCAATATGGTAACATTCCTGTACTTCATCAAATTTTACAACTTCTTTTTGGAAGGTGTTGATGAGGTCGCTTTGGTGATTTTGCAATGAGACGTAGCACATGACGACAAGCGAATAACCTAATTTAACAGCATTTAGTTCGGTTTTGTATCCTTTGATGATGTCTTCCTGTTCCATTTTACGCAACCTTTCGAAAATAGGTGTAGGGCTTAGACCGCATTTTTCACTGAGTTCCTTGAGTGTTATTTTGGCATTGTGCTGTATTTCCTTTAGGATTAATTTGTCGATAGGCGTGATCGTCATAGATGATTTTTCTTTTTTAGTATCATTATAATGACAAAAATATAATATATTTCTATTATTATGTTAATAAATAGATTAATAATCTTAAAATTATAATGATTATAGAGATTACGTTGTATAATATTAACTTTGTAAGGAAATTTTAATTGAAAATATCATGAAACCTGCCTCAAAACACATATTTAAACCAGAGTCATTGATGATGTCACATGGTTATAAGCCGGAGTTGTCTGAAGGAGCCGTCAAGTGTCCGATTTTTCAGACTTCAACATTTGTATTTAAAACGGCAGAAGAAGGAAAAGCACATTTTGAAGTAGCGTATGGAATCCGTGAAGCTCATGAAGGCGAAGAAATGGGTTTGATATATTCTCGGCTCAATAATCCGGATCTTGAAATCCTTGAAGATCGACTTTGTCTTTGGGATGAAGCGGAGGCTTGTGCTGTGTTTGAAAGTGGTATGTCGGCAATAACAACCGTTCTATTAGAATTTCTAAAACCAGGAGATTTATTGCTGTACAGCAAGCCAGTATATGGTGGTTCAGATCATTTTATCAATACATTTCTGCCAAAAATCGGCGTACATGTAGTGGGTTTTAAACCTGATATGAATGCAGCGGATATTAAAGACATGTTGGAAAAAACTGGATATAGTGACAAACTTGCGATTATATATATCGAGACACCAGCAAATCCTACCAATACAATCATAGACATTGAAATGTGTGCCAAGTTGGCTGCCGAGTATTCTAATGATGACCAAAAAGTACTTGTAGCTGTGGACAATACTTATATGGGACCACTGTGGCAACATCCACTCAAACATGGTGCAGATATCGTCATGTATTCTGCTACCAAATATATCGGTGGTCATAGTGATGTGATAGCGGGTGCCGTCCTTGCCAATGTCACGCTCATGGGCAGGATAAAAACATTGAGAACATTTTTGGGAAATATGGCCAGTCCCAATACGGGTTGGTTGCTCATGAGAAGCTTAGAAACACTAAAAATCAGAATGGAGCAACAGGCTTTTAACGCTGATAAAGTGGCAATATTTCTAAATAATCACCCGAAAGTGGAAAAGGTTTATTATCTTGGATTAATCAAGGAAGATAGTAAGAATTACGAATTGTATAAGCGGCAATATCTCTCATCGGGAGCTATGTTGTCTTTTGATATACAAGGTGGTGAAAAGGAAGCATTTCGCTTTTTGAATAACCTGAAATTAATAAAGCTCGCCGTAAGTCTTGGTAGTACTGAAAGTCTTGCTGAGCATCCAGGTACGATGACACACGCAGGGATAGATCCTGCCGAAAAAATAGATATGGGCATTACAGAAAAACTCGTCAGACTCTCTATCGGTGTTGAAAATTACAATGATATTATTTGGGACATTAACCAAGCGTTAGATGAAGTGTAATGGTTAATGTTCAATCATTGATAAAGGGTCGATCGAATTGCGATTGATGAATTACGGAAATATGATTTTCGATTGACCCTTTTTGGATTGGTAGTCGGCTTAAATCCTTGTTCCCTGAGTGGCTTCTATCCAGCCTTCATCTCCATACACTGTACGCACGCGCCACCATCCTGCAATATTCTGTATATAGTAAACCACACTCCCTTCGGTCAAAGGCGTTAATTCTGGACTTTCCTGATCCGGACCTACTTTTAGTGATGCGTCTGATGCTGTGATAACAATAGTTTTATTGTGAAAAATCTGGTTGTTGCGCGAGATACCAAACAAACTGAATACTATAAAAAATACTGCTGAAATCAACATCGTATATTTCATTTTAGGTAATTTGTCTTGAGCAAAGTAGTACCGATAAACTATAAATCCCGTTAATGCCAAAGCTAAGATTGATAGCCACATCCATGTTTGTGGCATAAACATACCTGAGACTCTTTTCCAAGATTTTACAATAAAAAAATCGGAGGCAGGTGGTTCTATAGCCGCATGGTCATTTAGAATGTTTTGGTAAAGTACTGAAACTTTTTTATCTCCAGGATTGAGCTTCAACGCTTTCTGAATGCTAATGATAGCTGATGCGATATTGCCCAATTGATAATTGGCAATGGCCATATTATAATATATAGCTGGACTCACTTGATTTTTTATTTCTAAATCCTGATATAGTTGAATGGCTTCGGTATAATCATGGTTTTTGAGTGCCAAATCTGCCTTTTGGGCAATAGGATCGCTTGCTTGAACAGATACTGTAATGCACCAAAACAAAATGATATGAAATATAACTTTTGGTCTGTATGCTGCGTTTTCGTAACAAAACATAGTTTATCGAATATTGTCAACGTACTGTAACAATTATTTTTGCGAAAAGATTATTTCAACAAGTGCTATTTTTTTTCAGTTGACAATTGACAGTGGACAATTTTTAATTGAAAGTGGACAATTGAAAATGATTAAAGCTGTTGGCTATTGGCTAATGGCTGTTAGCATTTACACCTTTACACCCATAAACATTTAAACCAATTTGAAGCCAATAACTACAATCATAATTTTACTTTTACACCAAACTGTATTGACGTAGTATGTAGCTTGTCTTTGTTGGGGCCAATGCCAATATCCTTATTGTAGATGTGTCGTTGGTAGGATGATTGTAGATAAAGTGAGGCATCTTTATAAAACCTTTTTTCAAGACCAAAACCAAATCCTGTTGATATGAAATAATCATCACTGATATTGTCTCCGTGAAATAGTCCGTTTATAAATGGTTTTTCTTCTAATCTTGGTTCGTTGTCAGAACGGTTAACTTCTATACTTGGGCGACCCAAAACGACTACATCTTTTATACCATAATCTGCATTGACGACGACATTTGCCACTGCCGAAGCCATGATATAGGCGCCCCAGGATTTTTTATGTATAAAACGGTAATTTGCTTGCACGGGTATAGACATGATGTCATAAGCGATACTATTGAATGTGAGATGTGAGTACTTATTATCATTCACACCGTAAATTTCTTCAATGACTTCCGGGTTGTATTTTCTTTTTGCATAAGTGAGTCCGATGCTGGTTTCAAATGTATTTCTACGTTTTGTAAGATTAATTCCCACCGAGTTGTTGATTGCTTCTCTATAGTAGGAAGCTTTTGAATATACCTTGTCGAATGGTGTGTTTATCAAAACAGCATCAGCAGAAATATAAGCAGAAATAAAGAGTTCAGGCTTCGTTTTGATCGTTGGTGGCTGTTGTGCAATGATTCTCGCCATCTCTGAGGTCAATTCATTGAGAGCGATCGTGGGAAGACGCGCTGCCGATGTTAATTCTTCTGCTGTTTGGGTAGATTCTATATTGTCATTCCGGCTTTCGGTCGATGCTGATACATCTGTGTAAAGATCACTAACAGATAGTTCGTTATAGATACTTTGAATGTGCATAGTTGATGGGACGTCATTAGATACTGTATTCAGATCTTTGGTGATAATTCCCGGATTTTCTATCGTCGTTTTAACTGTACGATGCGGTTTCCCGGATATCGGCATGGATATCTTTGGTTGCGAAGCTGTTGCATTCGTTATTCTTTCAGAAATGATTTCCTGAATAGGGTAGGTGCTGTTTTTATCTTTGAAAGCATATTGCTGTGTCTCTTGTTGGCTACGATTCTGATTTTGAATAGGCAGTATCGTCTCCGGATACCGAACAAACAATATATAAAACAACACAGCAGCAGATAGCTCTATGATTTTTGCAAAGCCGATATGATCCAATCGTGTTTCGATGATTTGGAGTTTACTTTCGAGCTTTGACCAATGTTGTTCCTGATAGCGTACCTGATGTTGGTTTACATTGCGACGTATTATATCCTGCAAAGCCAGATCAGATGCGTGATCTTGTGTGATATCCATATTTTTGCTTTGTACATAATGCTCAAAGCGATCCCAAGCGCCTTCTGTTGAAACATTGGGCACATGTTGATTCAATTTTGATTTTATATGTTCATCAAGCGGATCTGTCATCGTTACGTCTTCCTTTCTTTTGCTATTAAGATACCTTTTAATATAGTCCGTGCTTTCACTAAGTTAGCCCGACATGTACTTTCATTGATGCGCAATTTTTTCGCAATTTCACGATGCGAATACCCTTCAATGACAAACATGTTAAATATAGAACGGAGATTTGGCTGCAATTGCTGTATAGAATTGATTATTTCTTCAGTTGATAAGTCAGAAATAGGATCAGGGATATCGGATTTCAGGTAAAAAGCTTTATCAATATTTTCCGTTTTCCGTTTTATTTCTTTCCAATAGTAATCAACAGCGCTATTGACCAAAACACGTTTTAACCATGAGTTGAAAGACGTATTGACTTCGTATCTGTGAATGTTTGTAAATATTTTTATATAACTTTCATGCAATATGTCGAGCGCATCCTCTTCATTATTGGCATATCTCATTGCGATAGACATCAATACTGGATATTGTTCTTCATACAATAGCTTTTGCGCCCAGCGTTCGTTGTTCAGAAGTGCTGAGATAAAATAACCTTCATCGAGATTTGATATTTGTAATGCAATATCCACGCCTTAAAGGTACAATTATATTGTATAACATCATGTGTTTTTAAACGTTAAATATTTGGTAAAAATGCATCTAAACACCACTATCAGAATAAAAATAATTATTTTTTAAATTCTTAAAATAATATGTCTTTTAAATTTAAAAAATGAAATTTTGTTTTGCAATTGACTGACTACAATGGAAGTGTTACCACCAATAGATACCAACCTGATTGAAGTTTTGGCAACTGCTCCGTGAGGAAAAGTTAAACTTTTATCCTGTTGTATAGATATTTACTGCCTGAATGCTTCCAATGATTTTTCGATGATGTCGAGTGCCATTTGGATTTGTACCTCATTGATGACCAATGGTGGTGCGAGCCTAATTTTATTGCCATGTGTTGGCTTGGCTATCAGCCCATTGTCCCGGAATGCGAGGCAGATGTTCCATGCCAGTTCGGAATCTTCATCTGTATCGATGACGATAGCATTGAGCAAGCCTTTGCCACGAACTGTTTTGATTAATGGGTTTCTTTCGGCAATTTTTCTTAATCCAGCACGGAATAATTCGCCCATTTGAGCGGCATTTTCAGCGAGTTGTTCGTCGTGAACTACTTGTAGCGCTTCTAAGGCAACAGCACAGGCTAAAGGATTGCCACCAAAGGTAGAACCATGCTCACCCGGCTTTATAGTCAGCATGATTTCATCGTTGCAAAGCACAGCCGATACAGGCATTGTACCACCAGACAATGCTTTTCCAAGGATTATCATATCGGGTTTTATCCGATTGCCCTGATCATCTTTGAGCGTGTCTGTTACCAGCATCGTTCCGGTACGTGCGATACCCGTTTGTATTTCATCAGCAATGAAAAGTACATTGTACTTATTACAAAGCTGTGCGACTTTGGATAGATAATCATCAGCCGGGACATATACACCTGCTTCGCCCTGTATAGGCTCTACGATAAATGCCGCTATATTTGGATCATTGGCGAGTTCGTTTGCTAAGGCTTCTATATTATCATAAGGAATACTGTCTATACCGGGCATGAACGGGCCGAAATTGTTTTTAGCGACTGGGTCAGTCGAAGCAGAAATAACGGACAGCGTTCGACCGTGAAAATTCTCTTTGGCAAAAAGTATTCTTGCTTTATTGCTTTCCACACCTTTGACTTGATATGCCCATTTGCGTGCGAGTTTCATGGCAGATTCTACAGCTTCCACACCAGTATTCATCATCAATACTTTGTCGTAGCCAAAAAGATCTGCCATGTATTTTTCAGCCTTTCCCAATAGATTATTGTAAAAAGCTCGGGAAGTAAGCGTCATTTTTTTTGCTTGTTGTATCATCGCATTAATGATGCGCGGATGACAATGTCCTTGATTAACAGCAGAATAAGCTGATAAGAAATCCATATATTTTTTGTCATCCACATCCCAAACCCAGATGCCTTCCGCCCGTTCCAAAACGACAGGTAGCGGATGATAATTATGTGCACCGTATTGATCTTCGGTTGTTATATAATTGAGAGCTCTTTGAGTGATATTGTCCGTTGCGTTCGCCATATTGATTTTATTGATAATAAATGCTTTTCCACAAAATTACAAATAAATATTGTTTCACAATGAAAAGCGATTGTTTTTTATGATTTCTTTTCAGTAGGGAAAAAATGGATTGAGCGAAGATACCACTATAAAACTACTACAAAAGCTACAAAACGACACACCCTAAAGCGTGTCGTTGAAGTTCTACTGAGTATATGTTGAAGAACAACGTATAGTAAAAGCTGAGTTAAAAATGTAATTTGCACTATTGAGATTTGCTGATTTTTGAATGCCCTTTGTGCATTTGAGCAAAAGGGTTTGCGAGTGGTGTAAATCAAAAGTTGGTATGCGTATGAATTTGTTTTTAGGTATTCGCCCTTAAATGTGCCTCATTTTTTAAACTTGTTCAATCAATTGTTTCAGTAATTAAGGCATCTGGTAACATCAGTAAAAAGGGTAAGGCTTTAGTGTAATCTAATTCAGGATATTCCAAGCCTAAAAACCGAATGTTGTTGTAATAGGTTTGATGCTGTTGGTAATACATTTTTTCGCTTTGTAAAACCATGCTTTTTCTCCCAGTTTTTGAGCTAAGAACCATTTTTCTAATAATCTTGCACTTCTTCCGTTTCCGTCATTCCACGGATGAATTTTTGCAAACACCAAGTGAATGAATGATGCATAGAAAAAAACTTCTTCGATAATCAAATTTGTTTCGAGCAAAACCACAATGTCGGCAAAAAACTTCTTCATTTCGGCTTCTACTTCGTAAGGAGATGCAGCTACATATTCAATACGACCATCAGACGTAGAAACATACATATTGTGTACGCGAAATTTTCCTTGTTGATGTTTTGCAACAATATTTTTACTTAAAAATTTGTGTGCTTTTGTAATATTTTCTTCGTTTAACTCATTTGTTTTAGCAAAAGTGTAGGCATTATACAAATCATCAATTTTTTGGGTGTAATCTGGCAAAAACTCGATACCGAATCTTTTATGCTTGATATAGCTATCTAATTCAATTTCTTCGCCTTCAATTTTGCTGCTGAAAACAGAGGAAACCGAAGTGTAAAAACTAAAGTTATCAGTGGAAATTTCTGCTTCCCTCAATGCATCAAAAGCTGCTTGCATACCTTTTGGTACTTGCTCCAAATAGGCGATAAGTAAATCTGATGAAATGATTTGAAGTTTAATATTCATAACTAACTTAAATTTGAAATTGTATTTACAAATTGGTTGATCTCTTCTATTTTACTTCTCCTGTCAGCATAGCGAAGCATTTTGTGGTTTAAAATTGACATATATCGTTTTGGTAGTACCTTGTTCAAGCGACACCTTCAGTGAGCGATAATACCACCAAAAGGCACTAACAATCCACAAAAAATGTCACTTTTACCTTTCATTTATTAACGTTAAAAATAATTATCATGCAAGGTAACGCAATTTCATCAAATGCACTCAATGAAAGTGAAAAAAATGGATTGAGTGAAGAAACCACTATAAAACAACTACAAAAGCTACAAAACCACCTACGTTCTAAATCCAGTGTCTCTGAAGTTCTGCTGAGCCTGTCGAAGTTGATGCTGAGCCTGCCGAAGCACAACACATAGCAAAAAGCCCGGAGTATTCAATGTTTTGGGCTTTTCTTTTTTATTTGGGCTTCCTTCTATACGTCATGATGTTATCAGCTGCCCTTCTTTCAGTCGTTGCTTGGTCTGTTGGGTTGTTTTTGTCGTGTCTGCCGAAATTCTTTTGGCTCATTTTTGGCTCAAATGGTCTGTTTTTGGCTCATTTTTGGTTCAACGTGTAATGATTGTCCCGTTTTCCACTTCCTTGTAAGAAGATAATTTGTTTGTTTATTAACTCTGTCAAATCTCTTGTTGCTGTTGCTTTTGAAACATTGTTCAATGTCTGATAGTCGCTGTTTGTGATTTTACCTTTGTCTTTTGTAAACAAAACCGCTTTCACTTGTCTGTCGTTCAGACCAAGTGTTTGCAAGTACTCTGCATAATAAATGTCTTTTCTAAATTCTATCCAAAAGTCTGAACCCTCAACAAGAAATGTTGGTTTTGGAAGCCCTTCGGCTACACACAATTCATTCATTTTTCTGATGCCTCGTCCCCAAGATTCTACATAACCGCTTCTGAAAAATGCATTGGCAATGTCAGGGTTGTAAGGTCGTGATGAATGGCTTTTCAAAAGGCTGTCTATTGTCCAATTTTCGGGCAAATGTCCCTCATTCCACATCATTATTTTGTCTTTGTAAACACGAATTTGAATAGGAGTTAAGCCCGAATAATCTTTGTGGGCAATCGCATTTAGCAAGGCTTCTCGAACAGCATCTTTTGGATACTCGTAAGTTTCTATACGATGAATTTTGTCTTCGTAACTAATAATTGCTTTGATGTATTTCGTGAAAAGTATGTCAAGTGTTTTTTCGATTTGCTCAAACAAATTTCCGTGAATTTCATCTTGAAAAATCAAATTAGCATCATTTTCAAAGTAACCGATTTTGATGTAAGCACCGGTAACGAATTTTTCGGGTTTAGGGTGGAACAATAACAAGGCAGCTCTTTTCAGATATTTGCCCTCTGTCAATTCCAAATTTTCTAAAAGTTGTTCGTTGGTGTCATTCAAACTTTCTTCATCAAGGCGTTTACTTCTTATGCCACGCTTTTTGAAAAAATCAAATGTTTCTTGTTTCAAATCTGTAACGGAAACATTCGGAATTGGCACACCGTCCCAACGTTTTCCTCTTTTTTGCAACAGAAATTTTTCCAAAGCAACACCTTTCAATTCTTGTTTGGTGCTTCCACTTCGATAATGATATTGACCTTTGTAACTTATACCGTTTGGATAAGGTTCTACAACAATTTCCAAATAATCGCCTTGCTTGGTTTGGTGCAAATTCACATCAACCAATATACCCAAAACATCACGCACTTTGTTTGGAATTTCTTCCAATAAACTTTTGGCTTCATCAAGTCCGACAATATTTCCGTTGTCGTCTTTGCCAATGAAAATAGTGCCTCCATTGGCATTTGCAAAACCGCAAATCCATTTGAGATATTCATCTCGCCAACTTTGTTTGTACTCTATATTTTGATGTTCAGACACGGTTGCAAAGTTACTCATTTTCTTTATATTTAATCCCTACCCACCATTGTTTAAATTGTAACTAAGTGTCTTGCAGATTTACAATTTCTCCGATTATTGGCGTTACCAATGGAATGTTCAAGCGACACCTTCAGTGAGCGATAATACGACCAAAAGGAACTAACAATCCACAAAAAATATCACTTTTACCTTTCATTTATTAACGTTAAAAAATAATTATCATGCAAGGTAACACAATTTCATCAAATGTGCTCAATGAAAGTTGGAAAAAAATGGATTGATTGGAGAAGTCAATAAAAATAACTACAAAAGTAACAAGGCTACCTACGTCAAAAAGCCTGTGTCGCTGAATTTCTGCTGAGCCTGCCGAAGTTGTTGCTGAGCCTGCCGAAGTACAACGTATAGTAAAAAGCCTAGAGTCGCCAAAGTTTCTGGCTTTTCTTTTTTTATTTGGGCTTTTTTCTATACGTCATGATGTTACCTGCTGGTATATGTCTTTTTATATATCGTTTTTTCTGTTATTTTTGTGTTTTCTACAATACAATTACTTAATACAAAAATCCAAATACCCAAAGCGGAATTTCATTGCGAAAACCTGTTGTTAAGCCATCAAGGGAAAGAAAAGCATTGTCTTGATTTTTGATTTGCTTTGTAGTTTTGTTTTTACCGCCAATTTCAAAATAATATTTACCGTCAATACAAAAATCTGTTTGTTCTGTATATGTAACTTTATGATTTTGTTGTAGTTGATTAAAGAAAAATGTTTCACGCAAATTGCCTTTTTCTGGATTTTCTGCCGAAAGAGCATAATTGTAATTGGTGTTTTGCAGGTAAATCTTTACGGGTTTAACCATTTGCCGTATTCCTGCTGCTTGCTGTTTGAGCAACAAAACGCTGTGAGATTTTTCGAGAAGTTGCAAATAATTCATTAAACTTGTTCGGGTTACATCAACCATTTGGCTTAACTGTGAAATGTTAGGCGTAAAAGGAACCATTTCCGAAAGTATATAAAACAACTTTTTTATTCGGTTAATTGAGTAAAAATCAATGCTTTCTACATTTGGCAAATCACTTTCCATTACGGTATTGAATGTTTGTAAAACACGTTCGCCATATCCTGCAATATCTTCTTGATAATAAGGGTAGTATCCGTATTGAAGATATTTTTGAAATGCGGGCAACGGTGTAATTTCTCTTATTAGTTTTTGGGAAATTGAAACATGATTTTCAAGAATTTCTTCGAGCGAAAATGGCATTTGTGACTTTCGGAGTAATCCTTCGAAAATTAAAAACTCTCTAAACGACAAGCCAAATAACTGGAAATGCCTCACACGACGGCTCAAATCGGCATCTGCCTTGAAAATTTGCAACATTGACGAACCTGTAAAAATCACTTTCAGTTTTGGGAAATCATCGTAAATGTTTTTGATTTCTTGTGCCCAAGTAGGGTATTTATGCACTTCGTCAAGATACAGTTCCTTTCCACCAAACGAATGGAAATTATCTGCAAGCGAATACAAGTTATTGGTACTGAAATAAATATTGTCTAAACTTACAAATAACACATCTTCGGGATGATTGCCGTACAGCTCTTTTATATGTTGTAAAAGCATAGTAGTTTTTCCCGTTCCTCGTGCGCCCGTAATAGCTGTCAAACGGTTGCTCCAATCTATTTGACTTTTAAGATAGCGTTCAAAACGCATATCTGTTTCTTCTAATTTGCGATAGAACGCCAAAAATAACTGTTTCATATCTCTAAACTTTTCTGCAAAGATAAAAAATGTATTTTATAAAATACAATAAATAATGATATTTGTATTCTGTAAAATACAAAAATAGGGTTTTATAGCACTTTCAGAAAATCAAAAAAGTTAATCTTTCTTTTCTCTTACCTCATCGGTTTATTTACTGGAATACCCAGGGTAAAGTTGCCTGTACAGATATTGGCAGCGATGACGTATAGTGTGGATATCACGCTGTGCAGCGTATGCCATATCGGTAAGTTGGAGCACTTAACCACGTATGTGAATGTGTCAAAAACAGGCGTTGAATTGGTAAATATCGAAAATATGAGAAACAGGGGTTCTCCTCAAAAAATACCCATTGTATCATGATTAGTGTTCTGTCAAGATAAAGAACTTAATCAAATGTTGTTCTTTTTCCAAATCTCTGCGTTAAAAAGCCTCGCCGAACCACCTGGTTCGCCTGTGTTTTTTGCCTTGAGCTTTTAAAAAATAACTTCCATTATGATTTAACTTTTCATCTGGACAGAGCACTAAGAAAGAAACAAAACAGATCGGCGAGAGTAAACAAAACACCTACATTGTGGGTAAGGGAGTCTATATGCCTGAAGGAAATCAAAACGATGTTAAAAGCAAAATGCTGAGAATTTGAAGTAAAAGGTATCGCCATACCATCACGTCAAAAGCTAAAAAACCACCTACGTCCCAAAGCCGGAGTCGCTGAACAACGTATAGCAAAAAGCCCGGAGTCGTCAAAGTTCCAGGCTTTTCTTTTTTATTTGGGCTTTCTTCTATACGTCATGATGTTATAGGCAGGGCATTTTATCTTTCAGGTTTTCACTCTGTTGTTAATCACATTTTCCGTCTGGTGTACAAGCTTTACCTTCAATGATTTCCAATTTTGTTTGGGGATTGTATTTTCGCCATTCTGTATATGACTTTTCTAATACCTCTAAAAAAGTTTGTGGCTCTTGTGCTCCCGAGACTGCTTGTTTACGATTGAATACGAAAAATGGAACTCCACGAACACCTACCTGCTGTGCTTCGTAAATATCGGTGCGAACGTCATCGGCATAACTTCCGTTTTCCAATGCAGTTTTCAAAGTGTTTGTATCTAAACCGATTTCTTTGCCTAATTCAATAAGCGTAGAAAAATCGTCAATGTTTTTGCCGTCTATAAAATACGAATGAAATAAAATTTCTTCGGCTTCGTTTTGTTTTCCATTTGCTTTGGCAAAATGCGTAAAGCGATGTGCATTGAATGTATTGGCAGGAATTGTTTTGTCAAAATTATAGTTCAAACCAATGCTTTTAGCGATTTGAACAACCTGATTATTCATTGCTTTTGCTTGTTCCAAAGGCATACCTTTTTCCTCTGCCAAAAATTGGTCAAGATTTCTGTTTGTCTGTGTTTTGAGGTCAGGCATTAACTGAAAACTTTTCCAAACAATTTCTACATTGTCTTTGTTGGGAAATTGTTCCAATGCCATTTCAAATTTTCGTTTTCCGATGTAACAGAAAGGACACATTACATCGCTCCAAATTTCTATTTTCATTTTATTTTCCATTGTTTTTTGTTTTACTTGTGAAACTTCTTTTTCCGCTACAACCGTATTAGGTTGCGTTTGACCGCAAGCCGACAACAGACTGACGAAAACTAATGCTAATGTTATTTTTATTTTCATTATCACTTTTAATTCTTAAATGAGTTTGGTCGAAATATGTTACGCATAGAATCAACATACTCTTGGTCGGGTTTGCTGTTTCGTATGTTTATCATTTGCTCCATATCAGGACCTGCAACATATCGCAACTGATAAGAGTTGTCGGTAGAAGCGGTAAAAATGACTTTGGCAACGTCTTCGGGTGTAAAAATTGCTCCGCCTGATGCTGATGCGTAAAAAGTATTCATTTCTTCGTTGAATTTGATGTAATCCGTCAATGTCGGGTCAAATGCAAATTCGCTTGTAGTTCGCTCATAAAAAGGTGTCGCAATGTAACCCGGCTCAACAATTTTTACTTTGATGTTCTGCGATTCCAATTCAAAAGCCAAAGATTCCGTAAAACCTTCAATGGCAAATTTAGAAGCGGAATAAATAGAAAGCAAAGGCGTTGTTACCCTACCTGCAACCGATGAAATATTGATAATTGTTCCCGATTTTTGGTTTCGGAAATGTGGTAAAATGGCTCTTATTACATTCATTGCACCAAACACATTGACTTCAAATTGTGCTTTGATTTTTTCGGGTGTTGTGGCTTCAAAAAGTCCTTGTTGCCCGTAACCTGCATTGTTTACCAAAACATCTATCTGCCCGAATTTTTCGATGCCTTGCTGAATGGCGGTTTGGATAGTTTCGGGGTCGGTTACTTCTAATTTTGTAACCAAAACATTTGGTTTGTCAATAAGTTCCGTTTCCTTTTCAGGGCTACGCATTGTAGCAATTACATTCCAACCTTGCTCTGCGAAGTATAAAGCGGTGGCTTTGCCAATACCTGTTGATGTTCCTGTTATTAAAATTGTTTTTTGCATATCCTTGTTGTTTAATTTTTTGCAGCAATCGGCTGTTTTTTATATCGTCCCCAAGCCACAAAAAGTGCAATGGAAGCTAAAATGATATTCATACCCAATACATTGTATTCGCCTTTTGCAATATGATACACGAAAGCCAATACCATAACAACGGCAAGTCCTGCTGCCGCTAACGGTGTTAGAATAGGTTTAATTCTCAATATTGATGGCAACAAAATTCCGATACCGCCCAATAATTCTGAAATTCCGATAAACCTTACTAACCCTGCCGAAACTTCATTAACCCAAGGCAAAGATTTTCCAAGCTCTTCGATTGGTTGGGTTGATTTCATTGCTCCTGCCATAATAAACATTAACGCCAAGATAACTTGTGCAACCCAAAGGGAAATGTTTAGTGCTTTTGATGTTGTTTTATTTTCCATTATTTTTTATTTTATGTAAACTGATTTCAATAATTCTTTTAATGAAGTTGGTTTTCTTCCAAGCAATTTTTCTAAATCATTTGCTTCAATTTCAAACTGACCATTTTTAATATCGGCTGAAAAGGCTGTTAGAATAAAGACAACTACTTCGGGTACTCCTGCTTGTTTTAGTGTATCGGGAAATGTTTTTTCATCTACATCAACATAGGAAATGTTTTTACCCGACAATTCAGAAAGTATGTTGGCAATATCTGCGAATGAATGTAAATCGCCACCTGTAAGTTCGTAGGTTTTGTTTTCGTGTCCACTCTGTGCCAATACATTGGCTGTTGCTTCTGCCAAATCATTGCGAAGTACAAAAGGAACTTTTCCTTTTCCCGCAGGCAGTAAAATTCCTGTTTCAAGAACTTTCTCACCCGCAAACATCGGTACTATATCACTATAAAGGTTGTTACGTAAAAAAGTATAAACAAATCCGTTTTCTTTAATGTAGTTTTCTGTCTGAAAATGGTCTGCCATAATTGGATTGAAAGAGGTACTTACATCTTTCATAGAAACTCCTGTATAAGCGATGTGTTTTACACCTGCTTTCTTAGAAGCGTCCACTACATTTTTGTGTTGTTGCAGTCGGTTTTGGTCAAGTCCCGAAATCAACAATACTTTTTCAATTCCTTGTGTGGCTTTTTCCAAAGATGCTAAATCGTCAAAGCTTCCTATCCTGACTTCAACGCCTTTTTCGGCAAGTGGTTTTGCTTTGTTTTCATCTCTTGCCAACGCTACGATTTGATTGGCGTTTACTCCTTTTTGCAAAAGAAATTCAATTGTTCCTTTTCCTAAGTGTCCTGTTGCACCTGTAATAAGTATTTTGCTCATTTTTCTAATTTTTTATTTTTTGACTCGACAAAGTTACGTACATTTGCTATAAAATAGTAACTACTATACTAATGTATATCAGTGTCATAAAGTATAGTAATAAGTAAAACAGGTTGTTATGAATACAATTTCAGAAATAAAAAAGGTCAAAAAATGTTCTGCTACTTATATTTTGGCTGTAAATGACACGCTAAATGTTGTCAGCGGAAAATGGAAACTGCCAATAATGAGTTCGTTGCTTTATGGTAAAAAGCGTTTCAAAGAATTAGAAAGGGAAATCCAAAAAATTACTCCACGAATGTTGTCTAAGGAATTGAAAGATTTGGAAGCAAACGGAATTGTCAAAAGAACAGTTTACGATACCGTACCTGTTACGGTTGAATATGAACTTACAAAATCGGGTCGGGCGTTTGAGGAAGTAATTGATGTAATGTTGAAATGGGGATTAGAACACCGCAAAAATACTTTTCAAAAAAAATAGTCCGTCAAAGGTCTGTCTGTCGGATTATGGGGTCGTGTGTGTCCTGCCTTGCCGCTAACGGTCTGCGGCTTTGCGTTCGGGCGGGATTTTTAGTACTAATGTTGATACGAAGAACAAAAGTTAAATTTTGGACTTCCGTTGATACGAAGCCGTTCAGCCCGCCTATTGCCAATACGATGTTGGCGGTTCGTTGTTTTTCTTTGCTAGTCAATTTTGCTTGTTTTTGTTAATAATTTCTTTATCAAATCAAGGTCGGTTGAATTGTCTTTTTTAATTGTCAAAAAATATTTTGTCTGCCAAAGTTGAGTTTTTTCTGCTTGTTTATTTGTTGCTATGTCCCAAGGTGGATAAACTCTTATTCCACGTTTTCCACCTTTGTCGTTTCTTGTTATTATTCCTTTGTCAGCCAATACAGATTTTGGGAAAATAAACTGTCCAAAGTTGTCTCCACTTTTTGATGTGATAATTATAAAATCTAAGTCGTCTAAAATGCTAAATGGTTCGCTTATTCCGTCTTTGTTTCTTTTCCAGATTGTAACAAACTGTCCCGTTTTTGTCGGTGTGATTTTAGAAACACGATATTGAATTGTCTTTCCGTTAAGTTCAAATGAGCAAGCTCCGTATTCTATACTTTCCAAATTCTGCTTCAAGTTGGACAAGTCAAAACCACATTTGTCATAAACTATTTCCTTAACAACTTTTAAGTCGCTGTGAATTGGGTTTAGTGTTGTCAAAGTGTCTTCTGTTATCATATTTTACTTGTGATATTTGTCTGTTCGTTCTTGTTTCGGTGTCGTTCGTTACAATGACCGCCAACGTTTCGGGGCTTTGCGTTCGGGCGGGATTAAATGCACGAATGTTCAACCTTGCACCAAAGTTACAAAAAAGAACGAAAGTTGAATTTAGCACGTTCGCCCGCCTGACGCAAAACCCTTGTTGGCAGTAGTTGTTTATTGTCCTGCTGTTGTGATTATTCGCTTTATTTTGTCGGTTCGTAATAAAGTATAATTGCTCCGTTAATGAAGTCTTTAGTCTTATTGAGTTTTCAATTAAATTGATGCCTGCACCAATTTTTCAATGTCAAATTTTCGCATTTGCATAAATGCCTGTGCTGCTTTTCCTGCTTTGTTTGGGTCGCTCATTAGTTTGCTTAAAATAGTTGGGATAACCTGCCACGATACGCCAAATTTATCTTTGAGCCAACCGCACATACTTTCTTCTCCGCTTTCAGTTAGCTTTTCCCAATAATAATCTATCTCGTCTTGTGTTTCGCAATGAATGGTTAAAGAAACTCCCTCGCTAAACGTGATGTCGTGAGAAAGTGTAATATCAGTAAACATAAATTTTTGTTCGTTGAAAAAAACTTCTGCGTGTTTTACTTTTCCCTCTTTTTCGGGTGCTTCGTTGTTTCCATAGAGAAGAATATTGCTCTGTTTCGGGTTTTTGAAAATGGTCGAATAATGATTTATTGCTTCTTCGGCTCGTCCGTATTGTCTGCCTGTAAACAAAAAAGAAGGCGTAATCCGTTGTCCTGCTTCTTCCAACTTACCTAACCAAAATTGCCAAGAAATTCCATACTTATCGTTTATCCAACCGTATCGTTCGCACCATTCGTATTTGTCCAAAGGTGCTAAAACACAGCCCTCTTTTGCAAATGCTTCCCAAATTCGATTTATTTCTTCTTCCGTTTCGCAAACGTAGAACAACGAAATAGAAGCGTTGGGTTGATACATTGGTCCACCGTCAAGCAAGGTGATGTTTTGACCCGAAACTTCAATTTCCGTTACAACTGGCGACTGTGCAACAATTTTAGTATTTGACAAATGAGAGCAATAAAATGCTCCTGCTTCTTTTGCCTTATTGTCAAACCAAAGGCAAGGTGTAATTTGTTTGTTCATTTCTTCTAATTATTTTGATGTAAAATTATTTTTAAGCATAACAATGGAATTGTATAAAACCGACAAAATAATTTTTCTGTTATTTTCATCTTATTCTTATGTCATCTGCAATCCAATTGGTTTCCCAAGTTGTTCCATTATCAATAGAAAATGCCTGTTCAAAATGAATGGATTTATTTGTGATGTTTGATATTATGAAACGTACCAAAATCTTTTTCCCATTGAATGTATCTTCATTATAAAAACTTCCAATTCCATTTTTAAAACTGCCTACTGTGGGTATTTCCAAAACACCGGTTTTCATATTGGCGTAGTTCAAACTCCATTGTTGCGTTTTCGGGTTGTATAGTCGCAAGCTAACACCCTCAATTTTTCCGCTTATTCCTTTCACATCAAGTTCCACCATATTAGCATTTCCATTGCATATTTGGCTCACTATACTTGTGCCTTCAAATTCAAGCCATTCATCAGAACCAGAAAGTGGGTTTTTAAGGACTTTCACTTTCGTTTCCCAAGTACCGATGTGGAAATCAAAATCATTTTGAGGGTTTTCGTCTGTAAGCATTGTGGTGTCATTTAGGGAATAAGTTATTTGAGAATAAAGCATTTTAAAAGCATTGTTAACTGCCGTATGTAAAATTGTAGCGTGATTTTCTTGCGGTAAAAAATCAAAATGAACGCTCACGTTTTTATTTTTCAGTTTTTTAATTTTTTCTGATAGTTGTTTCGCATCTTCTTCCATTATACGAGGAATTAAAGTAGGTGTTAATCCTTCTTTTCCAACTCCGATATAGATGTCGGTATTCTCAAAATTTGAAACCGATTGATTTAATAACGAGCCATTGTCCCACCACAAACTTGGGCTTACGATAATGTATTTATTAAAAAGTGTTGGTTTCTTAAAAAGAATTTCTGTTGCCAAAAGCCCGCCTAATGATTGTCCGATAATAGTTTTTGAATGGTTTGTTTTAAATTTGTTTTGAATGTAAGGTTGTAGTTCTTTTTCTATGAATGAAATGAATTTGTCGGAATATCCTGTAGTCGGATATGCTTTTTTATCTTCTTCAATCGTTGTTGGGAAAGTAAAATCCCTTCTTCTGTCCACGGTTGAAATTCCCACAACAATTGATTTTGGAACTTGGTTAATCCATTCAAAACTGTTGAACTGAACAAGCCCAACGATATGAATAAAATCTTCGTCTGCCGAACCGTCAAGCAAATAAATAACTGGATATTTGATAGTGTCTTTTGGATTATATCCTTCGGGCAAATAAATATTCAATTCTCTTTTTTCGTTTAATTCTTTTGATTGAATTTCTTCGATTATTCCCAAAACAAAAGGCTTTGCATTACTGTTTGGTTTTTGGCTGTAAGCACAAGTGCTTAAAAAGGTGAATATAAAAATGATTAAAATTCTTGTCATCTCTTGGATTTATTTATTAAGCAACGAAACTGCGTTGCAAAATTAGTTTTTTGATTGAAACGAATAATTGTATAAAACCGACAAAATTCATTTTTCGGTTTCTAAACCCGAATGCAGATATTCGTTTGGTGTTGTGTTTGTAAACTCTTTGAATGAACGTATGTAGTGGCTTTGGTCAAAATAACCGTTTGTGTATGCAACGTCTGTCAGCTTTTCAAAATGTTTGCCTTTTAATTGCGAAAACGCAAAATAATGTTGGCAAATTCTTCTGTATTCGTTGGCGGTAACGCCAACATATTTTTTAAAAATCCGTTGAAAAGTACGTTCGGTTAAGTTTAGCTCCTGCAACAGTTGTGTAAGAATATCTGCATTTGAATTTTGCATTATGCTGTCGGTTGCATAGCGTATAATTTCACAATCTCTTTTGTTGCTTTCTATTTGTGTGAAAATGAAATGAGATAAAATTTCAATTCTTTCTTGTGTTGATTTGGAATGATGAAGTTGAATGTTCAAAGCCATTGCTTTTTGTGCGTTCCAAAGATTGAGTTCAATAGGTTTTTCTTTCAAATCTTGTGCAGTTAATTTGAAGATTGGCGCCAACGCAAACGGTTTGAAGAAAAAAGCGATTGTTGTTTTGTTATTTTCAGTTGTCCATTCTTTATCAGGAACAGACTGCCCGAAAAGCGTAATACGATTGTCAGCCTTGCAAAGCAAGGCTGACAATCCGTTTGTAAACAAAGGCAGGTCGGAACTTTCACTTTCAGAATTATTGTCAAACACCAAAATCGTCCGAACGTAATCGGTTAATTTCGGGTCTGCTTTATGATAGTGATAATTCATTTTATGCGTTCTAATTTACCTTTTCGTTTTATAATATTTTTATAATCCCATTGTAGTTTTTCGGCTTTGTCAAGCCAGCGTTTTAGGTCTTTGATGTTAATTTCTGAAACGCTGTTGTAGAAAATAGAAGCGTCTTTAAATTTTTCGCCCAACACGTTTAAATTTTCTTCCTCAAAGTCTGCACCACTCCAAAACATTAACCGTATTCCTTTTTTCTGTTTGCTGTACCCAACTGTCGGATTTCCGTCTAAAAACCAAACGGGGTGTGAATGCCAGATTTTGCTTTCTGCCTTTGTCAGCTCGTTGTTAATTGTCTTAGCAAGCAAATCGCAAATTTCTTTGTCTGCCGATGTTTGTATGTCGTTATATGTTTGTATGTCGGTGTTCATTTTTTTTTGTTGTCAAGTCGAAACTGTTGATGTTTGCACGGTCGTTTTGTTACAATTACTGCCAACGTGCCGCGTATTGGCGATGGGCGGGCTTTTTAGCACTAACGCTCAATCGAAGAACGAAAGCTGAATTTGCACTTCAGTTGATACGAAACCGTTCAGCCCGCCTATTGCCAATACGATGTTATAGGGCGTTTTTTTGTTGGTCATAAATGTTGTTTTACCAAATAATATACCTGTTTAATATTCCGAATACGAGAAAAAGTATTGCAAGTAAACTTATTGTAGATGTCGCAATACCTGTTTTTTTGTTGCTTAACCAACCGCTAAGTCCCAACGATGTAATAATAGCAATAAGCCCTAACAGCAAAAGTTTTACAAGATTTTGATGGTGAGATTGAATGCCGTCAGCTTCTTTGTTTAGGTCTATCATTGACCAACCTAAAGCTGATAAAAGAAAGCACATTGAGGCAGTGATAAGTCCGATAACAAGCCAAAATTTTATTTTTTTCTCCGTTGTGAATACGAGTATGGCACTCAAAAAAGTGAATGAAAAACCACCAAGAACCGAACTCACTAATGCTAACTGTTTTATACTTTCTTCCATTTGTTTGCTAATTAGGTGTTACAATGTCGTTGCTCAATAAAAACTGATTGGTTTCGTTCTGCCAAAAAATGTAACGCATACGCTTAAATTCTCTAAACCTGAACGGATAAGAGCGTGTCGTTTCGATGTCATAAACAGCCGAATTTTGAACGTGTATGTGCAGATGTGGAAAGTCCGTATTTCCCGAGCTCCCGACCTGAGCCAAAAGGTCGCCTGTCCGTACCATATCGCCTTGTTTTACTTTAATGCTTTTTTGTTTAAGGTGGGCTAATGCTACAAAAAGTGTGTCTTGAAATTGAATGATAATGTGATTTCCTGCCAACTTATCTCTTTCCTGTATTTTTTTGTCGGGCAAACTGTCTGCTATGTGTACTACTTTTCCATTAACAGGAGAAATGATTTCAGCTCCGAATGTATAACTATCTTCGTTCGCTACTCCTTCGTTTTTAAACAACTTGTCGTTGTCGCTAAACTTAACGATGTCAATCGCATACTTTTGACTTCTGATGCGGTCGTGGTGGTTGGTAAGTCCGCTTGCACCTGCTCCTGATGCTATCCACTTGCCTTTAAACGGAAGGTCAATAATCACACTCGATGCAATGTCGGGGTGTTGCTTTGCGTTAAAATAAATCTTGTTGAGCAAAAAGCCGAAAATCAAAAAAACAACACCAAAAATCAGATTAAAAATTCTGTTTACTTTTTTAGGTTGCAGATGTATGTTATAGATAATTTCGGTTATAAGAAGCAACGCCAAAAGTGCAAGTAAGGTAAGTTTAGCCCAATAAGGTGCGAATAGGTTGCCTTTCTGCAAAATAAAAATATAATGAACTAATCCTGCTAAAAACAAAGGAATGGCAACAATAGAAATGTATCTGAAATAACGGTAAGGATTTTTCTCTTTTCTGATTTTTATCCGTGAAAGTTTTGTTTTCCGATAATACCAATACCGAAAAATTATAAAAACCGCAATTACACTTAGTAAAATTGCGTAACCTGTCGTAACGATGTCTTCAAATTCTTTCATTGTCGCTGGTTTCGTTAAAATGCCCTATAACGGTTTGCGGATTGGCGATGGGCGGGATTTTTAGCACTAACGCTCATACGAAGAACGAACGTGGAATTTTGCACGTCCGTTAATACGAAGCCGTTCGCCCCGCCTATTGCCAATACGATGTTATAAGCCGTATTATTCATTCTTTTTTGTCATTAGTTTACCAATTGACTTTTTTACGTTGTCTGTTAAATTGTCTGTGTAATATGTGTCTGTCAAGGATTTTATTTCGTTTGAAAGGTCTGGATATTTTTTTGAAATAGCGACCATTATTTTGAATGCGTTAAAACGAAGCGAAGTGTTTTTATTTATGCTTCCCCAAATTTTTGCGCAACTGTCAAATAGCTGTCCTTCGTATTTAGTGTCTAATTCCATTCGTTGCAAAATCATTAATAGTTCACGCTGTTGGTTGTCTTGCCTGTCTGGTAATATGTCAATAATTTTTTTGATGTGTCTGCGTACTCGTTTGTCATTGTTGTCCATACAACTCCACAATAACCAAGCAGCACGCCACGAGTAAGGTTGCTTGTCGGAAATGGATAGTTCAATAAGTTCAGGGAAATCGTCCTGGTGTGATTTGATGTAAGAAATCAAGTCGTCTTTATGGAAGTTCGTAAGTGTATATTCCAAATTTGTTTCTTTTCTGTCAGTCATTTTACAATCTTGTTAGTCGTGTCTTGATATGGCTTATAACGGTTGGCGGCTTGGCGTAGTGGCGGATTTATAGCACAAAAATTCATGCAAAGAACTGCACTTGAACCTACCACAAAACTGTCATACGAAGCACTGAACCCGCCATTACGCCAAACCGCTGTTAGCAGTAGTGGTTCTGTTTTCGTCCGTCATTTCGATAGTTTCAAGATTTTAAATGCTCCTTGTCCAACGATGAAAAATACAATTGTCCCAACGATAAGGTCAGGATATTTTGAGTTTGTCAAGTAAACAAGTCCGCCTGCTACGATTACTCCAAGATTTACAATTACGTCATTAGAAGTAAAAATCATACTTGCTTGCATATGAGCTTCTTTGCTTTTACTTTTTTGCAGTAAATACAAACAAAGTCCATTACCAATAAGAGCAAGAATTGAAATAATTATCATTGTCTGAAATGCTGGAATTGTTTCCGTTCCAACAAATCGTCTGATAACTTCTATAAAACCAAAAACCGCAAGTGTCAATTGAAAATAACCTGCCGATTTTGCAATATTTTTCTTTCGTGTCATTGTTCCGCCAACTGCAAAAAGTGCAAGTCCGTAAACAATACTGTCGGCAAGCATATCCAAACTGTCCGCTACAAGTCCCATTGAGTTTGAAATAAAACCTGTCGTAAGTTCAAGTGTAAAAAAGAAAAAGTTTATGGCTAAAACTTGCCAAAGCAATTTTTTCTCAAGGTCAGTGTTGTCGGTTGTTGCAATGTAATTGTCTGCCGAAACGCTATCAATAAGAGAAGTATCAAATTTTAAGTTGTCAAGTCGCTGAAAAATTTGGTCATGGTTTTCTGTGTGAAAAACGGTCAGTTGTCTGTTAGGTATATCAAAGTCCAACGAGTTGATGTTTGTCAAGTCGGCAAGTTTCATCCGTATCATTTGCTCTTCGGATGGGCAGTCCATTTTTGATATTTTAAATGTCGTTTTTCTCATTCTCTATTGTTGTCGGTTGGGTCGTCCTACCATTACTGCTAACGGTTCTCGGCTTGGCGAAGGTGGCGATTTAACCACAAATGTTCATACGAAGCACACACTTCAAATTTACGAAAAACTGTCATACGAAGCACTGCACCCGCCATTACGCCAAACCGCTGTTAGTGGCTGGGCTTATTTATCTTTTGTCAGCAACATTTCTTGTCTTGTTGAATTGGCGGACATTTTACACTTCCATAACTGCAATAAACGCAACAGTCGCCTTGCTGTGGTTTTAAAACGGTCTTGCAATTTTCACATTCGTAAAAATATTGGCAAGCGTCTGTCGGCATAGTTTCTTCCTTTTTGTGCCCACAGTTTGGGCAAGTGATTGTTGATTGTAATATGATTTCCATTTTATTTCTCTTTTTTGTCTGTTACTGAATATCCTGTTCCGTTGATTGCTTTTTCAATTTCGGCAATGTTCGTTTTTGAGTTATCAAATTCTACAATTGCGTTTTCATTTTCGAATGAAGCGGTTGATTTGATAATACCCGAAAGTTTATTCACTTCGTGGTTTACGTGTTCTTCACAACTTGCACAAGTCATACCGCTAATGGTAAACTCAACTGTCTGAACATTTGATTTGTCAACCACAATGACTTGTTTTTCTGTCTTTGGATAAAAAATGTGAGCATAATAAGGAAAGGCGAGCATTACTATTGCAAATGCTGTTACTATTCCTAAAAACATTTTCGATTGAATAAATTTTGGTTTTTCTTCCGATTCGCAATTGCAGTCAATTTGCTTTTTGGGTTTTAACTTTTGATACCAAGAAAAACCAAGAACCAAAATTGTCAAACCAATGAAATACGGTCGGAAAGGTTCGAGCCACGAAAAAGTAGAAGCAAGTCCGCTTGTCCCAGCAATAAGAGCCAAAACTGGTGTGATGCAACAAAGTGATGCTGCGATTGCTGTTAAAAGTCCTGCACCGATTAATTTTTTGTCTGTTTTCATATTGTTTCCAAAATTTTATTTTCGTGAAGTATTTTGAAAAACGGTTTGAGCATTTTTTCATACTCTTTTGTCAATGAGTAGAAAATGGTTTGTGCTTGCCTTTCCGTTTCAATGAGTTTTCTGTCTTTGAGTTTTCTGAGATGTTGTGAAATTGCCGAAATGGTCATTCCGAGAATGTCACTCAGGTCGCAAACGCAAAGTTGTTTCTCTTCGTAAAGTAGGAACAGGATTTTCAGTCTTACGTTGTTACCCGCCAATTCAAGTCCGTTCGATAAATAGTCAAACGAACCGTTCAGTTCTGAAACTCGGTCTTTGCAACGGTTTATTTGTTTAATGTCCGCCTGTTGTCGTATGCAAGAAATGTTGTCCATAATGCAAAGATAGTCAATTTGCTTATTTAAGCAACTACTAAAATATGAAATATCAAAAAGAACTCAATTTGTCTGTCGGGTTGTGTCGTCATAGCCTTGCCACTAACGGTTTACAGCTTGGCGAAGACGGCACTTTTAGCACAAATCTTCAATCGAAGCACGGACTTCAAAGTTAACGAAAAACTTTCAATCGAAGCTGTTTCCTGCCGTTTTTGCCAAACTGATGTTATCGGTTCGGTGTAGATTATTTGTTTTGGTTGTCAGCCTTTTGAGCGGTTGGAACAGACACACTCTTTGCCAAGTTTGGGTTTAGCGTTGGCTTGTGCGACTTGGCAATGTGTGTAGCTGTGTGCTTGGGTATGCTATTTAAATATCTGTTTCCTTGATTTCAAGTTTATAATTTCCAAGTCGTAAAAGTGCTACAATTAGTAATAACATTGTTCCTGAAGTATAGTTTTTTGTTTTGAAAAAACTATGAGCAATATTGTTTCTTAAATTCATCCCATCTGATGTAAACAGGAATTTAAAATAAGTAATATCGTCTGTTGGGAGTAATGCTTTTAATTTTTCATTGTCTAACAGTTTATCAAATGAAATTCGTTCTTCTGTGCCATTGTCTTTGATTTCTATTGTTTGAGCACCAATCATTCGTGAAAATTCACGCAATAAGCCTTCAAATTTTAAAACTAAGCTATCTATTGCTAAAATATAACCTTGTGGATTATTTTTATTTATTTTTATATCAATTTCACTTTGAACAAAGAAACTTTGCAAAGAGGGAGCAAGTAATTCAATCCAATTAAACCCTTGTGTTTCGTTGTTTGTGTCTAAATAAGTAAAATCGTTGCCATACCAAGAATTGTTTTTTAAATAATCAATCAAACTTTCAAATGAAATTTTACCACTTTTAATTCCTTCTAAAAATATGAGCCAAATTTGACGAATTGAAAAATTATTAATGTGAAGAAAATAAGAATTTAAACCACTATGTTTTTGGTTCTTACTTACATTTTTGTTGATGTCAAATGTTATTGTTGTTACAAGGTCAAGTATTGTTGGTCTTTTTTCTTCATTTAATTTCTCTGCTTTTGGAAACAAATTTTCAACAATTAAATAACAGAAAATATCTTCGCTGTTTCCATTTTCAATTAAATAGTTAATTTTCTTGGTTGTATTATCCCACCATTGGTTTAAAAGATTTTGCAGTTCTTCATTATCTTCGGAACTAACCGATATTTTTTTCAAATCAATAGTCTTTTTTGCTTGTTCCAATAAAACCGAAGTCTGCTCAATTTTTTCTTTATTGTTTGCCTTTCTGTATTCTTCTAATGCGTTTGTATAATAATGATGAGCAATAAAACCTTTATTTTTTTCCGTTTCAAGTTGGGAAATATGGTAATCGCCTAATTTTTCGTGAAATTCATTTGGTGAAGTTTTGAGTTTTTGGCTTAGAAGTACGAGTAATTTTAGATAATTTTCTAAAACCCTCTCATTCAAATATTCAATCCTACTTTTTGAATAATCGAAGAATGTTTGTTTTATAGAAGTTTCAATATTTTTTCCGTTTTCAACTGTAAATTTCATTAGAGAATATTTAGTGAAATCGTTTAGTTTTTCACTTTCCAAAAGCGAAACCAAATAATTTATAACTTCATCTTTTTTGTAATTTATGGTCTGGCTTAATACAAAAAGATTTTTGAAGTATTTACCAAATGAAAGACATTGCAAATTATCTTCTACCGAAAAGGAAGATTTTTCTAACAGTAACAAATAACTTTCAATTGCTTGTTTGGCAAAATCAATATGTTTTTGTGGGCTTAACCAAAGTAAATGATTGTATTTTGCTTTGTATTTTGGGTTTTGTACTTGATTTGCTCTTACTTTGATGTAATAAAAATTATCATCAAACAATTCTAATGTTGGATAAGCACTTGCACCAACTTGCCATTTTGGAACGTGAATACCTTTTTCAATGGAAAAATCAGCAAAAAACAACTCATACGAACATAATTTTTTTGTTTTTTCATCATCAATCTTATCTCGTAAAGTTGTTGCATATTTATACGTATTTAGGTCTAAATGCGAAAAATTGGTATCATTTTCAAGATAATTGTAATATTCGTCTAAGTTGTTAAAATCCATACTTTCAATATTATCCTGCCATTGGCTTAATCATATTTTCTATAAACTTAATTTCTTTGTATGCCATTTTGCGTTTTCGGCTTGATAAATTATTCCTGTCTTTTCTAAAGTTTAATTTGTGATTTTTTCAAAATTTAAAATTCTTTTCTCAAAAGGGAGTTCTTTACACTTTCCACAAGCTCTTCTCCCATTTGGTTTTCGGTATCTTTTAAAAATAAAATTACAATTTGGACATTTTGCTACAACGTTCTTAGGGACACGAACAATATTTTCAGAACTATACCTATAGATATATTCACAACCAAGTTTTTTAGCCTTTTCCTGAAATATACTATTGTGCTTATGTTTGCAACCAACAAGAGCGTGAGCTATTTCGTGAAGAATAACATTTTTCACGACTTCTTCATTATTAAGTAAAACCAATGGTTCAGAAAGGCTTATTTCTTTTGTTCGTTCATCACAAAGACCAAATCTCATCTTAGATTTATCAAACTTAAATCTCCAATACCAAAGACCGTAATCACTCATTAATTCAAAAGCTAACTCTCTTGCTTCATCTAATTCCATAACCTAATTCATTGGTTTTATCATTTCTTCAATAAATTCAATCTCTTCGTCTGTTAATTTGTATTTTTCATACAATTGATTATCAATTTCCGCAATTGATTTACTCCAGTCAATGTCTGAATCTGATGTAAAGTCTTGAAGAGGAACAAACTTAAATGTCTTAGAAGTAGCGTCTTGACTTGCTTTTCCAAGACTATGTTGAAATCTTGCAAACTTAGTAGTCAAGTATTTACTTAGGTTTGTCGCTGATAATTGATTTAATTTTAACTCAACGCCAATCACTAAATAAGACTCCGTACAAATTGTATTTGGCGTTCCTACAAATGAATTTAAGTTATCATCATTTAATTCTGTTCCAATGTTGTTTGCTCTTGGTGTAAAGACTTTAAATTTATCAATCCATTCGGTGTTTTTAGTAATTTCATTTCTTTCTAAAAACCCAATTTGTTTTCCTTTTCCATAACAAATAATAGGTTCTTTCAGACCGTCTTGTGAGGCTCTAAATTTTTCATCTTTCGTAAAATATCCTCTAAAACCAAAAGGTCTCAAAGAAGAAATATGATTTTCAAAGGATTCAAAATTAGAATGAGAACTGATTTTATTAATCATTTCAATGCCAATGCTATGACGAATAAGAATGTCAGAATCCTCTGTTTTTAAACTTCGATTATTTACTGTAGGAACTAAATCATCTTTGTAAGTAAAGACTTTCGTTAATTCTTTCGTGTTATCATAGGTTTTGTCCCAAAGGAAATAACAAATTCCACCTCTTAAATTTATGTTCTGAAAAATCAATTCTGGTTTCAGAAAATCGTGTAATTCTGAAATATGGGAATCGTTCAACATTTGGTCTCTAAACTCATTTAAGCCACGTCCACCAGCAAACCATCTTGACGGCATAATCATAGCGATATTACTTGGGTTTAACTGTTTTGCTACACCTACAAAAAGATTGTAAATTGGTTTGGCACTCGCTTGAGCACCTCCGTCACTTTGTTGATAAGGCGGATTTCCTACAATTACATTAATGTTCATTTTCTTGCTGTTTATTGTTATGGTGTCGTTTTCGATAAAATTATTTTCACTGATTAGGTCATAAGAAGTGTAATTTGCTTCTATAAGATTTACGTTTAACTCAAGGAGTTTATAGACCTTTCTTGTAAATTCATACGCTATTTTTGAGGTTGGGATAGCGTAAAAATTGTTAGCAATTTCTTTCCCGAATTTCTTGTAAACAGCATACACAAATTCGCCTTGTTTGGAAGCTATATCCAACAGTTGCGTACTGCTGTTGATGACCTTTTCGGGCAATGCGTTTATCATCATATCCGTAACGGTTTCGGGGGTTACGATTTCAGAATCCGACAAACGACTAAACTTTTTCATTGCATTACTCGCTCTTTCTATCGGAGAAATAGAAGTATCATTTGCCAATGAATTGATGTTTTGAATTTTATAATCCAGTTCGCTTAATATAAACGGATTGATGTGTTTTTGAAACAATGAAAGTATTTGTTTGTCAAGATTTAAGTTGTTTGAAATTCTTTGATTATCAGCGTTGTTTTCAATCTCGTTGATGATTTCCTGCAAAGATTTTACTCTTGAATCTGTCAAGAATGCAAAGAACAAAATCCGAGCGTAATACATCGCAAATTGACCTTTGTAGTCGTTTACAGTTTCTTCATCTTTTGTTGATTTAGATTTTGTTTTATCCTCGTTTTCGTCCTCGTTGTTAGAGGTTTCATCAATATCAATTTCATCGCCTTTGCCTTTTCCTGGTTTTATCTTCATTCCACCACGAGAATTGATTGCATTTTGTCTTTCAATTTCTGCTTTAATAGCTTCAATATCCAACAAAGAATAATCAATCGAAATGGTTGTAGCTTCGTCAAAAACACTTCTACTGTTGGAATACCTGCGAACAGCGTCCAAAATGTCGGTTGGTTGAATTTCTACCATTTTGTTGTTGTTCAACACAATGATAGGGGAGATTTCAAGTTCCCGTTTGATTCTTTCAGCTAAAAGACTGTTTCCGTTTTTGTCTGTGTTTACATTATAAATTTGAGCCTTTTGTTCCTGCATTTGGAACATTCTATTCGGATTAAAATCGACCAACAAAGTTTGTGGTTTCATATTGAATTTAACCACATCGCCATTCGGTTCTTTGTAAACTTTGATGTATTGATTTTGCAAACGAAAAACAGCTTGGTCGTATTCTTGTGGCGAAGATGTATCTTTCAGATAAAGCATTGTGTCCCATTCGGGAACGGTGCTACCTGTCAACATTCTGTTTACCGTTAAAGTGATGGTTTTTATATTTTCACTTTCGCATTTTTTGATTTTGGCTTGTACGGCTTGTGTGTCTTTAAAACTTCTTTCGTTCTCAACTCCCGAAATATTGATGATTTCGTAATTGGAAAGATGTTTGAAGTCGTGATTTTTGATGAGTTCTTCCAAGGCATCACAAGAAGCTCGGTAAGGCAAAACACAAACGATATGACGGCACATTTTTCCTTCTTTGATTTTGTCGTAATCCAAGAAACTCAATAAATTGTCGTCCGTTTCTGTTCCGTCAATGACTTTCAGTAAATCCAAAATTTCGGCTTCGTGAACAAACTTTTTATGAAGCCCATTTTGGTTGTCTTTCGTGATAGATTGTGGTTTGAAAAGTTCTGAAAAAGCATAGGTAACACCATTCTTTTTCAGTTCTTCCATTTTCTTTCGTGAAGATTCATTTGGATTAAAAGCAAAACGTACCATTTGCGGAAAACCGTAATAAGGATTATCCCATTCCTTGACTTCGTCTTTATTTAGGTTTTCTAAATCCCACTTTTCTTGGTCTTCGGCAATGTTTGTGAACTGATAAAATGCGATAATGTCATCATCTGTAAATTCGCTGTTCATCAAAATTCGGTAAGGCGTTCCCGAAAGATGAATACGAATTTTAGCATCAAAAACTTTATTGGTAATTTCTAAATCGTCAAGCGTGTTGTCATTGAGTTTTAACTCATTTTTTAATTGGCTTTTCGTGAGTTTTTCTGTTTTTAAAACTTTTCCGTATTCTTCGGCTCTTGCTCCAAAATGTGTTTCGTCAATTAAGAGTAAATCAATCTGATTTTCAAAAAGTTCTTTGTGTTTTGTTTTGATTTCATCGCCTTGCAAATCTTGCAAAGTCAGAAATAGAACAAATTTTTCATCTGCTTGTCGTTTTTCTGCAATTACAGAATCGCTTTGTAACAGCGAATTGCTATCCAAAAAACTAAATCCGTCAAATTTGATATGGCTTTCAACCGTTTTTTTCCATTCTTCTTTCACATCGGCTTTTGCAGAAACCACTACAACCGATTTTGCACCCATTTCAACGGCACAACACATTGAAGTAAACGATTTTCCAAAACGCATTACTGCATACATCAGCAAATTTGTTCTTCCTTTGTTGATGGCTTCACGAAACTTTTTTATCGTTTCTTGTTGATTGGGTCTTGGGCTGTAATTTTCCGTTCTTAAATAAGTGTGAACAAGAGGAATATGACTTTCATCAAAACGATAATATTGATATTTCGGGTCGTTGTTTTTGTGTCCTTTTTCAATGTCTTTTATTGCTTCTTGTAAATCTTGTTCGGTTGCATTTTCAAAAAACTCGTTGGAATAGTAGGGGATATTTTGGAAAACATCACGACCTAAACGCTTTCTTTTTAAATCGTTTTCAAGAAAAAAATGTACAGCATAATCTCTAAAAAAAGTTTCGTCATCGACCTTTGCAACGTTTTCAAACTTCTTTTCAAGGTTTGGGAAATATTTTCTCCATTCATTCAATCTCGTTTCAAGCGGACGATAAGTATCGCCAACTTTCAGATAATTCGGAATGGTTTCGGTAGTGAAAGCATAGATTTGTGGCTCAACTCTCCCGATGATTAAATTATCAAGTATATCTACATTTATATTATTCAACTTGCTCATTCCTCACTTTTCTAAAAGGTCAATAAACCGTATTGGCTTTTCAATTTCCCAATCCATAATGTTGCAATAAATCCCGTTGTGGAACTTTATCTTTTGTAAATCTTGTTTTTCACAACCTTTGCATTTTTTGACTTCTGTTTGGGTTTCAAAAAACGTTGCCGTTTCTATAATTTCATCTTTGCAACTATTAGGGATAACTCCTTTTAAACCGTCCATTTGCCAAATATTCCAAGAAATAATATGTGCAATATTTTTGATAGTTTCAAGAGTTGGTTCAGTTTCAAACTTGTATGTAAAGTTTTCAATGAAAGTAATCAACAATGCTTCACGAGCTAAAAGCAAACTATCGCCTTGCCATTCAAAACCGTAAATATTTTTATATGCGATTTCTACGAATTTAATCCATTCTTTTTCAGAATTTACATTTTCATTTATTACTCTAAGTTTTCGGTCTAAAAGTCCGATTCTATCTTCAATTTTAATCGAATTTCCTGTTGTGGTATCGTATCTACTAACCAAATAAGGAGCTTCTCCACAAGTGATTTCTAATCGGGTGTCAAGAATATAATCTTGCCAAGTTTTACTTTTTGGAAAAGTTATTTTCTTTTTGGTTGTTTCCCAAGATTTAGTTCCGTTTTCTAAAATAATTTCTTTGTTGAAAATATTTTCTCTACCAAACCAAGAATTATCCACTGCATTGTTTTGAGCATTGCAAATCCAAGATGGTGTGAAAACTTCTGCCATTTCTTTGGAACGAGAAAGTTGTAAAACTTTGTCTTTATACACTCTTGGCATTATGATATTGCCGTTCTCTCCTGTAATAGAATCGAATAAAATTTCAGAATTGTATTTGTATGAATCGCCTAAATGTTCGTAGTTGTCCGTTGCCCAAAAGATATTTTTTTGAGTGGTTTGGTCACGCAGTAGTATTTCGAGAATATCAGGATATTTCTCGATGATTTCATTTTCTAATATGTCGATTACTACTTGCATTTGTAAACTTCTTCGTTGGTTTTTAAAAGTTCTCTAATGTCAATTTGGAGAATATTAGCTATCTCATACAATACTTCAAGTCTTGGTTGTTGTCGATTTTGCACATAGCCATTTACCATATTGTAGCTTTTGCCTAATTGTTCAGCCAACCAAGTTTGTTTAATTCCTTTTTCTTCAAGTACTTCTTTAATTCTGTTCATTGCTGTTAAAGATGTCAAGACACAAATTTAGTTTTAAATTTTCAATATATCGTTTTTCGTGATAAAAAATGTTTGAAAAATTATCTATTCGAGCGGTGGGAAAAATGGCTCTTTTGGTTTTTGGAGCGTTGGCTTGTGTGTCGGCAAAACCAAATGTGCCATTTGTGCGGTGGGTTTTACACTGACCGATAACGGGAAACGGCTTTGCGAGGGAGCGGACTTTTAGCACTAAACTCCAATCAAAGAACTGAACTTCAAATATAGCACAAAAGTTTCAATCGAAGCACTTCACCCGCTCTCTTGCAAAACCGATGTTACAGGCTGGCGTTCTGTCTTTAGTGCTGTCAAGTTCTTGTCTGTAAAGGGTTTCGCTGTTGTGTCGGCTGTGAGTGCAGGTTTTAAAATCTTTAGAAAGGGAAGGGAAAATAATTTTAGGGTAGGTAGTGTAAGCTCTTCTCGCATTTTGGCTTTAGCGTGGCTTTGTGCGAATGCGAGATGTGCTTACACGGTGTGTAGGATTACATATAAATCACTTTCACTTTAATTGTCTTATTTTGGGTTAATTCAAAACTTGCTTTTTTAAAATTCGGTCGATTGGTTAATCCGATTGAAGAATAATTTGAAAAACCAATTCCTTCTTTTGGTAAAATTAATCCCTTGTCAATTTTTCCGTTACTATTTTCATCGTGTAAAATGTTTACTGCATAATTGCCTTTTGGCAAGTTTGAAAATGTACATTGAGATTTTCCATTTATAATACTTGCTTTTTCCATTTTGAAGTAATTTTTATAATGTTCATCAGGAATAGAACCGTCTTTGTTGTACAATGTTATTTGAACAGTTCCTTTTGAATTTCTCAAATTTTCAACTTCTACTGTTAAGCTGTTTTGCTCATTGAAATCATCTTTAAAAGAACTCAATAATAGCATTAAAGGTGTAATGATAAGAATGATTGCTTTTTTCATTTTAAGATTTTTTTCTATTGCTAATTTTTTCTTTTACACTATCTACCATATCATAAACCATTGGAACTAAATAAACGGTTAACGCCAATGACGAAAGTAAACCGCCAATAATTACCCAAGCCAATCCGTTTTTCCATTCGGCTGATGTTCCTGTTGCTAATGCAATAGGCAACATCCCGATAGCCATTGATAAAGTAGTCATCAAAATAGGTCGCATTCTTCCTTTACTTGCCAAAACAATGGCTTCTTTGTAGTGCTTTCCTTCTGCTTTCATTTGGTTGGTAAAGTCCACGATTAAAATTGAGTTTTTGGTCACTAATCCCATCAACATAATTAAACCTAACAGAGCAAATAAACTGAGATTGCTCAATGATAAATTAAGTGCTAAAAATGCTCCGATTGCCGCAACTGGAATAGCAAATAAGGCAACAAACGGATAAATATAACTGTCATATAATGCAACCATAATCAGGTAGATGAGCACAAAGGAAATCAACAAAACAGAACCTAATGCACCAAAGCTGTCATTTTGCCTTTTAATATCACTTCCCCAAGTCATTTGTATGCCGTCTGGCAAAGGATTTTTGTTGATATATGCCACCACATCATCGGCTACTGTTCCTGACGGACGACCTAAGGCATCGGCAGTCAATGTAACGGCTGGTTGACGGTCTTTACGTTCTAAAAGTGAGGGCGAATTGTCTTTTTCTATACTTGCAATTTGTGATACTTCAATGGGAACGCCCATTGGATTGATAATATTCAATTGCTTGATGTCATCTTCATTTTGGCGACTAAATTTATCTAACCATATACGAACGGGATATTCTGTTCCGTCTTCGGTTAAAGTGGCATCGTCATTTCCTGTAAATGCGGTTCGTAAATTGACACCCACATAAGCCGTATTTAAGCCTAAGCGTTGCATTTTATCTTTGTCGGGAATAACTTTTAGTTCAGGACTTCCTGTTTCTACAGAAAGACGAACATTATCCGCTCCCGGTATTTTTTCGATAATGGTTTTTAAATCATTTCCTGCTTGCATTACCTTATTTAAATCGCTTCCACTTATTGTAATTTCAATCGGTGCAGTTCGTGGAATTAATCCCAATGCCATTATGGAATAATTTACTCCCGAAAATTTTTCTTGAAGTTCATCTCTTAATTTTCGCATAAAAGCCTCCGTAGATACTTTTTTTATTCCTTTCATTTTTAATTCTTCATTCTTCATTTTTAATTGAATCGTGAATTCTGTTTTATTTGCAGAACCAACTCCCAAACTTCCAATTCCTGTACTCGGTCCGCCAACATTACTAAATACACTTTCTACTTCGGGTTGCTGTAAAATGTATGTTTCTATTTTTTCAGAAACTTTGTTGTTTTGTTCAAGGGAAATATTTTTATCAAATTCTAATGCTAAACGAAATTTTCCTTGGTCGCCTGTTGCAATTAATTCTTTGCCGATAATTCCCTGTTTCATCATCACGGCAGTTCCTACAAAAAGTAAAAGAACAAAGCCTGTAAAAATAAGTTTATGATTTAAAACCCATTTCAATGTACCACTATACCAATTGATAAAACGGTCTAATTGTTTTTCAAACCACAATAAAAAACGATTGAAAAAGTTGCTTGGTTTTAAATTATCTTTTTCTCCAATTCGTGAAGCCAACCAAGGTGTTAAGGTAAAACCGACTAATAAACTCGTTAAAACGGTTACAATAATAACTACCGAAAATTGTTTGAGCATATCGGCTACAAATACTTGTAAAAATAGAATTGGTACAAAAACGACTACGTCCACCAAAGTAATTGAAACAGCAGAAAAACCAATCTCCATTCGTCCTTCTAATGACGCTTTTCGTTTTTCTTTGCCCATATCCAAATGACGTTGTATATTTTCTAAAACCACGGTGGCATCATCTACCAAAACTCCAATAACTAAAGACATTGCTAAAAGCGTCATTAGATTTAGCGTGTAACCTAATAGCCACATTGTTCCAAAAGCTGTTATTAGAGAAGTTGGAATGGCAACAGCAACGATTAATGCATTTCGGTAACTTCTAAGGAATAATAGCATTACAAGGGAAACTAAAATGACTGCCATTATTAAATCGACTACTACCGAATTAACGGCTGCAATGGTATTGTCTGTACTGTCGTCTGTTACGACAAATTTCACATCAGAATTGGCATTATGTTCTTCAATAGATTGAAACTTTTCTTTAATCAAGGTAGAAACATCAATAGCATTCGCATCACCTTGTTTTTTGACCATTAAACCAATTCCTGTCTTTCCGTTAAAACGGCTGTATGAAGTAATTTCTTTAATACCGTCTGTTACTTCTGCAATATCTTTTACATAGACAGGACTTCCTGGAAAGGGCATTGCTATTTGTACGTTCTGTATATCTGCAATATCATTGTACTTTCCAACCAATCGTACAGCGTTGTTTTCTGTTTCAGTCTGAATTTTACCTGCTGGTAAATCAATGCCCGAACGGTTAATTGCTTCTACGACTTGATACAAGGAAATTTTATACAATTTCAGTTTTTCCTTATTTACTTTTACTTGTATTTCTCGTTCTTCTCCGCCTAAAATGGTAATTTCTGCCACACCTTTTATTTGTTGAATTTGTGGCAAGAAATCATCTTTCATTTTTTGATAAAACTCGGTCGGTTTTAGATTGCTCGTTGCACTTACGGACATTATTGGTAAATCGTTGGGCGATACTTTACTCATTTCAGGGCTTAAAATATCTTTTGGCAAGTCCTTACGAATGTTATCAATATAACGTTGAGCATCTTGCATCGTTTTATCTAAATCGGTTCCATATTTTAGATTGGCAATGATAACAGAAGCATTGGGTAATGATTTTGTAACCAAATAATCCACGCCTTCCAAATTGGAAAGTGCATCTTCTATTTTTCGAGAAACAGAAGTTTCAACTTCATTGGGTTCAGCACCGGGATAAACTGTTTTAATCACTACAACAGGTTGGTTAAAATCGGGCATTAATTCATAACTCAAATTCTTAAAGCCGATAATTCCCAAAAGGGCAAATACGCTGAAAAGAACAATAATCAGCGATGGTCGTTTTATTGATATTTCTGTAATATTCATATTTTTTCAATTAAAAATTAAGAATGATGAATTAAGAATTGCTTTGCTTGGTGGTTAGCAAAATCGAGGAAAGTATTTTACACAATTCTTCTGCATCATCTAATAATGATTTTGATAATTTTTCATCTAAATAATCAGTAGCAGTAAGAAGATTTAACCAATATTTTGTTTCTCTTGCTTCTTTATAGGAAATAGAAATTTTAGCGATAAAATCTTTTTTGGATTGTCCACCTGTTGCTTCTTCTACATTGGCACCAATGCTTGTCCCTGAACGAAGTAATTGTTTAGAAAGCACAAACTCTTTTTTTTGTTCTGTGAGATATTTATAAGCATTCACAACTCTTATTGCAAACGCAAAACTCTTTTGCTGAACTACGTTCTCTTTCATAATCTTAATTTTTAATTCTTAATTCTTAATTCTTAATTCTTAATTCTTAATTCTTAATTCTTAATTGACAAGTTTGCTCCATCAAAAAGATTGATAAAGCCATTTGTTATGATAATGTCCCCAACATTTAAACCACTTGAAACAATCGTTCTATTGCCGATATTTTTAGAAATTGTAATCGTTTGTAAAACTGATTTTCCATTTTTCACAATATAAACTTGTGCTTGATTTTCACTATTTATAATGGCAGAAGACGGAATAATAATACCTTGTTTTACTTCGTTTTCGGATAGAGAAACCTTTCCAAACATTCCTGATTTTATAGTGGATTGCTTGGTGTTTGCTACTTGAAATTGTACAGGAAAACTATTTCCCATATTTGCCTTACTTCCAATCATAGATAATTTTCCATTCAATGTTAGTTCAGGGAAAACATCCGCTGAAATGTTATAATTTTGATTGGGTTGAAATTGCTTTAAATTACTTTCGGGTACGTTTACCGTAAATTTAAGTATGCTTATATCGGTGATTTGCAACAATGGAACTCCGGGTGCTGCGAATGCTCCAACCTCACTCAATTTTGCTGTTACTATTCCGTTGAAAGGTGCTTTGATAGTCGTTTTGTTTATTTGCTCTTGCAATGTTGCTTTTTGAACTTTTGCAGATTTCAACCCCAACTTTGCTTTTTCCAGTTGAACACCTTGCACGGCATCGGCTTCCGTTAAAATGGTATAACGATTTACATCATCTTGCAAACCTTCAATTTGCACTTCAACGGTTTGTAATTGTAGTTTTAAAAGTGAATTATCCAATTGAATGAGTGTTTGCCCTTGTTGAACATAGCTACCTACATCTACTAAAACTGCATTGATTTTACCTTGTGTTTCAGCACTGATTTTTACTTCTTTATTAGGTTCAAATGTTCCTGTAAAAACGCCTTCTTCATTGATGTTTTTTAGTCGAATAGTGTCCACATCAACGGAAATAGGTTTTTCTTTATCGAATTGGTAAACCTTACTTTCAGTCGTTTTTTTATTACTTGTCAAATTGAATATTACCAAACCAACAATTGCAATACCTGCTATTATCCAGATTATCTTTTTCATCTTACTTATTTTTAATTCTTCATTCTTAATTCTTCATTGAAATATTCCCCGTTAATTTTTTGAATTCCAAATCAGCTTTTAAAAAGTCAATTGTTGCGTTTAAATAATTTTGTTGTGCTTCACGCAAAGCATTGTCAGCCAATAAAACATCGGTCAAACTTGCTGTTCCTTGTTTTTGTTGTAGAATGGTCTGTTCATAGATTTTTTGGGCTAATGCGATTTGGCTTTCTGTATTAATAATGGTGTTTTGGGCAATTGTCCGTTGACGAATGACATTCTCAATTTCCATTTTGTTTTTATCAAAAATTAGTTGGGCTTGCAATTCATTATTATTGATTTCCAATTTTTTTTGATTGATTTTTCGTTGTGTAACGGTACCGTTAAAAAGTGGGTAACTAAGCTGTATTCCTGCAAAACCAATCGGATAGAAATTTAAAAAATCATTGGGTGTTTTGTCATACCCAAAACCTGTTTTTCCATAAGAAGCTATGAAATTCAAAGAGGGTAAATAACGAGAACGGTTAAGGATTTTAAGTTCATTGTTCAAAAGTTTGTTTTGCGTATTGATAAGCTGTAAATCCAATGAATTGCGAGAAGAATTATCTGTTAATGTTGGTTGAAAAATATCTGTTACAACCGTTATATTTTCTTCTAACGAAATGCCCATATTCATTTTCAGAGCGTTCAATACCTGTAAATATTTACTGTAAACATTTTCTCTTTGCGTGGTTAATTGTTCCGTTTGTAATTTCACTTTGTTTACATCAGAGCCTTTTGCTAACAACTGACTTTTTAGCAATTCCATATTTTGTAACAATCTGTTTGAGTTAATCAGATTGCTATCCATAAAATCAAGTTGATGTTTTAGAATTTGTGCGTTGTAATAAAGTGTTGTTATATCAAATAAAACTTGTTCTTCTGTTTTCTGATATTGCAATTGAGTTAATTCATTAGCAATTTTTGTATTCTCAATCGCACCATAAATTTGTGGATTATACAAAGGCATAGCCAATTGAATATTTGCATTGATGTTGTGCGGAACTCCAAATTGTAAATCCCTAAACTGTCCTTCGGGTGCTTGCGGATTGAGTGCGTTCATCGGCATTAATTGCGTGGGCAATTCCATAAAATACTTGTAATCTGCATTAGCAGTAACTTTCGGAATTAGGTTGGCTTTTGCTTCCTTATTCCTTTGTTCGCTAATGCTGATGTTGTTGCGGTTAATTTGCAAGTTTTTGTTATGCACTTGTGCCGTGTCGATGCATTGCTTTAGTGTCCAGACTTCTTGTGCCTGAACGGTATTCCACCCAAAAAAAAGTATTAAGATGAAAATGAGTTTGTGAGTATTTACTAACATAATCAGATAAATTTTTTTGTTTTTACTTTTCCTTAATTAAATTTCTCTTTTTAAAATTCTGCCAACCAATACCCGTCATTACCGCTGTAAAAACAATTCTAAATAGCATCGCTTTTACCGTTTTTTCTTCGTGTATTCCACCATTTTGGATATACAATAGAAAAGCAACAAATGCGATAATCAACAGGGATAATGAAAAGAGTAAAGATTTAAAACTTAGTTTGGGTTTTGTCCAAGTGGTATAAGCAGCCAACAAGTACAGAATACCGCATATCAAATTGGTGTAAACGATAAACAAGACATAGTTTCCTTCTTTTTCTCGAATACCGAATAAATCAAAGATGACAGATGAAGCCATAAATACGGTTACTAAGCCAAAGAAACTTAACAAAATGGTTTGTATGATTTTAAGTGCTTTCATTTATCAATGTTGTTTTTTGATTTCATTTTTAAATTTTAAAAAGCTAATTCCGGCAATAAAAACAGAAGCTGTCATAGACAGTGCACCAATCAAAACAAAAATCGGAGGTAAACCCAAATACAGTTCTGCCCAAATACCTATTGGCATCAGCAACCCGATTATAGCCAACCAAGAAATGGCTTTTGAATAGTGTAAATTCTCTTTGAAATGCAAGAGCAAAAAGCCGATGACGATATTTAGAAAGGCAAATAAATTGCCGTGTACATGTGCCAATCGTGCTTCAAAATGCTTGCCGTTGCTATACGAATTTACCCATTCCTCGGCATTGGGTGCAAAATCTCTGAGGTAAATTAGTAGAAAACCATAGAGCATAAATGCTCCCATAGTGATAAAACCGATTGCGATATTGTATTTTCCGTTCATTTTTACAGCATATTAATAGTTATTCGCCTTTAATCATCGTCAGCAGCATTTTAAAACGCTCGGTTGCCATAAGAGAATGAGGCACATTGGCAGGCATTATAATAGAATTGCCTTTCACTAAGTTAAAAACTTCACCTCCAATTGTGATTTCAGCTTCGCCATCTAATAATTGCACAACGGCATCAAAAGGAGTTGTATGTTCTGAAAGTCCTTCTCCTTTATCGAAAGAAAACAGCGTGATGTTTCCCGCTTTACTTTTAGTTACTTGTTTGCTGATTACGCCACCATCGGAGTATTCGATTGCTAATTCCAGATTGAAAATCTTCTTTTTATCAAATGTTGCCATACTGTTCACTTTTAGTTTATTTAATGTTAGTTAGTGTTCACTCGCAAAGATAAATAAACTTTTTAATAGTGCAAGTATTTTTTTGAAAAAATTATTTTCTCCTCTTCACCCACTTATACCCTTCAAACCACAAAACAGACACGCTAGCAATCAAAAACGAAGTGCCTAATTCGTTTATATTCAAGCAATCCAAATGGAAAAACTGAGCAAATATAGGCACATACAATATTGCAAAAAGTAAAACTAAAGTTGCACCGATAACGATAGGGAAGAGTTTGTTTTTGTTTTTAGAGGTTTCTAAAATACTGTAGGTAAAAGAGCGATTGGTTAGGCTCAATAAGATGTTGGCAAAAATTAAAGTGGTAAAAACCATCGCTCTCGTGGTTTCTTCATCTCCGCCTTGCTGAACGGTCAATTGATAAGCAAATAACACCCCTGCGGTAATCATTAATCCCTGAATGATACTGATGCTTAATTCTTTCCAATTTAGGAAAGTATCAGTCATTTTCCGTGGTTTTTGGCTCATCGTTCCTTTTTCCATCGGCTCGTTTTCATATACAATAGAACAAGTAGGTCCCATAATTAATTCTAAGAAAATAACGTGAACAGGTGTAAAAATATGCGGAAAAACCCAACCTAAAAACAAAGGCAAGGAAACAGTTAGAATAATCGGTATATGAATGGAAATAATGTATTGAATTGCTTTTTTGATGTTGGTGTAAATTCTTCTTCCTGCTGCAATTCCAACGACCAATTTATCCAAATCATCATTGATAATCACCAAAGAAGCCGCTGCTTTGGCTATTTCCGTGCCTTTATTTCCCATCGCTACGCCAATATGTGCTGCTTTGAGTGCGGGAGCATCGTTTACGCCATCGCCCAACATCGCTACCACTTCTTCGTCTTTCTTGAAAGCATTGACCATTTTTAATTTGGCTTCGGGAAACATTCGGGTAAACAAAGTAGTTTTTCTTGAAAGTTCAATCAATTCAGCCTCGGTGTGATTGACGATTTTAGCACCATTTACAGCAGGTGTATTGTTTTTAATTCCGGCTTGTAGTGCAATTGCGTTTGTGGTGTCTTCATTATCTCCCGTAATCACTTTTACCTTAATTCCTGCATCGTAAATATGTTGAAACACTTCTTGAATACTTTGTTTGGGTGGATCATAAAAAATAGTAAATCCTAGAAACTCAAAGTTGAAATCTTGTTGTTTTTCAGGGAAATCAGTTCCTTCAAAATGGGCTTTGGCAACACCCAATAAACGATAGCCTTGTTTTCCTAAATCTTTGATACGCTGACGCAACTTGTCTTTTTCATTTTCAGATAAATTAGAAACCGCCAAAATCGCTTCAGGTGCACCTTTGGCAGCAATAATCCGCTCTTTTTTTTCATTTTCAAAAAGATGGGTCATCATTGGTGGTTTTCCCTCCAGCGGATATTCGTGTATCATTGAAAACGCTTGTCGTTTGTCCTCTTTTTGGGTTTCTTCATATACTTTGTGCAATGTTTTTTCCATCGGGTCAAAAGGTACAGGTTCACTGCTCCACATTGCAAATTGTATCAATTCAGAAAGTGAATTATTCGTCAATTGTTCCTCTTCATAAAGTTGATTGGTTTTATAGTCAAAAAGTGCTTTTAACTGCATCGAATTTTCGGTAATTGTTCCGGTTTTATCGGTGCAAATCACGGTTGTACTTCCCAAGGTTTCTACTACGCTACTTCGTTTGATAATAATGCCTTCTTTCATCAATTTCCAAGCTCCCAATGCCATAAAAGTGGTAAAAGCAACTGGGATTTCTTCGGGTAAAATGGACATAGCCAAGGTTAGCCCTGCCAATAAACTTTCAATCCAATCTCCGGATTTCCAAAAGCTATATCCCCAAACCATCAGAAATACAATAATGCCAATGACCGCCATCCATTTCACGAAGTTTGTGATTTGAATTTGCAAAGGAGAGCGTTCTTCTTGAATTTCTTGAATGGATTTCCCGATTTTCCCTAATTTCGTAGCATCGCCAATTTTTTCTACTTCAAAAACTGCCAAACCCGAAACCACCAAAGTTCCGCTATATACATTTCTATCCTCCGTTTCTTGACTTTTAAAAACTGAAAAAGTTTCGCCTGTAAGTGATGCTTCATTGACAGAAAAGTCATTGCTGTGTACAATTTTTCCATCGGCATTGATCATTTTCCCTTCTTCAATAATACACAAATCGCCTATCGTAATTTCGTGTGTTGGAATTTGGATTACTTTTGAATTTCGGATGACTGTACTCAAAGGTTCATTGAGTTTTTCCAAGGCTTCCAAAGCTTTTTTACTACGATTATCCTGATAAAAAGATATTCCTGAAACAGCAACAATCGCCCCGAACATAAAAATAGCTTCACCATAATCGCCTACAATTAAATAGATAATCGCAACGGCAATCAATAAAAGCAACATTGGTTCTTTTAAAATATCCAAAAGCAATGTTATCCAAGAGCTTTTTTGGGCAGCATTTATTTTGTTGAAGCCGTGTTTTTTCTGAGAAGCTAAAACTTCATCAGGAGTGAGGCCTGTGAGATGAGAAGGGATGTTGAATGTCATAGAATTAAGAATTAAGAATTAAGAATTAAAAATTAAAAATTAAAAATGAAGAATTATGAATTAAGGTTTTTTTAGAGCTTTGAGCTAAACTCTCCTATATTCTAATTATTTCTTCATCATTTCCTTTGCCCAATCCACCAAAAGTTTTTTGTCAGCTGGACTAAGTTTAGCATTTTTATGTATCAAGGTATAGGAAGTCATTGGCATTTCGCCCTCTTCAATTTCTTCTGCTATTTCTTTGAATTTTTTCTGCTTTCTTTCGGCAGAATAGGTGTTAAATTCATCAAAATTCAGATGTTTTTTTCCATCACGAATATGGTCATCTAACCATAAAGCTACTGGTTGTACATTGCTATACCAAGGATAAACAGTATTGTTAGAATGACAATCATAGCAACTGGTTCTTAGCAATTTATCAACGGGCTCTGGAACATTATAATGCTGTCCTATGGCATTAACAGAAACTTCTGTAGAAATATTTTTTGTCGGACGATACAATTGAAGTAGTGCCAAAGCGACAATTAGTACGATAAGTACTTTTTTAAGGATTGATTTTACTGGATTTTTCATTGTTATAATTTTTAAAATTTTCAAAACTAATATTTTTGTTTCATTTTATTCTTCATCGGTGTTTTTCAGCACCATCAAAAGATGATATGCTCCTTTAACAACGATGTTTTTATTGGCTAATTTTTCAGCAGATATAATTTCTGTAAATCCATTTTCTGCATTGCCGATTTGTACTTCCGTCATTTCAAACTGTCTGTTTCCTTTTTCGATAAACACATAGTTTTTATTTTCAAAACGAACAATGGCATCATCGGGTAAAACAGTTGCATTGCCACCTGACAATTCAATTATTGCATTCATAAACATCCCAGGCAACAAAGTTTTGTCGTATTCTTTAAAGTAGCAATGTACCTGTGTAGCGTTGTCGTTGCTTAGGTTTTTGCTGATTAATATGATTTCACATTCATACTTTTTATCGGGATTACTGCTGGAAAACGCAATCACTTTTTGTCCGATAGCCAATTTGTTTACATCTTTATCAAACACGGTTAATGCCAAATGAATGTCATTTGGATTGACTAACTCAAACAGCACATCGCTTGGTGTTACATATTTTCCGATATTCACATTTACGGCAGAAACAAAGCCATTGATAGGCGAATAGATGTTGATGCTTTTTGTAATCGTATTGGCAGTAACAGTATTTGGATTTAATCCGATTAATTTCAACTTTTGTTCCAATGATTTTATCAATATATTTTGTGTTTGATAAGTTGTTCTTGCCTGCTCAAATACTTTATCACTTACTGCTTTACTTTCGTTGAGTTCTTTTTGACGCAAATATTCACTTTCATTGTATGCAAATTGGGCTTTGGCAGTTAAATAATCTTGTTGTAATTGAATGTATTGAGGATCTTCCATTACAGCAATTACTTCTCCTTTGCTAATGTGCATACCGGGTAATAATTTTGTGGATTTCAGATAACCACCCAACGGCACACTGACAGACACTATGTTTTGGGGCGGAACATCAATTTTCCCGTTCAATTTTAAAACAGAAAAAACATTTTTCATTTCTATTTTACCAATTTCTATTCCGGCATTTTTATATTGTGCATCGGTAAGACTGGCAACATTTTCTTGTGTTGGTACATTTACTTGTTCTTCGCTTGTTTGTTTATTGGTACAAGCGGTAAGCAATAAAAATATATTTATGATGATAATTAAGTTCTTCATTTTTTAGACTATTTATTTAGATAATAATTAATTTCTGCTACGGCATTATTCCTGTTTCGTATGGCTTCAATATAATCGCTTTGAATACTTATCGCTTGGTTCATTAGCAACACCCATTCTAAATAATTGATTTCACCATTTAGGAATTGTTTGTTTGCGGTTGTTTTTAGCGTTTCAGCATTTTCTAAAGCCGTATTTTCAAAATATAAAACAGCATCTTGATATTTTTGATAGTACTTCATTGCTTGTGCAAAATTTGTTTCGAGATTTCTCAAATTCACTTCGTATTCATTGGCGGCTACTTGTTCATTTATTTTTGAAGCATTTATTTTTGATTTTTGACTACCGTTGAAAATAGGAATACCCAAACCAATCTGAGCCGAATGAAAACGAAGACTACTGTTGTATTCCACATTGTTTGCACCCATACCTTTCATTCCCATTATATTATAGCCAAAAGTAATGTCCGGCAACAGTTTTGATTTCTCAACTTTTGTATTGGCAACAGCGATGTTTTGTTGTTGTTTCCAATACTGAACTAAAGGATGAGAAATAAACTCTGCGTTTTCCAATGAAGATATATTTTGAAACAAGATTTCACTTTCATCAGGAACAAAAACAGTACTTGTATTAAGTAAAAACTGAAACTGTAATTGTAAGATTTCCCAATCTTGTTCTAATTGTGAAAGTTGAAGTGCAATTTGTCCTTGTTGATTTTCGGTTGTTGTTTTTTCTAAAATATTGCTTTCTCCTTTTTTAAATCGAAGAATGGATTTACTTAGAAATTCTGAAAACAAGCTGTCATTTTCCAGTAACAACCTTCTCTTTTGTTGAATATAAAGCAGATTGAAATAAGCCTCTGTAACTAATTTTTTTAGTTCTGTTTCTTTTATTTTTAAATTCAAAACACTGCTTTTCCATTCTTCGGTTAGCAAATCTTTTTGTCTTGAATAAACAGTTGGAAAACTGAGCGTTTGTGAGATGCCTAAACTCAAATCAGGATAGAAACTATTGATTTGTCCGTACTGTCCGCCAATGTTTGTAGCCGGAATAGTCGCACCGGATTTGATGAGTTTTTGATGATACTCTGTTCGCAATTTTTCATTTTTAACGGTAAGATTATTGACTAAAGCGGTATCAATAGCTTGTTGAAGGGTGATTTTATCTTGTGCATTAGCTCCGATTGAAATAAATAGCAATATCAAAACAGATATTCCTTTTATTGATTTATTTTTCAATGAAATACCTCTATTAAAAATGATGTACAAAATTGGAAGAACAAACAAGGTTAGAAGTGTAGCAAGCAGTAAACCACCGATAACAACAGTAGCCAACGGTCTTTGCACTTCTGCACCTTCTCCGTGACTTAATGCCATTGGCAAGAAACCTAATGAAGCTACAAACGCTGTCATTAGTACCGGACGTAAACGGGTTTTTGTTCCCATAATCACAATGCGTTTTAAGTCCGTATAACCTTCACTTTTTAATCGATTAAATTCTGCTATTAATACAATTCCATTCAATACAGCAACACCAAATAAAGCAATAAAACCAATTCCCGCACTCACACTAAAAGGAATACCACGAAGAGCCAAAGCGAATATCCCACCTATTGCAGAGAGTGGAATGGCAGTGTAAATGAGTAAGCCTTGTTTAACAGAACCAAAGGCAAAGTAAAGTAACAGGAATATCAAAACTAAAGATATAGGTACAGCAACTGCCAACCGATCCTTAGCCGCTTGTAAATTTTCAAATGCTCCTCCGTAAGTAACAAAATATCCGGGAGGTAACTTTATTTGTTGTTCTGCTTTTTGCTGCAATTCGTTTACAGTGCTTTGAATATCACGCCCCCGAACATTGAAGCCTACAATAATTCTGCGTTGAGAATTTTCTCTTTGTATCTGATTGGGACCTTCTATAATATCCACCTTGGCTACGGTGCTTAATGGTATTTGCGTACCTTGTGGTGTGGCTATCAGCAACCGTTGTACATCTTCCAAATTTTTTCTTTTATCACCTGAAAGACGAACTACTAAATCAAATCTTCTCTCATTTTCAAATACCATTCCGCTGCTTTCTCCTGCAAAAGCCGTATTGACAACACGATTAATATCGCTGATATTTAAACCGTATTGGGCTATTGCAGGACGATTGTATTCAATCACAATTTGTGGCATTCCGGTTACAGCTTCAACATACAAAGCCTCCGTGCCTTTTATTCCGTTAGATAATTGCCCTAATTTACTAGCATAGTAAGCCAGAGTATCCAAATCTTCTCCGTAAATTTTGCATACTACATCTTGTCTTGCTCCAGTCATTAATTCATTAAATCTCATTGCTACCGGATATTGGAAACCGAAAGCCACTCCCGGAACATCTTCTAATGCTTTGCTCATTTTCGCTTCCAATTCAGGATAAGTTTTAGCAGAAGTCCATTCGCATCGGTCTTTTAAAATAATCATTAAGTCAGAAGCATCCACTGGCATCGGGTCGGTAGGCACTTCACTGCTCCCAGTTTTGCCCACTACTTGTTCTACTTCCGGAAAGTTTTCTAAAATGATTTTAGAAGCTTTAGAAACCGCTTCAACCGATGTGTTCAGGTTACTTCCTGGCAAAACTCTTGTTTCTACTGCAAAATCGCCTTCGGGAAGAGAAGGGATGAACTCTCCGCCCAATGTGGATAAAACAAACAAAGCTGTTACAAATAAGCCGATAACTGTAGCTAATATCTTTTTTTGATGACGAAATGCCTTAACTAAAAACCGCTGATAAAACCGCTCCAATCGGTTCATCATTTTGTCAGATAAAGTTTCTTTGTGTGAAATCTTTTTACTTAAAAACAATGAACTCATCATTGGAATATAAGTAAGTGAAAGCAGAAAAGCACCCAATAATGCAAAGGCAACCGTTTGTGCCATTGGTTTGAACATCTTGCCCTCAATTCCCTGTAAAGTGAAAATTGGCAAATACACTATCAAAATGATGATTTGTCCGAAAACTGCACTATTCATCATTCGAGAAGCCGATTTTTTGACTTCGCTGTCCATTTCCTTTTGCGATAATTTATTGACTTTGGCAAACAATTTACTATGTGATAGTTTGTGCATTACTGCTTCTACAATAATTACTGCACCGTCCACAATTAAACCAAAATCCAAAGCTCCCAAACTCATTAAATTTCCGCTTACTCCAAAAGTGTTCATTAGAATAATAGCAAACAGCATTGAAAGCGGAATGACTGATGCTACCAATAACCCGGCACGAATATTTCCTAAAAACAGAACCAATACAAAAACGACTATCAAAGCACCTTCCAAAAGATTTTTAGTAACCGTACTTATGGCGTTGTTCACCATTTTTGTTCGGTCTAAGAATGGTTCAATAACAACACCTTCTGGCAATGATTTTTGAATTTTTTCAATTTGTGCTTTAATATCTTTGATGACCACGTTGCTGTTTGCACCTTTCAGCATCATTACAACTGCACCAGAAACTTCCTGTTCTCCATTGTAGGTCATAGCTCCGTATCTTGGTGCGTTACCTAATCGAACTTCACCCACATCTCGAATGAGTAGAGGCATTCCATTAGGTAAATTCTTTACAACAATATTTTGAATATCTTCCATTGTTCCAACCAAACCTTCACTACGGATAAATAAAATGGTTGGACCTTTTTCAATATAAGAACCACCTGTATTTTGATTGTTTTTTTCAAGGGCATTAAATACATCGTTGATGGTAATACCATAAGCCATTAATTTTTCGGGTACAACAGCTATTTCATATTCTTTGAGCAAGCCTCCGAAACTGCTTACTTCGGCTACGCCTTTTACACCGAGCAACTGTCTGCGTACAATCCAATCCTGAATAGTACGAAGCTCCATAGCATCGTACTTGTTTTCATAGCCTTTTTTGGGACGAACCGTATATTGATAAATTTCACCTAATCCGGTAGTAACAGGTGCCAATACGGGTGTTCCAAAACCTTTAGGTATTTGTTCCTGTGCTTGTTGCAGCCGTTCGGTTACTTGTTGCCTTGCCCAATAAATATCCGTTTTTTCATCAAATACAATAGTAACAACCGATAAACCAAACCGGGAAAAACTCCGCAATTCAATCAGTCCAGGGATATTATTATTTACTTGTTCTATGGGAAACGTAATCAACCGTTCCACATCAGGAGCTCCTAAAGCAGAAGCTACTGTAATGACCTGCACCTGATTATTCGTGATGTCAGGTACCGCATCAATTGGGAGTTTTTTTACCTCATAACTCCCATAGGCTATCAGTCCGAGTACAAAGAGACCAATGATGAGTTTGTTCTTTATAGAGAACTCTATTATTTTACTTAGCATTTCTTATTATTTCTTAGTTATTCAATTGGAAATTGATAATTAGCAATCAATGTCGTTTAGTTAAGGAAATTAGAGCGGTTTATAATTCATATGGTGCT
>CAYNSF010000007.1:0-106058 GCA_964399855.1 uncultured Aureispira sp. | reverse complement strand
TTAGTATTTATTATTTTGATAATCAAGGATTTGAGGCTTATTTAAGGGACGACTATCTAAAATTTGCTCTTTTGTGGAGTTGTCGAATCCTGTCTGCTTGACAACTAATTTCCATTGATTTACAATTTATCATTTTCAACTTCTACCATCACTCCCAATCCAAAATCACTGCTAAAGGAAAAGTCAGTGTCGTTTCCCAGCCTTCATCTTTCCGTGTGGTGATACTGCCTTTTTCTTCTTGAACCCGTTTGGCTATATTCAATAGTCCGTTACCCGAACCAACTTCTGACCCGGCATCATTCCGCCCGCTATCAGCATATCGGATCACTAAGTGTTGGTCACTCAACATGATGTATAGGCTTACTTTGTCTCCATTACTATGCTTGAACGTATTATTGAGTAGTTCTTTGATTATCATAAATATATTACGCATCGACGTTCCTTTTATTTTATTTATTGGAATGGACGACGATATTTTTTCATCATATTCAAACGACAGGTTATGAGTATGACAATATTTTGATGTTATCGACCGCAGTTCTGGCAGAAATTCTGCAAGATACCTATTTTCAGGGTTGAGTATAAAAATCTGTTGGCGTATATTGTCCTGTATTTCGTCAATGAGAGATTTACTTTTTTCCAAAGAATCTTTTGTATTTTCTCCGTTTTGAAGCAGAAATTTGACAGATATTAACGCACCACCAACATCATCGTGCAAGTCTTTGGCTATCCTGGATTCCATATTTTTGGCAATATTCAGGTTATCATATTGGAGTGTCTGGTTGTGGTGTTCTAATTGACTTTTAGCGATGACAATGTCCCTACTTTTCATGGATAATACCAAGCTGAATATGATAAACTCAAGATAAATACCTAACAACGAGATAAGGCTACTTAAAGAACCGCCAAAAAACCAGGTAATAGCTTCCGTAAACAACATAATAATAACTCCTATCAGGATATAATGTGCGTATTTTGAGCCAGAATTATATATGACTCTTATGTAGTAAACGCCTATCACCGTAATAGCTACCCTTAGTATCCAGTAATTTAGGAATCTGTAGTATTCGTGTTCATCAAAGCAAAGCATCAGCCCAAGCTCCACTATGACACTGGTCACGATAAAAACATACACATATCTAAATATCCTGTATAACTTTGGATGATTTTTGATTTCGAGCACTTCCTGCAAAAACCGGATATACGCGAAAAACACCAATGCCGTTTGAAGCACCCTCGTATCTTTCCAAAACAGCCAGTTTTTAGTAAAGTAAAACCAAGGATTAATCGACTCAAGATTTCTATACGTAATAACCATACAGACAAAAGCGTAAAACGCATACCAGAACATGGATCTATCTCGGGTCGAAAATGCCTGAAATCCGAAAAGTATGACAAACGTAAACAATACTAAGAAACTGCCTTCAAAAAAGAATATTTTAAAATAGTGTCTGCTGTAATAATCTCCGTCAAACAAATAAGCGTTAAATAATCTTGGGATATTGTTTCCCGTAACATACTGCGAATGATAGTCTTTAATTAAGATATCATAATCACCTTTACTGGGAATAGCCAGCATTGAAAAATCTGTTAAGGGTACTTTTATGATACCATATTTATCATGTTGTACAGGATGAGCATTCCTATGAAAAGACACCAACTGACCATCTTTAAATAGCCAGATGCTGTCCAAAGAAAGATAGCCCTCCATACAGAGGTAAAATGTGTCCTGGGTAGGATTATTGACCTGAAAATGGATCCAATTGGTGTATCGGCCACGCACAAACTTCCCTGGTACATCCTCCCTGCTGTAAGGCGTAAACAACGCCTGCTTATGTACTATCGTCTGGATATTTTCCTTATGTTGGTAGTCGTAGTATATATACGCCTTATTTTCAACATTATAATTCGAGAGCTTTTCATGCAAAACGATGATGTTGGTATCCGTTTGCTGAACACCTAACTGACTGGTCATGCTCCACAACAAAAAGATAAACAGCTTCATATTTACCTGTTTTGAATGTATTTAATGACGGCTTCACGGCTATTGTGTACCTGTAGCTTCGTATAAATGCTCTTGATGTGATTCTTCACTGTATTAATACTTATAAACATCATTTCAGCTATTTCCTTATACATCAATCCTTGAGTCAGGAAATGCAGCACTTGGTCTTCCTTTTTTGACAGGGTTTGTATAGCTCCTGCAGACTGATGAAAAGAATCAAAAACCTTTTTGGCGATTGACCTGCTCATGGGTGCTCCACCTTGAATGATATCGTTTATATTCTCTATTATCGACTCATGCATATTTCCCTTTAGAATATAACCATCCGCTCCGTATTTTAATGCGTCAAAAAGGTGGTTGGTATCATCATAGATGGTATAGATTAAAATCTTAACTTTAACAAACCTGCATTTGAGTGCAAGAAGCAACGATATACCGTCCATGTCCGGCAAGCCTAAGTCTAAAATGACAACGTCTGGTGACTTGCCCTCATAATCGAGTACTTCACCACCATTTTTAAAAGTGACGATTTTGTGAGGATAATACCGGCTAAGGATCTGTTCAAGACCTTTGCGTATATGCTCCAAATCTTCCACAACCCATATAACATTTACCATATCCGTTTTTTAAATAGCATTTTCTAAATAAATATACAAATTATATCTTCATTAAATCTACTTTAATTTTAAGTTAGTTTCTATAAAAAATCCGATTTGAGTACGTTATGTTAATTCAACAAATGACCATTTATTATTATTTTCATCGTTGCATTGCTTCAAACCATCACACAAAATACTAATCATTTACGAATATACCAATATTATATTAAAATATTGAATGATTACATATAAATTAAGCCAAAAAGTGTTAGTTTACCCTTAAAAATGGACATGAAACCTTGATTTTTACTTGGTTGAAACAATTCATTTAAACAGATTATTTTTCTGAAATAGTGCATGGTCAATTACAAATCCCTATAAATCAAAAAAGCCATTACAAAATGATTTTGTACTGGCTTTTTCGTATTAATCTCTTAAATATGTATCTCTATATCAAGTCAATTTTCTACTTCGATAAAGCTTCAATTTTCTTTTCAAGTTCTAACTCATCGCCTGGGTTATAGCCATTATGTGTGTACACGATTTCTCCATTTTGATCAAGAAGGAAAGTCTGTGGTATCGTCTGAAAATTCAATAGTCGCTGCAATTCCTGCTTAGTATCTGCGAGAATGGTAAAATCCCAACCTTTGCTCTTAACCATCGCAGGTACTTTGGCAAGACCACGAGCATCATCAATCGTAATAGCGAGTAGTTGAACATTGTATTTATCTAACCATTCTTCATATATTTCATGAACTGCATCTAATTCTCTTTTGCATGGAGTACACCATGAAGCCCAGAATGAGACGACCGTAATTTTCCCGTTATTGGTATAATCCTGGATGTTGACACTTTTTCCATCTAAAGTTTTGATGGTAACTGAAGGAAATGGGCTTCCATTAGCTAATAACGTACTTGTACTTAAAGCCAAGCAAAAAAAGATTGAAAACAAACTTCTGATATTCATTTGTGTATTTCTATTTATTGAATTGAGACGCTGTGTAATTTCCATTCGATATCTTCTTAATATACATTTAACGAAAATTTAACGTACTGATTCTTAAAAGCAAAACTATTTACAAACCAAGGGAAAATCCAATCTAATCGTTATTAATCCAATGATTGATTATCCGTTCCTGCTCTTTTTACAAGCTCTTGGTATTCCTGTGGTGTAAGGCCATCAAGACAGTAATCAATCGGGTTTACAGCAGCACCATTAACCCAAACTTCGTAGTGCAAATGTGCGCCAGTTGACGAACCAGTGCTTCCAACCACACCAATCTTTTGACCCTTTTTGACTATTTGACCTTCTTTTACATTGATCGTATGCATGTGTGCGTATAGCGTCTTATAGCCATATCCATGATCAATAACAACATTTTTTCCATATCCACTTCCAGCCTTATTGACCGATACTTTACCATTTCCGGTAGCCTGAATATCTGTACCTTTAGGCGCAGTAAAGTCTATACCTTTGTGGAAACGACGCAATTTATGTATAGGATGCATTCTCATGCCGAAACCTGATAGAAACTTGACTTCCTTCTTGAGTGAAGTTTCCTTTACAGGTTTAATTGAAGGTACCGATGCAAGCTTTTGTTCTCTTGTTATTGCCACTTTATACAAGCTATCTAAAGAGCTTTTCTGTATTTCTATTTTAAATTTTAGCTCATCTGCCTTTTTTAGGTTATTTGCTATCAGCTCACCTGTATTCTTATAGCTTTCTAATCCTTTGTACTTACTGTGACCTCCCGTACCACCATTCCATACTGACTCATCAATAGAATTTGCCCCCAAAATCATCCTATTGATTTCATTATCTTTTACGTGAAGCGTTTCGATTTTATTGGATAGTATCTCATATTCTTCCTGCAATTGTGTCAAGTAAAATTCGCTTACTTCCTTTTCCTTTTCTAACAATTTTTCTTTGGGCGTGGGCAGATATTGGTATGCCAATACAAAAAATAGAACCGAAGTTATCACTACAGTTGAAACAAATGCTACACTTCTTTTTACTTTCTCTTTGCGTGTTAATTTATGCTCCTCATATTTTAAGGTGTGTTCATTATACACGTATTTTACTCGCTTCATACATTGAGGTTTTAAACCTATTATTAAATCATATTAATAAGGTTTGAAATACGGAATGTCGATTAACGCGGACAAAGTTAGACGAAAATATTGAATTGACAAAAAAATATATATAATTTTTTGACAGATAATTAATTCAATCTATAAAACAACCATGATATAGAGTGAGAAGATATTTGGGATATTCCTACCTAATCCAATACAATATATTTTTTAAAATATTTATATTGTTGATTTACAACAGTATCAGTCGAAATCCCGTACTGTACAATAATTGATTGACAGCCAGACTTGTACCATGTGATAAAAAAGGTATGAACTATACAAAAGCACTACATTTGAAGTAAATGTTCTAATAATGTAGCATAAAATCTGAATACAATACCACTTGCCTTACCCTATAATCTAATTCTTCTTATGGATTAATCACGTGGTTATGAGTCGCAACATCTTGATTTTTATAATTGTGGCCGATACTATGAAGACGCAACAACATCTTATCTCTGACATCGAAGTAGTGATGAAGCTGACTGGCATCTAATGGTTGCGGAGCGGGCATTTTTTCTTTTAAGTGATTTACCTGCTTGCCGTTTTTCCAGAATCTGAAACATACGTGTGGTCCTGTCGCCAAACCGGTTGCACCTACATAGCCTATGGTTTGCCCTTGTCGCACTCTTGTACCATGCTTAATGCCTTTGGCAAATCTGCTCATGTGAAGATATTGGGTCTCATAGACTTTATCATGCTTTATCTTAACAAAATTGCCATTCCCACTACCATAAGCGGCAGCCGTGACTACACCGTCAGCAACTGCACGTATTTCTGTACCGTAAGGCGCTGCATAGTCGGTTCCTAAATGAGGTATCGTTTTTCCTTTGATAGGATGAAATCTTCGCATATTAAAATTGGAAGATATTCTACTGAATTTTACCGGAGCTTTTAAAAATGTTTTTCTGGCTGGTCTGCCTTCAAAATCGAGATATCCGTCATAATCATCAGATTTGTACAAAACCGAATAGCTTGTATTATTACCAGTGGTATAGCTTGCAGCTAAAAGCTTTCCAAGACCGATATACTCACCGTCGATATATTTCTTCTCGAAAATCAATTTGAATTCGTCGCCTTTTTGCGTGTGATAAAAGTCCACAGAGGTCGATAAAGCTTCCTCCATTTTGTCGATAATCGAATTGTCAACACCCATTTTACTCAACGATTGCCACAAAGATGATTCGATAGAACCATAAGCAACTTCCTCACATACTTCAACTTCACGCTCTATCAATTGTACCTTAGGTTCGTCTCTTAGATCGCAAACAAGATAGGTGTATTTATCCGGCTCATATACAAATGCCATGGGCATATCATCACATTCACTACGCTTGATGAAATGATATTTAGAACCAGCTTTTATATTTCTAAAATTAAAGGAATTTTTCGCTTCGTTTTCTATAAGCAATATCAAATTGGAACTTAATCCATTTGCATTCAAAATATTGCTAAAAACTTCATTTTTCTTTATTACTTTCTCTTCAATATATACAGAATCTAAAGGAAATCCAAATTTCATAGCAACACCTTTGGATACTATATCTTCTGAATATATACTCGAATGACTACTTGATTTATTATCTAAATGATACCCAATAATAAAAGCTGTGGCGATAAAAAATGAAAAAAATACGTCTTTAGAAGACTTTTTCATCTTACCTAATTTGAATGGTGTAAAGTTCAAAATAAATAAGGTTTACGGTTTATTAAATCTCGGAAATTTTCTCTTTTGTCGTTAAAGACAGCGCAAGTTAGAGCTATTGAACGAAACAGCCAAAAATAAAATGTTAAAATTTGCTAATTCTCTGGTTTTTTAAAGATAAAAAATAATTCGTTCCCACTTCTTGGCTTAACAGAATTGTAACACATATCTAACTTTTTAATGTGTAGCTTTTTTTGAAATAGTTCTTTATATTCATTTTCCGTACCTCCAAAGGGTGGTCCATCAGCTACAAAATGAGATGCAAACAAAACACCAACTAATTTTCCATTTTGGGATAAAAGTTCATACATTTTATCAATATATGCCGTCCTGAGTTCTGGGTTCAAGGCGCAGAAAAATGTCTGTTCCAATATCAGGTCATATTGACCAGAAAGCTCAAAAAAGTCGCCTGTAATAAAACGAACAGCAGCATGATTACCAATTCTCTTCTGCAACGCTTCAATGGCATGATCCGAAATATCACAAACATCAATATTGCTAAAGCCTTGCTCTATCAAATAATCCAGCTCGAAGCCCTGTCCTGCTCCTGGTATCAAAATACGGATATGCTTGTCCTGTATCTGGTCAAGATAGGCTATAATCGGTGGAGAAGGTACAGTCAACTGCCATGGCGTATCGCCAGAAGCATGCTTATCATCCCAAAATGTTTCATCTAAAGACGCCATGATTTTTTATGTAGGTGGTTATAGAATAACGGATAACGAATGGAATTAAATTTTAATAATAGAAAACCTGCTAACTCAAAAGAGAAATTCTAATCTAAGATTTGAAATATACCTTTTTCATTTTTACAAAGAATAATACATCTACTTTCAACTTTTTGAATATTGTGATATGGATAGACCGTGTCTTCCCATAATCCCTAATTTAAGTATATCTGAATCAAAAGAAACTATGACATATTCATACTTGTAGCAATCAGAATCAAATTTTATTTTTTTCTCTTCAACATTCAACAGGTACTTTCCGCTACAATTGGTCGTTGAATTTTTTAATCTGACAGAGAAGTTGGAGCTATTATGAAAAATTAAAGTCCTACCGTTTTCTACGGGCTCAGTAGGATAACCAGCACCAACATTTCTATGGGTTTCCACCCATGTTCCGATGATACATGTCGTTATTTCATTATCAGGACAAGTAGTGATACAATCTTTTCTGCATGACATCAGAGATAGGATACAAATAAAAACGATGATGTTGTGTTTCATATTAAATGTATTTTTATATTTTATTGTACAATTTAAACTTTCACTCATTTTTTTGAATACTGTGATATAGTAAAACCATGTCTTCCAGGACTTCCTAATTGTAGTATATCCGAATCAAAAGAAGCTATGTCAAATTCAGGCTTGTAGCAATCAGAATCAAATCTTATTTTTTTCTCTTCAACATTCAATAGGTACTTTCCGCTGCAATTGGTCGTTGAATTTATCCTCTTGACAGAGAAGCTGGAACTATCATGAAAGATTAAAGTAAAACCGTTTTCTACGGGCTCAAAAGGAAGACCATAAGCGTATGATTTATGGGTTTCCACCCATGTTCCGATGATACATGTCGCTATTTCATCATCGGAACAAGTAGTGATACAATCTTTTCTGCATGACATGAGAGATAGGATACAAATAAAAACGATGATGTTGTGTTTCATATTAAATGTATTTTTAATTTTTATTGTACAATTTAAACTTTCACTCATTTTTTTGAATACCATGATACGACCAAACCATGTATCCCTATATACCCTAATTGTAGTTTATCTGAATCAAAAGAGACTATTTCATATTCATACGTAAAGCATTCAGAATTAAATTTTATTTTTTTCTCTTCAACATTCAACAGGTACTTTCCGCTGCAATTGGTCGTTGAATTTATCCTCTTGACTGAGAAATTGGAGCTACCCTGAAAGATTAAAGTCCTACCGTTTTCTACAGGCTCAGTAGGATAACCATAACCAACATTTCTATGGGTTTCTACCCATGTTCCGACGATACATGTCGCTATTTCATCATCGGAACAAGTAGTGATACAATCTTTTCTGCATGATATAAGAGAAAAGATACAAAGAAAAACGATGATGTTGTGTTTCATATTAAATGTATTTTAAAATTTTATTGAATAACAATTTTTTGTTTAATCACTTTACCTGATTTAAGATGTACATGCGCGATGTATAATCCTGAAAGCATTTCAGAGAACGATATTTCATCGCCTGGTTTAAAAATTTCGTGAGCTATTATCCCTTGTAAGGTAAAAAACGTAATCTTTGATACCTCATCACTACCAAGCAGGTTCATCCCACCATGAGCCGGATTAGGATAGAGCATGGCTTCCTCAACATCGGATATTGTATTGGTAGTACTACTTGTCGTATCGGGATATATTTTGGTCAGCATTTTACAGTCGTCATCTATGCATCCGTTGGCATCCATCCTTACGATAAGGATATCGGGATCGACACGGCCCTGCATGACTACCGGATCATACTCAAGATAGTTGTCAATTGCACCGACGGCTATGAGATCTCCGTTGTCCAATTCTACAACATCCTCAAAAGCTCCAGAACAATAATCTAATACAGGTCTGTCTCTGTAGAATGCTTTCTGCCAGAGCAACTTCCCTGTAGATGTCAACCGGAATATATAAGGAACTTTTAAGATTTTTGTACCGCCGCTATTCAGTGTTGTATTACCAAAATACCCGGTACCTACTATATCTCCGTTTCTTAGTCTTTTCAGTGAATTTATAGTACGTTGGATTTTGCTACTGTTTCCAGGAAAATTAAACTCCCATTCGATACTATGATCCTCCCTGATGCAAAGTAAACAGGCTATTTTGTTAAAACCCGTAGCGCCCAAAGCCACTACGATATTTCCGTTTTCTGTTTCGCAAATAAATGGGAGCTGAGTAGATTGTCTTCGTTCAGAAGTCCAATGCCAAACTGTATTAAAATTTTCATCATATTTTAATATATGAGCCCTATCATTGAGTCTTTCTCTACTTAATACAGAAATGGCAAGCCGATTGTCTTTATTTACCAAGGAATTAAATATATAAGTTTCGTTTGACAAGTTAATATATATGATCGTATCTCTATTTTGTTTATTTTTTACAAAAAACAAGCTCACTGTTCCTGATCTATCTAATTTATTTTTGGTACCCCCGACTAATAGTTGATCATTGAATAATGTAGATGTTATTTGAAAATACTTTCTTTCTTCAACATTATCATCATGTAAGAAATAGCTGTTTTTAAGAGATAGCGATGCTGGGTCTATTTGATACACAGTAAACCTATTTGGGTAATCATTTTTTATATCTTCCTCACCGGAGAGGTGAAAATGGTTATTAATAGTGTCAATGATTAAAGATTCATTTCCTGTACTAAATTCCCTTATCAACTGACTGTCAATGACATGTCCGTTTTCATCAACTAAAAGGATACCACTACATACTTCTAATAGGTGTTGATCTTCATCTATACAGACCCCTGTATGATGAATAAAGAACTTATTATGGTATTTCAGTATTTCTTTAGCAAATTGAGGTCTGTTGTCAAAGTCAATAATTTTGGCGTAGTAGTTCTGGCTCTTTACAGATGATAAAATCAGTAAGCTCAAGGCTGCTATATGAAAGATTTTCATGATCAATTTCGATTTAAAAAACGCTCCTCCAAATGCTACACAATTGTCAGAACCAGTCAATACATTCTCTTTTCTATTAATATTCATTATATTTATTTCGCTTCATACTGATTATACTGCCAAACAAAGATAATAAATCATTTCCATTTCTGAACATTTAAATTGGATAATGTCATAAGCAGTACACTTATATACAAACACTAACAAATATATTTTTGCTGCATTTAAAATTTTTTATTTTGATATATTAACGCTATCAATATTATATTCTGATTACATCGTACAAATATTTCTTGATTCAAAATTATATTTTGATTACACCTGTTTTTGTTAAATTAGAAATCAATTACATTTTTACTTCATAAAATGTAAAATTAATATTCCATTCGATATTAAAAATGTAAGGATGCACATGAATTTGTTTAGTCGCGGATCCATATTATCGTTTCCTACACAAGATAAAATGTACCGTTCCTACGGAACTCTATACGCTGGCTTGATCGTGTACAATGGGTTGAAACCCATTGTTACAATATATATCGACCCTACGGGTCTTGATAAACAATTAAAAAACCACAAGGACAAAATAATTAGTGCCGTTGGTACTATACATATTGTAGTGTTGGGTTTTAACCCGACACACATACACCACGCAAATCATCAACCTTCCATAAAATCAATTATATCTCTTACCTTTGTACTCTAAACATCCCAACATGCAAAAGACGCTCAACTGTAAAGGTAGGATTGTATCCTTAAAAAATCCATTAGTCATGGGCATCATCAATCTTAATAATGATTCCTTTTACACGGGTTCGAGAAGCTCTACACTATCGTCCACTTTGGAAATGGTCGGGCAAATGCTCCATGTAGGTGCAGATATCATTGATATAGGCTATATGTCGAGTAAACCAGGTTCGGCGATATCAGACCCAAAACTCGAAGCTGATGTCATATCGACGGTCACGTCAAGCATCAAAGAAAAGTATCCGGAAGCAATTATTTCTGTCGATACGCTACATAGTGCAGTAGCACAAGAAGCTGTTTTGCATGGTGCAGATATGATCAATGACATTTCGGCTGGTAGCTTTGATGAAGCTATGTTGGATACGGTTGCTGCATTGGGCGTGCCTTTCATCATGATGCACATGCAGGGACTACCGGCAAATATGCAACATAATCCTCAGTATAATGATGTCGTTTATGAAGTCTTAGTCTATCTCAAAGATCGGGTACGTCTTGCCCAAAGAAAAGGTATAGCAGATATTATTATTGATCCTGGATTTGGATTTGGGAAAACCCTTGAACACAATTTCACACTTTTGAGGCACTTACAGACCTTTAAAATACTTGATGTGCCTATTTTAGTCGGACTTTCGAGGAAATCAATGATTTGGAAAACTTTGGAGACTTCGCCAGAAACCGCTCTCAATGGTACTACAGCTCTTAATTTTCATGCGCTACAACAAGGTGCTAATATATTACGTGTCCATGATGTCAAGGAGGCTGTAGAATGTGTTAAACTTTATAAATCGTTGATGGAGAATGGTATTTCATAGTCAAATATTTCGCTGATATACAATGTCGTTTTAGATTTATATTACCATCTAAAAAAGATACAGTAAACATTATCACGTATTCACACCAAAAAAAGCCAGATCTCTTGCAAGAAACCTGGCTTTTTTATCTTATAATCGATTGTATATTATAATCGATTGTATATTATAAGTGTTTTAAAATCTCCTCTTCGAGATTTCCTTTAGGGTTAAGGGACACTATTTTTCCATCGCGATTTACAAGAAAGGTTTGAGGAATACTCTGCACACCATATTCTCTTCCTGCTTCACTTTCCCATTTTTTAAGGTCAGACACGTGACCGTCCCATGTGAGTTGATCTTGTTTGATAGCGTCAATCCACCTTTGTTTGGAGGCATCCATTTGCTCTTTTAGCTGTCCTGGATCAGAGAATCTTCTTGCTGTATTGGAGTCGATACCGTCCAATGACACGCTAAATACGTCGAAACCTTTATCTTTATATTTGTGATATATGGCTACTACACCAGGGTTCGCTTTACGGCAAGGACCACACCAAGAAGCCCAAAAGTCAATTAAAACGACTTTGCCTTTATAGTCTGACAATTTTCTGATTTTTCCTTTTGGATCGGATAATGCTATTTCAGGAGCTGCTTCACCTACTTTGATTTTTTGCATCGCCAATTTAGCTAATGCTTGCTGCTCTATCTGACCAATAAAATTTCCATATTCTTTTGTTAGATCTAAGTCTGGATACGTCGTATTCAGTCTATTATATACCTCTTTGTACAATGACAAATAATCTGCTTGCATACCAAAAAGTCTGCCTGTAAGCTGTAGTCCAACTAATGGATTGGAAGCCTTACCAGTAAACTCTGTCAGAGCCGTTACATCCATTTTTTGACTGATATAGTCATTAACAGCTTTCAGGTATTCTTCTGCTAATGGCGCACCATTAACCTCATATTTGAATTCATTCAAATCCGACAAATTACCGGTAATCGTTACGTCTTTTTCGTTGCCGTCAATCATTAGATCCGCTACCTGCTCTCCGACTCTCAGTCTGTATATACCTCTTTTAGCTCCTTCCGGAAATTTAAAAGTAAATTTACCATTTGCATCTGCTTTCTCTTGGAAAAGCGGCTGTGGCTGTGTAGTAATGTGCACCTGATCCAAGAATACAGACATATTTTCTGCTCCTTTCAGCGTACCGGAAATGACTGTTCCCTTATTCGCACTACATGCTATAACCGTTATTACAGGCAACAACAATAGGAAAAGTTTTTTTAATGTTTTCATTTGATTATACGATTAATTCTTATTTAATAAATATAAACTTGCTATTCAGAACACAACATCGATTCTGAAAAAGCCACAAAAGTAGGCATTAGAACAAAGCGGAACAACACCATGTTGCAATTATCATGGCCATGAACCCGAAGTTTAGGAATAAATTAACAAACGATATATAGCCGTAAACGACTTTTTAGCAATGAATAGGTAAAAAGCTTTACATTTGTTAGTTAATGCTTAACCATTTTTAGTGTGATGAGCTGGTTACTATCTTCCAACATGACAAAATAAACACCTATCGGAGCATCCCAATTGACCTTACTACCCTGCTGTGTAAATGAAACTTGCTTACCGGTCTGATTAAGTATCTGAATAACCTTAGCAGTTGCCTTGGATATTTCAAAATAATCATTGGATGGATTTGGTGTCAATAGGATTGCATTTTGATCGCTACGAGCTTCACGCTCAATGAGTTTACCTGTGACATAGCCATTTAGTAATATTCTTGAGATATTATTCAGCGTTAAAGTATTTTGCTGATCGTTTTTCATATTCGTAAATCGAATGAGTGGCATATCAGGATTGATGTCCATATCTTTTACGGTGACTACACGGATGTTACCATTTTCGAAATGTACATTTTCTGATGATACATCAAAATATGGAGATAATATTTCAACCTGCTCCAAGTCAATACCTGAAAATGACAATTGAATACCAGAAGCTTGAACCGACGTAGGTAGAAAATACAATACATCACCATTTTCTTCTACCTTTTTATTCATTACGTAACTGTTTCGAGATTCAGTAACTGATTCATTAGCATCAGAGATATCACCACGATATACGCCTTTGAAGTTCAATGGATATTTTATCGTTTTCAGTTGAATATCACTATGATCATAAAATTCTTTGATGTGTACAGGCTGTACAATAGAATCTGGGAAAGTTGACAATATCCATGGGTCGTTGTCTGTAGTTTTACCCAGCAATATGTCTCGCATAACCATTAAATCCTTGGCACGAATCCGACTATCTCCATCTATATCTGCAGCTATCAACTGATAATTCGTGAGTGTAAAATCTCCGGTGATATGGTCTTGAAGCATCTTCAGGTCGGCAATATCAATGCGTGATACATCCCGATTGTCGTATTCGGGCACAATCGCCATATCATTATAAATTGAGATATTCTCCCAGTCAAAAACTCCATGGATATTTGATATAGTCATTAATTCCATGTCCGGGTCGTTGTCTTGTGTCAATTTGAAATGCGCTCCATTGATTGGATGACCATTGGCTTCGTGAATAGTCCCTGATATCATCCTTGTATTAGCGCAAGCACCGTTATCAAATGCCAAAAGATACACTTCGGCATATTCCTGATTGCCTTCGAGATCAGTTACATAAATTTGATAGAATTGGAATCCTGCATTATTGCAGTTGATAATGCGTATCGTATCATTGACATCTTTGGAAAATGAATATCGAAGCAATGATGATTTCGTACAATTGTCAAATGAACTGTGGTTAAATTGCTTGGCATTAACCCTAATCGGGTGTTGCCTTCCTTCAAAAGCGGTACTCAGTACTTGAAACAAATAAGGAGTAGGTTTTTTGGTGTCTTGAACACGTATTTTTTGCTCGCATTTAGTTGCATTGCCACACATATCATTGACCGTCCAGGTTACTTTATGCCAACCTGTCATGACCAATTCGGGAAGCGTGAAAGCAATTTCTTCTCCACTTACTGTATTTTTTAGCTTAAATCTTGGATCGATATGATCAGCTGTATAAGTATAGTCTATTGTTCCGTCATTCCAAAGATCTACATCTGCTTTCCAGCGCAATATCTGCTCGCCACAAGGACTAATGTCGATAGCACTATTGGATACTGTAAAAGTTGCTTTACATCCAACATCCGTACCTATGATCACTTCGCCACATTGACGTAGCGAAGGTCTGGAGTTATCAACAATAGAGATCATTTGCGTATGATTCCACTCGTTCTGACCCTGACCTTCCATGCACCAATTGATGACCTTAAAATGACGCATGATTTTATAGCACGCACTATTGCCTGTCCTCAATATTTCATCGGTTTTACTTACGCCTATCATATCACAAGGGCCTGATACCCATGACGGCAAATCATTGGGTATGTCTTCGACACATTCGACAGTTTTATTTTGTGGCCACGTGATAGAAATCTCTCCAGGCGAATAGGCTACATATAGATTTTGAACGCATGATTCTTCATTACTGTCTAAACTTTCATTGCCATTGGCATCCAAATACCAGAATCGTCTGATATGACCGACATTGCACATACTCGTACTTTTTTGGTCAAAATATCTCAACTGTCCCGTACCACCTATCACAGTCGGTTCGCCCGTTAACGGTAGATAATGAATATCATCATAACAGGTAAGATGCTTATCCGGCGGACATAGAATGTTCGCATTCAATGAAAAATGACTTATCAGTAAAATTGCGATAAACAAAATATGATTTTTCATGCCTTAGGGTTACTTTTAAATAAAATGAAAAATAGATGCAAAGGCAAAGGTACTAATCTATTATGAATCAATATGTTGATTTTAACAAAAAATGTATATTAAATTTTAATATTTATTGTTTAATGTCGTTTAGTAAAGATTTTAAAGTGATTTTGATGAAGATTAATTCAGTTAATCTAAGAAAAAAATGCTCGTTATTTGCCTCTTATGCTGAAGGATGAACGAACATTTTTACGGCTCCTCCCTTAAGGGCAGTGGCAAAAAGCCAAAAAACAACGGGTTTTAAAAACATCTGACCACAACGCAGTCGCACACTTCTTGCTTAACTAAACGACATTAATTTATTGTTTAACCACAAAATACACCATTTTTTTAATGAAAATACACAACAAATTGGCACGAGACTCTATTAATGTAGATAGGAAATTAATTAAATCTAAAACGATGATTATTCAACCTGCCGAAATGGATGCTGCCTCAAAAGTTTGGATATTCCAATCTGACCAAGCAATTGACAAGTCTATGGAAGTACTTATGCGTGAAGAATTGACGGCTTTTCTGACCGAATGGGCAGCTCATAATGTCAAGTTGTACGCTTCAGGCGATATCGTTCACGCTCGTTTCATCACAATCATGGTCGATGAAAGATATACCGGCGCAAGCGGCTGTTCGTTGGACAAAATGCATCAATTTATCCATTATTTAGAGCAAAAATACCATCTCAATCTTATGGATAGGATGCAAGTAGCCTATTGCGATGCCGGAGATGACGATATCAAAACAGTATCTATCAATGAGTTGTCAAAAATGGTTCAAAATCAGGTCATCAATGATGAAACTTATGTCTTTGATAATCTTGTGCCTACAAAAGGAGACTATGACGCTCGTTGGAAAGTAAAAATAAAAGACAGCTGGCATAAGCGTTTTATCCGGTAAAACATCAGTTATCTGTTAAAAATCCAGAACATCTAAACCGTTAACCATTGACAATTAACCATTTATAATTACATACAAATGTTTGGCAGTGTAAAAAAAGCCCTTGGCATTGAGGGCGTAAAAATCGAACTCCTCATCCCAGAATCCATTGAAGCATCATCAGAAATCGTCTCCGGTATCGTCAAAATGACCTCATTGGCAGAAAAAAACATCGTTGAATCGATACAAATCAAAATGGTCGAAAAATACGAGCGTGGTCGCGGTAAAAACAAGCGAACCAATGAATATGTGATGGGACAGATCATGCTGAAAGACAGAATATACTTCGCTAAAAATGATATTATTGAAGTTCCGTTTGTATTGAAATATGTCCATGTACAGTCTGAAATGGATAAGTACGAAGACCTCAATTTCTTCGTCAAAAGTATGGTTAAGATAGCTAAATCTTTTAAAGGTGTATCTTCCGAATTTGCGATCCATGCAGAAGCAAAAGTTAAGGGTACAGCACTCAATCCATTTGACATCAAAGTAATCCAACTTCAATAAGAAACCATGCGAAGAATCTATCATTTATCCACTTGCAGCACCAACAAGCGTATTTTGTCGCAAATCAACACAAAAGGCGTTGAACTCATCAATATCAGGTTACAGCATATCAGCGAAGAAGATCTTGATTTTATGTACAAAAAAACAGGAAGCTACGAAGCCCTGTTCAACAAAAAAGCACAGAAATACAAGGCTATGCCTGCCTCCGAAAAGCCGGTTAAAGACGAAGATTACAGAGGTTTAATCTTGAGTGAATATACTTTTTTGAAGCGTCCTGCCGCTATATTAGATAATCAGGTCATCGCAGGCAGCACTCCGGAATCCGTAAATAAATTGATACAGATATTGAAAGCGTAAAGAATTTTTGATTTTAGACTGTAAATCTTCAATAATCTTAGCACCTCAAAAGATTGCTCGTGTCGTTTGAAAAGACAGCATAGGTATATAGGAGAAATAAACTTTTACACCTATAAACCCATAAACTAATACCAACTCCACAAATCCAACAAAGTTAGTTGAAAATTGAGAATTGAAAATGATTTTAGATTTTTGATTGACTTATTACGATTTTTTATTGCAAATAAATTTGCAATGCCATAAACTTCACACTTCAAGCCGACAACCAGCAACCAGCAACCAGCAACCAATTAAACCCTTAAACCAATCCAACGATTCAGCAAATCAGACTTGCTCATCTTCTGATGACGATTCATCCACAGGCTTGTCCGAAGACGCATCCGGATCTGGTGCTGTGATATGACCTCTTACCAAAAGAAAATTGTACCATTTGATGATTTTTTTCATGTCGCTGTGATATACTCGATCCCGGTCATACTCCGGAAAAACCTGGCTGAAATACTGTTGTAAAACCTTATGTTCAGCATTGGGTTGCGGTATTGGTGTACTTTCGGTTTGGTCATACATGTTTTGAAATACCTTTGCGATTTCTACCGCATCATCATCTGTATATATAGCGACTGTTTCAAGTGGCGTAAACTGATGCTGCCTTACTGAACAAAATTTGGTTTTTCCAGAATCCAGGTCTGCTACTATCAATCCATTGTTTTTAGTAGTCACAAGATTATATAATCCCGGAAGACCACTGACTGCTATAATATTTTTGATATTCATAATGATGTAAAAAAATTGAAAGCGCAAAAGTAATCATTTCATAACAATACGAAACTTTTAATGAAAATTTATACAAAATTGATATTCAATTTCGTCCTATCTTCATTGAAAAACGCCATTAAAACTTATACTTCTTTTTGTATCCTACCTTCCCAGATGTTATTCACAACCTGGCGGATCGTCTGTTTACGTATCGAGCGCTCGATATCCCTATTGATTTCTTTCAGGCTGTATTGGAACTTCAAATACAAATAATCGTGCTTCACATCAACCACCTTTAAATTAAATGAATCTTCTTCAATATAGGAATAATAATCTTTGAGTGATGCTGCTAAAGTACTTTCGAGCTTTTCCATAGAAGTAAAGTACTCTAAACTAAGCTCGAAGTCGATACTGACATTTCTGATTTGACGCTTCGTATAGTTAATGATTTCGCTCAGATACACTTTGTCATTAGGGATATAAATGATGTCATCATCATCGTTGATAAGCGTGATTTTAGCCAAACTTATATCTAAAATCTTTCCTTTTTGACCACTTATTTTCACATAATCATCGATACTAATCTCGCTCGAAAAGCTGATAATAAACCCAGAAATAATGCTTCCCACATATTCTTTGGAGATGATAGCAAGTGCTGCCGCTACGATACTCAATGATGTCACCAATGACCTGATATCAATACCCCAGAAGCCCAAAAACATCATCACTACACCGAAAGCTACGATTAAGTAGTAGAGATTATTGATACCATTGATGATATTATCCGTAAACTTGTAGGGAATAGATTTCCTTAGCCGATACAGCATGATAACAGCGGCTGTAACAATATTTACGATGATTAAGAAAAGTAAAAATGAAATGATACTGTGCAATATCGGATAAGCATCATCAAATACGTTTTTATGATGCTCCATTTCCTTGCGTAAATACAGCAAGCCGGCTAATACTGAAAACCGGAATATATATCTTATTAAAATATGATAGTACTTCATACTAAACTATTGAAACACTTTTAAAAATGATCCTTTGCTTTTAATGTCATGAACAACATAACCGTAATTCGGGTGCAAATCTACCCATTTTTTGGCAATCCAAGGTTTTAAATTGGGACTAAGAATAACTGTATCGGGTTGAAGTCGCTCTAACACTTGGTCTGCATCGTGTGTATCTCCAGCTATGTATAGGTATTTGGGTGCAATATCATGTTGCAATCTCAATAGATCCTCTTCTGATTTATACACAAATACCAACATACTATCATGAACGTATAAAGGCTCTTTGTAATGCGCTACATGACTTATCCGCCTACTCACTAGAAAATTGCGAGTCAGTTTTATGATCCTTTCATCTGCCAAATCGCCAGAAACATACCTTGCCACATCATGACCATTTCCAAAATCAATCACATCATTGCCGTACATATCGTAGATGACCATAAAAGATTGACTTTTTTTCATAATTTTATCCATTGACCCTTCGGATACTGTCAAAAAAACACATGATAGCATGATATAAAAAGCGGATTTTTCCCGCGTCACTGTCCAATACATCAATGACAAAACAGCCAACGCAAGTAAAACAAAACCCAATTTTGATAGATAAACATCTGTCATCACACTATATGGCAATTCACTGATTTTTAGAATAATATAATTGAGGAAGATGATGGCTTTTTCTATAAATATACCGATGACTAAGGCAAGATGATCCCATACCAAAGCCGCCAGTATCATCAACGTACCACCATATATGATGACCGAAACCAAAGGAACAGCAAGCAAACTGCTCAACGCAAAGCTCAATGAAAACTGATGAAAAATAAAAACCGATATCGGGAATATCAGCACTTGGGCAGCAAGAGAAACATTGACAAGGCTCCAACAGAATTTTAAAAATTTATTTTTGGGTGTCCACCATTTGTCGATTTTAGGTTGAAAAAACAAGATGCTCAACAATGAAATAAAAGATAGCTGGAAAGATATCTGAAACAGATAAAACGGATCGTAAAACAACATCAGTATCGCTGCCAATGCAAGCATATTGTACGTATTATATCCTTTGAAAAACGTATTGCCCAATACATATAAGCTAACCATGGCTCCTGCCCGTACCACTGAAGGTGTCATACCTGTTAGTATCACATAAAACCAAACTATCAATAGTATCGACGAAACTTTGAATAATTTCCACCCAAGATCTTGTCGTTTTACTTGATTGAAAAGGTATAGAAAAACTGCGATAAATATCGCCACATGCATACCTGACACTGACAATACATGTATAGCGCCCGTATCCGCATAACTTTTATAAATTTCATCACTGATATTGAGTTGTTGCCCTATCAACAGTGCCTCAGCGATACTGACTGCTTCACTATCTGTTATATACTTATGTATGACTTCACTTGAAAACAATGTACTTGAATTAGCAAGGTCTCTGAAAAAATTAAAACCTTGTTTTGCCAATAAAAAATGGTCTCCATTTGGAACAAACCCGAGATAAGCAATGCTTTTATATTTGAGATAGTCTGTATAGTCGAAAGCTTCCGGATTGGTAGTTGCAACGGTCTGTTTGAGTTTCACACGGAGATACAGATGCTGCCCGGTATGGTATTGAGAAGCCAAAGAATCATCTGCTCCAAAAGTAATGATTATGTTTGCATTATGGTTAATAAAACCGGTATCCACCTTCAAAAAATCCGTTTTAAATACAAACCGATGCTTGTTTTCTGATTTCAACCGCTCTGTAAGTGTTCCTGTAAGTACTACCGGCTGCTCAGTAGCAAATCTTTCATTATTGAGTCGAGCATATCTGGCATCAACCAATGCTATACCTATAAAGAACACGGTACTCAACAAAGCAAACCCTGTTACTGTCGATTTGGAAACCGAATGACTCCAAAATCGCTCTGCCAATAACCAAAATACAACAAAAAGGGCAATTCCGATGATAGTAAGAGAAGGAGATATTGAACAATATTCTTGAACAAATATTCCTGCACTCAAGGTGATAGCAACTCTCAACAAAGGAAATGGAATCCAACTCATATTGCCCATTTAGACTCCAAATGTATCTAATTTTCTGTTTTTAGCAATACTATATTTCAAATTATTGTAAATTATTGCTCTGTCATGATAAAGAACTTAATAAAATGTTGTTCTTTTTACAAGTCTCTGCGTTAAAAAGCCTCGCCGAAACACCTGGTTCGCCTGTATTTTTTGCCTTGAGCTTTATTCCATTATAATTTAACTTTTTAACTGGACAGCGCAATATATTTCATACTTCAACTTTGGACATATTCAAAATACACTTTCGTCAGAAACAAGTAGCGTAAAAAAGTGTTTCATTCTACAAACATTGATTCATTAAACACAAACATCATGCGCATAATTCGTATTTACTGGCTATTCATATTGATAGTCTCTTCTCAACTTTTGACGGGGCAGCAACGGACACAAACACAATCAGCAAAAAGGCTGAACCCAATAGTAGAAAGCATAGTTGATGAGGCCACAAACCACTCTCAATTAGAGGATTTGGCATTTGGATTGCTCGATGTAATTGGCCCGAGATTAGTAGGGTCTCCAGCGATGGAACAAGCCAATGATTGGACTATTGAAAAGTTTAAATCTTGGGGTATCCAAGCCGAAAATCAGCAATTTGGACAATGGGATGGTTGGGAACGTGGTATCACAGAAGCGGCCATGACATTTCCTCGTATCAAAACGCTTGAAGCTATCCAATTAGCATGGTGTCCTGCTACACCCAAGCCAATAGAAGCTGAAGTAGTCATATTGCCTGACTTGGAGCATAAAGACGCTTTCGAAGCATGGCTGAAAACCATTAAAGGAAAATTTGTGATGGTAGATCAATACCAGCGATATGGGAGAAGCGATGTACAAATTAAAGAATTTGCTACACCTGAAGCTTATGAAATCGTCAAGGAACAGCTATCGCAAGACAAGGATAAATACAATAATCTTATAAAAAATACGGGTTATTCAAAGAAAGAATTACCTGAAATCCTCGAAAAAGCTGGAGCTGCTGGTATCATTCATTCATATTGGACAGGTATCATGGGCGCAAATCGGATATTTGGTACAACTACTAAAAGTATTCCAGCTATTGATATATCTATGGAAGATTATGGCTTAATCTATCGCCTTGCATCCAAAGGTATAAAACCAAAAATCAAAGTCAACACTCAATCTACGAAACTCGGTAAAAGAAAATCATTCAATACGATTGCGACAATACCAGGCAAAGAAAAACCGAATGAATATGTGATATTGTCGGCGCATTTGGACTCATGGGATGGTGGTCAAGGTGCTACGGATAATGGTACAGGTGTTATAACCATGATGGAAGTAGCACGGATCTTGAAGAAATATTACCCTGACAATAAAAGGACGATCATCGTTGGCTTATGGGGAAGTGAAGAACAAGGGCTTAACGGTTCAAGAGGATTTGTTATGGACAATCCTGAAATCATTAAGCATATCCAGGTCGCTTTCAATCAGGACAATGGTACAGGACGCATCTCTAATGTGGCAGGACAAGGCTTTTTACATGCTTATGATTTTTTAGGTCGTTGGTTAGATGCGCTGCCTAATGAACAGCGAAAGCATATAGAAACATCATTTCCCGGAATGCCAAGTGGTGGTGGCTCTGACAATGCTTCATTTACAGCAGCTGGCGTTCCTGGTATAAGTCTTATCAGCTTGAATTGGGGATACTTTGGATATACTTGGCACACTCAACGAGATACCTACGATAAAATCATGTTTGACGAAGTAAAAAATAACGTAATCGTTACCGCTATTATGACCTACATGGCATCTGAAGAGCCTGAATTGGTATCTCGGGAACGCCGTACTCTTCCTGAAGGTACAGATTGGCCGGAAATGAAAGCACCGAAACGAGACGGGAACTGATCCAGTACAAAAAGTATATTCTAAAAAAACATGGCATAATATTGAACTTTGAAAATCAATATTATGCCATGAACATTTCCTTAGAATCAGCACATTGGTTGCTAATTGAATTCAGCTAACCAGCGTGAGACCTTTAATTTTTATACCAGAGTAGTTACTGATTTTTCAGATACATTCTAAACCCATTTCCATGTATATTCTGGATCTCGATATTTTGGTCTTTAGAAAGGTATTTTCTGATTTTTGTAATAAAAACATCCATACTTCTCGCTGTGAAATAATTGTCATCTTCCCATATTTTAGTCAATGCTTCTGATCGCTGTAAGACATCGTTGATTCGGAAGCAAAATAGACGAAGTAACTGCGCTTCTTTTGGAGACAATTTTTCGGAACTTCCGTCTGGCTTGTATGTCAATATACGCAATATGTAGTCAAAATGATAATCGCCAATGATAAATTCACGTATATTATCAAGATTATCCTCAGGTTTTACGACACGACGCAACACCGCTTTGACTCTAAATAATAGTTCCTCTGAATTGAATGGTTTAGTAATATAATCATCGCCACCTATCTTGAATCCTTCAAGCACATCCTCTTTCAGCACTTTGGCAGTTAAAAATATGATTGGAATGTCCTTACTGATTTTTCTGATATCTTTAGCAAGAGAAAAGCCGTCTTTCTTAGGCATCATCACATCCGTGATTAATAAATCAAATCCACCTACTTTGAAAGCCTCCAATCCTGCTTCTCCGTCTGTAGCCAATTCGACATCATAATCATGCATTTCTAAATATGACTTCAATACATCGCCAAAATTTTGGTCATCCTCTACTAATAAAATTTTATTTCCCATATTGTATTTTATATTTGTTCTTAATAAACGATACTTTAGTTAAAATTATTTCATTTTTATCCAATTTGTTTTTCGGGCAGAAAAACGGTAAAAGTACTTCCTTTCCCAAGTTCGCTATCTGCTTTTACCCAGCCTTTGTGGGCATCTACCATGGCTTTTACATAGCTAAGTCCTAAACCAAATCCCTTGACATCATGCAAATTTCCAGTGTGAATTCGGTAAAACTTTTCGAAAATCATTCTAAGTGCATCTTTGCTCATCCCAATACCATTATCCTTTATCGAAAAAGTCAATCCACCCTTTACGTCTTTCGTTTCTATATATATTTCAGGTTGCTCAGGAGTGTATTTTTCGGCATTGTCCAATAGGTTATTGATGATGCTTGATATATGCGTAAAGTCTGCTTCAATAACGGGTTTTGTGGCCATAAGGTTCATTGTCACGCTACCACCTTTGGGCTGAATTTTAAGCTCTGCATTGATAGCTGCGTCCCTTATGATATCATGAATATTGACCATATTGACTTTCAACTCTACATTTTTATTGTCGATCTGTGCCATTTGAAGCACTTTTTCGACTTGGCTGAGCATGCGTTTATTTTCCTGCTTAATGATACCTACAAATCGCTTGATTTTATCCTGATTTTCGATGATGACAGGACTTAGGATAGAGTCGGATGCTAACGAAATGGTTGCTATCGGCGTTTTAAACTCATGAGTCATATTATTGATGAAGTCAGTCTTGATCTCAGATATTTTTTTCTGGTGCATAATGACCCATATCGTATAGGCAAAGCAAAATAGTATCAATCCTGTAAATATCACTGAACTCAACAATATGTCTGCAACATTTGACCATAAAAACCGATTTTTGTCTGGAAAGTACAGGTTCAAATGCCCAGGACTGTAAGATTGACTATCAAAAAGGGATATTTTGAACTCTGCTTTATACAGCAAGTTAATATCTGCCACATTGGAAGACTTGGTCGTATCTCCTATCGTAGCTGTGTAACTTCCATTTTCGATAAAATACGACTGATGCTCATTGGAATACACACCATATTCGTAGTGGAGGTCAATTTCTTTGGAGGCTAACTCGGATTGGAGAGCATTATCAAGAAAATCTATATCCAAACTTTCCAAAAGTTCCACTTCAGACAAGTCCTTTATATTGAAAGTCAAAGCAGGATTTGTCGATGAAGTAGCCATTTTTCCAGATCCAGCTTCCAAGTCCAAAGGAATACCTTGATTCGCATCTTGAATAGGTGGTGGTACGCCAAGGTTTTCATAATGTCGTTGTTCCATTAACTTCTCTGTGTTGAGCGTTATTTTCTTTTTGACATTATTAAGCGAAATCATGACTTTGTCATTGAAGTTTTTTTCATCTAATCTGACGGCCTTGAGTATCCAATAATACTGAATAGCGCCGACACCTATCAGCGAAAATGACATAAGCACAATAATCCCTAAAATAATTCTCTTATTCATAGTTGCAAATGTATAACAAATTTAACATATATGTGTATTTTCTATTATCATTTATTTTTTTGTACCTGAGTACGTACTATTTTTTACAATATTGTCCTATGAAAAAATTAAAACAAAACGATAAGATCTCTCACGATGTTCGAGATGACCGTAAGTAATTTAAGCGGTTTGCTGTGGTTTGGTTGTCATTCAGAGCAAAGCGATGAATCTCTAAAATTCTATCGGACACAATTTGATTTATTTTTATATAAAATTCAATCGACTACAATTACAACAATTTAAAGGTCAAAATTATTATTCTAATAGCGATTTTTGTTTGTAGTAATATAGAAAATGTTACAAACAAAGATTACTTACAAATGAAGCTTTATCAAATTAAATACAATTAATGTTGTGATTTTGTGTTTTTATAAGGATTTTTGCACTTTCTATTCAAAAATGACACTCGAAATTAGCATTTGGTAAAGAAAATAAAATATGGTTACGTGTCTATGCTACTGCTATTGCTGATAGTGGGTGTATATTCTTGTGCCAATACAGGTAGGATATCCGGTGGACCTAAAGATGAGACACCGCCAATTTTAGATACGTTGCTCTCCACACAAGATAGACAAATAAACTATAATCCTAAGCAGCTTACTTTCTTTTTTGATGAATTTGTAGAAGTGAGGGATCCCGCCAAGCAGGTCATTGTATCGCCACCATTGACGTATATTCCGTCAGTAAAATCACGTGGCAAGAAAGTAATATTTACCTTTGACGAAAAAGAAAAACTGCGTGAAAATGCAACCTATACTATCAATTTCGGAGATGCCATCGTTGATTTTCATGAAGGAAATAAGCTGCAAAATTTCACTTTTGTATTTTCGACAGGAGATTATTTGGATAGCTTGAGCATTTCAGGTAAAATCATCAATGCTAAGACTGGCGATCCCGAGCAGGAAATGATCGTGGTATTGTACGATATACTTGAAGATTCTATTGTACGAAAAGAAAAACCATTTTACTTTACTCGACCAGATAGAAACGGTAATTTTGTATTCAGAAATATTAAAACGGATACTTTTAAATTATTTGCGCTGAAAGACGATAATCTGAACTACAAATACGATCTCGAAACCGAAAAAATAGCCTTTATCTACGAACCCATTGTATTGTCTTCAACTTCATTAGACAGTGTCGTGCTGCGTTCATCGCTTCCAGTTCCTCCATTGAAATTAAAGACTCGAAATCTTAAAACGTATGGCAAGGCGGTATTACATTACAATACGCTTGTACCGCAAGATATCCCTATTGCTTCACATCCCGAAAGCCTTGAACTTTATACAGAAATTCAAGCAGATTCAATCGGTATTTTCTATGATACGGCTATGGATTCGTTCTTTATACATGCGGGTTTGGACACGATAAAGGTCGTGCCCAAGGGCAGAAATGAGTGGATAAGCAAAACCAAAATGGTGGTCTCTTCGCCTGTACATAAAAAGCGCATCCACCCTACCGACTCTGTTGTTATTGCATTTAATTATCCGATCAATGAATTTGATTTTAAGCATTTTCGGTTATCGGATACTATCGGGACACTTGAAGATGCCCATTACAAATTAGATGCGTCTGGAAAAAATGTTATCGTTCACTATCCGTGGGATCTTGGTGAAAAATATAAGTTAGAGCTCGACAGCGGTATGGTAAGCTCCATATATGGACATGTCAATACTAAGTCAGTCGTAGAATTTGAAGCACTAACACTTGCTACTTCAGGTACATTAATCATTGATATTTCAGATTTAGATAGTACAAAAAATTATGTCGTACATATCATCAAAAACAAAGTTCCTGCCTTTGGATATACATTCAATCAAGTAAGCAACGCCCATATAGAGCTTAAACTGTTAGAGCCGATGAAATATGATATTGAAATATTTGAAGATGATAATGGCAACGGACTCTGGGATCCGGGCGATTATTATGAACGTCGTCAACCCGAATTTAATTTTTTGCACAAAGGAGACATTCTTAAAATAAATAGAGATAACAAAGTGACAATATCCTGGGCAAAGTCACTGCAATCATTATTAGAGTCCAAAGATCCGGGAACAGAAAAAATTAATAATCCTTTTCAAAATCGAAAATGAAATTCAGATCCGAAGCATTAAATAAGGTATATGGTCATCGACAGGTCGTCAAGTCTGTTTCTATTCACGTCGAACAAGGCGAAATAGTAGGTTTGTTAGGGCCAAATGGAGCCGGTAAAACAACAACATTCTATATGATGGTTGGATTTGTACAGCCTACGTCAGGCAATGTATATCTCGACGATATAGATGTCACAAGAGATGCCATGTATAAAAGAGCACAAAAAGGTGTAGGTTATCTGCCTCAAGAGCCAAGTGTATTCCGAAAGCTAACAGTAGAAGACAACATCAAGGCAGTATTGGAAATGACAAAACTCTCCAGAGCGGAACAAAAAGATAAGCTCGAATCGCTTATCAGTGAATTTAGATTGGATAAAGTCAGGAAAAACTTAGGAGACTCCTTGTCAGGAGGAGAAAGAAGACGTACAGAAATAGCTCGTTCCTTGGCTTCAAATCCCAAATTTATATTGTTGGACGAACCCTTTGCCGGTATTGACCCGATCGCTGTTGAAGATATCCAGTATATCGTAGCCAAGCTAAAAACCAAAAATATAGGCATCCTGATTACGGACCACAATGTACAAGAAACGCTGTCTATCACAGATCGTGCTTATCTGATGTTTGAAGGAAGCATACTCCGTACTGGTACTGCCGAAGAGCTGGCAGAAGATGAAGTGGTAAGGCGAGTTTATTTAGGTAAAAACTTTGAGTTGAAAAGGAAAATACTGGATTTCGATGTTTAAAAAATACATACTATTTATACTATTGATGTCGTTGCTTTACTCCTGCATCGGAGATGCGAAGGAAATGTCACCAGAGGAAAGATATGCTGTGGATACCATCTATAGTCGCCAGTTTAATACATTAAAAACTGAGACAGACTCTTTGTGTGCCGTACTCAGTGATAGCATTTACATAAAAGTGGTTGATTCCCTGACGGAAGGATATATGAAAGAGCTTGAATATTTACTTAAAGACAAGATAACCGAAGAGTGAAAAATATTATACCTATCATCATGATAATGGCATTGTGCGCTTGTTCGGAATCATCATCTGATCTTACGGAACAAAACCCAAAAATCAGCCAAGAGCTTATGCAGCGTCGCCAGGCATATCGACAAAGAAAGTTGAACGAATGTAAAACTGAAACGATAGAGCGAGCCATGGTTTATGTGGACTCGTTGATAGCCGCCAGGATAAGTTATCAGTTTTCTGATTCAATCATTTTTCCACCCAAACCGGAAAAACCAGCGTCCAAGAATCCAATCTTGATTGAAGATTTCGAAAAGGCAAAACCGATAAGAGATCGTTGAATATTTTGGATGTGAATTACGATCATTCCACTTCAAAAAACCTATCTTGTTCACATTTAAAGACCCTGGCAGGAAATTTTTGTATCAGCCTATAATCGTGTGTTGCGATAATAATCGAAGTGCCGTGTTCTCTGGATAACTTTGAGAGTAAATAGAGTATTTCGTCACTGGTATCCGGATCGAGATTGCCTGTGGGCTCATCTGCTATGATGATAGGTGGATTGTTTAATAACGCACGAGCAATGACGACACGTTGCTGCTCACCACCCGAAAGGTTACTCACTAACTTTTTTTCGTAGCCGTTAAGACCTACCATTTCCAAAACCTGCAAAACTCTTGCCGTCATTTTTGGTCTTTCTTTCCAACCAGTTGCTTCGAGTATATACAATAGATTGCGCCCTACAGTCCATTGCTCAAAAAGAATAAAATCCTGAAATACCATACCAAGATGCCTACGCAATTTTGGTATATCTGCTTCCACGAGCGTGGTCAGGTCGTGATCTGCTATCCTTCCAATGCCGGATTTAAGCGGAAGGCTGCCGTACATGGTTTTAAGCAAACTTGTCTTACCGCTGCCCGATTTACCTATGATATAGCAGGTTTCAGCCGGCGCAAGCCTAAAATGTATTTCGCGCAATACTAATTTTTCTTCTTGGTAAATATTGGCGTTTTCAAAATATACTACAGCATTGTTTTCCAAATACAGATGGTTTTGATACTGCAAAGATATTAATAAAAAAATGTATATGTATGATTTTTACACGATAATATGACAAAATTCAGTCCTGACTAAAAATCATAAGCAGCATTGTTGATTTTCAAAAGGTGTTCTTTCTCCTTATAATCCGGCATGATGTCAGCAACGATTTTCCAAAAGCGGTCACTGTGATTCATCTCTACCAAATGCGCCAACTCGTGTATGACGACATAATCAATAACATCATCCGGCGCAAAAATCAGCCGAACAGAAAAGTTCAATGCCTTATTGGTCGAGCAGCTTCCCCAGTTGGATTTATTGTATTTCAGGCGTACATTCTGGATTGGTTTTTTGAAGTAACGCAAGTTGAAGTAATTGACTCGCTCTATAATAATCGGCAGAAAATAATTTTGAGCAAATTTGATGATAAGCGAACGAATAAATTCCTGTTCGTCATAACCGCCCATATCAGGAATGACGATATCAAGCTGCCCGTTTTGATGACGGATACTTCCTGTATTCAAGGGTGCTTTACGGATATTCAATGAAAATTGATGCTTCCCAATCGTAAAAGTATCTCCGTCTCTATACTCTTTTTTAGACAAATACTTATCGAGTACATGTGGCTTGGTCGCTTTAAGCTCTAAAAGCCAGTTTTTAGCCCATTCCACATGCTTTTGCACATTTGCTCCAAATATCGGAATCTTAGGAATTCGAAGTATGACATGTGTACTACCTAAAGCTACACGAGAACTCCTGCGCCGCTCCTCGATAATGCGCATCGGTATCTTTTGTCCGTCAATGTCGATGAAATAATTCAATATGTGATGATATTATAATTCCAATATGATAATCAAAAAAAATGCACGGCAAAGATACGAAAATATTGAAATTTTGTCAGCAGTTATTCTACGAAAAGCAGATAATTATTTCCCTAATCGCTGGTCTTATCCTTGTTTTGAATTCTATTGAGTGTTAGTGCAAGCAAAATGGTTTTGAGTTATAAATACTACATAAAGATACATATTAAAGGAATGAGTGTTAGTGCAAGCAAAATGGTTTTGAGTTATAAAGTCAATGTACACTGTGGGCAAGCTTTGGCGTAGTAGCCAAGTAAAATGACCTTGATTTGAAAATCAACAAACCCATTATATAGCTGGCATATTTGAAGTTAAAGATCGTAATCAAGTTAGATTTGAGATACAAAAAAAACCATTGCGTAGCTGGCTGCTTTAGCGGCCGAGCGTAAATCCGTGTAAAAAACGGGCTTTAGCCGAATAGAACACATACTTCTTTGTTGCAAATAAATTTGCAACGCCATAAAACCATTCAAACGACATACATCCCAAAGCTATATCCAGGCGAATCTGATAACATTTTACCATTGACAATAGTTTGCGATTGAAAATACGAGCGTGGTACGAGCAGCCCAAGAAAAACTACAAGAGTCAGTAATAACTTATTCATATCATTATCGATTTATGAGTGAAAAAATAAAATTACATAGTTGAATTTTTTATTTTGATGTTATCTCTTAAAACTTCAGGTCAAATCTGCCGTCGGTAATTTGAATTGTGTCTCCACAAGGTGTTGCCATATGATTTAAATTAAAAGTACCGCTTATGATTCTATTTCCTTTATCGAATCTGGATACAATAAATACTCCGTTTTCTGATACACAAGTAAATTTATCACAAGCTGGAAATCTATAATCGAAAAACTTTACTGTTCCTTTATCTGGTATTTTATAACTACCCTCAGCATCTAAATGAATCGAAACATTGAACTGCTCTACTAAATTATTAGATTTTTTTAAACGTGCCTCTATAGTGATTTTATTACTACTTCCATCACGTACCGCAATTAATGTAGGTGTAAAAAGCCCTGGCTTCTCCTGATAAGGCACCCATACCTTGCCATCCAACAGAAAACCAAGTGTATTTTTACCTTCCATGGTTATGGGTGGTAACGTGGGTTCTCCATTCTTATACGGGTCTTTTTCGCAGGAGGATAGCAATAGGATATATAGGCATGCTGCAATGAACGTTACTGTAAAATTAAATCGTGATCTGCTCATATCTTTTAGATTTAGTGTTTATAAAAGTGGCTTATGATTTTTAAGTACTTTTGCATTGGCAAAGATACTATAAAACAATGATTATCTATTATTTATATCAATATTTGTACCATTATTTTATGTTTTTGCTGTTTTTATTTCTTTTTGGTTGCTTTAGGGTTAAGAATTGATAACATTTTGATTTTCTGTGTATTAAATCCATTTTGATTGCCCCGTCCCTGAAGGGAGCAAAATGGTTTTCAGGTAGTCTTTATGATTTGTTTTCGGTTCCCTTCAGGGTCAGGGCAAAACGAAAACAAAGACGACAGGTTTGGTTTTTACTATTTTCATCTGCTTCTACGCCGTAGTTAGTGGAGCATTAATGCAAGTGAAATGGATTTTAAAAATCAACAAACCAATTGCTTAGACTGCGGTTTTGAAGTTGAAAAGTGTGCAATCAAGTTGATTTTGCTATAAAAAAACAAGCCAGTTATATAGCCGGCTGCTTTAGCGGCCGAGTGTAAATACGTGTAAAAAACGGGCTTTAGCCGAATAGAACATATTCCGTTTTGTTAAAAATGTATTTTCATAGCCATTCGTGCCTATGTTGCAAATAAATTTGCAACGCCATTAAAATGCCATACATCTAAAACGAAATCAAAATGTATCTTATACTATTTTACCTTTGACAATAGACCGCGATTGGGAATATGAGCGAGGTACAAGTTGTACTATACTGGACGAAGAATTTTTTAATGAATTTGCACATCACTATTACATCAATGCATCACAACCGTATGATTCTGATCTCTGTCCTGCGGTTTTCGGCGTGTTCTTCTTCGGAACATTTGACAATATTTGTGCAGTGATTGACCGGCTTAGACTCACCATAGCCTATGGCCAAGATACGTGATGATTCTATACCTTTGTCTAAAAGATATTTTCGGGCGGATTCTGCTCTTTTCTGTGACAGGATTTGATTATACTTGTCATCACCACGTGCATCTGTATGTGCAGATAGCTCAATATTTATACCTTGATGATCTGTCAAATAGTTAAATAGCTTATCTAATTCCATGACCGATTCGGGCAAAATATCCCATTTATCATAATCGTAATAGATGTTTTTGAGCGTGATAACATCATCTTTTTGTATCGGTTTCAGGTCAAATACGAATGTGAAAACCGTTGTATCGGCTGTTTGTTTCAACACTGCTTTTCTATGCTCACTGTGATAGCCGGTCATCGTCACTTCAATTTCAACTTCTGCTTCTCCGATAGGTTGCCACTGTGCATTGAATGTGCCTAAGCTATCTGATATCATCTTCATAAAGTAGGTGTCTGGCAAATTAGATATAGACAACAATGCTCCCGAGAGTGGCATTCCACCACTATTGACCGATCCATTGATGATACAAAGTGAGACGATGGGTTTTGGCTCTTCCTGATCCGGAGCCGGCGATATTTTGTGAAAGCTATATATCGACTCATGACCCGTGCTGCTTTCACGATTGGATGTAAACCATCCTGACTGCATGTCATCCGCCGATATAAGACCAAAATCATCGCCTGGACTATTAAACGGTTCGCTCAGTCGCTCAGGAAGTGACCATTTTTTACCATTCCACACTGTTTGATACATATCCAGACCATAGCCCGGATGCCCGATACCATTGGAGCTAAAAATCAACGTACTGTCATTCAGGAAAGTAGGAAAAACCTCGTGTCCCGTTCTTGTATTGATATAATCTGGTAACTTGACAGGCTGTGACCATGAACCAGATTTTCCCTTTACGCAATAATATAAATCCATATTTTCGGCAATGCTAATATCTGATGAAAAGACAAATAAGTCTCCTTTATGATTGATAGCTGGATGCGTATTATTGGCATGTTCAAAGTTTTGAGAAAACAACTTTGGCTCAGACCATAACTCCTGAAATTTTGGCTCAAACAAAGACTGCTGAAATAATGTACTTTCATAGACTTTGAGAAAAATCTTATTTTTCGGTTGTTTTATTGTTTTTTCAGGCTGATTTGCAGAAAAATACATCGTATTTTTATCCTTTGAAAATGTAGCAGTGCCGATATTGTATTTAGCAGAGAAAGACAGCTTCATTGGTTCAACAACCTTTGATAAGGTGTCAAAATCATATAAATCCGTAAAATTATCTCCTGTGAGTTTGTCCCGCTTTTTATCATTTTTTCTACTTGAAGAAAACACAAGTGCGTTGTCAAAAAATGCTGGAGAAAAATCCGCCGATTCACTATTGAATGGTGCTAATTTGACTTCATATTGGCTATCCGTCACGGTGTTGGATGGTAATATTTTCATGCCGGCATACATCTTATTATTTGGTTGTGCTGCTACCAATGAATCTACAAACCTATCGTATTCCGCTTTATTACCATTGCGCAATAATGCATTTCCGTACTTGGCAATACCTGAATCTACAGATAGAAGCTTTTTGTAGTACATTGCAGCTGATTGAGTATTGCCAAGCGAATAATAACAATCACCAATCCGTTCAATTAAATAAACATCCGGCGTATTTTTACTGAGGCATTTCGTATATGCTTTTATAGCTTCATCATATTGCAAAAGGGAAAACGCCTGATCTCCTTTTGGGCATTGCGCAAAACTTGTGGTTAGCGATAACGACACTAAAAAGCAGATTATTATTGCAGATAAGTTCTTTACCATTTTCAAAATCTTTGCAAAACAGGAAATTTGTGAATAGACGGTACAGCAACTTGTTTCTTTTGCCATTGATATATCAAAATGACTTCATGAGCAGCCCGCCCGATACTCCGGAAATCGGAAACCGTATAGTCATAAGCATAGCTCAGCACCATATTGCTACTCAGCGCAATATCAGCCATAGCAGCGATAGCATCGCCGGTTCTGTATGTTAGCCCGAAACCAAAAATATCCTTATACCACATCGTGCCGGAAAAATCGACCTGTACAGGTGCTGCTTTATGATACCTGACAAATATAGATGGCTTTAACTGAATCCCTGATCGACCTAACGAATATACATGACCGGCAGTAAAATAGTAATGTCTGCTTAAAAAGACACCGTCATCTGCAAATGAAAATCCTTGTCCCGGTATGCTTGAAAAAATGTAAGGTATTGAAAGTCCAAGATACGTATTCTGACTGTACAGGAATAACCCTGCTCCGGCTCTTGGCACTACCGATGATGCTACCGCAGTATAAACCGGGTCTATCTGACCTGGATCAGGTGTAACAGCTTCACTCAAATTAGCATTAAAAATGCTGACACCGCCTTTGATACCGGCACTCAGCGTTATATTATGGGTCAATGGTATGCGGTAAGCATAGTTGAGATACATCGAAGTGTGCTTTTCAAAACCTATCTTATCATACATGATATTCGCACCGATGCCCGAGTTGACAGATTCCAAGGGAAGCTCAGCCGAAAATCCCATCGTTTCTGGTGAACCACTTAATCCTGACCATTGATTTCTATAAAAAACCATACCTTTCAATTTGCCGTCTTTAGCAGCTGCTGAAGGGTTTACCGCCATATCCGACACTAACATATATCTTGTAAACATCGGATCCTGCTGAGCATACATTGTACTTAGCAATCCTGTCAAAAGTCCTGTTATCAGAAAGATATACTTGCTCATACTATTGCTTTCTTAAATCAACCATACCCGATTTGACAAATCCTCTGCCAAATTCGATTTCAATAAAATACGTGCCTTGTGGCAGGTTTTCACCATTGCCGGATCTGCCGTCCCACTGATTATTCCAATCTACGTCTTCAAATACGAGATTGCCCCACCTGTTATACACCCGTAAATGCATCTTGCCACACAAAGCCACATCCCTGAGCGTATATACGTCATTAATGCCGTCATTATTGGGCGAAAACGCATTGGGCAACTTGACGAATGCTTCTTTACAGGTTTCATTGACCACGATATGATATCTTTTCTCTGACAAACAGCCGATATCATCATACAATTGAACACTATATGTGATATCTTCAGGTGTTTCCGTCATAGCCGACGAGCAATCTGTACATGAAAGATACGCATCTGGACTCCATTTATATTCGGAATAACCCATTGGCGCATGAATAATCAGGCTGTTATCATTTTCTTTCGTCAATGTGTCAACAACATGAAATATTTCCGGATTTCTGATATTAAGTTGAACACATACTGTCGAATCACAGCCGTTGATGCTCTGTAATGCCATACAATATCTTCCATTTTGATCAATGGCCTGATCGCCGAAAGCATACGTTTCTCCGGCACATATTTCTTGGAAATAATCAAGTGAACCGTCCGGATAAAATCTGACAGGAATGATAGCGTCCAATCTACAAGTGCCATTGATAAGTTGAAGCCCGAAATTATAATCCTGCTGTACGATGATCCCCGGGCTCAATGATTGTATATTGGATAGTCGCTCTGCACCATTCGTCCAGGTAAAAGACGAAGTATGCGTCACTTGAACCTGAATGGCGGCATCAGCAGACTTACATAAAGCTGCATCATGATCGATTTGGAACTCAGGCCGTATATCCACATTGACTGTGACAATACCTGATGCCGTACATCCGTATTCATTCGTCAGTATATATTGATACTGTGCAGAAGAATCTGGAAGCGCTATCAAAGTTTGCTGATTGCCCTGAATGATATTGGGACCTGACCAATTGTACTCAACGGCTGGTGTTGTGACGATATATAAGGTATCGCCCTGACATAAAGCCAGATTTTCAACTTTTACTTTTGGCAAAGGGTTGACCGTAATGTCGTACAAATACCGGACATTACAACCAGAATCAGAGGTCTCCGTTAATATTTTATTGTATTGATGTGGTACTTCTGAACTATTCAAAACGCTGAAAGTCGTACCGGCACATTGTGTACAACCCAATCCATCAGCTTCATTCCACTGATATAAATGATTAAGCAATTGATTTTTGCCCAAAGTAACCGTATCGCCACTACATAAGCTGAAAATGTCCTGACGATAAGTAATATCTATGACAGGAATGGTGATAGTGCCACATAAACAATTTTCGTCAGTAGATAATACGAGCATTAAATTACAAAGTGAAGTTATCTGATTTTCATCAAAAACCACGATTTGTGTACTTAATCCGGACGCATCGAATGTATCAAAAAGCATGTCTCCGACGACCATATCACCTGAATCATACTGATCATTACCATTCACATCCATGATGATTTTTGCTTTCAATGACTGACGTTCATCCAAATTCGATGTTTGCTCAAGACTTCCCTGTACATGGATTTGTCCGTTTTCTACAAATAGACTACTGTTTTTCCATACATATTGTGGCTGTTGAATAGTGATGGGAATTGAAGCAGATCCTGCGATGACATTGACATCACAAGGTGTACCTGATTGGATACAAAAAGCAGAAGCAGGTGATGAAATAAACGCTGATATAATATCCGTGATACAATAAATATCGTTAGTGTTAACTATATCAAATGTCAGCGTAATGTTCTCATCATCCGAAGCCGGATTCCATGTATAAAGTCCCTGGCTTAAATACGGCGTGTTATCATGGAGATTTCCTGATATCGTACTTAAATCGACTTCCCAACCGGGCGGAAGATTGACTAAGATTTTAGAGGACAAAGATGTCGGGCGTTTTGTGTTGAGTACGAGTTGCATACGATCTCTCCTGCACGCATCCGTAAATTCCGCAGTAAGCAAAACATCAATCATTTCACTTACATCATCGTGGTCAATATGCAGCGTCGCCCCGGCTCTTGTAAGTCTGTTGACAGGATTGCCGCAGCCGTCATTAGCGGTCAGATGATAAAGTATGGGCAATCCTCCCGTCGATCCACAATCTGTAACCGCCAGAAAAACCACATCGAAACCATTCGCAGGTACAGTTGTCGCCCCGGCAAGGCCGGATAAAGCATGAAGATCCCAGATATCCTTTAAAGTCCAGACATATCTCCCGTCCTGCCCGGCAATATCCGGCAATGTAAGCTGAAAATCCGTTGTACCCGTTGGATAATATAAAACCGCAGATCCTGTAGCAATTTTTACTCCTGGTGGCAATTGAATGGTTATACGCATATCGTATGCTGTACCTAATCCGGCATTGTAAAAAGTAGCTTTTTGAGCAATCGTATCACAAAGTTGCCAGACTTCACTATTGGACTGATCGGTTATCAGGTCAACAAGTCCTTTTGGAAAATGGACTTCTAATGAATCAACATTTCTATAACACGGTTGCATGGCAGGATCCGTATAAGGTTGGCAATCCAAACCATATTCGATGACTAATTTTTCCGTTCCACAGCCTTTCGATGTGCCGGAAAGCTCAAAAAAACGAGTTTGATTTCTACCAAGCTGCCCAGTATTAAATATGCCATTTGTAGGCGTAAAAATCTCTCCTGAGATCGTGTCTTTTAGTAGGAGTCCGGAGACATTACCAGACGTATTCGTGATGCGTATATATACATTGTCGGCCGTATTGATCAATGTCGGGCAACATATTGTAAATTTCGTGCTGAAATCATTGGAAAATGCCGTAACTTCCTTTTGGAACAGTGCAAGCTGCATTTCAGGTTGAGGAAATGATATGTTGATTTGTGTCGTGATCGAATCCGGAAAATAAACCTTTCCGGTTGGAGAAAGATCAAAGTAGATTTTTACCGCTGACGAAACTGGAGGTGTGAAATTGATACATCCGATTGGTCTGACACTGACCGATAGCTTAAAAATGTGCACCTGCTCGACAGTAGAAAAAGCACCTGCCGGCAACATACCTGCCGACGCTAAGTCATAAACATAGTAATTGCCCTCTTCGACAGGGTTTATTCTGAAAGTTTCACCGAGATAAATAATCGTGATATTATCAAACGCTACATCTTTGCTTTTTTCAATCTTTATTTTGACCGGTTTTATCGTCTCTCTTACTTCATTTGGGAAAATATATCCTTTTGGCAATGGCAATACTTTGGTATGTCCAAAAGAGATATTCATAAAGTTGATACTTGTAAATGCATCATTACACAACTTGGAACTTTGGAATGTAACATTGTACGAAACTGGAATTGAGGTCATATTAAACGCCGTAAAATATAGCGTGTGTGCATCACAATCACAAGGAGAAAAATCAAAATCACGATCTGGAATGTCATCGCCCAGATAATGCATCATATAAGTTTTAAATTCAAAAAAGTCGCCTCTGCTGATATCATCTTTAGCACGATAGAAGTGGTCAACATCTATCAATTTTAGCAACTCAACATAAATACTGTCTCCTTCTTCAAAACGAAAATCCGTAGGAAATGACACATTTGGATACAAAGCCCGAAGCGTATCTGCCGAAAGATGTATAAAAACCTCCTCGTCCAAATGCCGTTCATAAACTCGATCAAAGACATATTCTTGTCCTGTACTTTTTTTGATGATTTTTAGAAAACTATTATATGTTTTGATTGCGCCATCTTGTCCGGTAAGTAGTGATTTGTAAAAATCTGCTTTGGCGGCATCATTGGCAGTAAAGGAACGCTGACTTAAACGAAGTACAAGATTTTCGAATGTGCTACCAGGTATATTGGTTATTATACTTCCGTCAAACGTGATTTTTAGTGAATCGCCGGCTATAAAATTATAAATCTGATAATTTTCGGGCGTATGTGGCTCTCCTTCATTAGCCTTACCGTCAAAATCAGGATCCGGCTTTCCGTAAGATGTTCTGAAAAGATTTCCAACATATTGAAATCCCCCGGCTAATGTATCTTTGTAACAAGTTTCAATATTATCGCACGAAATCAAGTATTTTTGAGAGGTGCATCCCTGAGGAAGATATGTTGTCGGACACGTTGAACTTGTATGTAATACGTTATAAATACCAACTTCATCTATCACAAGTGGTGGCGAACAAGCACACTTTGTATAATCTAAATTACAATCGTCAGGTGGCACGACTTCAAAGCAATCAAAAACAAAAGGAACAAGTATGATTCCTAATGTATTTAAAGGCATGATGTATGCTACCCTGAAAACCCGATTGCTTCCCTGTCCAATCTCTTGTTTTGAGACGGGACTAATACCGTTCATTAAAAAATCTAAATTAGTTAATATAAATCCTTGAGGGATTTGCAGGTCTATCCAAAGTGTGTCCTGATTTCCTAATGGTAGCCTTATATCAGATATGCCAAATTGAAGAAAACCCTTCATCTGATTGACCAAAGTTACCACTATATTATTAACAGGAATTTTGACACCGAACTCATCCATAATATCAACAAAAGCTTTAGAAGCGAACAAGTTGGAATTACCAAAAGCCACATTGTCCGAATGCGTCCTATCTGATGCAACGGTACATTCTTTTTGATAGGAAATCGTACTTCTCCATGTATTTTCTTTAGTCGTGCAATTACTTTCTTCGCAAAATGCAGATAGAAACGTCACTATAAAACTTGTATCTCTCGTGGTCGCAGGAAACAGCCGCTTAATCGCACGTACATTTCGGGCAACCAATACATTACAATCATTGCGAAATGTATCTTGATATATGATCTGGTCAGCCCAAGATGCCACTACACTATTTACAAGAACACCTCTTTTGTTTCCTGTAAAATGGTCAATAGCTACGGTAAAATTGGCAATATCATTGCTGTGTGGAAATTTTCTTATATCTATGGATTGCAGAGCAGTACCATTATCATAACAAGTGGGTTCGCTACCTTTGGCGACGGCACTTGCTTTCTCACCCAAATCATCATTTGGAATAAATCGTACATTCGCTATAGCGTTGTGTTGCTGGCAATAGGTATCATTACAGCCCCATTTCAACAGATATTCAGACCGTGCAAACTGGACATCATACGAACATACATCCGCATATAGCGTTTCTATCAACACAATTTCTTCATTGATATCAAGATAAGCGTCACGATTACCAATTTTAACAAAATCCTTTTCGTCAAATCTAAACGTCGTCTCTTCGGATGATGAAGATATCACTGTTCCTGCATTGTAACTTACTTTCAGATATTGACCATGTTTGTGTGTAAGTTCAAAGTGCCTGAGTCGGCCTTTTCGTCTATTTGCTATTCTGATCGTCCTATTTCGGGTACTAAATGATGGTATCTCCGTATATATATCTTCCAAACTATAGATAATCAGGTTGGGACTTTCCACACTTACCGGATCTGATGTATATGTCTTGGCAGTTCCGCCAATATTCCAATCTGCCTTATAAGCAAAAACCTCCTGCCTGTCCAAACAGGCAAGTGTAGCACAAGATGATGAGATTCGTATAGAGAAAGTTAGAATGCGACCTGCCCTTACATCAAAAATCCTAAAAACAGGTCTCGATAAATCCAAAATATCCTGTTCGCTGACAGCACCGGAAACCGATGAAGCATTATATGTTACACCACATGGTAAAGTCAAGGCTAATTCAGATACAGAGAAGTCAGATGATGTGTTGTTGGATACGGATATAAACAACATGGACGAATCACAAACTGTAACTGGCTCATTCCATTCAAAAGATACTTCCTGCGCATATAAAATAACAGGAAAACACATGATACATATCGTCCGGAATATTATTTTTAAGGTAGCGTACACTGGAATAACTTTTTTATTGCTTGGTTAAATTTGGCAAAGTTAAACTTTATTCTCAATAATAGAACTTTTTAATGCATAAAATGTGATGCAACTCACCAAAAAAAGGGATGTACCTTGCGATACATCCCATTGGAATTAATTTAAGCAAATTGTTGATTACTCGAGTCCGATCATTTTTTTAGTAGAGATATAATTTCCACTTTCTACTTGATAGATCATTACACCAGTAGATGTAAGTTCGCTCTTGTTAATTGTGAATGTATTCATACCTTTACCGAATGACCCGGTTTTCGTATAGATTGTTTGACCGTTCACGTCAAATACTTTAAGTGTTGCGTCAGCAGCTTCTGGCAAGCTAAATGTGATCTGAGTTTTATCATTGAATGGGTTTGGCTCATTCTGATACAATGTGAACTCAGCTGCATTGTCGTTAGCAAATCTTAGGGACAATTTGCTTGTACTCAATGCTTCGCCTGCATATATTTCTGCTGGAGTTATTGATGAATTAATTGCTATCATTTCTGCAATATTTCCGTCAGTATTTGGTTGTATCTGAATAGATATCATATCCTTACCGCTTACACCTTCGATGTTGTTCCAACTGATAGTATATCTGTTATCACTCATCTTAGCGATATGCTCATGACCCAATCTGTGGTCGCCAACATATACATACAGTAAGTCTGCCTTATTCACATCAAGTGTAAACTGCATACCATAGATATCTTCAACATCAGCACTTAAAGTTACCGTATTGATATCTCCTGCACTTACATACTCATTTTGAGCATTCAATGTCAATGTACTTCTTGTTTCTGTACTTCCTTCTTGTGCATTCGCTGTAGCTGTACCATTAACGTCTCCAACTTTAACTGCGATGAAATTCTGATTATTCATTTCAGAAGACAAGTTGTTGATAACAATACGCTCATTGAATGGGAACGGATTTTTAGCATCTGCAAATGGTGCGTTGTTGTTAACAAATCTCCAGCTGTCGTTATTAGGCAATTGAGTAAAGATACCCAAAATAAGCTTTCTAAGTTCTGACATATCGGAAGCAGTTACTCTACCGTCGCTATTGATATCCGCAGCGATGATGTGATAAGGATTTGTAAATTTCTCAAGATCAAGGATATGTCTTTGTATCAATACCAAGTCTAATGTTGAAACTCCGTTCAAGAAATCAGTGTTTTTCTTACCTGACACTTGATAATCGTGGTACATTACTGCATCTTGGAACATATATCCTGTCATATTGGACATTACTGTTTTCAACATTTCTGGTCTTCCATTGTCTAAAGCTATCTCTGCATTCGTCACAGGACTTCCAGCAGGGTTTAACAATTTTCCTGAAACAGATGTTGTGATCAGATTTCCACAAGCTCCTTGATTGTCAGCAAGATTCAATCTTACTACACAGTATTCAGAGTTGCCTGATTCATCCCAAACCGTCATTTTTACATCAACATAAGGCAAGTCATCACAGTCGAAGATTTGTCCTGAACTTTTATCAGCTGGAAGCCATTTCTGTGCATTACCCGCAAAGTATTCAGCTTCAGTTGCGTCTTGACCATTACCCTTGAAGTAGTGTATTTGGTTGATTTTAGAAGCTACAGGATATGCCTCGTCAAATGTATATCTTAGATTTGCTTTAGCAGTACAGTTGTCAAATGACCCTAAATTGAAGTCCGCAGCCCACAACTCTACTTGTCCGTTCAACATCAACGCTGAACTGATATGTAAACAGTAAGGTGTTGGTTTCTTTTTATCCACTACTCTAAAGTTTTGTACACATGTAGCGACATTTCCACAACCGTCCACAACTTTCCAAGTTACTTTATGTACACCAGAACTGATAGAAAGGTCAACAGGAAGTTTTACTTTTACTTCTCCACCTTGTCCAGTAGGAGCAACATAAATATCGTTTATACCATTGAAGTTCGTATCGTCAAAAGTAACATCTGTACTTGGTAAGAATGATGAATATTCATAATCATTGACACCATCTCCGTAAAGGTCAACGAATACGATCCACTTCAACCAGTCAGAAGCACATTGTCCTTGGTCTGTAGCCGTCATGGTCAATGTCAAATTTCTGATTTCACAGATATTGCCATCTGCATCTTCATCTCCGTGATCATTTACCTCAAATACTTTGTCTTCACAGCTACCTAATACTGGTTTCACATCGTCTATCACTTTTACTACCTGAGTACGAGTGAAATAACCATGCGTACTTTGTGAATTAGGATCATAATCACACCAGTTGATTACTGTCCATTTGTTCAATATTTTCATACATGCATTACCTTCGAAGTAGAATGTATCACTCTTTAAGCTAACACCGATCAAATCACAAGGTCCTCCTGTCCAAGTTGGTTTGCCTATCACAGCTAAGTCAGCGCAGTTAGTTGTTACTTCCGCTTGTGGCCATACGATGTCGCTTTCGTCAAATGTATCCTGGAATCCTCCAACATAAATTCTTTGTACACAGAATATAGTTTGGCTACCTTTTACTCTCCATGTACGGTCGATATATCCTATATTACAAGCACTCAAAGATGTCCTGTCAGTATAAGTAACATCTATGTCACCACAATTAGCATAGGCTCTTGCACTACCTGTCAATGTCAAATTATGCGGATCGTCATCACATTGGATATATGCTGTCGGAGGACAAATAATCTTAGGTGGCAATTTGTCTTCTACTCTGACTTCTACCCAAGTTTCGTTATAGTTATCTCCAGCACTTCCAAAGTGTCCGTCCATATCTCCATCATCCCATACTCTCAACCATACTATCACGATACCGTAAGGAACGTCACCGTCAAAATTTGTCAGGTCACTACAACAGAACTTAACATAAGCGCCTTCATCCGGATCATAATCAGAACTTGTAGTTATAGTTGAACCGTCAAACGGGTGTCCATCATTGTTGTAAGTAAAGTTTCCACTATATCCACAACCATCATTTGGCTTATTGATATCTCTTTCTCTTCTTACTTCAAGATGTACTTTTGTACAGCTGTCATAAGATCCATTATCTACTGAATTGGCAAATAACTTAGCGATACCACCATTCAGACCGTCAGAAGTCAAAGATATCACGATGTGTTGCTTAGCAATAGCGATAGGTGGCGTATTATCAACAACAGATACAGTCATATTATATTCTCTTTCGTTTCCACAACAGTCACTTGCGATATATGTAAATGTGTGATTTCCTTTAGGAACACCTGTTGCAAGATATTGACCACTTGGAATGTCAAAAATGATTCTCGTACCTATAGGTCCGATAACACGGTATGTAGGATTAGCATCACAATTATCCACCAATACACTTGGCTTAGGTAGTAAAAGATTACCTTCACAAGACCAAACATCTACACTCACGCTAATGTCGTTAACAGCAATCGTTGGCGCTTCTTCGTCAGTTGCTATCACCATTTGAGTGATGTTTTTCACTCTACTTGTACACCAGTCAAGGATAGTCCATGTTCTGATAACTTTCTTACTATTACTACATACTGGATTACATACTGGTATATCTATATCCGATTTTGTAGCAATGATGTTACATGTTTTTCCGTTTACCGGAACGCCATTAATAGTAGGATAAGCATACTTGATAGCTTCCTTATCAGCGGCAGCTTGTGCAGCTGCTTGCGCCAATGCGTTATTAGCATAAGTAGCAGGTACTTGTGCTAAAAATGTAGGAAGATAATCTACATACAATTTAGCTCTATAAAAGTTATAGATACCTTGCTCTGAAACATCAGCTCTACAAGTAAGCTGTGCAACATTATAAGGTGCATCCATCGTTACATCGTCCAAATCAGCTGGAGCAAAACGGTATTCGGATACACAAGTAGTTTTGTTGCCAGCAGCATCTGTAAATACCCAAGTACGGATAATCGTTCTACCTTCACAACCTTGATTTCCGCTTACTATCAACCTATCAGAAAACTGAGTTGTAACAGCAGAACAAGCGTCTGTAGCTACAGGTTTTGGAAAATCAAGCGTTCCTGCATTAAATGCGTCTTCATCAACACATGCAAATTCACATGCGTCATCAGTATTTCCTGCTGGACAAGCACAATTAACTACAGGCGGAAGTTTATCTTCCACTGAGATTGTACCCCAGCAATAATTTCCCTGAGAATTCGTAACAGTTACGTTATAAAAACCAGGTCTTGTAACGATTGGAGCGTTGGTGTTATTATTAGTAACATTATTGCCTCCAATAGTAATTGTGAATGGCGGTGCATAAGTCAATATAGGACCTTCCAATATCATGTCCGGTCTTATGACAGCTTCGCAATCACCATCTAATGAAATCTGCACATGATCATTACAAACAATCTGCGCAATCTGGCCAAAGCCATTAAAACTAAATGTTAGTAAAAAGAGAAGACTCAACAGTTTGTTATTAAATACCGGAATCCTCCCCAATCGGGTAAGTAAATCTTGTTTTACCATCGGTAAAAAGTTTTTGGTTATTAAAAAAATGAGTTCAGTGCCTGATATGCTCAGGCGTGGTTCAGATTTAAAAAAGATTTACTTTGGGTGGGAATGACGCAAAGGTATGAACACCTTGAGCTTCGATGTGAAAAAAATATTGGGTAATTTTTGAATATTTATTTTTACAATATTTTATATTTCAATTTATTAGACAATATCATCATAGCTATCTCATAGATTTTCAACACAATGATACAAACATGTTTTTTATTTAAAACATGTAAATTTCAATAATTTTTTTGTTGGGGGTTATACATTTTTACAACAAATTTTATTTCATAGAAAATAATTATCTACTTATTCGCAACTTATTACCACTTATATGAGTTACACTATTCCATATACTCATGTCACGAATAGAATAATATATTGAATATGACAGTAATAATTGACAAAGACAATTCCAAGAATGTAGCAAACATTCTTGATAAAAAGCTTAAAAAAGGTAAAAAAAGGGGGAATTTAGCAAAGCATTTTGGAAAATTAAAAAGGAATATTGACGGCCTTAAATATCAACTATCTATAAGAGCAAATGAAGATTGATTTTATTGCAGATACAAATTTTGCAATTTATGTTCATGAAGGAAAAAAAATTATTGAACAGTTTTTAGACTATAATTTTGGTATTTCATTTATAACGGAAGTTGAGTTGTTAAGTTATAACAAAATTACTAAAATTGAAGATACTAAACTAAGGCAGCTTATTAGTGATTGTTTTGTAATTGAATGGAATTTAAGAATCAAAGAACAAACAATCGATTTAAAGAGAAAATACAGCATTAAACTTCCAGATGCAATAATTTCCGCTACTTCGCTTGTTTATGAAATTCCATTAGTTACAGCCGACAAAGGATTTTCGAAAATAAAAGGGCTTGACTTGATACTACTTGATTTTTGAATAAAAATAATCCTCAAAATCTTGACGATTGTTTACAACTACCCACATTCTAAAAAAATATTTCAAGTAATTTCATGATAGTGATTTAGATAACTATATCAACGATTTCCAGCATTTTCACACTGAAAAATAGCTACTTTTGTATATAATATTAGTAATTTAAAATGAAAATGCGCTAAAAAATATACATTAACTATTATTTATACTGTAAAAATACAAATCTATATTTGGAAATACTTCTAAAAAAGTTACCTTTGTGCCGCTTTTCACAAAACCTTTGTGAATGAGCACTATATTCTATTATATTTTAAACACAGTACAATAAAATCGAAAAAAGGATACTATGGCTTTAATAGGAACGATAAGAAAAAACATGTGGCTGGTAATTGTGCTTATGGCAATTGCCCTTGCAGGATTTATCATCATGGATATGACAAGTGCTAGTAATAGCGGCAGCTTTGGATCACGTACAACCATTGGTGAAGTAAATGGAAACAAAATAGATTATATGGATTTCCAAAGAACTGAAGACGCACTCTATGGAAATTCTGGAGAAGTTTTCAGCAGAAGAGCTTCCCTTTGGAATTATTTTGTTGAAAACAGCATCCTCAATGACATCTCAGATGCGAATGGTCTTGCAGTAGGTGGAGATGAACTTCAAGAATTGGAGTTCGGTAATAATCTAAGCCCATTAATTCAGTCTTTTTTCAGAGACCCACAGACTGGTCAAGTTGATAGAAATCAGCTAAATGAAGTAAAACAAGCGATCGAGGAAGGTACCGTTACCAATCCAGAATTTGCTTACCGATTCAATGAATTGAGAAAGCAGGTTATCAAAACACAAAAAGAGACCAAATTAAATAACTTAGTTGCTAAATCGTTATACACACCTACATGGTACGCAGAGGCCATGGACAAAATCAATAATGAAAAAGCTACTTTCGAGTATGTGAAAATCCCTTTTGATGCAGTTAGTGATAGCGACGTTACTGTAACGGATGAAGATTATGCTGCGTATATTAAAGATAATGCAACAAAATTTACAAACAAAGAAGAAGTACGTACTTTAGTATATTGGGCAAAACATGTTCAAGCATCTAAAGAAGATTCAACTTCTATATTTGATAAAATGGTAAAAACAGCTGAAGATTTTAAAAACACAACTAATGACTCTTTATTTGTTGCTGGTAATAACGGTCGTTTAGATCCATTTTTTTCAAAATCTGAAACTTTCCCTGAAACTATCAAAAACAATGTAGCTGGAATGTCATCAGGAGATGTTTATGGCCCATATTTGGAAAATGGTAGTTATAATATCTTCAAATTGTTAGGCAAAAGAATTGAAGCAGACTCAGCAAAAGCATCGCATATCCTTAGAACGGTCAATAACAATGACCCTATTGAGCTTGCCGCTGCTAATAAATATATTGATTCCATAAAGACAGCTATCCAAAGTGGAAGCGTATCTTTCGCTGATGCGGCAACGGCTGGTAGCCAGGATCCGGGTTCTGCAAGTAAAGGTGGAGAATTAGGTACATTTACTCCGGGAACAATGGTTCCAGAATTTAATGATGCCGTATTTACAGGTCGTGAAGGAGGTTTTTACACGGTAAAATCACAGTTCGGTATTCACTTAATCAAAGTTGAAAAACTGATATACAAGAATAACGAAATGAAATACAAGTTGGCATTTATCAGTGAGCCAATCATTCCTTCAGAGGAGACTCAACAACGTATCGAAGATGAAATGCTTGAAAAGTTAGAGCAAATCAAAACTGTTGAAGAACTTAAAAATAAAGGTGGTGTTGAAATCGATTATGCAGGTGGTTTGAAAGCTAATGACTTTACATTTGGTGATTTGGGTACAAACCAGACTGCAAGAGATATGGTCAAATGGGCTTTTGAAAAAGATACAAAAGTAGGAAGTGTTTCTCCAGTATTATATACGATTAATGACGAACAATTTTACGTCGCTAAAGAGCAAATCATCATCGGATTGAGTTCTATCGACAAACCAGGTATTGCCTCTGTAGAATCTGTAAAGAAAAAAATAGAGACTCAAGTTAGGAATCTAAAAAAAGGAGAAAAAATCAAATCTGCCATATCTGGTGCTGACTTGAGTAATGTTGCTCTCAAATATGATCTAATCGTTGAAAGTGCCAATGAACATACTTTTGGTATGTCATCATTCCCAGACGGTAGCCAAGAGCCAAAAGTTTTAGGAAAGATTTTTGCAGCATCTAATGGTGCGAGCATAGCTCCGATCGTTGGTAACGCTGGTGTATATGTTGCTAAGTTAACCAGTAAAACACCTTCTTCAAGCGAACCAGGTGGATTTGCACAGAAAATGCAAATGACACAAAATTCAAGAATGCAAGCCATGTTTGGATTTATGTCAACATTGAGAAATTCAGCAAAAATCAAAGACAATAGAACAACTTTCTATTAATCTTAGATTTTTATCATAAACTTAAAGCGGGTTAGAAATTATTTCATTTCAACCCGCTTTTTTTATACGAAAAACGATACTTTTACGTTATATTTCGAATGTCAAATCATTTTTTATGCATAATTTTTTTTACTTATTTTTTATTAGCATTTTCTTCATCAGCTGTGGTAACAAAAAAATAACCACCAACTATCCCAATGGAAACCTTATGGAACAATATGAAACATCCAAAGATGGTGTCAAAAATGGTTCTTACAAAGCTTGGTATGACAATGGCAAACTCAGAGAAGAAACGACTTATTCCAATGGCGAATATATAGGTAAAAGAATACTTTATTTTGAAAATGGCAATATCGATACTGAAGAAAACTATTCAGCACCAGGCGTTCTCGGTGGTGAATACACAAGTTACTACAAGGAAGGAAGTATTCATATTTTAAAACAATTTAGGGATAATGTGCTTACCGGAATGCTCACAGTTTACTATCCGACTGGACAAGTCAAAGAAGAAGTGACCATTGCTGACAATCAAGAAAATGGCCCTTTTCGCGAGTATTTCCAAAATGGTCAGCTGCAATGGAAAGGTACTTATCTGAACGGAGATAATGAGTTTGGATTACTTGAAGAATGGGATTCTCTCGGCACACTAATCAAGCGAATGAAGTGCGATTCATTAGCTATTTGCAGGACTTTCTGGAAGCCAGGTATGCCGGAAGTAGATTATGATACTGTTAAACCTTATGGATACTACCAATGACGCGAATATTCATACCTATCATACTACTCTGTTTCAGTCTCAGCCTTGCAGCACAGATTGAAAGTAAATACGCTTATTCCTTCCTCACTATGCCGCAGTCTGCACGTGTGACGGGTTTGGGTGGATTGCTTCCAACAGTTATGGACGATGATATCAACCTAGCATTATCCAATCCGGCTTCACTCAATGACAAAATGCACAATCAGCTTAGCTTTTCGCACAATTTCCACTTTGCAGATATTCAAAACGGATACGCTGCTTATGGAAGGAAGTTAGAAAAATTAAATATCAATACGCATATCGGTATTCAATATATCAATTATGGAGACTTCGATTATGCCGATATTACCGGATATCAAGACGGTACCACATTCAGTGCCGGAGAGACTGCCATTATTCTTGGAGCATCCAAAAAAATAGCCGAACGCTTCACTGCCGGGATGAATTTAAAAGGCGTTTTCAGCCATTTTGAAAGCTATTCTTCCACAGGAATCGTTGCAGATTTTGGATTGAATTACTTTAAAGACTCTTCCGATTTTGTACTGTCATTTGTTATCAAAAATCTGGGCACAGAACTCTCTACATTCAATGGAAAGCGTTATGGAGCACCATTGGATATTCAGATTGGTATATCCAAAAAACTTAGACATCTACCATTTAGGTTCTCTATCATAGCACATCAGCTACAGCATGGAAATATCCGCTATGATGACCCAGACCTTAAAGTGACAACCGATTTATTTGGAGAAAATATCAAGGAAAACACCTTTAAAAATACAGTTGACAACATATTCAGACACTTGGCATTCAATGGCGAATTTCTATTGGGAAAACACGAAAATCTACGTATCAGAGCCGGATATAATCATCTAAGAAGAAAAGAATTGTCACTCAATACTTTTCGTAGCCTTGCAGGATTTAGCTTGGGATTTGGTATCAAAGTCAGCTACTTCAAATTAGATTATGGTGTAGGATATCATCATCTTGAAGGAGCGTCAAATCATATCACGATTCGCACGGATATGGGTCAAATATTTTAGATTTTGTATTACACAGCACACATGAACAAAAAACCGTATAACAATCATATACCCGTATTTTCCAATCCTGCTATTTACACCGATTATTATGAATTGGTCATGGCACAAGGGTATTTTCTGGCAGGACGAAAAGACGAAAGAGCCGTCTTTGATTACTACTTTCGAAATCTTCCCTTTAAAGGTGGCTATGTTATATTTGCTGGAATAAATGACTTACTTGAGATATTACAAGATTATAAATTTCATGATGATGAGCTTATTTTTCTTGAAAATCTGGGTTTTAGACAAGAATTTATTGATTACTTATCCAAGTTAAAATTAAATTTAGATATTTATGCTGCTCGAGAAGGAGAAATCGTTTTTTCCAATACGCTTTCTCTACGAGTCGAGGGCAACATCATCGAAGCCCAAATCATCGAAACCATATTGCTCAATATCATCAATTTCGAATCATTGATAGCAACCAAAGCAGCCAGAATGGTTCACGTAGCCGGACACAGAAAAGTCCTGGATTTTGGTTTGCGTCGCGCTCAGGGACTTGGTGGTATTCAAGCAAGCAAAGGCGCTGCCATAGGCGGCATAGAAGGGACATCCAATGTATATGCATCCTTTGTGCATGGTACTCCTGTAAGCGGAACTATGGCGCATTCCTGGATTCAATCATTTGAAAGTGAATTGGCTTCATTCCGAAAATTTGTCGAGTATTACCCAGATACCGCAGTGCTTCTTGTCGATACGTATGATACCCTAAAAAGTGGTATCCCCAATGCCATAACAGTAGCCAAAGAGCTTGAATCCAACGGTCACAGGCTCAAAGGTATCCGACTCGACAGCGGCGACTTAGCGTATCTATCCCGAAAATCGAGGGAAATGCTTGATAAAGAAGGGCTTCATTACGTGCAGATAGCAGCATCTAACCAGCTTGACGAATGGGTCATACAAAGTCTTCAACATCAACAAGCTCCTATCGACCTTTATGGTGTTGGGACACGGTTAGTTACGGCACAGGACTCTCCCGCACTCGATGGCGTTTATAAATTGTCGTCCATTCACGGGACACCAAAGATGAAGGTGTCAGAAAACAAATCTAAGTCCACATTACCGGGCATTAAAAAAGTTCATAGGTTTTTTGATAAAAACGGTATGATGTATTGTGATGGTATGCTACTTGAAGATGAAGACAAGGTAACTCAATTATATCATCCGCTTTACCCGGAAAAGAATAGTCCAGTCGAAGGCTTGGAGTACTATCCACTGTTACAACCAATGATGAAAGCAGGTACGTTAACCCAGCCACTTCCTACTACGGATGCAAGTGCCCGATATGCCAAAGAGCAACTCAATAAGCTTTATCCAGAACATAAACGTTTCGAAAATCCTCATATATACAAGGTAGGCATTAGCCAAAAATTAATGGAATTACGTGACGAATTATCAAAAACACACAACCATTCTTAAAATATGAAAGCGCTTATTATCATTGATATGCAGCAGGATTTTTGCCCGGGTGGCGCACTTGCCGTTCAAGATGGAGACACAATCATACCTGTCATCAATCAGCTTGCGACACGGTTTCCTCATATCATTCTGACACAAGATTGGCATCCCGAAGGACACAGCTCTTTTGCATCTGTACATGAAGGGAAAGCGCCTTATGATACTGTACAGATGAATTATGGCGAGCAGGTTTTGTGGCCTGATCATTGTGTACAAGGTAATAAGGGTGCTGATTTTCATCCAGATTTGGAAGTAAATAATGCCCAATTAATCATTCGCAAAGGATTTAGAAAAGATGTGGACTCGTACTCTGTCTTTTATGAAAATGACCACAAAACGGCTACTGGTCTGGCAGGATATCTAAAAGATTGCGGAATAAAAACGGTATATCTTACCGGGCTTGCAACCGATTTTTGCGTAAAGTGGTCAGCCATAGACGGCATCAAAGAAGGGTTGGATGTATATGTTATCACAGATGCCGTTAAAGGTATAAACCTAAACGGATCGGAAGATGCTGCATGGGCTGAAATGCGAGAAGCGGGCATAAAGGAAATACAAGCTTCAGAAGTTTAGTCAGCAGCCGAACACATAAACAGCTTACATCTTAACAAACAACTTGCCCGGTATCATCTTATTATTAATAACTGGTGTTATGGCATATATGCCGGGATTTAATCCACTCGTATCCAACCACACCGAAGTCATTTGCTTTCCATCATAAACACCAATACGACGACCATACATATCACTGATATATACACTCTCAACTGGAAGTTCAGTATCTAATCGAAGATAATCACCAACTGGATTTGGGAACAAGCTCACATGATACTTTTCATCATTAACCGAAACAGGTTTGGCTATCTGTTCATAAATCAGAAATGCATTTCTATCCGTAAATATTATAATATCGTCATCACCATCACGGTCGAGATCTGATATAAAAACAGACTTTACAATACCCACAGAATCCAATATTTCTCTGTTGATAACCGTATCCTGCTCAAAATCATTCCACAACCTGATAGGGTCTGTACTTCCAGATACATAAATCAAATCTTGCGAATCATTTTCATTGAATTGTCCAAATGCTATTTGTTTTGTCCCTGTATCTAATATTGTTTGCTTCACGATATTAAAACTGACGCTATCACTGGTCGGTAAATAATTGTACGTCAATAAAGACAGATTATCATCTTCTTGACTAAAAGCACTGATATCCACATGATCAGTATCCTTTCGATTCAAAAAAAAGTTGTAAACGGGATTAGTGTTCAATACGGCACTGGACGAAAAATTATTATTGGAGTTATTCAAAAACAAAAGTCCTTGGTGATTGGTCGTATCAAGGCCACATATCAAAATATCTTTCCGTCCGTCTTGGTTCAAATCGGCTATTTCAACCTTTCTAACTTGTTGGAAGGGTGCATTTTTTAATTCAAACCGGAAAAAGGTGTTATTTTCTCTTTGAAAAAAAACTTCAGTCTTGTCGTATGCTACAACGATATCATAAAGCGAGTCGTCATTCACATCAGCTATATCAAAATTTATCAGCTTTTGTGTAGCAACGCCCAAGAACAAAAAGTCTTTATTGCTCATTGCAAATGCAGGTTTTGACGGCGTACTTTGATTTTCTATCAATACGATCTTTTTGGGAACACCCATGAGTATATCCAAATCACCGTCATTATCCACATCCCACAGTTTGAATATTTTTTCTTCACTCAATTCCTCTCCAGCTACGTATTTTGTAAAGCCTATACTATCAGTACCATTATTGAGCCACACATATATATATCGTCTGTCTGTACATACGATATCGTCAAAGCCGTCCTGATTGATATCACCGACAAAGCTTCCAGCATATACATTGAGTGTATTCCTATAAGTTGTATTTTTATCAAATGACTGCGCATCAACTGCACAGCAAAAACCTATAAAAAGGAGGGATAATAATAAGTGTTTCACTGGTATTAATATTAACTGTTGCATAAATAAAGACAAATCTATGCCGAATATAACTATATTCCAAATTTTGAGCTGATAAAACAATTAAATTACTCAAATACTTTCATCATCTATACTAATAAGATCGTATTTAAAAGTAATAATAGATTTTTGTAATATAACCTTCACCGCAAAAATATACCGAATCTACAGCTCTGTATCACAATAAAAAAAAACAAAAGTTTCGCCAAAAAATCCAAAGGATCGGCCATTATTGAAACAACGGTTTAATCCTTTGAAAGTCGCAACGGATTTTAATCCAAACATAAAGCAAGGAATATTAAGCCTTTACACTTATTTACCCTATGGGATAGTAAAAATCCCACAGGGTAAAACCTATAAACAATAAAAAAAGGGCCAAAAGCCCTTTTTCCATTATGTTATAAATTATGTATTTATTTTTTCTTCCAAGGAAGTTTGTTAACAGCTCCAGCGATTTTCTTACCATAGTTTACGCCCTCTTCTGTGTCAACTTTAAAGTGAACACCCAATGGAACCCTTGACCACGCATTTTCATTGGACATTTGATCGAAGCTGTTGAAAGTTCTCGGTGTACCCAAAAAGTCTCCTCTGTTTTCATGACATCTATCTGTCATACCATAAGAGTAACCAAAGATACTACCTAAGATTTCTGAAGCTACACCACCAAATGTTGAGTGTCCTGACGGGTGTGCTGGAAATGGCGGTGTGATACCCGTTTCATTCGTCACTGGATTGTTCAATAACGGCTCGAATGTAGGGTCTATATACTCTTGGATGTACGTCTCAGGTCTCATCAAGTTGTAATGATACTTAGAGTTCCATGCACCAACTCCTGCGTCATTCAATCCCAAGCCCAATTTTGCGCTTGCAACGATAGCTACTTCAAGATTTGATTTTTCTAATGCAAAAACCTGGTTAGCAATCGCAAACCACCTTGGAGCAGGACTAAATGTAACATCTAATAAGTCATCACTCCAAAATTCTCCAATCCATTTAGAGATATAAGTCTTTTCTGAAGACTGTTGATCCATTACTTCTAATGCTTGATTGTATAAACCTTTACCCGGCTCAGTTGTAAATCTTCCTACATAGTCTGTATATGGCTTACATAATAACAAGTCATCTTTGATAGCAAAAGTACGACATTGTCCACCAAGAGCATACAATCCGTCTCCCGGACCAGGGAATGTAGGAACCCAAGCACCAGGCTCACCTACTCTATTTTGCCATGTATTTCCTTTGAAAGGATCGTTGTACAATTCAAATCCTATAGCGTCAGTACTATACCATTCCCACACAGCTGCGGATACCGCTATAGCATGATTCTTTGATCTTGTAAATACTTCTTGGCTGACTTCATCCTGAAAACGCTGCTCAAACTTATCATTCAATACTTTAATTCTTGAGTAATGCTTCTGATCCAACTTAGGGTAAAATCTGGTGTACATGTGGTTGATAACACCATTTACAACTGTAGGCCAATGGTATTCTTGGTTTGTAAATGCTTTTGGAATCGTAAGCCCAGGAAATTCATTCGCTATAGACTGATAATCATCCATTCCTGTAACGGTTGCTTCATAAACAGCAAGATTGGTATATCCAACTACCATACCCGTACCTACAGGTCTAAATCCGGCTGCATACCTATCTAATACTAATAACAACTCATTCCACTCCCACAATACTTCACTGTCGTAAGATGCCACTTTCTTAAACTCATTTGTACCACTTTCAGGTACGTCTTTTTTGCACGCAGTTACAAATAAAACCAATGCAAACAGACTCAATAAAACTTTTGTTAAACTTCTTCTCATTATTCAAAAAATAAGTTAAATGATAAAAAATATATTTTTAAAAAAAATATATTTACTTTTAATTCTTATCTCAAATCATATTCAAATTACTCTCTAATAGTTTGTTACAAACACTTACAAATATCTGAGAATAATGCCGCAAAGATATGTCAGCATTATTAATGTACAAAATAATAATATAGAAAATTACTATAAAAAATATTTATAACTAGATTTGTTTTTAGACTTTACTGAATATTAGTAAAATATACATACATTTTAAGCTAAATATAAGCAATAATAATAAAAATAAAATAAAGCCAATCTTTATTTTGTCAATAAAATATAGGATTCCAGGCTTAAAACATTAATTTTGCGGATAAATTTAAACATGGGAAGCATGGATTTTTTGACAGATATCAGGCAGTCTGTAAGCATGGCCGTACAAGCTGTATATGGTATTCAGGTATTACCTAAAGATATTCTTTTGAATGAAACAAGGAAAGAATTCAATGGTGACTTAACTTATGTTGTGTTTCCTTTGGTAAAAGAATTGAAGCAAAAGCCGGCGGATATCGGTGATGCGTTAGGTCAATGGCTACTTGAGTATAATAATTCTATTATAAACTATGAAGTCGTTCAAGGATTTTTAAATCTTAGCTTATCGGATGATTTTTGGATTGAAAGTCTCAAATTGATAGCAAAGACCAATCAGTATGGCTACGCAATGTCGAACCATAAAAAGGTACTTGTAGAATTTGCTTCTCCCAATACCAATAAACCCTTACACCTCGGACATATACGCAATATACTGCTGGGCTGGTCGTGCAGCAAGATCCTAAAAGCTAATGGCTATGACGTAGTCAATACACAGATCGTCAACGACCGTGGTATAGCCATCTGTAAAAGCATGATAGCTTGGCAAAAATTTGGCAATGATACGACACCATCATCATCAGGAATGAAGGGAGATCACTTTGTAGGCGATTATTATGTAAGATTTGAGCAGGCATTTGTAGAAGAATATAAAGCATTTCAAGCATCACCAATAGGAGAAGCTACTTTTCAAGCATCCGATACAAAGGATAGTAAGGAAGATTTTTTTAAGAAATATAAAAACCAATTTTTCAACGATCATAGCAACTTGGGTGCAGAAGCCAGAGCCATGTTGATGCAGTGGGAACAAGGAGATGAAGCAACACTGGCATTATGGAACAAAATGAATCAATGGGTTTACGAAGGATTTGACGTAACTTACGATAAACTTGGTGTCAGTTTTGATAGTATTTACTACGAGTCAAATACCTATTTACTGGGCAAGGAAGTTATCGAAGAAGGGTTAGAAAAAAACATTTTTTATAAAAAGGAAGACGGATCGGTTTGGATAAACTTAGAAGATGCCGGTATGGATCAAAAATTGTTGCTACGTAGTGATGGTACTTCCGTATATATGACGCAGGATATCGGTACGGCTCAGCAGCGATACAAAGACTATGGCATGGATCAAATGGTATATACCGTAGCCGACGAGCAGGATTACCATTTTAAAGTGTTATTTGAGATTGCAAAAAGATTGGGAGCTCCTTATGCAGATGGATTGTTTCATCTATCTTATGGCATGGTAGAGCTACCCGGCGGTCGTATGAAATCCAGAGAAGGTACAGTTGTAGATGCTGATGATATCATAGCCGAGGTCATCGAGGAAGCTCGACTTTTGTCGGCAGAGCGAGGAGAAATCGAATCCCTATCCCCAGAAGACCAGGCAGACATACTCAGTAAAATAGGCCTTGCAGCACTGAAATTTTTCATTATCAAGGTGCAACCACAAAAGAAGATGATTTTCGACCCAAAAGAGTCTGTGGATATGCAAGGGCAAACAGGACCATATATTCAAAATGCTTATGTCCGTATCCAATCTGTAAAACGCAGAATTGCAGACAATGAAAATACAGACTGGAGCGGTTATACAACATTAAATGAATTTGAGAAAAATCTTGTCAAGCATATCATAAACTTTCCGACCATTGTCAAGGAAGCTGGTGACCAACTCGATCCGTCAACCATTGCCAACTATGCGTATGCCGTAGCGAAAGATTACCACCGATTTTATCATGAAGTACGCATACTGAATGCTGAAACTCCAGCAGCTAAGGCATTTAGAGCTACATTAAGCGACAAGGTTGGATATGTATTGCTTACAGCCTTTGATCTATTGGGTATAGAGATGCCCGAAAGAATGTAGAAATATTAAATACGAATTACGAATTACGATTTGACAAATTACGATTTTTGAAATTAGAGCTTTGAAACAACATTAATCATTAACAATTAATAATTAACCATTATTTATAATGTCAGAAGATAAAAGAACATCACTCAATTTTATAGAGCAAATCATTGAAGAAGATTTAAAAGCAGGCAAGCATCATGGACGTATATTGACACGTTTCCCGCCTGAACCTAATGGATATCTGCATATTGGTCATGCCAAAGCGATATGTATCAACTTCGAAACGGCTAAGAAATATGGTGGTAGCACGAATCTGAGATTTGACGACACCAATCCGACTACGGAAGATACTGAGTATGTGGACAGCATCAAGCATGATATACAATGGTTGGGATTTGAATGGAATGACGAACCGCTATATGCTTCTGATTATTTTGGTACATTGTACGAATACGCTGTAAAGCTCATCAAAAAAGGGCTTGCTTATGTCGATGACAGTTCACCCGACGAAATAGCAGCCATGAAGGGTACACCTTCAGAGCCTGGCAAGGATAGTGTATATAAATCCCGTAGTATCGACGAAAACTTAGATTTGTTCGAGCGTATGAAAAATGGTGAATTTCCCGATGGCTCACGTGTATTACGTGCCAATGTTGATATGGCTTCGCCCAATATGTTGATGCGTGACCCAATTATATACAGGATAAAAAAGGAGCGCCACCACCGTACAGGCGACGCTTGGTGCATCTACCCGATGTATGATTTTGCTCATGGACAGTCAGATTCTATCGAAGGGATTACACATTCCTTATGTTCTCTGGAGTTTATACATCATCGACCACTGTATGATTGGTTTATTGAAAAATTAGAGATATTTCCAAGCCGTCAGATAGAATTTGCGAGGATGAATGTAGAATATATGATTACATCCAAGCGCAAATTGCTCAAATTGGTCAATGATAATTATGTATCTGGTTGGAATGATCCAAGAATGCCGACTATTTCCGGTATGAGAAGGCGTGGTTTTCCAGCGGCAGCTATTAGGACATTTTGTGATAAAGCAGGTGTTGCCAAACGTGAAAACACCATAGAAATCAACTTACTGGAAGCCTGTGTCAGGGAAGAATTGAACAAATCTGCACTCAGAGCCATGGTCGTCCTCGATCCGGTAAAAGTCGTGATAACCAACTATCCCGAAGGGCAAACAGAAATGTTGAACGGAGAAAATAATCCTGAAAACCCAGATGAAGGACATAGGGAAATACCTTTCGGAAGAGAGATTTATATAGAGCGTGAAGACTTCATGGAAGCAGCGCCACCTAAATTTTTCCGTATGACACTCAATCAAGATGTAAGGCTAAAACACGCTTATATACTACATTGTACAGGCATCGACAAAGATGAAAATGGAGAAATATCCACGATATACGCCACATACTATCCTAACAGCAAGTCAGGAGAAGACGTATCTGGCATCAAACCGAAAGGCACTTTGCATTGGGTGAGTGCAAGTGATCATGTACCTGCAGAAGTTCGGATGTATGACCGTCTATTTACCGTTCCGGATCCGACAGGCGATGAAGATATTGACTTTTTAGAGTATTACAATAAAGAATCACTCCAAGTATTAAAGACAGCCATTGCGGAGTCATCATTGAAAAACACGAAACCCGGCACTCAATACCAGTTTTTGAGACAAGGGTACTTCAGTACAGATGATGACAGCACATCCGATCACCTTGTATTTAATAAGACCGTAGGACTTAAAGAGAGCTTTAGTAAGGAAGTGAAGAAGTAGTAAATGTTTTAGTGTATTTCGTGCCTTTTATTGCTGAAAAATGGATTATCACAAAGTAATATTTTTTTTGTAAAATTCCAAATGAGAACATTTTTGGCAAGGAATTGGATATAGTACTATCTTTAGACAAATATTCAAAAGTTCATATTAGTATATATAATGCGTGGAATCCAATAAGCCTACATATAAAGTACTTCAACCATTGATACTTGCTGCAACGATAGCGGTGGGTATGATGATTGGTTACAAGCTCAATGAAAAGCCAGAAATAAGCCTTGTTACTAAACACGCCTTTCCTAAGGATAGTCTGTATTACACAGGCAGGGTTGAAGAACTTCTGCGCTTTATAGAAAACAAGTACGTGGACACCATAAATAATAATGTTCTACTTGATGCAGCTATACAAGCTGTTTTGGCACATTTGGATCCACATACGATATATCTAAATCCGTCAGAAGCCAAAGATCAACAAGATCAGATGAATGGTAAATACTACGGCATCGGAGTGGAGAACTTTTTTATAGAGGACACTATACACATCAGTCATGTGATAAAAGGAGGACCTGCGTTTCATGGAGGACTTAAAATGTTTGACAAGATCATCACCATAGACAATGACACGGTAGCTGGAAAAAAGCTCGCTTATGAAGACATAAGGCAAAAACTCAGAAAGCCACCAGGTCACGATGTAGAATTGCTCATCATGCGTGACGGAAAGATACAAAACTACACACTACAAGTTGGAGAAGTAAAAGTAAGGTCTGTTCAGTCCAATCTCATCCCAGAAATAGAAACGGCGCTCATCAAGATAGATAAATTTGGTACAAATACGTACAAGGAATTTATGGAAGAAGTCGAAAAATGGTTTGGTACCAATAAAGCCAAACATTTGATTATTGATTTGCGCAACAATCCAGGTGGCTACCTACCAGAAGCTGTCAATATTCTAAGCCAGATATTTAAAGAAAAGGACAAATTGTTATTATATACAGAAGGTCGTTCAGGTAAGAAAAATGAATACAAGACCACAGGAAAGTACTTTTTCAATATAGAGCAGGTTGTAGTATTGATCGATGAGAACTCGGCATCAGCCAGTGAAATCATAGCTGGAGCTATTCAAGATCTTGATCGAGGTATCATCATAGGCAGAAGATCATTCGGCAAAGGATTGGTTCAAGAGCAATTTCCGCTCAGTAATGGGGGCGCAATACGTATGACCGTATCTCGGTACTACACACCATCAGGAAGGTCTATTCAGAAAGATTATAGTGATATTAATACATATAATGATGACATTCATGCACGGTTCGAACATGGAGACTTGTTTTATAAAGACAGTACGACAGCTATAAAGAGCGATAAATACTTTACAAAGATATATAAAAGAGAAGTTCTAAGTAGTGGCGGCATTTCACCAGATATATTTATAGGTCTAAACGAAACGCTAAAAGACTCGCAATCTTATGAAGTTTATCTGCTCATGTCAGAATTTGCCTTTAAGTTTGCTTCAAAACATCCACAAATCTTAGACAAAGGCATATTAAGTTTAGATGCTGGTGAAGACTATATAAAGGATATTGATTCATTTATGGCTTCCCGCAAAGTAGCATCTTACTCAAATAATTCTGCTGTGCAAGCATTAATGTACTATGATGCCTTTAAAAACCAGATCAAACAGATTATAGCCAAGAATAATCAGGATGATCAACAGGTCAATTACGAAGATGACTACATTAAAACCGCCATTTCAACGATCAAAGTAGGTACAAGCCCAAAGGATTTTAAGTAGATTGTTGAATTTGTAGATTGGGTTTAATTGATTTATAATTTTATCCGCTGTACATTTCTAATAGATTGTACCTTTGCTGGTCAAAATATGATTTCAATGTTAGATAGAAAAAAGGGTGTCAAGACTCACGAGATTAAAAAATTGTTTATTCCACCAATGGATATTTATACTTTCCAAAATGGTACAAGAGTATGCGAAATCAATCTTGGCAGCCAAGATGTATTCAAAATGGAAATCATACATATCGCTGGAAGAAGCACTGAGGATCAGAAACTTATTTCAAGAGCTACAGCGATGCTAATGCGTGAAGGATGCGCTGATAAATCATCAGCCATGATAGCAGAAGAAATAGATTATTACGGTTCAAGTATCAAGTCGGCGTCGAATATGGATTTTTCATATTCGACGTTGTACAGTCTCCTTCGCCATGCAGATAAAGGTATCCGTTTGCTACATGAGATATATACCAGTCCGACATTTCCAGAACAAGAAATAGAAAAGTTTAAAAAGCTGAGTATTCAAAAACTTAAAGAAGAACTTAGTAAAAATGAAGTGCTTACTTACCGACACATTACAGAGGAGGTCTTTGGTGAAAACCATGCTTATGGGTATAATAGCACGGAATCAGACTACAACAATATAAACCGTGATGCTATTATAAATCACTTTTCGGAATCTTATGGATCAGACAATTGCATCATTATACTCAGTGGAAAAATCACAGATCATATCCGCAATGAAGTTTCAAGATATTTTGGCAATGATTATAAAGCAGCTAAAAAAACAGTTAATGTACCTGCTACGGCTTCTGAAGTGGGTCGAAAGATAAACATCACAAGCAACAACGAACACCAGAGTGCTATAAAGACGGGCTTTAGACTTTTCGATAAAAACCATCCTGATCATGCAGCTTTTTTCCTGACCAATACGATATTGGGCGGATATTTTGGTTCGAGGTTGATGACGAAGATCCGTGAAGAATTGGGATATACCTACGACATTTATAGCAATATGGATCAGATGTTGTACGACGGATGCTTTTATGTAAGTACCGAGACGACACCCGAATATATAGCTCCAGTATTTCAGGAGATATATCATCAAATGGAGATAATGAAACAAGAACCAATCTCTGCTCAGGAATTGAGAATGGTGAAAAACTATCTTATGGGTAGTTTTATGAATATACTCGACGGCCCTTTCAATGTTTCTTCTTTTGTCAAAACCATGTTATTAATAGGTAAAGAACCCAATGATTTTCTGACTTTTACAGACGAAATACTGGCCATGCAACAGGAAAAAATCATGGAAATGGCTCAAAAATATTTTTTAAAAGAAAAAATGATTGAAATAGTGGTATCTCATTAATATGTGGATTTGTCGATTTGTTAGATTTGTGGAGTTGATTGAATTTGTTGCTGGTTGCTGGTTGTCGGTTGTTGGAAATCGTCAATAGTAATTTACAATTAATCATTAACCATTAACAATTTAGCATTGTCCACTGTCCATTGTCCACTAACTTTGTTGATTTTTGGAGTTGTTATATTGGTTTAAAGGTTTATGGGTGTAAAGGTTTATTTGGTTGTCGGTTGTTAGTTGTCGGTTGTCGGAATGAAATTGGTTTATAGGTTTATGGGTGTAAAGGTGTTAATGCTAACAGCCATTAGCTAATAGCTAACAACATTTTCAACATTCAACATTCAATTTTCAACTTTCAATTCTCAATTTTCAACTTTCAATTTTCAATTAACGTTCAATCTTAATTCGTCAATCAGACCTCGAAATTCGTAAATTTTACCGTTTCCTTTTCACATAAATATCGCATTCAAGAAAAGGAAAAAATGTTAATTATTTTACGAAAGCAACGAATTTTTATAATACATTGTATAATAAATGCTTACTTTTGCGGTTCTGATAGATAAAAGAATATTTCAGCATTTTTCTCGGCAGTAAAATAGACCCAATATTAAATGAAATTTTTCAACTTTTTCACCCAGGAACTGGCTTTAGATTTAGGAACGGCGAATACACTTATCATCCAAAATGATAAGGTCGTTATAGATGAGCCGTCTATCGTCGCAATCAATAGGAATACCAATGAAGTTATCGCTGTCGGTCATAAGGCTATGCAGATGCACGAAAAGACCCACGATAATATAAAAACGGTTAGACCACTTAAAGATGGAGTTATAGCCGATTTCCAAGCAGCCGAAGCACTTATTCAGGGATTGATCGCTATGATAGGTGGTAAAAGAAGATTTTTTACGCATTTAAAAATGGTTATTTGTATTCCGTCGGGTATAACAGAAGTAGAAAAAAGAGCTGTTTTCGACTCTGCAGATCACGTTGACTCCAAAGAGACATACCTGATACACGAGCCCATGGCAGCGGCACTCGGTATAGGGTTAGATGTAGAAGAGCCTGTCGGACACATGATCGTTGACATAGGCGGTGGTACTACCGAAATAGCGGTGATAGCGCTTGCAGGAATTGTTACCGATCAGTCTATTCGGATAGCGGGTCATGAATTTACAAATGACATCATTGACTACATGAAGCGCAAGCACAATATACTTATCGGTGAGCGAACAGCGGAGCAAATAAAGATACATGCAGGAGCAGCAACAGCAGATATTGCTGACCCACCAGCCAAATTTGCGGTTAACGGTAGAGATTTATTGACGGGTATTCCGAAACAAATATTTACAACCCATATCGAAGTAGCGGAGGCTTTAGATAAATCTATTGCCAAAATAGAAGAAGCCGTTATTAAAGCACTTGAAGATACACCACCAGAATTATCATCCGATATTTACACTACCGGTATATTCCTGACGGGAGGCGGTGCACTTCTTCGAGGCTTAGATAAGCGGATGTCGATGAAAACCAAGTTACACGTACAAGTTCCAGAAGATCCGTTGCGTGCTGTGGTAAGAGGCACAGGTCTTGCTCTTAAAAATTCACACAAATACTCATTTTTAATGGATAGAAAAAGCATTTGATTTTAAATCCAAATCTTGAATGTACAATGTCGTCCAGCTTTTTATAAAATATAGCGCACATATATTATTTATTGTGCTGGAAGTCGTTTGCTTTACCCTGATCGTCAATAAAAACGATACTCAAAAATCTATTTTTTTAAATTCATCCAATGTCGTAGCTGGAAAGATTGAAGCACAACGAAGTGCCCTGGTCGAATATAAAAATCTTAAAAATCTAAATGACAGCCTCCTGAGAGAAAACGCCAACTTAATTGAAAATCTGATTTCGATTGAGTACAGTAATGAAAGTATTCCTGCAAGTGACTCGATGTATTTTCAATATAGTCTGATACCTGCAAAAATAGTCAACAGTACGATTAATCTTCGCAATAATCATTTTACAATCAATAAGGGAAGTCGTGAAGGTGTCAAGCAGGGAATGGGTTTGATTGCTTCTCAAACGGGACTGATCGGCATCGTAAGAAATACATCTGAAAATTTTGCTCATGTGATCTCACTACTCAATAGGCAGACTAAAATATCTTGTGCCGTAAAGAATAGAAACGGCCATGGAACACTCATTTGGGAAAATGACGATCCGCTGCGCATGACACTTGAGTCGATACCTAAACACGAGCGAATCGAAGTAGGAGATACGGTCATTACGAGCGGTTATTCTACGGTATTTCCACGCGGTATCTTAGTTGGGAAGGTTGAATCTTTAACCGTACATGCCGGCAGTAATTCTCATTCGATTACAGTTCGTTTATTCAATGATTTGACCAGTGCCAAATTTGCTTATGTTGTACAAAATAGGTTTGCTACTGAGCAAGCCACACTTGAAAAGGAGGTAGGTCATGAGTAAATATATTATTCCCAATTTATTCCGTATTATCGTTGTTTTCCTCATACAGATTTTGGTATTCAAGCAGATTACATTTACGCTGGACAATAAAATATTTGTACATTTCCTGATATATCCGCTGGCCATACTTATGCTTCCTGTCAAAGCACCACGTATGTTAGTTATGCTTATTGCGTTCCTTTTTGGGCTTGGGCTGGATGTGTTCTATGACTCAATAGGCGTACATGCTGCCGCTTTGGTTTTTACGGCTTATATCAGAAGCATCATCATCGCTATGATAGAACCGTATGAAGGATATAATATCAATGATGTTCCAACGATTAAAAACTTTGGTATTGGTTGGTTTGTTTACTATCTAAGCATCAGCTTGTTTATTCATATCTTTACATATTTCAGCATCGAAGCGTTTTCATTTATTTATTTTTTTGAGATCATGCTCAATACTATATTTAGCTTTATTGTTTCCTTTATTGTCATCATGCTGTCACAGCTTATTTTCAGACCTAAATACTGATTGACTGATACATGAAAGGGCTTGCCAATAGAAGATTTTTTGTTTACTATTTTATAGTGCTTGTATCTGCGGTGCTGATCGGTAGGGTCGCATATTTGCAGCTCATTTCAGAAAAATTTAAAGAGCAAGCGCAAAAGGTCACTTTAGAACGGCAATTGATCTATCCTTCGAGAGGACTTTTGTATGATCGCAATGGGAAGACACTCGTTTTCAACAAGCCCATTTATGTTATATATGCCACGTATCGGAAGATAGATCCCAAAATGGACACGACACTTTTTTGTTCATTACTGGGCATAGACAAAGAGATTTTCAATAACAATCTCAATAAAGACTGGAGAAGCCCTCAATTTCACAAATCAATACCTTTTGTCTTTCTAACCAAGGTAAGTCCAGAGCAGTTTGCAATATTTCAGGAACACATGTATAAGTTTCCCGGTTTTACGGCTGTAGAAAGAAGTATCAGAGGTTATCCACACAGTCACGGAGGACACTTATTAGGGTATCTTGGCGAAGTAGATCAAAAGATTATTGACCATTCTGACGGCGCATATATATCGGGAGATTATATCGGAAAATCCGGACTTGAATTGTCGTATGAGCGAGAGTTAAGCGGTGTAAAAGGTATCAAATACATATTAAAAGATAACTTGGGCAGACGTATCGGACCTTATGACAACGGAAGATTAGATAGCCTTGCTTTATCAGGCGAGGACATCCAGATCAGCATAGATCTCGAATTGCAAGCTTATGCCGACAGTCTCATGATGAATAAGCGAGGAGCCTTAGTAGCTATTGAACCCACAACCGGAGAGATTCTGGCTATGGTCAGCGCACCGACTTACGATCCGAATCTCCTTGTATTGGACGAAAACAGGAGTTCCGGCATGTTGCAATTGTTAAGGGATACGATCAATAGACCGTTAAACAATAGAGCTGTTACCAATAAGTTTCCTCCGGGTTCTATTTTTAAACCCATTATATCTTTGATTGCCTTACAAAAGGGAGTTACTACGATACAGCGGCCTATTAGTTGTTTTGGTGGATTTCGATTGAGTGCAACAAAGAAAATGGGTTGTCATGGCCATGCACCGATACGTAACATTTCTGAAGCTATCCAACATTCTTGCAACACATATTATTTGCAGATTACTAAAGATTTTCTGGATCAATATGGTACAAAAAATCCAGGTTTAGGTTTGGATACATTGGTGTCTTATCTCAATGATTTTGGGCTCGGTACTAAATTAGGTATAGATTTCAGCTATGAAGGACAGGGATTTATACCAGACAGCAAATTTTATAATCGAGTGTATCAAAAAGAAACTTCAGGCTGGAAATCCATGTGGGTACTGTCGTTGGGTATCGGTCAAGGAGAAGTGCAATTAACAACCATTCAAATGGCCAATCTTGCTGTGATATTAGCCAATAGAGGTTATTATATTACACCACATTTCATCAGAAATTACCTATCAGGCAAATCGAAACCGGAATCATTTAGGATGAAAAAGAAAATGCGGATAGATGATAAGTATTTTCCACCAGTGATCAACGGAATGGAGGCTGTGGTAACTTCAGGTACGGCAAGTTCGGCTTATGTGCCAGGGCTTGATATCTGTGGCAAAACAGGAACTTCGCAAAATCCACATGGTAAAGATCACTCCGTATTTTTTGGCTTTGCTCCAAAAAATAATCCCAAAATAGCAGTAGCCGTTTTTATCGAAAACGCAGGTTGGGGTGGTAGCTGGGCTGCACCTATATCCAGTTTACTTATAGAAATGTACCTTAATAAAAAAATTGACCCTTCTCGAAAAAGCATTGAGCTAAAAATGATGAACGGGCTGATAGAAACGGATTCGGGTGCGATTATTACTCAAAATAATACATTTCAAGAGTAAAAAATATCATTTTTTACCAGGGATTCAGATTATTGCCTTAAATTGCATTCAGATTTCAGGCTTATGGATTCGACTTATGTTATAGCACACTCACTTTTTACTGATTTTGATATTGCATTGTTCAAAACTGGTAAGCATTACTCATTGCACGAAGCGATGGGTGCACACCCTTTAGTGGTCAATGGTGTAGAAGGTTGCTACTTTGCCGTATATGCGCCGAATGCTGAGAAACTATATGTCGTAGGCGATTTTAATCATTGGCGGCAAGATGGATATTTGTTGTACAGCCGTTGGGATGCATCGGGTATTTGGGAAGGATTTATTCCAGGTGTTAAGCTTGGAGCAGTATATAAGTACAAAATTTATCCTTACAATTTCAAACGTATCCGTATGAAAGCCGATCCTTATGGATTTAAGTCGGAGCGTCCACCTATGTCCGGCTCAATCGTATCCAAGCACGACTATGTATGGCATGATGAACAATGGATGAATGAACGTACTCAAAAATCGACCATGCACCAACCCGTAGCGGTATATGAAATGAATTTCGGTTCATGGAAACATAACAAATATGCCGGAAGACCGCTGACCTATACAGAAATGGCTGACGAATTGATCCCGTACCTACAGTATATGGGTTATACACACGTGGAGTTCATGCCTCTGTCAGAATACCCTTATGAGCCATCGTGGGGATATCAAGTCACAGGGTATTTTGCTGTTACGAGTCGGTATGGCTCTCCCGAAGCATTCATGTACCTGATCGATCGATTACATCAGGCAGGGATCGGTGTCATTATGGATTGGGTTCCGGCACATTTTCCAGCGGATGATTTTTCATTAGCGACTTTTGACGGCTCTTGCGTGTATGAACACCCAGATCGGCGTAAGGGATATCATCCGGATTGGAATACTTTGATATTCAATTTTGGTAGAGCAGAAGTTCGGAGTTTCCTGATTTCAAATGCATTCTTTTGGTTTGAAAAATTTCATATCGACGGTATTCGAGTAGATGCAGTTTCGTCTATTATCTTTTTGGATTATTCCCGTAAGGAAGGAGAATGGGAACCCAATCAATATGGAGGACGAGAAAATTTAGATGCGGTATCCTTTCTACAAGAGCTCAATACGGCACTATACCGGTCATTTCCCGGGATATTTACCATTGCGGAAGAGTCAACGGCTCATCCCAAAGTATCAAGGCCGGTGTTTGACGGTGGTCTCGGATTTGGAATGAAGTGGATGATGGGTTGGATGCACGATAGCAATAAATACTTTGCGCGAGACTTTGTCCATCGAAAATATCATCAGGATGACATCACATTTAGTATGAGTTATGCCTTTTCAGAAAATTTTATGTTGGCACTCTCACACGATGAAGTCGTACACGGAAAATCTTCTATGATCGGTAAAATGGCCGGAGACGAATGGCAGAAATTTGCCAATTTGCGTGTTTATTATAGTTATATGTACACACATCCAGGTACTAAACTACTTTTCATGGGCAATGATATCGCACCGTATAATGAATGGGATTTCACTAAAGAACTCGAATGGGAACTATTGCAATATGCTTCACACAAAGGTATCAATACATTGGTTCGCGACCTGAATCAGCTTTACAGAATCGAAAAATCCTTGCATTATCACAACTTTAGTCCTGAAGGATTTGTATGGGTTGATGCTGCCGATAAGGTTAATTCTGTGCTGATCACTCAACGCACTTCAAATGAAAAAAATGATGTCTTGATGATCGTACTCAATCTTAATATCACACCACATAAGCAGTACAAAATAGGTCTTAATGCCAAACAAACTTGGGAACTTGTCTTTAATACGGATGATACAAAATATTGGGGTAGTGGATACGAAATTTCCAAAACTGTTAAAACATCGAAGAAGGTTTGGAACGACCGACCACATACGCTTCTGGTAGATATTCCGCCACTTTCTGCGACCATTTATCGGTTGATATCATCGGTTGAAGATAAACCTAAAATACCTGTAATAAAAGCCAAAAGCACTACGGTAAAAGGTAAGAATGGAAAGCGACCGTCAATAGTTAAAGAACGATCTAAATCAATTAATTCTATTGAGAATCAAAGTGATAATTCCGATCAAATTAACTAGAATTAATCTTAAATCCAAAATTGTATAGTAATGTCTAAGTTCAATAAAAGATTTGCAATAATAAACATAATTGTTTCTTGTACGATTTTATTTGCATCATTATATTTTATGAGTATCCCATTTATCATATTTGGAATAATAGCAATTATTAATGCTGTTTACCAATACAAATATTAATTTTTACCAATGTCGTTTAGCCAGGGAGCATGTTGCTCATATACAAGGCTTTATATCTTTCTAAAAAAAGTGAATTAGTAAAAGGAATCCTTGAAATTGAAACCCGTTCAAAAACCAGCGATAGTGAACGAAGAATCGGAATTGCGTCTATCGACCGGTAGGATTAAATTCAGATAAGATTGGACTATTGTCGATAGAAAAAGCATGTAGATTCGAGAGAGAACGGTGCTTTAGCAATCGCCTTTTTTTGAACTAGACTTTTTTGGTTACTTTTTTTGGCGATGAAAAAAAGTAACTGCCGTCCGCACAGGACAAAACATTGACATGAAAAGCACGGATGTAACTTATATGCTTTAAAACACCAAAGTCTTATCTTGAAAATCAGCATAATACAAGATGTACACCATTTTAACATCCTCAGCTAAACTACATTGAATAATATTCTTCATTAACGAACTCAATAATGGGAAGTATTCCAAGCAAGATAAAATAAAATGTTGATTAAAAATTAACCTACCTATCAAATAAAATTTGAAAATAAACAGGCAAGGAAAGCTCACATCATCTATCAAAAAGTCTGAATAATAATCACGATACCAAATATCACAAGCGTAAAACTTGCTATTAGTTGAATGATTGATATATGATAAGTACTCAATTTTTTACTGATTTTTTTGGCAAGGACGATTTTTAGTGTATCCGTTAATATGATGGTTATGAGAATACTGCCAAAAAATAGAACCAAATCGCCTGTTTTGAGCTCAGGATTTAAAGCACGCGATGAAAGCATGGTAATCCAGAATACGAAAGTAAAAGGATTGACAAAATTGACAATAAACCCTCTATTGAAGTATGAAAGGTAATTTTTAAAACTGCCGTTAGTGTGCTTGATTTGGGCTTTATTTCGATTTAAAATAGAAAAAATGCCTACTGCTATGATGATAATACCGCCAATCAAGCTTTGCCAAAATAAAAAAGAGGGATTCTGTAGCCAATGACTAATCTTTTGAATACTCCACCAAGCCAATGCAATGACGATAACATCACTGATCCAGATACCTATTCCGGCAGTTAAACCGGCTCTTATACCATTTTGCATGGAAATCTGGGTCAGCGTAATAAATATTGGACCTATAAGCATGGCCAACGTAAGCCCGACAAGTATGCCTTCGAAGATAAATAGCAATCCTTAAAGATTTTATTCGTGAATACCAGCTGATTTTTTAGCTTTTCTTACCAAAGCATTTTCGCGTGATCCGAAGTAATCAGTACGGTTTTTGACTATTTCAAATGCTGTATATAACGCTTGAAGGAACGACGCTGAGTTGGCTTCGTTTTTTCCGGCAATATCATAAGCTGTTCCATGATCTGGCGAAGTGCGTATGAAAGAAAGCCCTGCCGTGACATTCGTACCGTGACCAAATGTCAACGCCTTAAATGGTATCAATCCTTGATCGTGATACATGGCAAGTGTAGCATCTGTTTTCTTCCACAAGCTACTTCCAAAATAACCGTCGGCAGGATATGGCCCCATGGCGAGAATACCTTGTTTCTTACATTCGAGGATAGCGGGCTGAATATACATAGCTTCTTCAGTGCCTAAAAGACCATTATCTGAAGCATGTGGATTGAGACCTAATACACCAATAAGCGGTTTCTCATAGCCAAAATCTTCAATAAGAGTTTTATTAAGGATTTTGATCTTTTCGATTATGATTTCCTTACTGATAGATGACGATACTTTAGACAAAGGAAGATGATTGGTGGTAAGTGCGATTTTAAGGTCTTCACTTTGCATCAACATCAGACCAGTTGTATTTTTGTCTAAATCTGTAAAAAACTCAGTATGTCCCGGATACGGAAATTTGGCCAATTGCATGGCATGTTTATTGATCGGAGCAGTCACGACAGCATCTATACTTTTCTCAACGATATCCTTCGCTGCACGATCCATGGCCAGCATGGCATATTTACCACCTTCTTCTGTTGGCTTACCAAGCGTGATCGAAACATTGTCTTCCCAACAATTGATTAGGTTTATTTTACCTTCTACAGCTTGCCCAGGATGATGAATAGAATGGAATACAATATTGCTATTGTTAACAATGTTTTTGTGATAAGACAGTACTTTGTATGAACCATAAACGATCGGTGTGAAAAATTCTAACAGTTTAGGATTGGAAAGTGCTTTAATAATCACTTCCGGACCTACTCCGTTTATATCTCCAATGGTAATTCCTATTTTTATCATGAATTGAGCTTGAAACCTATTGTTTTAATAAGATTGAAGTGCAAATGTAGTGAAAAATCTGTAATACTTACATGGTTTTTTAATCAGATGATCGGTTTGGTTTGGAAAATGTATAATTACAGGTTACGATATTACCAATATGAGTAAAGGATTACAATAAAAAATGTTACTCATATTGTCATAAAATCATTATTTTTGCATTGAAATATATTAGTCGATTTTTTGTTGTAACACACTTATGATCTAATGTGTATTAATTTTTATATTATGTAATATTCAACTATCAACATGGAAATGTCCAATTCGATAAAAAACCTATTAGTCATCATCATTGCGTTTATTGTTGGTGGTGTTGTCATGTATGTCGGAGAATCTTTGATACATCAATATCATCCATTTTTTACAAGTGGTTCAAGTGCTGATATATTGCCGAATGGTATTTTAGCCTTGATTTTGTTATGTCACGCTTTGGGTGCTTTCGCAAGTGGCTTTTTTCTGAAAAAGTTCATTTTTTCGGCTGATACATTTATCATCACACTTGTCGGATTAGGCTGGACATTAGTTGGTCTTGCTACTATGATCAAAATACCCCATCCGATTTGGTTTACCATTTCTGATATATGTGTGTACCTGCCCATGACTATTTTAGGTAGTAAATTGTTGAAAAGATAAGGAATTAGCAATTAGCAATTTGCAATTAAAATAATCATTCCTTATTAGCCAACTGTCCACAAGCTGCATCTATATCTTTGCCTCTACTTCTCCTGATCGTGCACATGATTTCGTGCTTGCGTAGATACAAGGCAAATTTATTGATGGCATCTTCATCAGATTTGACAAAATCCAATCCCTCGATAGGGTTATACTCGATGATATTTACCTTAACAGGAAATGATTTACAGAGCTTGACCAAGTTTTTTGCATCTTGGATACCGTCGTTAAAATTTTTGAATGTGATATATTCGTAACTGATTTTATTGCCTGTCTTTTGATAAAAATATTTTAGTGCATCCATGAGTACTTCTAAGGTGTTTTGCTCATTGATAGGCATGATCATATTCCTTTTTTCATCATCGGCAGCATGAAGAGACAGGGCAAGATTGACTTTCGTTTCTTCGTCTGCCAAACGTTTTATCATTTTAGCAATGCCAGCTGTGGAGACTGTGATCCTTTTGGGTGAGATATTGAGTCCGTCTGCTTTCGTGAGTAAGTCAATACTTTCCATCGTATTACTATAATTGAGTAGCGGCTCTCCCATGCCCATATATACGACATTGGTCAGTGGATGACCATAAGCTTCAAGACATTGTTTGTTGACTTCTACATATTGGTCATATACTTCGGCAGCGTCCAGATTTCGGATACGGGACATTTGTCCTGTCGCACAAAACTTGCAGGTAAGACTACAACCAACCTGGATAGAAACACAAACAGTAAACCGTTGATCGACAGGAACAGGTATCAGTACAGATTCAATTTTGTGTCCATCATGTAGCGTAAATCTACTTTTGATCGTACCGTCAAGACTATGTTGCGCTTTATCTAATTGGATAGCACGGATTTCGAAATTTTCGTTAAGCGATTCTCTGAGCTCTTTAGGAAGATTACTCATGTTGTCAAAAGAAGTCGCACTTTTTTTCCACAGCCATTCGTAAATCTGCTTGGCGCGGAATGCCGGTTGACCTTTAGAAAGGGTAAATTCTTTGATTTGATCAAGGTTCAGTTTGCGAATATCTAATTTATTGCTTGTATTCATGGCGCAAAAGTACTTAAAAAATTGCCCACAGTTAGAACTGAAGGCAATTAAATGTCTTATTGGGATTTATCCAATTCTATCAAAGCTGCAATTCAACCGCATATATTACCATTGCAAATCTAACAAAGTTAGTTGAGAATTGAAAATTGAAAGTTGAAAATGATTTTTGATTGACGATTTTTGATTGACGATTATAGGTTGTTGGCGTATTGGCGTGTTAGGTTTATAATTCCTAACTACCTAAAACGCCAAAGTGCTAATGACCTAAACCAACTCCACAAATCTAACAACTCCACAAATCAACAATTAAAATTACACTCATAAACCTTTAAACCAGTATAACAACTCTACAAATCAACAATTAATTCAATGGCATAAAACCGGGTTTTTCAATGCTTCAAAGAAATCGAGTTCTAACGGAAGTTTTGACATCCAACCTCTGTATATCAGATATATGCCTAATATCAGACTGATGAAGGGATAGAGTTTAGTTAGTGAGATACGCCACTTTTGGCTTATAGCCTGATGACCTAAGACGACACCAACCATAGCCGGAAAAGTACCCAAACCAAAAAACAACATAAAGCCCATACTTCCATATATATTGCCCAGCGAAATAGCACCTGCAATCGCCAAATATACAAGTCCACATGGCAAAAAACCATTGATCAGACCCAGATAAAAAGACGGAACACGTTTACTTTTATTGAGAAAAGAGCTTAGTGTTACTGTAACTTTACCGTAAATTTTCTTTAAAAAGGTTGATTTGTTGATCAGTTGATCTGGATTTGTAGAGAATACAAAGAACAGCACCATGATTATTCCTAAACCTATAGATAATATCCGTTGCGCTCCACTAAAAGCCGCTATGATCCCAATCGCACCAAATATCAGGCCTAAGATTATGTAACCTGTAGTTCTACCCATGTTATAGGACAAAGAACCACTCAACAAGGTTAATCCTGACAACTGTTTTACATTTTGAACAGCTAAGGCTAATGGACCACACATACCTATACAGTGCAAGCTGCCGAAAAATCCCAAAAGAAAAGCGATCCAGTACAAAGTATTCAGAAGTTTTATATAATGATGACTTCTTCGTGATAGTATTTTTTAGTCCCTCGCTGCCAGTCAATTTTTATCCTATACCTTCCCGCATTTTCAATAGGAGCTGGCACACTCAACGTCGAATCCATACCGATATTAAAATCATGTTTGATATCTAACTTATCAGAAATAGGGCTAAAAAGCAGTACTTGTCCAAAAATATTATTGGTGCTGTCTGTTGGGAATGTTAAATCAATTTTTTGTACCTCTTGATTATAATTTACCTTCACTTGAACAGGAAGATCCGCAGTATTTTGCTTTTTTTCCATGACCTTTTGATAGGCCAAATCTTCTTCGTAATAATTACTGACCACAAGACTTTCATGGTATTGCGTCGATTTATACAAGATAAAGATAAGCGTTCCTATAAACCCAATAATAAAAATAGCAAGCCCGGTTCCCCAATTAAATTTCATGATATGTTCATATTATCTTGATATAACAATTATAAACAGTTTTGGGTTTGAATGTTCGAAAGTATTTACCAATTAGAATTAATTATCAATTATTAATCAATGTTGTTTAGTTAAGCAAAGCAGGTGCGACCACGTCGTGGTCGAATGTTTATAGCATATCCATTTTGCTATAAATATACGACCCAGAAAGGGTCGAACAAACGCTTAGATAGTCTAAACTAAACTACTGAATTATCAATTATCAATTATCAATTCAACTAACCATTACTTTATCGGGCCGAAGAAAGTCGTTTTAACTTTAGTGATGAGCTTACCGTCCGAATATACTCCGATGACGATATTGTTTTTACCACTTTTGAGCTTATCGGCCGGTATTTTGATGAATAAAGTTCCTTTGGCATTACTATTTTTCTCTACCTCGGGTTTTTTACTTCCGATGATTTCGAAATCGCCGACCTCTGGTTCCATCATTTTGAACTCTAACGGTAGTGTTGTGGATGTCTTATTGATCATTTGGTAATTGTACAGGTTACTTACGGTGCCATCCGCTTGTTCCTGAGCCAGATGTCCTCCTGCACGTAGGAATAACACTTCTACATCTGATCTCATCGTGAATAGCAATACTTCAATGGCGATCAAGACAACTAATAAAGCTGAATAAGCAATGGTTCTTGTATTGAATATCTTCCGTTCACTTTTAGTGATACCCTCGATACTGTCAAGGCGTATCAATCCTTTTGGACGATCAATTTTTTCCATGACATCATCACACGCATCCATACAAGCCGTACAATTGACGCATTCCAACTGTGTACCATTACGGATATCTATACCAGTAGGGCAGACGTGAATACACAATTTACAGTCAATGCAATCGCCTAAATTTTCTTGAGTCGCTCCCAGAAAGTCACCCATTGGATCAGTGGTAACGGTGGCATGAGTGGCTACGGCAGCAGGTTTAGAAATGGGTGTAGTAGTACGCTTCTTTTTTCCTCTTGGTTCGCCACGAACAAAATCATAAGCGACGACTAATGATTTATTGTCCAACATCACTCCTTGTAGCCTTCCATAAGGGCAGATCGTCGTACATACTTGTTCACGAAGTCTGGCAAACACCACATAAAATATAAATGAAAATATGACCATTGCAATAAATCCACTAAAATGTTGTGAGATAGGGTCTTTGATGATCTTAATCACATCATCGATTCCGATGATATAAGCTAGGAAAGTATTGGCAATGATAACGGCAAGGAAAAAGAATATAATATGTTTGCTTCCCTTTTTGATCGTTTTATCTAGATCCCAAGGCGCTTTCTCTAATTTTTTCTGTGCATTATAGTCACCTTCAATGGCATATTCTATTCGCCTATACAGCAATTCCATGAACACTGTTTGAGGACAAATCCAACCACAAAACAATCGACCAAAAACAACAGTAAACAATATAATGAATACCAATAAGATGAGCATCCCGACAGCGAATAAGTAAAAATCTTGTGGTCCGAAATGCATACCAAATATAATGAAATCTCGATCGATAACATTGAATAACAAAAATGGCTGTCCATTTACTTTGATGAATGGAAGTCCAAAAAGTATCAAAAAATATAAATAAGATAGCCAAGTACGATAGTTTGTGAATTTCCCTGATGGCTTTTTAGGGTAGATCCAAATACGTTTTCCACTTTTATCTACAGTGGCTATTTCGTCTCTAAAGTGTTCGTCAGCCTGATAAAACTGTTCCGTGTTCATCAAATATATATTTTTGTAAAATAAAATTATTTAGGATTAAAATGTCTTAAAAATTTGTTAAAAAATAAGTAGGTTGACTTTGAGTAATCCTACTTATTTTTATCTGTATAGAATATATTATTGAGTAAAAATACTGTTCTTAATTGGATTCATCAGCTTGTGGAGCTACTTCTTCTACTTTTGGTTCATATAATTCTCCCTCTGCTTCCTTTTGATTTGGTGGATTTGTACCTTGGAATGTTAGGATATAACTGGATACCTTTTGTATGGCAGCTGGTCTTAACTGATCTTTCCAAGAAATCATACCTTTATCTGGAACGCCATATTTGATGACGCTAAATATATCATTTATACTTCCTCCATGAACCCAGTATTTATCAGTAAAGTTAGGTCCTACCAAACCTTCGCCTCCATGTCCATGACATACAGCACAATTGGCTGTATAAATCTCCTTGCCTTCAGCTACCAAAGCTTCATCAGTAAGCAGTGTCACACTTGTTTCGTCTATCATATTGCCTTGAGCGGATAGATTCTGAGCTTTCTGTAGCTCAGCTACTTCCATAGCAATCTCATATTCCTGTAGCTGGCTTGCCCCTTTTTGAGATATATTATAATACCAAAGATAAACACCAGAAAAAATGATTGTTCCATAAAACAACCATAACCACCATGGCGGTAGTGAATTGTCCAACTCGCGAATACCATCGTAGTCATGCCCCAAATCCATATCGGATTCTTGCTCTTGAGGCGCGATTTTCCAAGCACGATCATACAATTTACTTAGAAATGACTTCTCTATAGACGGATTTGAATAGTCTATTTGATCATCACCTATTAGGTTCGCTAACTTTTTTTTTTCTAAATCAATAAATGACCAAATCAGCCTAAGTGTTACACTCAAAACACCTACAAGGACTGCTAATGCTAACATCATCAGCATATTATTATAGATAAAATTGAGTATTGTCCGACCAGTACTACCTTGTCCAAATAATTGAATTGCGCCAAATGTCGCTATACACATGGTTAAAGAAAACTTCTTCATCATTTTTGAAAATTTGATTTAATTGACAAAATTTTATTTTTATGCATCATCGTCTAAAGGCAGGTTTTCCATCCTTTCGATTTCTGATTTGTTTTTATGAAAAACGAGAATAATACTCATTGCAAATACGAAAAAAAATGTAATGAGCGCAAATATAGCCATCCAGTTGATACTTCCTGCTCCTTCTAAAATATATTTAGCCATAATTTTTTATTTCATTATAAACTTAAAAATTTATTGCACATTGATTTAATTATGAATATTCCACTAAACAATTTCAATTGATCCCAAAATAGCCAATCAAAATTCGTGAATCTTCACTTTTTAATTAAAAATTATACAATAAAAATCATATTCAACTTTCTATTCTCAATTACGTAAATTATTTACTAACTTTTATATCTGTACCCAATCTTTGAAGATATGCGATAACAGCTATAATTTCTTTATTTTCTAAATTCTCCTGCTTGATTTTATCTTTTGCAAGGCTGGCAGCTATCTTTTTCGCTTGATTTCTCAAATCGTCAACAGCTTTGTCCGCATAACCTTCTGGGTATGGCGTGCCTAATGACTGCAATACACGGATTTTTGCTGCTGTATAACTTGTATTCAAATCATCCTCAAGCAACCACGGATATGACGGCATGATAGACCCTGGTGCCATAGATGTAGGATCAAGCATGTGATTGTAATGCCAGCTATCTGGATATTTTCCTCCTATACGATGCAAATCTGGCCCTGTTCGCTTACTACCCCATAAAAATGGTCTGTCGTAAATGAATTCTCCTGATTTGGAATACTCTCCATATCGCTCAGTCTCAGATCTGAATGGTCGTATCATCTGCGAGTGGCAGTTCACACAACCCTCACGGATGTAAATATCCCTACCTTCGAGTTCGAGTGGCGTATATGGTTTTACAGATGCTATTTTCGGAACATTTTCATCTACCAACATCATTGGGATGATCTGCACTATACCACCGATAAGTACCACGATTGTACTCCAGAATAACATTTGTATAGGTCTTCTTTCTATCCATCGGTGCCAATGTTCACCTTTATGTGCCTCATAAGCTTGTAAGGCTGGTGCCGAAGCTTCCTGATTAGCAATCAAATGACCACTTTTTACAGTTTTATATAGGTTGTATATCATGACGATAACACCCACAAAATATATAGTACCTCCAATTGCCCTGATGATATACATAGGCAATATCTGCGTTACTGTTTCAAGGAAATTTGAATATTGTAAGAATCCGTCTGGAGTAAATTGCTTCCACATCAGTGATTGTGTCCATCCGGCCCAATAAAGCGGAATTGCATAAAACAATATACCTATGGTACCGATCCAGAAGTGCATATTGGCAAGTTTTTCGGAGTACAACTTCGTACCGTAAATCCTTGGCAATAACCAATATAACATACCGAAAGTCAAAAATCCATTCCATCCCAATGCACCGATATGAACGTGAGCTACTGTCCAGTCAGTATAGTGTGTGATAGCATTCAAAGTCTTAATAGATAGAAGTGGACCTTCCAATGTTGCCATACCATAAGCAGTAATAGCCACTACGAAAAATTTCAAAATTGGATCTGTTCTTACTTTATCCCATGCACCTCTCAATGTCAAAAGTCCGTTAAGCATACCTCCCCAAGATGGTGCTATCAACATGATAGAGAAGACTGTACCAAGTGATTGAGCCCAATCCGGTAAAGACGTATATAGTAAGTGGTGTGGTCCAGCCCAGATATACAAGAATATCAATGCCCAAAAGTGAATAATAGACAACTTATAAGAATATACAGGTCTATTGGCCGCTTTAGGTAAGAAATAATACATCAATCCCAAGTAAGGTGTCGTCAGGAAGAATGCAACCGCATTGTGTCCGTACCACCATTGTACCAAAGCATCTTGAACACCAGCAAAGGCATTCACAGCATAAGACATACTAACAGGAATCTGGATATTATTGAATATATGTAACACAGTAACAGTAACCCAAGTCGCTATGTAAAACCAAATAGCAACATAGAGATGACGTTCTCTTCTTTTGATAATCGTACCAAACATATTGACTCCAAATACAACCCAAACAAGAGCTATCGCGATATCAATAGGCCATATCAATTCTGCATATTCGTGACTACTGGTCAAACCTAAAGGAAGGGTGATAGCCGCCGATAATATGATTAATTGCCATCCCCAAAAATGTATATTGGACAGCAAATCACTGTACATCCTTGTTTTGAGTAATCTCTGCAATGAGTAATAAACACCAGTAAAAATACCGTTACCCACAAATGCAAAAACTACTGCATTCGTATGTAATGGTCTGATACGCCCAAACGAAGTCTGTGCTAACCCAAAATTCATAGCTGGATAGACTAACTGCAAAGCAGCGATGATACCTACCAACATACCTACGACACCAAATATGATTGTAGCATAAGCAAAATTGCGTACAATCTTATTGTCATAACTAAATGTCTCTAAATTTGCCATAAATCCGATTTTAAATATTTTTGCTATCTATTATTTAACTTTTTTATCAATCATATCATCGTCTAATAAAATACGCATTCCTGGCGTACATTCATCATCGTATTGACCATCTCGAACAGCCCAAAAAAAAGCAATCAGAAAACCTACTGCCAATACCAAACTGATGATGATGAGATAAAATATTACTTTCATGTTTACCAATTCGAGCGCAAGTTAACCATATTTTAACTTTCTGCTTAATGACTTAAATCATTATTTTATGACACTTTTTATATCAAATTTGCATGTTGTTATTTATCAGTATTATACATATTGTGAAATATGAAATAAAACTAAGAAAATTTTAAAAAAAATTTGACAAAACTATTACAATTGTCTTGGAACGATTAAAAAATCAAGGTTTGATGCGTGGTTTTTAGTGATTTCATCTCCCTTTGATACCCAAGATTATCTTTGAAAAAATTAGCCTATTTTTCGTCAGATGAAGCTACTTTTTTCGTTAATAGCACCTATTAACAAAAAAAGAGTGAAGCATATTGGAAAATCACATTTTTTGATTGAAATTGAATATACCTTAGTACTTATAAACCACTTTTACTCAACCAACATCATCTTCTTGGTCTCCACAAAATCTTTGTACATGAAAGTATAGTAAACAGCCACAGAAGCACCAATTTGATCCTTATCTATCGTGAATGTATTATGTCCTTTAGTGCCGCTGACTTCAAAATTTTGTATCTTTCTTCCAGTCATATCATAAATTGTTATAGTCACATCGCCAGATTCGGGTAAAAAATACGGAATTATAGTCGATGAACTGAAAGGATTAGGTTCATTCTGGTAAAGCACGACTTTATCCTGTACATCATTGTGTCTTATTCTTAACCCGATTTTACCTGTTTGCAATTGGCTGTTGTAGTATTCAATCGGCGTGATATCCGAAGTGATGTTTAGAGTGTTGTGTAGTGAACTGTTATCTTCTGCAATGAAATGCAGGGTAAATAATCTTGTATCTTTATCGACAGTAAGCGGATTAGCTAAGGCTAAACTCATGGTTAAGTTATCGAAATCGATGATACCTATATTACTTTCGTCGAGTTGCAGCAATCCTGACTCTGCATCTAAAAACCTTAGTCCTTTTGTATTCATGGTCAATTGGCAGCCGTATATATCCATATCCTCTGTTGAATATACTGGAACGGAGACTATATCGCCAACTTTATATGTTTGGTCACTGATACTCCAATGCCAGTTTTTGGATGTTCTTGTTTCGGAGTTGTCGCCTTGCAGATCGATTACAACCGTATTATTGATGTCGCCAATTTTGACAGCGATGAAGTCTATATCATAAACATCTGCTTGAACATTCTTCAATTCATACTTTTCAATATAAAATAAAGGGTTATTCATATCGAAATTCTGATTTCGGATAGGGAATCGCCAACTGTTATTGATCATCTTAGTCGTAATACCTAATACGAGTTTTCGAATTTCACTGAGGTCTGAAGCCGTGACTCTTCCGTCATCTGTGGCATCGGAAGCGATGATTTGGAGCGGATCAATGAAAGATTCTAAATCCAAGATATGTCGCTGTATATACACTAAATCTAATGTCGAAACACCATTACGTGGGTCATCATCGCTATCTGCATGGATAATGTAATCGATACTATGTGGAAGATCTACAAATTTATAATTACCCTTTTCGTCTGTAGTGGTTAATTTAGGAAATTCTATAAGTATGGCTTCGTTGGTTACTTCAACATCTTTCAAGGCTTTTCCATCGGTCGTTTTGATTTGACCGGATATTTTTGAAAACTCAAAAAAATCATCAAAGATTAACTCTGTTTCACAAAAATCAGTGTTTCGCGCTTCGTCCCAAACACTAACACGAAATACATTTTTACCAGGTTTGGGATTTAAAAATTTATATGCTGCACTTTTTAATGTGGGATCCCATTTGTATGCATTTCCTTCGGTAAATTCCTGTTCAGTTGCGATCGTGCTTTTGCCTGAAACTTTTTTATAATAATGTATTTTATGTAGTATGGAATCTACAGGAAATAACTCATCAAAAGTGAACATAAGATTTTCCTTAGGAGTACAATTGTCAAAAGAACCAAAATTGAAGTCTTTTGCCCATAATTCTGCCTTATTTGGATCCGACTGTAAAATCGCCGAACTGATATTTACACAGTACGGTGTCGGCGCTTTCGTATCTCTTACATTGATAATTTGACTGCATTGGTCGCTATTTCCACAACTGTCCGTGATTTTCCAAGTGGCTATATGCTTATCTAAATAGCCAGGCTGTGTGAATTCAGGGAGCTTAACGGTCGCATCAGGAGATGATGTTGGAGCTATGTATGTGACATATAGCACATCTTCTAATGTGACATCTGGAAAAGAAGTTTGCAACAGAACCCATGCTTGTGTTTCCTTGCCATCATCAAATCTTTCTACTTTAATCCATTGATCAATCCAAGCGGCATCCAATTGACTTGAGCCTAATCTATCGACAGTGCCGTCCGACCACAAGTCCAAATATACTTGCCAAGTCAGTTCATCATTTCCTTGACATGAAGATGAATTGGCGGCATTAGCTTCCAATCGTACAGTTGCCTCACAGCCACCCAATGGATTATTAAATGGAGGATACGCAGCAAAGGTTACATCTTTGCAATTAATGATTGGATGCTCTGATTGGGGAAAGGTCATACTCAAAGCACTTATAAAAAAGATAGTAAAAGTGATAGCTCTGTACATGGAATTATAATTTAACAACTGAATAAATATCAATTTTGGATTAAAGATATGTATATTTAGTTGTATCCACAAACAAAATTTTGTATATTTATTTGCAGTATATGTATATGTGGTATATAATCTTAAATTACATATTACACTAAAGTGGTATTCAAAATTGTTATCAATTTTGAATACCGCTTTCTTATTAAAATATATCGTAGATTATCTGTGATATATTGCTCGTTTACTTTGTATTATTGATGTTTAAACTATTCAATCCTAAGCAATTTCAATACTTGATTTAGCTCTTGAGATTTTATTTTGCAATAGAACACACCGAGCCTATTTTTAAGTTGATTGCTGTTGATGCTGATTTGGTTAAATCCTGCTTGCAATACCATATTTTCAGAAGAAACCATTTTGCCAGTTGCATCAAATATCATCATTGATACGGGACCTGGCTTCGCCTGATAGATACCAATTAAGGTTTCTTCCCTGAATGGATTCGGTTGATTTTGGATGAGATAATTTTCTTGTACTACATTTGGTTTTTTAAACCTCAATGACAAAGTACCCGTTTCCAAATCTGTATTATATATTTCAGATAAAACCCATTTATCGTTCAATTGAAGTACATCTTTTGTTGAAATGTTTTTCTTAGGCATGACGATAAGATTAAATAAAGCCGTCTTCTCGTTAAGTTCAAAACCATGTACTTGATCAAAAGATATATTGATATAGGTTTTACCATTTTTTACAAAATGATATATATTTTCTTGTCTCAAAGGAAGACTTTCTGACTCAATACCTCTGAATTCAACATCATTATTTAACTCAATTGAAAACTGCATACCTGCCAGCGTCATATTCTGACTGATGCCGAAAGCAATGTCTGATAATTCGTTTTTGACGAGCGCTTTATCATCGACGATGAGCGAAGCAAGTAGATTTGATCTTGATTGTGTATTTCCTAAAAGTTCTGCTGAAACTGTACCATTGACATCACCCATTTTTATCGCTATAAAATCAGATGTACTCATGTTATTTTCAAGATTTTCGTATAGTAGATTATCATTGAAATACCAAGGGTTTTCTGGGTCTTCAAATACATAACCAGCATCAGCAAAGCGCCATGAAGTGCCATTATTGCTAAATTTGTCATTGACACCTAAGATCAACTTGCGAAGTTCCGTCAGGTCTGAAGCAGAGACAGAATTACTGCCGTTTACATCTGCTGCAATGATTTTGTAAGGCGAATTTAAGGTTTCCAAGCCAAGTATATGCCGTTGTATCATTACAATATCTAAGGTTGATACGCCTTCAAGTGGGTTTTCATCTTTATAAGGTACAATCTGATAATCGTTGTACATGGCTAAGTCATCAAAATGGTATTGACCATCCTGATCCGTCATGCTGTTTCCTTCCGTTTCAGCACCGTCGATCACCACTTTTACATTTGATATTTTTGCTTTTTCTTCGGAATATACCGAACCCACGATGGCGATACGTCCCGAAGTTCCACAGATATTTTGATTGCCCTGGACGTGCAAAAATGTGACAGCTACGGATTGATTTCCAGCCAAGTCAGTTACCCATAGTTCAATGCGTCTATCACCTAAGCTATCGCAAGTGAATACACGTAATGTATCATTAATATCCTTTGAATATGAATATTTCAATTGATTGGTAGGCGTACAGTTATCGGTACTTCCATTATTGAAAATTTTTGCTTTGATGGATCCTACACCGGGAGCCATGAGGTTCATAGCAAGCCCTTTGATTGCTATGGGAGTAGGTTTTTTACAGTCACTGACCGTAAATAAGAAAGAACAAGTGGAATTATTGCCACATCCGTCAGTTGCCTCCCATGTCATCTTGTGCTGACCCAATGGATAAGTTCTGGTTACAGTTGCTCCTGCACCGCTATAGTCTGGAATGCCTCCGTCATTATTGATGTCGATTTTATATTTCCAAGTAATTTTTGTTGGTTGGCAATCGTCTGTTCCTGTCGCTGTAAACGTAACATTGGTTGCCGTGCAGCCATTTCCTGTACAAATGACAGTATCTCTACATATATTTGGCTCGATGACAGGAGGTATTGTATTATTAATGAAGATATTCTGAACGAAAGTCCATTTGCCATCAGAATCGGGATTTCTTTTATCGTATTGACACCAGTCGAGTACTGTCCATGTCCTACGGATAGCTTGGCAATACAATGGATGGCCTAAAACTAAATCGATATAAGTAGCGCCAGCCATGCTACAAAAACTATTATCAAGCATAGGACTTCCTGAAATAGACGGGTCTGCTGCCGAAATACTACAACCATCAACGATGAAATTTTCCTCCGGCCATGTGATATCATCGACAACGAAAGGATGCGTATTGACTACTTGTATCGTTTGGGTAAATGTTGTAGTATTTCCAGATTTATCCGTTATCAAAAAGTCTCTGTAAATATTTCCGGTATGGCACATTGCATCCAAAGCATTGCGCACGGTAGAAGTCACGGTTACACCTTCGCACATATCCGAGAATAAACCGTCTCTTCCTACTAAACCATTCAGTGGGTAGAAAGTATGTGGATCATTGATGATGATATCTTGTCGATCAGCTTCATTTCCTGCAAAGGTCCCGAAAATACCCATATCGTCTATATCAATACCAAACAAACAACTTATAGTAACGTCAGGAAGTGGTTCTACGATAACAGGTGGTATTGTCTCCTGGAGTATAACCGTCGTCATACATTCAGTAACATTACCGTATTGATCAGCTACACTGACGACAAGCATTAAATCTTCGCCAATATCATCACAGCAAAACACTGCATAAGGGCCAAAATCGTCAGGAATAGATTCTCCACATATATTACCCATTCGCCTAACTGAGTATGTTAAATCTCCGCCACAGTTATCTGTTGCCGATTGGACGAAATAAGCTGCCGGAACTTCTGTAAAATCATTGAAACTTATGACTACCGGATTTTTACATACGATATCCGGGCCAAGTAGATCCTGCGCGGTGATTATCGTGCTACAAGATGCGCTATTTCCAGTATGATCTGTTACTTTAAAGACGATTTCTAATGTTTGACCATGTAAAATACTTATAATAGTTCCAGGTTCAGGCGATTGTGTCACTGATGCTACACCGCAGTTATCATTGGTTATGGCCATTGCTGTCAAGTCAGGTACATTCAGCATACAATTTGCATCCAATGATATATTTTGGTTAATAGGGCAGATGATTTCAGGGTTTTCCGTGTCAATTACAGTTACGACCTGAATACACGTAGCCGTATTGCCATTGACATCGGTTACCGTCCAGATGATGTTATTGCTTCCTTGTTCGAATGTTGTCAATGGTGTTATTTCTTCATTGTTGAATGTTGCTGTCACATTATCTACGGCGCAATTGTCAGATACATCCGGTGTACCGGTTGCGAAATCAGTTGCAAAGCATTGTCCTGAATCGGTACTTATGGTAAAATCAGCTGGGCATGTAATCATAGGCAACTCTATATCCACCACAGTGATGATTTGAGTACAGCTTGCTGTGTTTCCATGTATATCCGTTACTGTCCAGATTACCTCATTGGAGCCATGAGAAAATATAGTAGCAGGCGTTACCGTGATCCCATTCAAAGTAGCTTCTGTAAAGTCTATTGCACAATTGTCAGATACTATTGGATTTCCTATATCAACATTGGTAGCGTGGCATAGACCTGCATCGGTGCTTATCGTTATATCCTGCGGACAGGTTATCATCGGGTTTTCATGATCTTCTACGATTACTGTCTGATTGCAGGTAGCCGTATTGCCACCGAGATCGGTAACAGTCCAGACAACGGTATGTGTACCAACTGGAAACTCAGTTCCCGATGTTATTGGTGCTCCATTAAATGTAACTGATAAAGGTTCAATTATCAGACAATTATCAGAAATGGACGGACTTCCTAAATCTATATCAGTGGCATAACAATTGCCTGCATCCGCATCTACGGTGATCGGAGCTGGGCATGTAATTGTTGGCGGTATTTCATCCTGAATGGTTACGGTTGACAAACAAGTACTGCTGTTACCACATACATCCGTCACAATAAGTACAATTTCAACCTGACCACCAGCTGCCAAATCATTGCAACCGAATATTAAGTCTGTTTCAGTAGAAAGCGTTACACTTCCGCAATGATCATAGCTACCGTCATCCAAATCATCCGCTGTCAATGTTGCACTGCCAGTTGCATCTAAATGGACTGTTACGTCTTTACATTGTGCTATAGGTGGAATCGTGTCATTGATAAATATAACCTGAAAACACGTATCACTATTACCATTTGTATCTGAAATAGTATAAAATCTATGGATGGTACGTTTGTATAAACATTCCATAGCGACTTCTTCGTCTTCAATAAATGAAAATGACAAACTATCCAATGCGATATCGTCCGAAGCAGTTCCACCTGCATCAATAAAATCTTCAATATCAACATAAGGGTCTGGTATAAGGTTAGTACAAGATACATTTATTGTGTCTGGACACACAATTACGGGTGGTGTATTGTCATACACGACAATTTCCATACAACATGTCGATTGATTGCCAGCCAGATCTTCAGCTGTCCAACAAACTATAGTTGTACCTAATGGATATTCGCCGCTAGCATCGTCATCACTGATGCCATAATCAGAATCGTGTGTAATAATAATCTGTACGTCAGAAGTACAATTGTCCGATGCGGTCGGCTGACCTACTAATACATAAGTAAAGCCGCTTCTTCCGCCTTTCCCTGGTCTTCTACCATCAGCATCATTTCCAACTGATACATCATCTGGGCAGATTAGCACAGGCGGTAATTTGTCTGAAATAGTGATATTCTGAATACAAATAGCAGAAGTCATTGTCCCATCGTCACAGGATTCATCTATATTCCATGATAGCTGATAGCTACCTGCTGGCCAGAATCCAAGATTAACAGGATCTGTACTTGAAGGATCTAATGTGACGATAGTTCCGTCAGGTAGTGTATAAGACAAACTTGTAAAGTGGCATCCAAGTGATGAATAGGGAAGGTTGACGATTACCTCAGCCTCACAGTTTTCATCTGCATCTAATACCAATGAGCTTGGGCAAGTAATCGCATCAGGTGATGTATAGGTAGTGCTTACTTTTTCATAAGATAAGCTAAAAAACAAGCCGGTAACCAGCATTGTTAACAATAACGGGAAAATCAGTCTTTGATTCATGGCAAAAATGTTTACTCATTAATAATATCCAGTTGTGTTTTTGGGTGGGACCAACCTTAATTATGTCGATATTATATATAAAGCAAAGATTATGCCATATTTATAAATAGTGTATTTTTTTAATATGTTTTACTGATATTACAGTTGAACCTTAACTTACGTCGTGTAAAACCCATGATTATAAGGAACAGTCATTCAAATTATATCAATTATCTCCAAAATGTATTCGATTGATTCTTTAGTAAAACTTGTCTTTGCTACGGATATGGCTATGTTGTAGCCTTGAACTCAGAATTCTTCGGAATTATGCAAACTCAGTTTCATATTCCAATTCAACAATATGCTAAATAAAAAAAGGTGAAGCACACGTGCTTCACCTTTTTTACTGTGAATATATTATAATTTATATTACTTCTGTACGATCACTTTCTTAGCTATCACACCATTGTTAGTATGGATCATAGCTGTGTAAGAACCTGAAGCAACGCTATTAAGATCTAATTTCAATCTTGAATCAAGAACATTGTCGAATGACTTAGTTGTTACAACTTTTCCATCAACAGATATAAGTTCTACTCTTACATCAGAAACGTTGTCCAAAGTAACATCTATGTACAATTCTCTCGCAGCAGGGTTAGGGAATACTCTTGCACTGCCTGTTTTTGCGATATTATACGTGCTTGAAGCTTCTTTGATGTCCATTTCAAGGTAAACTTTAGTATAGGCATAAGTCCCTCCGTTTCCATTTAATCCAACTGAACTAAATACTCTTGATTGCTCATTATCTTTTTCTCCGTCTATAGTATAGAAAGATCCACTATACCAATCCAAATCAAGATTATCAATAATGGTATTGGTTGCTTCAGGATAGATAGATCTTGAATATGGATCTGTCAATGAACCATCAGTATAGATAAGGAATTCATATCTCGGATATGAAATGTCATCAGGTCTGCTATGTGCTATTAGAACGTATTGAGTCTCATCTTTTAGTTCAATTATCAGATTCTCATCTTCAAATCCTTCTTCATCAACACCATAAAGTGGAATTTCAATGTTTCTATAGTCATCAAGACCTTCCAAATATACAGAGTTTCTTCCTACCAAAGTTCTTTCTTCTACTCCTACAGCTCTATCAACACCACCACCTTCTTGTTTCCACTCATATAAATCCACTTGAACAAAGCCAGTTTTTTCTAATTCATCTGAAGGGTTATTTAATCCAAATCTTACTTTATCAACGGTATATCCATTTCCTTTAGGCAAATAATATGCATTACCTACAGACACATACTTAGTAGGAAAATCAGGATTATTAAATCTCCAATAGTCCAATATATCAAACATATAAACCTGCCCTACTTCCTCCTCAGAAAATAAAGTTCCAAATGTATTTGCCGTAACATCAAAAGTAAATAAAACTTCATTATCTTCTGGTTTAGCATCTTCAACATCAGATTGAACAAAATATCCACCTAGATAACTACCTGGTTTAGCTTCAGGTGTAAATGTATCTGAAAATATTGTTTTTTCTATAGATTGACCTGAACCCAAAGTTCCGAGTGCTTCCTGAGCAGCAAATACAGCATTTTGACTTTCATCCAAGATAGCAACATTCAAAGTCGTATTTGTTGCTTCAACATTTCCAATATTAGATACATCAGCTAAAAAATATAAAGGTACAACCTGAGACGCTGGTACTTTCAACGTAGGTGCAACTGCAAAAAAACTTGTATTAATTTTTGCATCAACGATACTTTGATCTCTTAATACCACATCATCTATTCCCCAATAATAATAGAGCCCTTCATAAGTAAATTTAATCATAATTTGCTTCGCTCCACCTGTATTGGACAATGCATACGATTTTCTTTGTTCAACAACATTTTGGCTATTTACTTCTATATCTTGATTTATATAAACAGTATCCTGCCAAGTTAAACCTCCATCGAATGATGTTGAAATATAATATACACTTCTTAGATTTCTTGTAATTTGGGTAAATTCAAGTACAAGCCCAGAAACATTAAAATCTTCAAGGTTAATATTAGGTGAAATTAAGTCACCAACACAAGTTGATACTGAACCTGGATATCCTGTAGGACAAGGCCCTTGACCATCAGCACCCTGAACTCCACCGTTATCTAAATAATCACTGTTCATCAACATAATACCATTACATCCGCTATACGCTCTAAGGATAGCGCCTCCATAAGCTCCTTTTAAGATTTCACCATCTCCATTCCATTCCCACTTGTTTTCTTCATTTACAGTCCAACCGTTTAGTCCTCCTTTGAAGTCTCCTCTATTACCGTCTGCATCTTCACCTATTCCCCAGATGATATCATCTCCTACCGGTTCAGTAGCTTCACAATAATTTACCAAGGAAATTTCTGAAAGTGATCCATCTACAATAGCACTCCTGATTTTCAGACAAGTATTATAACTTGTCGCAAATACTGGTATTACTATATCATCTCCAAAATCACCTGCTGTCATTCCTATTAATGCATTAGGATTATTTACATCGTTGTTACAAATGATTACTGCAATTGCATTTGCTTTCTGTGCATAATAAGCTTTATTGCTAAATCCACATGTCCCCCTGTCAATAAATGCAATATTTCCTTCTATTGCATCTGCATTTACAAGAATAGAATCACAAGCGAAAGTCGGAGTTGCGCTTGCGTCTAATGCAAAAACTGGTTTACCAGTGATTTCTACTTGTTCCTGACTTCCCCAAGTAGGTCTAAGGATTGGGTAATAGCCCTTCAGATTTTCTGGTTCACTTATTGCTATATTGTTTATCTTTTGTCCCATGAGATTCATGGAAAGCAGGATGAACCCAAATAATAAAAAATGTTTTGTAAAAAAATTTCGCATAACTTAAAATTTTAAATTTGATTTTAATTAATTATTCAAATGTGAGCCGTAAAATTAGTAATTAGTTTTAAAATCAAATGTCTTTTGGAATACATTTTTATTTTTTTGGGTGTATATCCAGCATTTTGACTGAATTTTTAATGGTTTTCATGTTCAAATTGTCCATTGTTATTGGATTATTGTATGTCGATGTAATGGGATTATTAACAACTATTCTATATTTTTAATTTGTGAGAGCGTAAATAAATACCTTGGTTTTACTACTCAGCAATTATATTAAATGTATTGATTAATTCGCGTATTCAAGACAACAATACAATTTTGATTTTTGATTGACGGTTCTTCATGCCTACATTTTCAACTGTTAATTATCCACTATCAATTTTCCATTTAATCGTAAATCGTCAATCAAAAAAATCATTGTACGTTGCCCTTAAATCAGTCATAATAACTTATTAGGATCAACAATCTACAATAATTAAAAGACAAATTGTATTAAATATTTATAGAATTAGCTAATAAATATTATTTTTGTGGCTTAATTGAACAGAAATCCATTCCGGATATAAAAAATAACTTAAAAAGGTTAAAAATGAGATTTGAAGTATCGTCATCAGATTTGTTAAAACAATTAAACATCGCTTCCGGTGCTATCAGCAACAACCCGGTATTACCGATCATGGAAGACTTCTTATTCAGTATCAAAGAAAATATACTGACTATCACTTCCACCAATCTTGAAACAACGATCATTACAAAATTGGAAGTATTGGCAGACTCAGACGGTACGATCGCTATTCCTGCAAAAATATTGCTTGAGACGTTAAAAGCATTGCCTGAGCAACCAATCACACTTACTTTTGACGAAAATTTCGGAATAAAAATCATGTCTTCCTTTGGAGTTTATAAAATGTCCGGTGATGCAGCAGATGACTTTCCACCACCACCCGAGGAGAACAATGTTGAAACATTTACAATACCTTCGGCAAGAGTCATCAAAGGTATTTCCAATACAATATTCGCTACCAGCAATGACGAATTGCGTCTTTCGATGACGGGTGTTTTATTTCATATTGATTTTACAAAAATGCATTTTGTCGGAACAGATGCACACAAGCTCGTAAAATATACTGTTGGCAACCTTAATTCGGATATTGCCAAGTCAATCATTGTACCCAAAAAGGGTCTTTCATTAGTTAAAAATGCACTTTCGGAAGATACCGATGTGACTATTAGCTTCAACAAGGCAAATATCTTTTTCTCATTTGGTCAAACAAAGATAGCATGCCGACTGATAGATGCTAAATATCCAGAATACAACGCTGTCATCCCAGTTGAAAATCCTTATGAAGCCATCGTGAATCGCAAGGATTTCCTCAATTCACTAAAGCGTATTGCGATATATGCAAATAAATCGACCAATCAGGTTGTGTTGAATATGACTGAGAAGAGCATGACGATTTCTGCACAAGATTTGGATTTTTCCAACGAAGCAACAGAGCAACTCAACTGTTCATTTTCAGGTGACGCTATGACTATAGGGTTCAATGCAAAGTTCTTGAGCGAAATGCTCCAAGTAATGGAAAACGAAGAGATCAAAATGCAGCTTTCTACTCCGGGTAGAGCTGGATTATTGGTTCCTATCGAAGACGAACCTGGCGAGACGTTGTTGATGCTGATCATGCCAGTGATGATGGGTAATTAACCTTCCTGAATGGATGTGTTATTTTCCATAATCTATGTATCTTTAATACTGTAACGATGAAAATCGGCTTGTTTTTTGGTTCCTTTAATCCTGTCCATACTGGTCACATGATTATAGCCAATCACATGGTAGAATATACAGATTTAGATGAGGTGTGGATGGTCGTCAGTCCACACAATCCGCTAAAAAACAAGGCTTCCTTAGCTAATAATAACGATAGATATTTTTTAGTCCAATTGGCTATTGGCGACAACCATACCTTGCGAGCCTCTAATATCGAATTTTCACTACCGATTCCTTCATATACGATAGATACGCTAACCTATCTGAAAGAAAAATATCCCAATAAGACTTTTTCCTTGATCATGGGTGGCGACAATTTGGCAACCATTGACAAATGGAAAAATTACCACTTACTTTTAGAGTACTACGATATCTATGTATATAATCGACCAGGTTTTGACCTGACTGAATATGCTAATCATCCACGTGTTCATATCTTGGATCAAGTTCCAATGTTGGATATCTCTGCAACCTTCATCAGACAAGCATTAAAACAAGGAAAATCAATTCAATATCTGGTGCCTGAAAAAGTATATGACTATCTGACAGAGTATAATCTTTATAGGTAAATACTAAACTGACATTCAATATAGCCCATAGTTTAACAGTTCAGGTGTATGCTTTCAAAACCTAGAAATAGGAGAATTTTCATCAGACGAAACTACTGATTAGCCCACAAAAAAATCTCAATAAAATCGTTTCTAAACCACTAAGGACACTCAGCGTTTCACTAAGATACACTAAGGTTTTCTGTGTGTTTAAGTCTTTTTGCGGTCAGAGCACTATTTTTTGAGTTATTAGCAGTGCTATTGAGGAATAAAGAACTGAAGTATCATGGAAAATGCACTTTTTTTGATTGAAATTAATCATACCCGAGTAGTTACACCATATAAAAAAAGCCTTAACCCTTATAGGATTAAGACTCTTTATATTTCATAAAACTTAAAAGGATTTAGTCCTCTATCAGTTCAAAATCTACTTTTGTTGTAAGCTCTTTGTGTAAATTTAGTGTTGCAGCATAAGTACCCAACTCCTTAACCTCTTCAGGTAATATGATCTTTTTACGTTCAATTTCAACACCGAACTGATCTTTAAGGGCATGAGCAAGTTGAACGTTAGTTACACTACCAAATATTTTACCGGTAGTACCTGCTTTAACTCCAATCTTAACAACTTGGCCTTCCAACTTTGCAGCCAAAACTCTATATTCATCAAGTCTTGCCGATTCTTTTGCTTCTTCGTCAGCGATGATTTCATCTCTTTTCTTACGATTGACAGCATTTGCATTGACAGCAAGGCCTTGAGGCAATAAATAATTACGACCATATCCCGGCTTTACACTTATGATATCGTGCTTATCACCAAGTCTTTCTATATCTTTTAAAAGAATTACTTCCATTTTTCAATTAATTTTAAAGATTATTTTAATAAGTCAGTAACGTATGGTAAAATCGCAAGATGTCTTGCTCTTTTAACAGCTACAGCAACAAGTTTTTGGTACTTCAAAGAATTACCTGTGATTCTTCTTGGTAATAATTTTCCTTGCTCATTGACAAACTGAAGCAAGAATTCAGAATCTTTATAATCAATATACTTGATACCAAATTTTCTGAAACGGCAGTATTTCTTTTTCTGCTGTCCGATACTTGGGTTGCTTAGGAATTTTATATCGTCTCTAGATGCCATTATTTTTATAATTTAATAGGTTTATCAAAAATTATTCTTCTTCGTTTCCTCCAACTGGTGGTACAAATGCCGGTGTTGCTTCATGCTTGATTTCTTCTGCAACTGGAGCAGGAGTTGCAACACTACCGTCCAATGTCTTCTTTTTAGATTCCGCTTTCTTGTAGCTGCTGATCTTACCACTTCTTCTGTCATCATTGTATTTTACACCATATTTGTCAAGCTTAGCAGTCAAAAATCGCATGATACGCTCATCACGTCTCAATGCAAGCTCTACTTTAGCGATTACAGACCCAACAGGAGTTGTAAATTCGATACAATAATAAATACCTGAAGATTTTTTGTTAATAGGATAAGCCAATTGTTTCAAACCTATTTCGTTAACGTGTACTATCGAGCATCCTTGGTCTTTCAATAAAGACTCATACATACTCGCTGTCGATTTGATTTCATCACCTGACAGTACGGGATCGATGATGAAAGTTACTTCATATTGATTCATATTTTTTTTGAAGTGTTTAATTAAAAAATAATACTATTAAAACGAAATTTTAATTTCGGGCTGCAAAGGTAAGATAATTCAATGATTTACAAAAATGTAAATGACTTTTTTTATTCCACAAGTATTAAAAATGTATATATTTTTCCTTGCTATTCGCTTTTTTCATTTCAATTCATATAAATTCGTAGTTCCATTTAGGTAATTTATAAACACAAAATTTTTATTAAAAGCATATAAGTAGAAAATCAATTTTCAATGAATTCAAAAACAAATGACGGAAATTTTGTTATAATATGTTGAGTACAATTGACATAAAAATTGAAAACCTTTATTCAAAAATATATCTTGGTCATCTTAGCCTTTCTTTTGGGCGGAATTATCGTATGGTATTTTACCGGGAGTCCTATATTTGAAGCCAGAAAATCAGAAAGTGCCACCGTAATACAGGAAAAGCTAAAAACCGTGACCAAGCTCATTAGCGTTGAAGGGCATTTTTCGGAGATTTACGACTATAAAGAGTCCTATAAATATGATTATTTCAATCTATTTAGTAAAAAAATACTGCTGAGAGTATCTGCTAAAGTGTCCGTAGGCTACGATTTCGAAAAAATGAATATCAGCATAGATAGCATCAATAAAACAGTAACAATCAACGAATTACCCAAGGCAGAAGTACTATCCATAGATCATGACTTAGACTATTATGACATCAGTCAGGGTACATTCAATGCTTTTACGACGGAAGAATACAATATGATCAATAAAAATGCTAAATCTTACATCGCTGGAAAACAAAATACGGCACAACTCATCCATAAGGCAGAGCAAGAAAAACAAGATTATCTCAACATGATGCAACTCGCTCTACAAAGCGCAGGTTGGAAGCTTGTGGTTAAGGATAGAACTTTCTTGGATTAAGGCTATTTTTTTATAACCACTTAGATTCACTAAGTTTTTCACTAAGTTCACTTAGTATTTTACCATTTATGACCAACCCATAATACTCCCGCGTTCATGGTCGTTATTAATTGTGATAGAAATCGGTATGCGTTCTTTTAGCTCATCGACATGAGAAATGATGCCGACTACTTTCTTTTCTTTATTAAGGTTGAGTAATGTTTCAAAAACGATATTGACACTTTGATTGTCTTGTGTGCCAAAACCTTCATCTATGAAGAAAAAATTCCTGTCCGTGCCCGACCTGGATTGTACACTTTCTGCAAGTGCCAATGCTAAACTCAATGACACCTGAAATGCTTGTCCTCCGGATAGTGTTTTTATACTTCTCTTGCGTCCTTGGTTCAGATTGTCTATGATTTCGAATTCATCACTAGCATTCATATCTAAAACGAGGCTATTGTGTGTCATCTGCCGGAATCGTACATTGGCATGTTGGCAAAGCTGTCTTAGATAAACTGATGAGATATATTTGATAAAACCTGCTCCTTTGAATAAATTATAAAGCGTTTGCAGATTTTTGGAACGATGTTCTATCTGCTCATACGCTTGGGTCAATTCAATTTTTTGGGCATAGTTGGTTTCAAGCCGTTTGATCTCACCTTGTAATTGAGTTGTATGTTGGTTATGCTGTTCAAGTTGTTCTTTAAGTTCCAAATATTGCTTTTCTGCCTGCAACCAGGTCGCTTCATCATAAGCTGCATCTTGCAATCTGGTTTTTATGCCTGTAACTTCTGCTTTCAGCACTTCAAGTGCTACCCGAAATTGATTGATTGCCTGACGCTCATTGTCTATATCAATTTCCTGACTGATGACGGTTTCAGCTTCGTCTGATCCGATATTCAAATGAATGAGTTGTTGCTGGATATCTTCTTTTGTATTTTTAATATCATTCGCAGTTTGTCCAAGCTGATTGCGGAGCGTTTCCAATAGGGTCGATTGGGCGGCAACATCGGGTTTTAAGTCGTTAATTTGCTGCGTAACCGCATTGAAATCATGTTCTGTCTTTAGAATGAAGCTTTCTAAATTTATGTGTTTTTCTTGTATTGCTTCCTTTGGATATTGCTTAAAATCATCCATTTTCAGGATGGTTAGATGACTTTCATCGGTTCTGATTTCTGATTTAATAATACTTTGTTCCTGCGTTAAATTATTCAATAAATCTGTGTATATTTTCTCATTTGAAGATAATTCATCGTCTTGTTTTCTCAATTCCCTGAGCGACTTTTGCAGCTGCTCTGTTTGGGTTTCGATATGTTGTGAAAGTTGGCGCTTTTCATCAAATCGGGAAGTGTCTGTTTTGTCAAATTCAGTCCATACAAAAGCTTCGTTATGTAATAAAATATCTGCCAATATTGCGGAAAGCTGCGTTTCTTCTTTGAGGTGTTGCTGTTCCAACATGTCCAATCGCTGTATGATGTTGCTTACCTCAGACTTTGTATTTTCGAGTGTTTTTAGTGCGGCATCAACAGTTAGTATTTGGGATTTGATATCATGCAAAGCATCAGTTACATGGTTTTGCTTACTGATATTGGGATGATGTACAGAACCACAAAGCGGGCAAGGTGCACCGTCCTGCAATTCATCTGCATAATGTGCTAATTTTTGTTGGACTTCTAAAGCATTTTTCTGTTCTTCGAGTTTATTTTTTTGCTCTTGGAGTTGTTTTGCTTGTTTATCAAAAGTATCTGTCCAAGAGGCTTTCTGTATATTTCTTTGCTTTAAATTATCCTGTTCTTTTGCTATATCCTTTTTAATTTTTTGAACTTCTTCATTTCTTTGAATGTGTAATTGATTCAACGTTTTACTTTTGGAATACCATTCACCGATTTCTATCAACAGGCGTGTATCCAACTTTTGGGTTTGAAGATTTTGAATCTCTTTATCGGATTCAGCAATGGATTGTCGTACTTGTTTCAAAGCTGTTTCCGTTTGCAATACCATGTCCTTTCCCTTTTCTATTCTTCCAGAAAATTCATTGAGTCTTAACGTATTCACAATGATTTTTTCGATGATTTTCAGGTCGAAAAGCTCTTGCTTTTTAGTTGGTAGAGATTCAAATGGTTGTGTTAATGTTTGTTTTTTAAATTCTGCAGTTTGAAGTGATGATTTTAATACATCAAGTTTTTCTGACACTTTCCGCAATTCAATTTCAGTATTTGTCGCATTTTCTTGAAGCTTCTTTTTTTCTAAAAAAAGCGGTTTTAACACTCGAGATACTTTCTCAAAAGTCTCTAATCGCAATTGCCTTTGATTGTAAGTAGATTCTTGTGCCGCTTTCGAGTTAAGATCGTTTATTTTTATTTTCAAATCATCAAAATCTGCTTTCAATTTCTTGAGCAAGTTGTATTTTTCTTGTACTGCTTCAAATTCCTTTTTGGTTGCATCCTGAATTTGGTTAGCTTCTAAAAGCTGTTTGCGTGCCGCTTCGATGATTTCAGGAGTGACTTGGGAATATGCGTTCAATTCGCCCAGTAGCGTATTTAACTGTGCCTGGTTTTTTTCTCTCAATACTTGCACCTTATTCTGCAAATCATAACGTTCCAAGTGGAAGATATCTTTCATCATTTGGGTTCTAGCAGTATCTTTTAGATCTAAAAACTCCTTGAATTGACCCTGTGGAATGATAATCGTACGTTTGAAATTGTCGTAGGAGATACCAAGTATTTCTTCCGCCGTTTTATCTATTGGAATCCAATTGCCGTCGGTCAATTCATACGTAGAAACAACCGGCGTAATAATGTTGTCAAACGTTTTTTTACTGCGTTTGTACTCTCTGTTTATTCGAAATGTTTTGTATTCATAATTTAGAAAATCAAACTCGATAAACATCCGATCCGAAGCGAGATTCATCATATTGTATGCACGATTTTCCCTACTGTTCATCCTTTCTGTTTCCCCGTACAATACAAAAGTTATCGCTTCTAATATGGATGATTTTCCGGAGCCAGTAGCACCAAAAATCCCAAATAAACCAGCATCGGTCAATCGGCTAAAGTCTATCGTTTGCGCTTCTCTGTACGAATATAGCCCTTCTATGATAAGTTTTAATGGCAGCATTACGAGTGTATGATTTCGTTAAATAAATCTAATATTTCCTGATCGGGTATCTGTCCACCATTTTTTGACTTAAAATAATCAACAAACAACTCATGCATATCACGGTTCAGGTCAATTTCTGTCTTAACCGTTGTATCCGTTCCGGTATTTTTTATCTTTGGTATCAAGTAGATGATACCTCTATGCGTGTCATAAAGCTGTTTTTGATCAGCGGCGGAGAGATATATATCTGTTTCCATGGTCAATTCAACTAAGCAATCTTGATTTGCCGAAAGCCAATCTACAGCATCTATCACGGAATGAAATGTTTTCCGCTCTAATTTTTTACCGGTGTGAAGTGGGATTTTATTGACTTTTACCGGTATTCCGGGTTCTGCATCGATGATGACTACATACTTCTGCTGTCCTGCTTCCGCAAATGAATAGCAAAGTGGCGAACTACTGTACTTGACAGGTTGGTGCACTCCAACATCGTGATATCCGTGCAAATGTCCTAATGCAGCATACTGTATAGCGATCGGAATAGTATCGGAATACACTAAGTCGGCATTACCGATATTGAGCGGTTTCTCTCCGTCGGGTTCTACAAGCTTTTCGCCATTTCGCTTTTGCATAAATAAATGCGTAGTCAGCAAGTTTACACCGGAATCATCACAATATTTGTCGGCAAGATGCTGCCACTTTTCTGTAAGACTTTGTTGTAGCGAAGCCTGTTTATCCACACCAAAATATTCTTTCAATCGCAACTCATTGGCGAATGCAGTATGTACTATCCGAGCAGGATAATCATATTGCGGCAAATGTATTTCTATAAATCCCGCATCAGCATTGACCACACTAAACCCGTCATCAATACTAAATGTAGGTACTATTTCCATTGGATTTCCAATAAAAATGACGCCATTGGTACGCGCAAAAACGTCTGGAACATTGATCCGTTCGGCAGAATCATGATTGCCGGCGATAGCGATGACCGGAACTTTGCCGCCTTTAGCAAGCTTGCTGACAGTACTGTATAGCAACTCAATGGCTTCAATAGGTGGATTAAATGTATCGAATAGATCTCCGGCAATTATTACCATATCGACGGCTTGTTCATCAGCAATCTGGATGATTTCTTTCAGTACCGCTTTCTGCTCGTCAAGCCGTAAGAAAAAATCCAATCTCTTGCCAAGATGCCAATCTGCCGTGTGTAATATCCTCATATCAACCGAAATTTATTGAGGCATAAATATAATACAAATGTTTGATTTGTGGAGTTGTAGAGTTGGTTTAATTGATATATTAGCTAAACAAGCAATAAATAAATTAGGTAATCAACCTAACAACTATTCGATCAAAAATCCCAACGTTCTACCTTATCTATTCGTATCGGCAGAGTTGCTATTTACCAACGATAAATTTTATCCCATGTCCATTGATGTTAAGTATGTACATCCCAGGATTGAGACTTTCAATATTTTTTGAGTATGTATGACTTGGATTTGATTGTTCATTCCACGCAATAAGCATTTTTCCTGTCATGGATAAGACAGATACCTGCATACTTTGGCTACTATTGTAATACCATTCCAATATACCGGACACTGGATTGCTTAATAGTCTTATCTGGTTGCCTGTCGTAAGATTATTAGTGGATGTTGGTATAAATTCAACGGTATCTGAGATAGTCTCACAACCATCAGCATTGATTCCAATTACATTAAACACACCTTTAGATGTAGGGATAAATATAGGGTCATTGGTGGTTTCTATTCTTTCGCCATCTTTGATCCATATATAGCTTTGCATAGGATCTCCCACTACAAAAAGTGTGTCATTTACTATAATGATACTCAAACTGTCTGCTTTGGGATTGATGAGTTCTGCTGATATAGATCTGGTACAACCATTTTCGTCGGTTAGTCTGATATCAAAATTTCCGGCGCATAAATCTGTTTTAAAAAACGTACTATCATCATCGTACCATTGGATAGCCAGTCCGTCAATTTGCCCGATAACAGATATACTGCCATTACATTCGTCAACACACAAAGGACTTATGCTTTCTACGGTCAGTACTCTATCTTTGATAGCATCACATTGTGTGTCAATCAGTTTATAAATTTTGCCCGAAGACATACCTGCTACATATAATTCCCCATGAATATCTTCTCCAAAGCTTACGTAATCCTGATTGTCGAGATCGGCGAGTTGTACATTGACCCACTGATCTCCCACTTTCTCTAATGACCAGAAGATCCCCGAACAAAAATCGGTATATATATATTTTCCATAAAAAGCCGGATAGTTTTCACCTCTATATACATATCCACCCGTGATTGAACATCCGGTATCAAACCGATTGGAATATACATGTACAGGGAAAGTATAATTTTCCCGACTACTACATCCGTCAGTGTTAAAGCTTGCGTTACCTTCATAGCATCGCCATCCATAATTCAATCCTCCTGCACCTGCGGGTTCATGATTGATTTCTTCCCAGGTATTTTGACCTACATCCGCTATCCACATATCTCCGTTAAGTCTGTCAAAACTAAATCTCCATGGATTTCTCAGTCCTAATGACCATATTTCTTCAAGTGTATCCTGATTATTTCTGAATGGATTGTCATCAGGTATAGCGTATGGTAAACTTCCATTGACATCGATACGAAGCATTTTACCTAATAGTAATTTAGGGTTTTGAGATCTATTGCCCGGATCACCTCCATTACCTCCATCGCCCATACCGATGTATAAATAGCCATCGGAACCAAAGTGCAAATCGCCCCCGTTATGATTATTGAAAGGTTGGGCAATAGTCAATATTATCTCCTCACTACCCGGAGATGCCTGATTGATGTCTGTCGGATTAATAGTATATCTGGCAATCACTGTGTTTCCCTGAGTGTTGTTGTAATGTACAAAAAAGAATCCATTTTCATGGTAATCAGGATGAAATGCTAATCCAAGTAATCCTCTTTCATTTGCAAAAGCATTCACTTTGCTGCGTATATCTAAGTAAGGTGTAGCATTGAGGCTTCCATCTGGATTAGCGATCATAATAGTCCCATCCTTTTCTGTTATAAAAAGACGTTCATCACCAGCATGAGATATTTTCACTGGTCTTCGCAAATTCTCGGCAAAAACTTCTAATTCAAACTGCTGCCCGTCAATACGACCAACTATTAAAGTGATAAGAATTATACAGAGCAACTTTATCTTGAACATACCAATGGTTTTAAAAGTGAGTTTAGATTTATGTTGACAATTATCGAGCTACGCAATATGAATTGAGTTGCAAAACCAACAATTTAAAATCAACAAAACAAAATCCAGCATCAAAAAACGAAAATGCTCCGCTTTTAATGCTTTATTTTCAACTAACAAAAAACTAAAAAATCTGACAGTATATTCAAAGAATCAGAAAAGGATTATTTTTCCTTTTCGATTTCTTTCATATTGTCTTTGATTTCGCTTTCAATATTGTTCTTAGCATTGTTGAATTCACGAATACCTGAACCCAAACCACGCATCAATTCTGGTATTTTTTTACCACCAAAGAACACCAAAAATATAACACCTATTAGGATTATTTCTTGTCCGCCGAGGTTAAATAACAAACTAAACATTTGACTCTATTAAAATAATATGATTAATAATGCCTCAAAGATACTATTTTTTACCTATACCTTGTATGGCTCCCTTTCATATTTAACGTATCAATTGTAATTATAGTTCCTATGAAATTGTTTTATTTTTTCTGTGGCTTATATTTAGATTTTTCCAAAAACACCTGGCTGTCATGCATATTTATCAAATCTTCCAATGTTGTGGTCGGATAGCGTTTCATATATGATTTGACGATCTGCCAACCTATGAAATTGGCTGTACGACCAGGTGCAGCATCGGGCATATCAGGGCTTTTGGGTGCGGGAAAGACATATTTACCAATCTTCTTGAAATTAGATTCGTAGAATAGCTTCTCGTTTAGAAAAAATGACCACATCTGCAATTCGTTTTCGTAACACCAAGCCATTTGACTACCTGTGTATTCATGAATAATGGTATCATTTTTTTCTGGCAATAGCAATGAAGTAATGTAGAGGCTCTTACCATTATGTATCATGTGATCCAGCAATCTGTGTCCAGGCGATTCTCCTACTAATTCATTTACGTATAAGTCAGCAACTTTCTTTACGACATAGTCATTTGTCCAACAACGAGTCAGGTAATCTGAAAAGTTCGTATTGTCCGGAAATATCCCCTTATAAGGCAAATCAGGAGATAAAAACATATCCAAACCAAGACCTATAGCATCCCGGTGCTGCTCATCTTCAAAAATAAATGTCTGATAAGCAAAATCCGAATTGAGCGTGTAAATATTGGGAACACCCATAGCATCTGGAAAGTAATATTGCATATATCTGAAAAGTGATTGTAAATCAGATTTGATCTTATCAAAATCCCCATATTTCTTACCAATTAACTCATTAACAGCCTGAACGGTGGAATCCTGTGCATAATATTTAAATACATGATACATACTATCGCGATTTTCGCCTCCATACAAACCTGTGATGTTTTTAAAAAAGATATCATAAAAAACAGGGTGCTGCGAATACATTTTGTCAAAATCTTCATGGGATGATATGTTTTGCATATCCTTTTCCGTGCGGAAAATTTCAAAATCTGCTTGAATATCAGAAACGTCGGGTGCATGATTTTGCTTGCAAGAAAACAAAAAACCAACACATAAAAGCATCGATAAAACTCTACCCATATTCTTTTTTTAACATTACAAAACGCAAAGGTAAGGTCTTATATTATAATTCTACCGATGATCAATTTGATATTAAATAAATTTATAACGTGTTTTGGACATTAATCCTTACCTTTGTCCATTAATATTTCAAAATCATCATGGCCGTATCCGCTTCTGGCAAAAAATCTTCATACAAAATACTTGGTGTCGATCCGGGCACGAATATACTTGGATATGCCGTATTGGAAGTAAATGGAAGTGCGCTTCGTGTATTGAATTTTGGTGTGTTTCGATTGGAAAAGTATGAAGATCACCATGAAAAGCTCAAAGAAATTTTCTTGCAACTTCAGGAAATCATAGAAACATATCTCCCGGATCAATTGGCCATTGAATCTCCTTTTTATGGGAAAAATGTCCAATCAATGCTCAAATTGGGTCGTGCTCAAGGTGTAGCTATGGCGGCAGCGATGACGATGGGTTTGCAAATCCAAGAATACGCTCCCAAAAAAATAAAACAATCTATCACTGGCAATGGAAATGCTTCCAAAGAACAAGTAGCGGCTCTGCTTGAATCAATCCTGAAAATAAAAATCAGTAGCAAGCATTTAGATGCAACCGACGCACTTGGTGTTGCCGTTTGTCATTACAATCAGAGCAGTAGCATAACAGCAGGTCTTAAAAAACACAATGGTTGGGCTTCATTTGCCAAGAACAATCCAGGTAAAGTGCTGATGGAGAAAAAAGCATCGATCAAGAAAATTTAATGCGCCTTTATCGTAAATATTGATAAACGAATAGTCCTCTGAACACAAAAAGACTTAAATTATAATGGAAGTTATTTTGTGATGTTTAATTGATGAAATTTCCACAAAATACTAATAATAAACGATAAAATACTACATATACCTCTTTGATGTTGCCTTAGTGGTAAAAAGATGATTAACCAGAAAATCCTTTACCACTAAGATCATTTAGTAAAACACTAAGAAACACACAGAAAACCTTAGTGAAACACTGAGTGTCCTTAGTGGTTTAGATAAGATTTTATTAAGATCTTTTTGTGGACTAAACACTATATAGTCGTCCCTTAAATAAGCCTCAAAACCTTGATTATCAAAATAATAAATG
>CAYNSF010000006.1:10429-108736 GCA_964399855.1 uncultured Aureispira sp. | reverse complement strand
AAAGATTCCTCACTTCGTTCGGAAAGACCCTGTGCAGATGGAGAGACAGCGGATATTTTTTGATGAAGAAGATTAGGCTGATTTGAATGTCACATTGGTATCAGCAATACAAATCTGAACATATTGAGATATGAAACTATACAAGTAATATTAAATTTAATCAAAAGCAATTTTAAGGTATAACTCAACACTTGTTCACTTCTGGTGTTAACATTGTATTCAAAATCATAAAGAATAGTGATGAATGACTTTTTAGCTGCACTTCTTGTACATCCCAATACCAAACAACCGCTATATTACGATGCATCAGCTAATATCCTGAAAGAAAGTAATGGAGATGGCGTATTTCACATATTAAGTAATGTACCACTGCTTTTGCCGGTTACGACGGATAATGATGCTTTATTTAACTATCAGGCGCATTACGAACAAGATGCAAAGTCATTTGATTATTTTGAAGATGTCATACATGCACATCAAGTTGAAAATGAAAGGTTACATGAACATATTTTATCCGAAATCCCGGATCATGCTGCGTTGATTTTAGATGTAGGCTGTGGTGGAGCGTGGCTTTCCAAGAGATTGTTGCCCAAAGGAAAAACTGTCATTTCTATGGATATATCGACTACCAATCCCATAAAAGCCCTCCAAATGTATCCCAATGAAAATCACTACGCTATAGTTGCAGATGTTTTTTCATTACCTATCAAGCCAAACGCTATAGATTGTATTGTGGCATCAGAAATCATCGAACATGTTAAAGACCCGGCACTTTTTATAGAGCAGTTGATGGCAGTTCTAAAACCTGGTGGCAAGCTCGTGATAACGACACCACACAATGAAGTGATACTACAATCATTATGTATCCATTGCAATTCACTCACACCACAAAATGCACATTTACATTCGTTTACGCAAGACAAAATAAAATCTTTGGTAAAAAGTGACGTTGGAAAAGTTGAAACTCGTATTTTTAACAGTAAGTTATTACTATTTTTTAGGCTACACGAGAAGTTGCGCAACGTATCCTTTAGACTATGGAGATTTATAGATACTTTCGCTATAAGGATATCAGGCAAAAAAGCAGCAAGATTAATGATGACTGTAGTAAAAACGTCTTAGATCAACAGAGCCAATTTTTATCAAAATTACTTTAAATCTTCAACTAAACCACATTGTTTTACCATCAAACAACCGTCTTAAAATATTCATACGACCTTATCAGACCTTCCTCACGACTTATTTTTGGTTCCCAGTTCAAAATCTCTTTTGCACGTTGGATGTCAGGTTTTCTTTGTTTTGGATCGTCCACTGGCAATGGATTGTAGATGATATGTGCTTTGGGATTGCCAACAAGATCAATGATTTCCTGAGCAAATTGGAGAATGGTTGTCTCCGACGGATTGCCAAGATTGACAGGCAAATGATAGTCGCTTAGCAGTAACCTATAAATACCTTCGACTAAATCATCAATATAGCAAAAAGATCGAGTTTGGTTGCCTTCGCCAAATACAGTAAGTCCTTCGCCTCGAATAGCTTGTGAAAAAAATGCAGGTAATACTCGACCATCATCCACACGCATACGAGGACCATACGTATTAAAGATACGGACGATTCTTGTTTCCAATCCGTGATAGGTGTGATATGCCATCGTTATAGCCTCCTGAAATCGCTTGGCTTCGTCATAGACTCCGCGTGGTCCGATAGGATTGACATGTCCCCAATATTCTTCATGTTGTGGATGAACCAAAGGATCTCCATAGACTTCAGAAGTAGAAGCAATCAATAAACGTGCATTTTTAGATTTGGCCAATCCAAGTAGATTGTGTGTACCAAGGGAGCCAACTTTAAGGGTCTGAATGGGCATTTTTAGGTAATCTATAGGACTTGCAGGTGATGCAAAATGCAGGATATAGTCTAAATCGCCAGGTACATGAACAAACTTAGAAACATCGTGATGATAAAACTCAAAATTTGGCAACGCAAAAAGATGCTCTATATTGGCCATATTGCCGGTAATTAGATTGTCCATGCCGATGACGTAATGTCCTTCCGCTATCAGTCGGTCACAAAGATGCGATCCGATAAATCCGGCAGCTCCTGTCACAAGTACACGTTTCATGCTCATTACTTAAATTTTGTTTGAAATGCCAAAGGTAAACATTATGAACATTTTCGCCAGTAATTTAAATTTAAAAGCATCACATTATGGTATGGTAAATATAATTTATCAACAGATATCTGGTTTTTAAATTTACTACAAAATGTTGTTATATGTTGATTATAAGCTATTTTTAAATTATTTAAAATGCTAATATGGATAAATATTATGTATCTGTTGGAGTCACCAAAAAAATATGAGATTGTAAAATTTACGTAACAAAATAGCAATAAAATCAAAAAAGATATAGATATTTGCAAGGTTATTTGGTATAATAGCACTTTATATATTCAATTTTTAAAGCATTTAACAGTCATGATGTCTCCTTTAAAACAAAAAATGGCGGCCTATAATTTGCCACAGCAAATCGAGGCTATGGGTTTATATCCGTTTTTCCGCACGATAGAGTCCGAACAGGATACAGTGGTGAAAATAGGTGGAAAAGATGTACTCATGTTTGGTTCAAATAGCTATCTTGGGTTGACCAATCACCCAGTTTTAAAAGAGGCCTCTATTAAAGCAATCGAAAAATATGGTTCGGGTTGTGCTGGTTCGAGATTTTTGAATGGAACGTTGGATATACATTTAGAATTAGAAGAAAAATTGGCTAAATACGTTGGAAAACCTGGAGCGTTAGTGTTCAGTACGGGATTTCAAGTGAACTTGGGTGTGATATCATCTATTCCTGGGCGTAATGACTATATCATCCTTGATGATCTCGATCATGCCTGTATTATTGACGGTGCAAGATTGTCCTTTGCCAAAGTGCAAAAATATGCCCACAATGACATGGAATCACTTGAAAAAGTATTGAGTAGATGTGAGCGTGAGAAAATGAAACTGATCGTGATTGACGGTGTATTTAGCATGGAAGGAGATATAGCGAAGCTACCAGAAATCGTCGAATTATCCAAAAAATATAATGCCAATATCATGGTGGATGATGCTCATGGTCTTGGAGTTTTGGGTAAGTTGGGTAGTGGTACGGCCAATCACTTTGGACTTACAGATAATGTAGATCTTATCATGGGAACATTCAGTAAGTCATTGGCTTCCATAGGTGGATTTATAGCCGGAGATTTAGATACGATGAATTATCTCAAGCACAATGCACGTTCGTTGATATTCAGTGCAAGTATCGCTCCTGCCAATGCAGCCAGTGTCATCGCAGCCTTAGACCTGATACAACAAGAACCGGAAAGAATCCAAAGATTATGGGATAATACCCACTATGCCATGGCAGCACTCAAAAAAGCGGGTTTCGATACAGGACATTCTGTAACACCGATCATACCAATTGTTATCAGGGACGACTACAAAACATTCCAGATGACCAAATACTGTCTTGAGCAAGGTGTCTTCGTCAATCCTGTCGTTTCTCCGGCAGTACCAAGCACGTCATCATTGATAAGATACTCGCTTATGGCGACACACACTACGGAACAGATAGACCAATCTGTCGAGGTCATGACAAAGATAGCCCACGAAATAGGTATATTTGACGACAATAAGGTTGCTGTCAATTCGTAGAAAAGATTGATTTTTATAGAAATATATAGCAAAGGCAAACAGTTACTAAAATATGTTTGCCTTTAAATTTTACAATATGAAAAATTAACTATTTTTGTATAATCATTATGAAATCCAAGGCTGATATTCATAAAAACACATTGTTGTCAGCTTCTAATTTTCGAAAAGATGTAATTTGTCAAACAAAAATATTTTTCCCAATGGCTATTGAAATACAGGAAGTTACTTTTGAAAAAGGTATCAGTGATTTTATCAATTTTCCGCACGATTTATACAAAGATGACCCAAATTATGTCCCCGAAATATTTATAGGGCAGAAGGATATGATGAATCCTAAGAAATATCCATTTCATCAATATGGAAAAGTCCGCTATTATCTTGCGAAAAAAGATGGTCAGACAGTTGGTCGTATCGCTGCGATTGATAATACCAATTACAATGCACATTTCAAAAGTAAAGTGGGTTTTTTTGGCTTTATGGATTTTATCGAAGATCAGGAAGTTGTACAGACATTGTTAGATAAAGCAAAAGCATTTGCCAGAGAAAATGGTCACGATACCCTGATAGGTCCGACCAATTTCACGACCAATGAAACGGCAGGTGTACTTGTGGAGGGATATCATGAACCGGCAAAGGTTATGATGACTTACAATAAGCCGTATTATAAGACCATGCTTGAAGCTTGTAGCATGACTAAGGAAATGGATTTGTATGCTTACATGATTTACACGGATAAGGCATCTGAAAAAGCACTCAGAATTGCGGATGCTTTGGAAGAAAGGTTAAAGAAAAGCGGTATAACAATCAGGAATTTGAACCTCAAAGACATCGACAATGAAGCGAAGCGCATACAACATGTGTACAACCAGGCTTGGGATGAGAATTGGGGTTTTGTACCATTTACGGATGCGGAATTTGAATACCTTAAAAACGACCTGAAAATGATTGTTGATACGAAATTTGCATTCATCGCCGAGAAAGATAACGAACCCATTGGCTTTGGGCTTACTTTGCCTAATATCAACGAAATATTGATCAAAAACAAGCGTGGGAAGCTCTTTCCTTTTGGAATATTCAGATTGCTTTTCGGAAAAAGTAAAATTAAATCAGTTCGGGTATTGGCATTAGGCATTCTCAAAGAATACCGAAAATCGGGTATTGAAGCCATATTTTTTGCTAAAAACATAGCAGAAGCCAAAAGAAGAAACCTGATTGGTGGCGAAGCTTCATGGGTACTTGAAAACAATATCCCCATGCGGACGGCAGCAGAACACCTGAACGGCGAAAGATATAAGACATACAGACTTTATAAAACCACAATTTAGGTAGATATGTCGTCAGTTTTAATAACAGGAGCCAATGGCTTCATCGGGAGACACCTCGTAGAGGAAGCAAGTAAGCATCATTTGCAGGTATATGCAGGTGTGCGACAAGGAAGTGATGTAAAAATGCTGGATAATCTTAATTGCGAATTGACCTATTTAGATTATGAAGATGTAGGGAAATTAACCACGATATTGACTGAGCTGAAACCGGATTATATCATCCATAATGCTGGCCTTACACGGTCTCCAGAATACGAACAGTACATCAAAGTAAACAAAAACTACCTGATACATATCGTCGAAGCTGTACGTAAATCTGGCATTCCGCTTAAAAAAATATTGTTTGTGAGTAGCTTGGCAGCGTATGGACCTGCCGATTTTCAGATAGGAGGTATTGTGGCCCATGATAGTGTACCACATCCGGTAACACAATACGGAAAAAGTAAACAAGAAGCCGAAATCTGGTTGAAACAACAGCAAGACATACCTTATAACATTGTGCGACCGTCAGCCGTATATGGGCCGGGCGAAAAAGACCTGTTGAATGTATTTCAAATGGTCAAAAAAGGTATCAATGCTACTGCGGGTTATGGCGAACAAAAGCTGACTTTTATCTATGTAAAAGATTTAGTGAGATTGATATTGCTGGCAACGCTTACGAATCATAATCATCAGGCATATTTCGGAACAGATGGACAGATTTACGGCTCAAAAGACTTTCCGGAGGCGATTGCACGTAGTTTAGGTAAGAAAATAATTTCTATTAGTCTTCCTGTCGGTCTCATTAAGGTTGGAGCATGGATAAGTGAAAAAATTGGGAAGATTACCGGCAAATTTCCAACATTATATATGGAGCGTGTCAATGAAATCAAGGCAAAAAATTGGAGTTGCGATGTAACCAATCTGGAAAACGACCTGCATTTTAAACCGCAGTATTCATTGCAACAGGCAATAGATGAAACGACGGCATGGTATCTTAATAATCAATGGATATAATCGAAAAGTTTGGAAGAAAAGAAGAAAATATTATTCATTGTAAATCCATTTTCAGGGCATAAGCTTGGAAAAGACCTTAAAGCTATGCTTACAGCGCATTTAGACCAAAATATATATGCTTACAATGTGGAATTTACGGCATATTCAGGACATGCAATAGTACTTGCCAAAGAAGCTGCTCAACAGGATTATTTTGCTGTTGTAGCTGCCGGAGGCGACGGCACGATCAATGAAGTAGCAAATGGACTTCAGGGCACCAATACGGCGTTAGGTATAATACCTTTCGGTTCCGGAAATGGATTTGCCTATCATCTTAGAATCGAAAGAGATATTTATAAGGCGATACAAATCATCAACAATGGACATACGCGCAATATAGATACGGGAAGTGCTAATAACCGTTTTTTTGTCAATGTTGCGGGATTAGGATTGGATGCAGCAGTTGCTTTTAAGACCAAATTGAATGAAAACAGAGGTTTTCTACCTTATTTTAAGCAGTCTGTTATTGAGGGACTTAAATTCAAAAAGCTTCGATTGGATATTGTCACGCCCGAGCGGTCGTGGTCAGATGATTATATTATGGCCGTTATAGCCAATGGTTCGGTATATGGATACGATTTTTCGATTGCGCCACAAGCATCATTGAATGACGGTTTATTAGATGTACTTTTGGTAAAGCATATACCATTTTGGAAGTATTTATTTCTTTTGACACGGTTTTTGACTAAAACGATACATAAAAGTAATCTTGTCGAGTATTTCAAAGTAAAAGAAGTTACCATTTCCATGCACAGAGATGATTACTATCATTTTGATGGAGAGGGATTTGAGGTTTCGGGTAAGATTCATTTCAGTGTTCAGCATAAAAACTTAAAAATTATCACACAAGCGAGCAAATTATAATCTATGTGGGTATTAATAGCGTGTATCGCATTCAATGCAATCATCGGAGTCATCTTCAAGCTTTTCAATAAATACAATATTGACAATCTTCAGGCTATCGTTGTCAATTATATTACCTGTATTATTGTAGCATTCATCGTGCAGGGTGGCTCGCCTTTTCCCGATAACTTATCAGGCCAACCCTGGTTTTATCATGCTTTCGGATTAGGCCTTCTTTTTATTGTGGTTTTTAATACTTTGGCGCTTACCATGCAGCATTTTGGTATGGTCATAGGCTCTATATTTCAAAAAATGTCGCTTATAGCGCCTACACTCTTAGCCATACTCGTATATCACGAACCGGGCAATGCTTACAAATGGTTTGGAATCGTCGCTGCCTTGTTCTCAATCGTATTGCTGAGCTACGAAAAATCAGATCCTGCAAAAGCTGCAAATACTATAAGAGAAACATATCTGTGGCTGTTTCCTATTATTACCTTTTTAGGCTCGTGTTTAATAGACAGTGGCTTCTATATTATCGAAAAAAATCAGCTCGCAAGTAACGGAGATGTCAGCTTTGTCGCTTCTTTATTTTTATTTACAGCCATGTATGGGATTATTATCTTGATCATCCAGTTGCTCCGCAAAAAGACTGTACTTGCATGGAAAAACGTAATCGCAGGCGTTTTGTTAGGCATTCCTAATTTTTTTTCGATTTATTTGCTCCTGTTAGCACTACAACAAGGATTAGGTGGCGTTGTTGTTTTTCCGGTGAACAATGTAGGTATTCTGCTTTTGTCGGCGCTGTTGGGTATCGTTTTATTTAGAGAGCACATTACACGATACAAGGTTGCCGGGTTTATCTTAGCAGTCGTATCTATTTTATTCATCACTGCATAATAATAGCCCGATGTCTGACGCATATCTGACTATTAAAACACCTGCTTTTGGTGAGTATAAGGAAAAAGGTAGTAAATTTATGGCTTTCGCTTATCCGATGAATGATGAAGAAGCACTAAATACGTATCTCGATACGCTTCGTAGTGAACATCATAAAGCAAGGCATTTTTGCTATGCCTACCAGATAGGAAGCGGACAGGATCGATACAGGATGAATGATGATGGCGAACCGTCAGGTACAGCAGGAAAACCCATATATGGACAGATCCTTAGCTATGGTGTGACCAATATACTTATCGTGGTTGTTCGTTATTTTGGTGGAACAAAACTTGGCGTTTCCGGGTTGATACAAGCGTATAAAGATGCAGCGAAAGCCGCTCTTGATGCAGCAGATATCGTTCAAAAATACATCACTTCAAACTATAAACTTTCCTTTGATTATGACCAAATGGGTCACATCATGAATGTATTGAAGGATCTTGACATCCACATCGTTGACAAATTATTTGAGGCAAGCTGTATCGTAACTATACAACTGAGACAATCGGAAGAAATATTACTATTGCACAAGCTCGTAGCCCGTTTGCTCAATAAGTCTATGGAAGAAGTCAATGAGGAAACTCCGGTTAGCTTCTGTGAAATTATTAAATTAGTTGAAAATTGAAAATTGAGAATTGAGAATTGAAAATTACGAATTACGACATAGTCAACCATCAAATAACAACCGACCAGGCAATTCTTCAAATCCGACAATTAGATTAAACCTTTACACACATAAACATTTAAACCATTTCTAATAACCGACAACTATCAACCGACAACCATTTACACCTTTACACGCATTCACCCTGTGGGATAGTAAACATCCAACAGGGTAAACATTTAAACCAATTTGATGCCATCAACCAAAAAATTATTTCTCCTTTTTATACGCTTCATTCAATGCACTAAGCGTTTCATCGGTTATGTCGAGCGTTTTACGTCCGTACATGACGCTGCCGCCGACACCTTTCAGTAGTACATAATCGTATCCTTTTTCCTCAGCAACTTTTTCGAGGTAATCGTCGATTTTATTTTGTAAATCTTGCTGTAAATCCTGCAATTTTTTCTCCAGATCCATAGCTGCATTATCTCTTTGCTTCATAAGAGATTCTTCTTCTTTAGCTAAGTTTTGCTGCTGGTTCATGAATTTTTCTTCCAACTTTTTCAATTCGATAGGAGCGATATTAGCCGCATTTTGTTGTGCTTGTGCAAATTCCTGCTGTAGCTTACCAACACGTCTTTGAAACGCTTCGATCTTAGTACCTAAAGAACTTTCGGCAGCTTTAGATTCAGTTTCAAGGCTTGCTTTTCTATCTTTGTACAAATCATAATGGATAAGCAGTGTGTCAATATTGATATAAACGACTCTGTCTTCTTTTACACTGGAGTTTTCGGTATTTCCCTGAGGTACTGCCTGCGTGGGCTTGTTGCATGAAACGAACAATATACCAGAAAAAATCAATAATGAAAAAATATACTTTATGGCACTCATTTTCTACTTTATTTTTAAAATTGAACCACAAAAGTAATAATAATTTAAACTTTTCAAACAGGAATGAAGAAGTCAATTTTAAAACTGAATGATTTTAGGAGTTATAAAGAAATTAAACGGTAACTTTATATATTACTGGTTTGTACCTACAAAACATTATAACATGAATAAATTAGATGCCTCATTTTACTATTCCAAATAATGGGATCATATCCTGAATATCGCCTAACTGATAAAAACGTGGATCTGTAATCGTAACATCTATATGCTCGAGTGCCCAGGTGCAGTGAAAAGGTATATGAATCCCAAAGGCACCACATTCCAACACGGGCAATATGTCCGATTTAAGAGAATTGCCCGCCATGGCAAATTCGTCTGGTTGGATATCGAGGTGTTTTAGTAGCTTTAGGTATTCTTTAGGTTTCTTTTCGGAGACAACTTCTATATGATGAAAATAGGGTAGTAGTCCGGATTGCTCCAATTTGCGCTCTTGATCGAGGAGATCTCCTTTCGTAACGACGATTAATTTGTAATGTTCGGACAAAATTTCGAGTGTTTTCTTAGTGTTTTCGAGTAGCTCAACGGGTTTATTGAGTTGGTGTCGTCCAAGTTCTATGATTTTTCCGACAGTTTGTATTGGAAGGTCATTGCCAGCGATGTGCAAAGCTGTTTCTAACATAGACAATACGAATGCCTTAACACCATATCCGTACAATTCAAGATTGGCTATTTCGGTTGCAAGCAGTTCTTTGGTAAGGTCGTCTTTCGAAGCATAGTCACTTAATAATTCGAAAAACTCATCTTCGGATTCTCTGAAATAGGGCTCATTGACCCAAAGCGTGTCATCAGCATCAAATCCGATTACTTTTACGCTGTTTAATTGCATTTTTATTGGTTTTTGGTGTCAAAAGTATTGAAACAATGATACATTATCAAAGTTTTAATCATTTTGAGTATTGTTTTTCCAAATGCGGATCGTTCGGTCATCACTCGCCGATATCAAAGTTTGAAATTTTTTACTCCATAATAGTTTATTGACCGAATTGATATGGCCGCCTTTTTGTACGTCCATGACTTGGATAGCTTGTAGCGTTTCTCGATCCCAAGTTCTGATTGTTTTATCTCGTGATCCAGAGGCTATCAAACCCATAGACGACATATCGACGATGCTGTTTATCGTGTACCAATGTGCAGGTAGGGATTGAAGTCGCTTGGGCGGATTGGATAAATGCCATTCATTGATATGAGCATCGCGTCCCCCTGTGATTAATGTTTCATCATCTAACGTGAGTATGGTAAAAATACTATTTTCGTGAGCCGATGTAATAGAATCGATGACACTACGTTGCGAAAGTGAAAAGATATAGATATTATGATCACTTCCACCAAGATATAGCGTATCCATGACCATATTGGTTTCAATACAACGCAGACCTTTATGGTTGATTTTGTAGGAATGTACGGGATGCCTCGTTGCTATATCCCAGAAGCAGATATATCCGTCTTTGCTTGCGGTAATGAGTGTATCCTCTGATATCTGATATATATCGAATATCGAAGATTGATGACCTTTGACAATAGATATAATCTCTTTGTTTTTAATGTCTATCCAATAAAGTAACCCGTACATATCTCCTGCCAAAAGCGTATTTTTGTCCCAAAGTAGGCAAGTGCTAAATAGTTTTGACTCGGATTTAGCGATCAGCAGTCCATTGGAAGTATCACTCTGTAAATCCCATTGTACGATCCAGCCGTCGCCGCCCACACTGTAGAAATATTGCTCATCATCGGTCGCAAGATCATAAACAGATCCGATATGTCCGTTCAATATTTTGTGTGATATTAAATGGCAATCAGTCATATTATTTGCGGTTTTTGATTTAATTTTATGCTTTATATTCGAACAAATCAAAATGTCTTATGGTTTTTTTAGTCGTAAGATATGGGAACTTTTGTATCCTTTATTGGGTTTTTAAGGATGAAATGGTAAAGTGTTGTAAAACTTGGGACTGATTTTAAAGGAAGATTTATTGGAACAAGGTGTGGTTGGCATTTGGAAAACCACAGAGGAGGATGCTTTTTTTGAGGCAAACATCCAGTTTTTTCCCGAAGAGATAGAGGAATTATCTCAACTCAAAATCCGAAAACGACGCGAATGGTTGTCGTCGAGATATTTATTACATGTATTATCCGAAAGGAATATCCGTGGCGCATGTTTGAAAGACAGTAATGGAAAGCCATATCTTAAAGATTCGCCTTATTTTATTTCTATCAGTCATACCCAAGATTATACGGCGGTTATTGGTTCGCCATTAGTTTGTGGTATTGACATACAGCATTGGGTCGAAAAAATTGGTAGGATATCCAGACGGTTTATTAGCGAACAAGAATTTCAATTTATCGATGAAAGTGAAGCATTGAGTTACTATCATGTGATATGGGGTGCCAAGGAAGCTATGTATAAATGTTACGGACTCAAGTCACTCGATTTTAGGGAAGATATGCAGGTTTTTCCGTTTAAATTTCGTTCAGAAGGATTTTTTTTCGAAGGAATGATACGAAAAGGTGCATTTATTGAAAACTATACTTTATTTTGTCGCCAAATTGATCAACTAATTTTAGTTTATGCTTTACAAAAGACCTAAATTTCTATGGCTATTTTTCATTGGATTCATGACTATTGGTATATTGTCTTGTAAAAATAAGGGCAAAAGTACCTCCGATGAAGATGTAGCATTGCACGATAGTAAAGAGTTCAAAGTGTTTTATGATCGTTTTAGTACAGATAGTTTGTATCAGATGCAACATATTATCTTTCCGTTAGAGGGTATTCGTTCGCCAAAGGATTCATTGGATGTGATCGATCCTGATTTCAAATGGCAGGAAGAAACTTGGGTTATACATGGTCCGTTTGATGATTTGAATGGACAATTTACAAGAGAATTTTTGAGTATGAAGGGCATCGTGATAGAGCGTATATTGGACAATTCTGGAACATTTTCTATGGAGCGCAGATTTGGACATTTATCGTCTGGTTGGCATCTGATTTACTATCGCGAAATGGGTCGATATTGATCGTTTTAAAGCTTTTTAGCCAAAAAGTGTCTTATATACTACAATTATCATGAAAAAATTTCTCTATTTTTTTGATAAGTACTAATTTTACAAAATTGTTTTAACTTTAATATATCTATTTATGATGTTTAAAAAAATATTTACACTATCAGTTTTCATGTTTTTATTGGCGGCAGCTGATGCGCAGTCATTTTTTACCAGAGCGGATGAAAGCCGTATCAGTCTTCGTAGCAATGACGAACGAACGGTCATTCCTGAGCAATATGAAGTTTTTAGCTTAGATGTACAGGGATTAAAATCTTATTTGAGTAAAGCGCCTTTGGAATTTAAAAAAGAGCAAGGTTTGTTACTCGAAATTCCAGCTCCTGAAGGAGAGATGAAATGGTTCTATGTATATGAATCTCCGGTCATGGAAGCAGAAATATCTGCTCGATATCCCGATATTAAATCATATATTGCTTATTCGAAAAATGGCGGTGAAAGGATGCGTTTTGCATTGAGTGTGCAAGGGTTTTATGCTGCGTTAGATACAGAAGCGGGAGATGTGTATATTGACCCTTATTCGGAGTTAAACACAAGTGATTATGTCGTTTATTATTCGAAATATCACAATCCTCAATACGATGCAAATGTACCATTATGTGGAGTAGATCATGAAGAAAGGGAAGCAGGCATTTCAGGTCCATCAGCTCAAAATAGAACTGATATCGTAAATATGCGTGTATTCAGATTAGCGATGGCTTGTACAGTAGAGTGGGGCACAAAAGCAAGAAGAGGTACTGTGGAAAAATGTTTAGCAGATATGAATACCATGATCACGAGAATGAATGCTATTTATGAAAAAGAAATGGCCATACGTTTTGTGATAATCAATGACAATGAAAAGTTGATATTCTTAAATTCCTCGAATGACCCTTATTCAAGTGTAAATACTCAATTGGGTAGGACGATACTTGGTATGAACACAGGAATATTAAATAATAGAGTAGGTGCAAATGCCTATGATGTTGGACACGTTTTGTCCGTTTGTTATGATATTGGTGGAGTAGCACTAGGCGGATCTGCATGTCAGAATAACAAAGGAGCAGGTGTCACATGTAATAATGATAACGATTTGGTAAATATCGTAAAACGGGTTATGGCACATGAGGTTGGTCATCAATTTGATGCATCACATACTTGGAATATTTGTCAGCCAAATGTTCCTGAAACTGACCAACAAAGAGCTGGAAGTTGGGCGTACGAGCCAGGTAGTGGTAGCACGATCATGTCTTATGCAGGTTCTTGTGGAGTTGATAACGTAGTTACTTCAGAAGATGAATACTTTCACGTTGGGTCATTGACACAGATGTACAGAAAAACAAATGCTGGTGGTAATGCATTCTCTTGTTCTCAAAAAATAGCGACTTCCAACCATTATCCAACAGTAAGCGTTCCGAATGTAAGGTATATCATTCCGATGTCAACACCTTTCGAATTGCGTGGAAGCGGTACAGATGAAGATGGAGATCAGTTGACCTACTGCTGGGAGCAGTATGATTTAGGTCCGAAGGTTCCTCTTGGTACGAATAGCGAAGAAGGACCATTGTTCAGATCTTATAAGCCTTCTACAGATGGCGATATCCGATTTTTCCCTACTGCTGCAAATTTATTATCAGGAAATTTAACGCATAAAAATGAAGTTTTGCCTAATAAATCCAGAGTATTAACGTTTAGACTTACTGTTAGAGACAATAATCCTGAAGCAGGTGGTGTTGTTTGGGATGAGTATAAATTGGATGTTACAGATCAAGCGGGTCCATTCAAATTGATTTATCCTGATAGGAATGAGCGATTTAAGGTTGGTCAATCTGTAGCCGTAACATGGGATGTAGCCAATACAGATCAAGCACCGGTTAATTGTCAAAAAGTGAATATTTATGGATCTTTTTCCGCAGCGATACGTGAAGATGACCCAAATTTGATACCATTGGCATTAGGTGTTCCGAACAATGGCGAACATAATGTGATCATTCCAAATAAAATAAGTAACCTTTTCAGAATTATTGTAAAGGCAGCGGATAATATATTTTTGACATCATCTACTGGTCTCAATAGAATCGAAGAGGCTACAGAACCAACCATTTCTATTAGCTCAAGCGCAAGTATTCTGAATATTTGTCAACCAGAAGCTGGAGAAATCAATTATACAACGATAGGATTGGGTGGCTTTACGGGAGAGATAGGTTTTATTATCAGTGGAGATCTTCCTGCTGGTGTCGAAGCTACTATAGCACATGACAAGGTAACAGCTGGAGACGACAATAAAGTAGTAATAAATACAGATAATGTAGTGGGTAATGTTTCCGGTCAACTCGTAGTAAAAGCTTTTGCTGACGGACTGGATACCGTAGTGTTACGTACAAATATAAATGTCGAAGGTGGAGATATTGATTTTGCTACAACCTCATTACCAGCTAATGGCGCTGAAGGTGTATCAGGGTTAGTTACATTTGAATGGAATGCGAAACCTGACGCAGTGACTTATGAAATAGAAGTGTCATCAAGCCCAGATTTCTCAAATGCTAATATTGTAGAAAGAAAGCAAGTTACCGACCTTAGCTATAGAATGGGTGTCGTGCTTGATAAATCCACTATATACTACTGGAGAGTCAGAGCGAATAACAATTGTCGTAATGGTCAATGGTCAGCTATTCAGGCATTCATCACAGAGGCATTGAGTTGTAAAGAATATAAGTCAGGTGAGCGAGATATCGTAATCGGAACAGCCGCAAATATCACTGTTGAGTTGCCATTAGAAGTTACTGAAAGCGGTATCATTAGCGATTTGAATATCAACCTCATTAAGGGTACACACAATAGGTTGGTTGACTTAGTAGCATATTTAGTAGCTCCGTCTGGTAAAGAAGCTCTATTGTGGAGCAAACAATGTGGCAATCAGCAAAATTTAAATCTTAGTTTGGATGATCAGGCTCCTGACTTTTTTCAATGTCCGATCAACACAGGTAGATTGTATAGAACAGACGTGCCAAGAGGTGCCGATAAATTGGAAGTATTCAATGGTGAGCAGATGAATGGTACATGGAAACTAAGACTTTTAGATGCGCAATCTGGACAAGGAGGACGACTTCAAGAGCTAAATCTTGATATTTGCGCGAGTATCAATGTTCAAAGTCCATTCTTAGTTACAAATCAGAGAATGGAAATTCATCCAGGAGAAAAATTGTTTGTAACAAGAGATTTGCTTGAAGCACAAGATAATGATAATTCAGCATCAGAATTAGTCTATACATTGGTATCAGTTCCAGCAGTTGGAGCAGTTACACTCAATGGTCAGACTTTAGCCGTTGGAGCGACATTTACACAAGACGATTTGAATAATAACCGTTTGCGTTATGATTCCGATGCTGACTTCGAAGGAGACGAAACATTTTCATTCACTGTTTATGACGGAAATGGAGGTTGGATAGGCATTACAAATTTCAATATTTGGATAGATCAATCCGTTCCAGTGGGTACGAAAGACATTACATTGTCTCAAGATGTATTTGTATTTCCTAATCCAGCTTATGATAAGTTGAATGTCGTATTGACTGGTAAAGCATTGAGTTTACAAACATACAAACTAATGGATGTATCAGGTAGAGTAGTGACAGAAGGTAAGTTTTCTGGCCAGAGCAACGAATTAGATATGAATCTATTAGAAAAAGGTGTTTACATCTTGCATATCACGGACGGCAAGCAAAGTGTAAATAAGAAAGTAATGAAGATATAAATGGTTAATAACTTTTGATTAAGGAGCGGGTATTTATATATAAGTGCCCGCTCTTTTTTTTTATCATCTTGTAAATGTGATTGTCCATAAACTGTGTTTGTATTTGATTCAAAAAATAATAATTTGGATGTTTTTTGATGAAGAATTAACATAATTGAATGTCACTTCGGTATAGATTTTTTAGAACTATACGTTATGAATTAAACTGTTACACCCATTCACCCTGTGGGATAATAAATATCCAACAGGGTAAAACTTTTAAACTTTGATAGACTTTGATATATTTTCAATTGTCCATTCTCAATTAATGTGTACATTTGTGCTTTCATAATACATGATTTATGGCTGGCAATACAGAAAATGAAAGTTTTTTAGGCTATCTCAAGAGTAAAGCCTTTTTGCGTCAGATACTGATTATTTTAGGTGTTTTTGTAGTGTTGATATTGTTAGTACAATGGTGGCTACGCATTTATACCAATCATGGGCAGAAGTTGGAACTCCCAGACTTCATCGGGAAATCAATGACTGAAGTAGAGCAAATGTCATCTATGCGTGATTTTCAAATGGTGGTATCGGATTCTATCTTTATTGTAGGTAAAAATGGTGGTATCATCACCGATCAAAATCCTAAACCAGGATCCATGGTCAAAGAAAACCGTAAAATATATGTTACGATTACCAAGTATCTGAAAGAATCTGTTCGCGTGGCCGATTTACCAACATTGTACGGAAATGCTTTCGAGCAGAAGAAAACCGAACTCAAATATAGGGATATAGAGTGTGTCGTAAAAAGTTATGCTTATGATCCAGGAGAACCCAATCACATCTTGGAGGTCTATTATAATGGAGAGCTGATCATATCAAAAGACGGACGAAAGGATAATGTAGTCATCGAAAAGGGAAGTACTTTAGAATGTGTCGTGTCACGAAAAGATGGTGGCGATGTGACGATTCCAAATTTACGTTGTAAGGAACTTGATGAAGTACAGTTTTTATTAGAAAGCTATAAGTTGAAATTGGGCGATGTCACTAAGAAAGGTGATGATGAAGGCGAATGGTACATCATATCGCAATCGCCACCTTATGACGGTATAACCAATATGAAAATGGGAGAAAAAATTTCAGTAACCGTATCGGGTACAAAGCCATTTGATTGTAATTAAAAACCCAAATATTATGTCTGAAGATATTACAGTAACACAGCTCAAACAAAAACTTGATGAAGGCGCATCTTTTATTTTCTTAGATGTTAGAGAGCCACATGAATACGAAGCATTTAATTTAGGTGCAAGGTTGATCCCATTAGGAAGTATTGAAAGCGCAATACCAGAATTTGAAGCACATAAAGATGAAGAAATCATCATTCACTGTCGTTCAGGTGCGAGAAGTGGATCCGCCAAAATGATGTTCCAAGCTCATGGCTTTACCAATGTACGAAATGTGTTGGGCGGAGTTTTGGATTGGATTGATCTGTTCGGAAAATAATGTTGGTTTTGCCAAAAAAAACTGTTGTTTTGTAGATTCGGTTTAGATTTTTACTACTTTTAAATTCTTCCAATTACACAAAAACAACCAATAATCTTGTTAGTTTCATTGTCTCACAAAGTTGATTAGTCGTGCAAAGTTGTTTTTTTGACTACGACATAGTCGATTTGTTAAAAGGTATATTTATACTCAATTCCCATTACGAATCCACGAGTCAATCCATCTGGACGAACATCCCGGACTACGAATGGTGCACCTACGCTAACTTGCACTGCGTGATGTGTTAAAAATGCATAATCCAAATAAACATTGCCATTGACCGTAAGCCCTTGTGATCCAACAATTGCGATTTCTTGCACCGGTCCCGTACGATAAGTGTCATCAGCGAGATGATATACAGCCAGTGCAGATGGAGTTAAACTTAATCCATTCATGACTGGAATATTGTATGATGCTCTAAGTAAAGCGTCACTGCTTCTTTTGTAGCTATTTGTAGTCTGAAAAGTACTCAGGATATGATCGTTTGTGTAACGATTTGCATCAAAAGTATTGGCATTCTGGATAAAGGGATGTTGATATCCAGCCATAATCTGCAAATGTGATAGCCGATATCCTAATCCCAATATACCATCGACTGTCCCAAGACTCGACTGATAATCCATCGGCAATGGAAGTTGATTCAATGTCCTATTGCCGGTAGTGAGTGGAGCTTTTATGCCTAAAATGACATATAGCTCATCCCATACATTGTATTTACCTGTGAGAAATATATCCGACAAACCCCAGACGGAGATTTCATTTCCAGATTGTGCAAGAGAAGTTAATTTTGCATTTACGCCCCATTTGTTACTGATATTACGATCATACTCTATATACGTCCCAAGCACGGAGATATCATGATCTGCACTTCCAGTATTGACACCAATCCTAATACTTGTAGCGATGCTATCTGCCGCATCAAGACCATTGGGTTTAAAACTGCTTATCGTACATATACCTGCATCGCTGCATCCTTGAGCAATTACACCATTTTGCAAACTACAAATAAATACTATGAATATAACAATTCCTAATCTCATTATTCACGATTTTATAAAAAACATTACGAAATCCCAAAAATAGAGAAATTTCAATAAAATTATCGAATAAATGAAAAATCATTAATCAATCAATCTAAAATATCATTCTCCATTTTCCACTATCCACTGTCAATTATTCAATCCCAACTATCTTATGTGTCTGCAAACTCAGCTTCCACTTAGGATGTTGCAAACAATAGGCTACGGTAGCTTGTATATGATCTGCTTGGTTAGCATCGTCCAATGGTTGTAAAAAGAAGTGATCGAAATCGAGATGCTCAAACTGCGAAGGTTTGTTGTCTTCCTGTGGATAGACCAATTTAAGTTCATTGCCTCGTGTGATGACAAGTTTTGAATCTGCTTTAGGGCTGATACATATCCAGTCTATGGAAGACGGCAATGAAACAGTGCCGTTAGATTCTATGGCGATTTCTATTCCTGATTCATGAAAGGTATTGACTAGGATATCATCAACTTGCAAACCCGGTTCGCCACCGGTACAGACGACAAATACAGGGATATTTCTATCTGGCCAAAGACTGAGAATCTTTTCAGTTAGTGATTGTGCAGTGTATTTTCCGCCATTTTTACCGTCCATGCCCCAGAAATCGGTATCGCAAAATTTACATACGGCAGTAGCCCTGTCTTCTTCTCGACCTGTCCAGAGATTGCAACCGGCAAATCGACAGAATACAGCCGGTCTTCCTGCGTGAAAACCTTCTCCTTGTAAGGTGTAAAATATTTCTTTGATTTTATACATGGATGATACGTTTCATTGCTTTATTCCTTGATTCATTCTTATGGCAATTCATGTAAAAATAACAATTTATGTTTCATAATTGCCATGTATTTGAATAGTTTTATCCAAATTCAAAATCTGTATTGTTTATAACGATCGGACATAATCAGCGAAATCTTTCAGACTACTCATCCTGCTGTCCGGTATAGCATTCAGGCTATTGACCGTACCAGGATTATTTCCTACAAGTATGGTCTTCATGCCTAATTGATTGCCAAATACGATATCACTGTATGAATCGCCTATCATCACCGACTTTTCAAATACGATATCGGGATAATCTTTTTGGGCTTCTAATGCCATACCTGGATTGGGCTTACGACAGAGTGGATCCAAATCAGGCAAAAACGGACAGTAATATATTTCGTCTATTCTACCACCATGATACTGTATATATTCCATCATCTGGTCGTGAATAGCCTTGAGTTGCTCATGCGAATAAAATCCCTTCTCTATACCTGCTTGATTCGTTACGATACATATCCTCGTAAAATGATTTGCAAACACTTCTAAAGCTTCCAGAACTCCGGGCAGAAACTTAAATGTGTCCCATTTTCTGATATAGTCGCCTACGATACGCTCATTGATGACACCGTCTCTATCCAAAAACAACGTCCAAGAATGATCAAATTTAAAATTGGGCCAGCTAAATGGTATTTTTATATTCATCACAACATTATTGTATTATTAAGCATTGTTGTCCGATAAAATTTTAAAGATTCATCGCTTAGCTCTGAATGACATCATGTTCTATTAGGATTGGTTTGCTGTGGTTTGGTCAACCAAACCACAGCAAACCAATTAACTAACTGACTGTCATCTCGAACAGCGTGAGAGATCTCATCGATTTGATTAAAAATAATTTTATCGGACGATAGAGCCTATTTAGCTGACCTAATAAACTATTTCCTCTTAATTATAACCCAATTTCACTTTCAAACCGTTGTCTAATGCTTCGAGAAACTCCTCAGTGTAGAGGTAATGCTCTCCATGTGTGACTTTATTGCCATGGATGATAACAGCGAGATCTTTGGTCATTTTGCCGCTTTCTACGGTTTCTATACATACCTGCTCCAACGCATTGGAAAAATCTATCAACGCTTGATTATTGTCAAGTTTTCCTCTGAATGCTAAGCCTCTCGTCCAAGCATAGATAGAAGCTATTGGATTTGTAGATGTTGGTCTGCCTGCTTGATGTTCACGATAGTGTCTTGTCACCGTACCATGTGCCGCTTCGGCCTCCATTGTATTGCCGTCCGGTGTTACAAGTACAGAAGTCATCAGACCAAGCGACCCGAAGCCCTGAGCGACAGTATCTGACTGTACGTCTCCATCATAATTCTTACATGCCCAGACAAAATTGCCATTCCACTTCAATGCGCTGGCTACCATGTCATCAATCAGTCTATGCTCATAAACAATACCTATACTGTCCATTTTGGCTTTGTACTCATTTTCGTATATCTCTTGGAAGATATCCTTGAATCGACCGTCGTACTTTTTCAGAATGGTATTTTTTGTTGACAAGTAGAGCGGCCATCCTTTAGAAATCGCCATATTAAAGCATGATCTTGCGAATCCAATTATAGAATCGTCATTATTGTACATACATAAGGCTACACCGTCACCTTTAAAGTCATATACAGACCAGCTTGTTTCAGTACCGTCTTCGGCAGTAAAGGTCATAGTAAGTTTACCTTTGCCTTTTATTACAGCATCTGTTGCTCTATATTGATCTCCGAATGCGTGCCGTCCGATGATGATTGGCGCCGTCCAGTTTGGTACTAAGCGAGGAACATTGCTCATCACTATAGGCTCACGAAATACGGTTCCGTCTAAGATATTACGGATAGTTCCGTTAGGTGATTTCCACATTTCTTTCAATCCGAATTCTTCTACTCTCGCTTCATCCGGTGTGATAGTCGCACACTTGATACCAACGCCATATTGCCTGATCGCATTGGCTGAATCGATTGTCACTTGGTCATTCGTCGCATCCCTGTATTCAATACCGAGATCGTAATATTTGATATCGATATCTAAGTACGGCAATATCAACTTGTCCTTGATAAATTTCCAGATGATGCGTGTCATTTCATCTCCATCCAGCTCTACCACTGGATTTGTTACTTTAATCTTACTAAAAGCCATTGATATATTTTTAATTGATTTTTAAAAAATTAGTTGCAAAGATAGTAAAAATGCCCAAAAATAAAGACAAAAAATCTTAACACGTGGTTAAATTTCAGAAAGCTTCCAAAATTATTGCTATTTTTGCATTTTCATTTTTAAAAATTTCGAAAAATACCATAATATGGCTGAAAACAATCCAAACCAGAATCAAATCAATATTGAACTTTCCGAAGAAACAGCAGAAGGCATTTACAGCAACCTCGCCATTATTTCGCACTCTCACTCTGAGTTTATCGTGGACTTTATCAGGCTTGTTCCCAATGTTCCAAAAGCAAAAGTAAAATCACGTATCATCTTGACACCACAACATGCTAAGAGATTGATGAAAGCACTCCAAGACAATATCAAACGCTACGAAAACCAATTTGGCAATATCGAAGATCCAGAAGCGGGTATGCTGCCACCGATGAACTTTCCTACTGCGGGCATGGCGTAAGATTTGGCAACAATTTTGTGAAATATAGTAAATAAAAAAAGACTGTCGAAACAGTCTTTTTTTATTTATGATTGGCGGTTACTCTATTTCGCCTTTTCCTTCGCGCATGACTACGATTTCATCGCCAGTACAATCTAACATCGTTGATCCTGACAAATCTCCGATGCCACCGTCCAATAAAAAGTCAACTTGATGTTTGAAATCTTCTTCTATCTCATCAGGATTGATATATACTTTATTATTTTCTTCGATGTTTAGAGACGTTGATATGAGTGGTGCGTCTAAATACGTCAAAAGCTCTTCAAGGATTTCGTTTTTAGGTATTCTGACACCTATTTCTTCCTTGTTATTTTTAAAGAATTTCTGAACGTAGTTATTGGATTTTAGGATGAATGTATAAGGACCTGGAAGATAGCGCTTCATCGTCTTAAAGACATCATTAGCTATCTGAGGCGTATATTGGGATATGACGCTGATATTCGGACAGATGATCGACATTTTAGCTTGCTTCTCTTTTTTGTTTAACACCTTGCATATCCGTTCGATACCGGGTTTATTGGTCATCAGGCATCCCAATGCATAGATGGTGTCTGTAGGAAATATGACTATTGCACCATTATTGATGTAGTCCGCTACTTCTTTTAGATCTCGTTTGTTGGGATTTTTTTCATGAAAGAATACTCTTTGCATACTTTGTTATTATTTTATAAATTGAAAAAATATAATACAAATTGATATTAACATGATAGTTAAATAACCATTAGTACAGTATTGTTTAACAAAAAAAACTTAAAATTTTAGAAAATGCCATTTTTTGGTTTTTAGATAGAGGTAGGACATCAATGTTATCCCTATCCAGTAAAAGATTTCGGCTGCCCATGCCCAGTTCAAATCTATGTAATATAGTTTTATCATAAGATAGCTATATACGATGTAAAAAACCGTAAAAATAGTCTGGATACGTAGTGCTGTCTGTGTGTGACCCGTACCAATCAGGCCATTGAAAAATATACCTCCGATGCCAAATACAAACAATATTCCTAATAACATTGGGAAATAAGGTTTGGTAAGCAAAATCAATGTCATATCTTCTTTTCCGAAAATGGGGTATAGGAAAAACTCAGGAAATAAAGCGATAGGTACAGCGATAGCCATCGTTATGAGGAGATTCAGTTTAGCAGTTTTGATAATGATTGGGAGGACGGCTTGCCTCTTTTTATTGCCGATAAATCCACTGACAAGTGTATTGATACCTGCTGAAAATCCCCAACATGGTATCGAAAGCAAAAGATAAACTGTTCTGAGAATATTAGAAATTTCAAGCTCTCTTTGGCCAACATTTTCTATAAAGCTAAAGAATATAAACCACGATCCTATACTTAAAATCGACTGAAAAACGATTGGAATAGAGATTTTAAACATATTCATGACCTCCTTAGACTCAAGCGTTTTTAGCGCAAGTAGATCATACCTTCGTATGGATTTATCCCACATCATGTATAGAATAAATATAACAAAAGCTAAGATTTCTGCTAATGTACTCGCTAAAGCGGCACCCGCGATGCCCATAGGTTCAACACCTAACTTGCCAAAAATAAATATGTAACTGAATGCTATATTGGCTAATATTAGCACGATCGTATCGTAAATAATGAATTTAGTATTGGCAATACCCGTGTATAAACTGATGAGTGAAACGCCGAGATAGCTAAAAAATATACCATAACTCCTATAATTGATATATTCTACACATTTACTAAGTATGTCAGGGTCAACGATAAATAGCTTGAAAAAGGATTCAATACCAAAATGAAGAAAAAGGAATAGCAGCAAAGAAAGGGCAAATTCGAAAAGGATTAAAGATTGAAAAGCATTACCAACACCTTTGTACTTTTTGCCTCCAAATTTTCGAGCTATGATGATCTGTCCGCCACGTGAAAATCCATAGCCAATGCTCGCAATAATCAAATAAAAAACACCAACGAGACCTGCCGCCGCAAAATCCACCGAATTATAGTGATACAAGAATACATTATCGCAAAGAACGATAATATTTTGCGCAGCACTACCCAGCATAATGGGTACCGAAATGGACAGGATCTGTTTATATGATGTATTTAAATTCATATCAGGTTGCAAAATATATCTAATTTCGGGATTTCAATAAAAATATTTAAAAAAATATCGAATATCCTCAGAAATTGATTTTCCGGTGGTCACAAAACTTTCACTTTTTTTTCAAAACCACAGACTATGAATTTGCTATACAAACATAATCGTCCATTACACATTCAACAAACCGACAAGTTCCTTAACTTCCTTTAATGTCTGTTGTGCATGTTTTCTGATTTCTGACGATGACTGTTTAATTTGATCCTTAATGTGTCTTTTATCGGACTCAAGCTCTTTTTTTCTATTAATAAATCCCGAGGTGAGTTCAACGACAGCATCTGCTGTAGCTTGCTTGAGATCCACGTATCTGAGCTGCCCGTCATGATATTGAGCCATAAGCTGGTCATACTCAATAGTCTTGCCGCAGGCTTTGATTAACTCGAATAGATTGCTAACACCTTCTGCCATACTACCTTCGGGTGTGTCTCCTGAATCGGTAACTGCGGATTTAATCTGTCTTCGTATCGTATCTTCATCCGCAAATAAGCTGATATAATGTTTTTCGCCTGCGGATTTACTCATCTTTTTAGATGGTTCAGCAGTTGATCTTATCTTTGATGTTTCGGTAAATAGTGGTTCGGGCAATGCGAAGTACTCTTTTCCCACCTGATGATTGAATCGTTGAGCTATGTCACGGGTCAGTTCGAGATGTTGCTCTTGGTCTTTACCGACAGGGACATAATCCGCTTTATATACGAGGATATCGGCGGCTTGAAGTACGGGATACCCAAGGAGACCTACGGATATGAAGTCCTCTTTAGCGCCCTCTGAAACTTGCTGACTCTTATCTTTAAATTGCGTCATTCGGGTCAATTGCCCGTAAGAACAATAACAATTCAATATCCAAGACAATTCTGTATGTTCTGGCACTAATGACTGGACAAACAAATTTTCGGGTTTGACACCGGTTGCCAATATGTTTGTTACCATTTCCCAAGTGTTGGTTCTTAGCTTCTTCACGTCGTAAGGCATAGTCATTGCATGATAGTCCACAACACTAAAAAAACACTGATATTCGTCTTGAAGCTTTACCCAATTCTGGATAGCACCAAAGTAATTGCCAAGATGCATAGTCCCTGTAGGCTGAATACCTGATAAGATTGTCTTCATCGCACTTTTGAATTAAAAGGCGCAAAGATAATTAATTATTGTTGAAATGCTGGATTCTATTGGAAGCTAATATACCCACAGAATGAATTTGTTAACTCTTTGGGATGTTTATTTAGGGTTTGCTGAATATCTTGTAAAGAATTGTTTCTCAATGACATTTGTGGATGAAATTCAAATATAATTGCATAGCAAAAATACACTAATCCAACAGAATCGCAGAAAAACCTTACACTGATTTTTTTTGGTTTTCCGTATTGGCAAATCCAGACTCCATCGTGTAACTCCTACGGAGCAAACTTCATTATGACATATCTTGTTTACAAATGTGTTGCTCCTACGGAGCATTTGTTATCAGATTGTCCCATCGGGACAACACGTTTGTAAAAAGACAGAACTATAGTGAGTTATTGCTCCGTAGGAGCTACCCATAAAACTCGTAGAAAACCGCTGTAATGAGTTTAATAGCAAGCCCTATTTATACGACATTACAAATATACAAACCTTCTACAATATATTGATAATCTTATTGTTAAATTTAACAAAGTAGAATTAAATTATATATCTTGAAAGAGTACTACTATTTTAATATATCTAAAAATAGAGACCCGAATTGCCAGCCGTTATTTGTTGACTTTAAGCTTTCCAATTTATAAGCCCATTCTTTCTCTTTCAAGCTTAGTGTTGCTTTACTTTCGTTATCGGCTCTTTCATTTTCAAGTTTTAATTTTTCAATATCAGATTTATAAATTTTGTCGATTCTTTTATTATTTAAAATCTGATTAATCAAGGCTTCACTTTTATCAAAATATTCAGTACAAGACTTATTCACTTTTATTAAAGAATTAACTGCACAATCATAATTGCCTTTTGCTAACTCCAACTTTCCTTCTTGATAATTCACTTTACATTGGTTGTATGTATCAACTTCAATTATTTTTCTAGTTAGAAATAATTTTTGAGAAATACAATTTTTATCATCCAGTGTGTTTAATAATTCTATTGCTTTATTTAGCTCTCCTTTCAGAACTAAATTGTAACAAGTCTTAATTTCGCTGCATACAGTTTCTTCATGATTTGCTACATTTGATGAAATATCTCTTATAAAAGTTGATACACTATTATTATTTCTTATATTTTTAATTGAACTTATCAGTGCCTTATTAATATCATCTCCAGTGCCTCTAATATTAATCAAAACGGAGTTAATAATAGACCCGCTAAACATGTTAACTAAATAAAATGATAATTGACCATCAACATTCAAACTTTGCTTTAGTGCACCACCAACATGATTAGTGTTAAATGTTAATTTTGGAATGATGTAATATTCAGTTGATTTTAAATTAGAATTTATACCATCTTCATTCAGCAATGATGTTAATTTTTGTTTAAGATTTATAGAAAACTCATCTAAATTAGTTTTATCCAAAGTATATACATCTTCAACATAAATTGAAAATATATTTTGACTTTGAATTTCAAAAGTCATTAAGAATAAACTTACTAAAAAATAAATTGATTTCATTTTTAAAAAATTACTTGTTAATTAATTATTAAATATGCTTTGCCCATACCAACGACAAATCTATTGGTGTTTAACTTAAAATTAGATTTTAAATATTTTTCCAATTCTCTAACATAAGATTTTGCTGAATTCTTTCTACCGTTTGAACTTAATAAATTGATTTTTATTGGATTAAATTCTAACTCAAATCCTGTATCTTTTACAAGATTATAATTGTTATTTTTACTGTTGTCATAAATCCAGTCATCAATAATATCAGATAAATAATCACCATTTGACATTTCAATATCTAATCTTAAATTTGATGTATTTGATATGATTATTTTCAATGCCAAATCACGCCCATTTATTTTAAGGTTATTGAAATAGTTATCAAATTGGCTTTGAAGATTAGGAATGTGCTTTAATACTGATTGTTCTAAAAGTCTATAAATATTGCTTTCAGCAGAGTTTTCCGAAGTTCCCGAAGCTGCTGCAATTTGTTTGTTTGTATATGTATCAATTGCCTGAATATTAAATGTTATTGATTTAAAAGGTCCTGCATCTTTATTAACTTCAAAAGTAAGGTCTAACCTGATATCTGTATTAGAAGCTTCAATTACATTATCCAAATTCGACTTTACTAATAACTCTCCATTTCTACCTTCATAGGTGTTTTCTATACTTGCATCGTTGGGTATTTGCCTTAATCCGTTTTCCAAATCATTTAAATCATATCCTCTGTCAGAAAATAATTCTCCTATTTTTGATATAGCTAATTTAAGTTCACTATCCTCCAGAAACATTTTGGAGTAATCAAATGAATAAAAAACTTTACTATTAATGCTATTTTTGCTAACGTACCCTTTTTTATTCATTATTTGATCTGAGGGAACAACCATTATACTGGGTCTGACATTATTTTGACTAAAAAGAATGGTTGAACTCAGGGAAATTACTAATATTATGCTAAAATATCTCATATTTCTCCTAATTTTTTGATGATTTTGTTTGTTTCTAACACTTCTCTGATTTGACTCAAATTCACTATAAATTCATTTTTGGTTTTAATGTATTTATTGATTTTAATAGTATTTAGTGGATTGATAAATTCGCTACTATTTTTTACATATTGAAGTATGTTTAATGTCATTATCTCCTGATCAAAATCAACTGATTTATTTGTTACGATTGGTCTTATACTATTGCTATTGGGTACTCCCATATACAAAAGCTGATATAAACAATTCTTCCGTGCATTTGATAGAGCGTCATCAAAATTTTTACCAAATCCTTCACACTCTAATTGAATAGTACCTTGTGCCGCAACACCAATCGCTCTACAGTTACAACTATTATTTAGAACGGTCAAATTTGACGATGTGCTACATGAAATAAACATGAGCAATAAAATAAATAAAATGTATTTCATATTTAAAATTTTAGATGTTAATTGATAATTTAAGTCCCAATAAAAGTTTATTTGTAAATTTTGGTGTAAGTTCTGTCTTTTTAATTTCAGAAAATTCAGCAATTCCATTTTTATTTTTGATATTATATACTCTAAATTCCCCATAAGGAATAATACTATAAATCCTATGAATAGTAATTGGGAGTCCCATGTACAAATTTAAGTCTAAACTACTTCCATAGCCATTAGGGAGCGTTTCACTAAATAAATCCTTCAATTCCTTTTCTTTTGTCAAAGTAAGATTTCTTGAATTTATGAAAACACCATAGTCTAAATTAAGTAATTGATTTAAATTAATCATTTCAGTAATACCTGCTGAATAATATAACATCTTACTTTTATTGTATTCCACAGGTAACGGTAATCCTTTATATATATATACTGTCTGGTCTTCTAAAGAAGTTAGGCCAATTTTAAAATTCAAACTTGTATGCCTTTTATTTAAAATTTTAAAATTCTTCAATATATTAAACCTTATGTTAAGATTATAATCTTGAGCAGAAATTGAACTTAATGATTTTGATGCCGCTATTGAAATACCAAGCTCTTTTCGAGGTTCTAATAACATTCCTCTTGAGTATTTACCAAGTTCATTCTTTCTAACCACAACGATTCCATTATCTTTATTGACTGATTCGATTCTTACAGAACCGGTTCTTTTTTTAATGATTTTTTTATCGACTTGAACATATTGGTATGAATCTAATAAGTCCTGAATTCCGATTTTATCGTATTGCTCCTTTTTGAAGTATAATGACGAAGCACCATCCAAAGCAAATTTATTAGTAAATGTATTATTCATTGAACTGAACTTAGCTAATGAATTTGAAAATGCATCGTTTATTAATCTTTTTTTTAATAATTTTTCGCTTATTTGCCCCTGGTGTCCTATGATAGAATAACCTTGTGCAGTTCCTTTTACTGATGCAACTTTTATGATAGTCGGATTAAATCCAAGACTTTTACTTTGATAATTTTTTAAGAAATTAATATAGTCTAATTCAGAAATTTCGATTTTATAAAGGCTAGCAATATATTCGCCTTTAAACCCTGTTAACACTTTTTTACTTTGATTATATCCGCCTCCTTGTACAGTATTAATCGCAGTATTTAGTATAGTACCACGTTCGTTATTGATATCATACATTTTATTTAAATATAATATTACTATGTATAAAGAGTTAATTTTATTCTTAAACCACATTTCTTCTTTTATTTCCGAATATAGCCCATTTGATAAATTGCTTAATATTTGTTTTTGTCTATATGTAAGATTATCATATATAGTTGAACTAATAAAATCCATATCTTTAAATTGATTTATTATCAATCCATCTATTTGCTTTACCTTCAAACATTTTATATCATCACACTCAACGAAAAAATTATTTAGTTTGACATGACTTTTGTCTTCCTGAATAGAAGCATGTATATCATTATCTAATATATGCTCAGATTTATTAAATACAAGTGTTACTGTCGGTTTCATTAAATTTGCATCAACCATATTTGATTGACTGTGTATTGTAAAAATACCAAAGTGAAATATAAAAACGTATAATAGAAATTTTATTTTCATAATGTATAGAAATTAAAAATTATAACTTAAAAAAAATCTGACATAATTATCCGTAGTTGACCTTTTCAATGGTTTAGATGATTCATAAACCTCGTTTTTAAATCCAAGATTATTTCTACCCCAAAAGAAAAAATTGGCAATCCAGTAAAAGTTTAATTTACTAAATGAATATATGCCGTAAGACATTATGCCTGCTCTCCCGATATGACCCGACATTAAATCTGTAGTAATTAAATTATCTCTCGAATCATGAATACTTACCGTACTTTTAAACCTCATAGATTCATAATTAATCATAGGAAAACCATGTAACAAAAGTTTATTAAATTTCGCACCAAATGAACCATCGTTTGCTGCATCAATACTAGCATTTCTAAATTCACTTGCAGAATATCCTAAGTTTATTAATGCTTTAATATTAGAAAACATATTCTCAAACATAGGTTTCATTGCAAAACCGGCAAACTGATTATTTATAGTTACCTTTGCATTATTTTGATTTATGTTATTTATTGTTAAATTGTCAGGTATATAACTAAAATTTTCCCTTTGAAAAGAAATGAAATATAGCAAAAAAGAATGCCTGTTAAATGTAGAATTTTCATTCTTAAATCCAATTCTATCATATCTCGGTAAAAACCAATATTTCCAAGGTTTATTATTTGTGTAATAATCCAAAAAATCCCCTTTGGGATTATTCTTCATGAATCTATATTTAGACCAAGATAAAATACCCCAAAAATCTATCGAAGTGAGCTCTACGTTTTTTGATTCAATATCATTCAACGCAATAGATCGAGTAGCAAAAGATTGAGAAATATTAATAATCGGTGTTCTTAAAGTTATAACTCCCGTAGCATCAAGTTGCTTATAAAATTCATTTTCATATTGATAAACAGGATTTACGAAATCTTGAATTTCTGATTTCCACTTATAGTTGTAAGCATTATAACCACCCGTTACTTGAAGATTTATACCGAATAATGTTTTGATCGTTTGAAACAAACTTAAATCAGCCTCGTTATTATAATCATTATACTGTGCTATTGATTGATAACTAAATGATAAAAAAACAATAATGAAAACGTTAATTCTATTCATAACTTTTATATTTCTAATGTAAAACATATTTTTTCATCTTCCTCTATATATAATTTACCTTTCTCTAAAAAGAAACCATTTACTCTTATTTCATATGCATAAGTTCTACTTTCAAGAGATAAAAGGATGTATTTAGATCCATAACTAGCACAGGTAGGATTGGTAGTGCTAACTTCTGTAATACGACCAACTTCTTTTCCGTCCAAAAAAAAGGTTAGTACTGAATTTTTAAAACGTCCGTCTTTAGTAAATATGATTAGTCTTTCTGTGTTTAGTGGATCTTTAAGACACCCAGAAAACATTACAGGTATGACTATTAAAAAGATGAATAAAATCTTGTGCATAAACTTCTTTATTATTGTTAAATTCATTGTAAAAAACTACCTAAATTCACGACAAAGCTATTAACTCTTTTTCATATATTTATCGCATCTTGATAGCTCCTACGAAAATCTTTATGAATGGGTATTTTTTCTTGACAGATTGGTTTTTGGCCTGTTTTTCAATCACCGTTTTTGATGATTTTTTAGTATCCTTTTTATTGATTTGGATGCCTGGAAAATCAGAATTGATGTTTTTTTTTAATAACTCGGGTATTTAACTAAGCAATTGGCGAAAAAACTGAAATATAATGTAAAATCTATATTTTTTGATTGATGTTGATTGTACATGAGTAGATGCGTTTTTTTTAATTATTGATGTCTAAGCTCATCCAACTTTTCGGCAATCGCTCATTGTTTTGAGCAATGTTTTGCTAAAACTTGCCCTAATTTGGATTATCTTACTATTTTTCTTTCAATAAAAACGCCCTTAAATGTAAGTGTTTTATACCTTTATAGCTATTTACGGAAGTGATTGTATCCATAGATATTACGAACTTGGGATAGTTATCTTTTATTTTTAACAGATTCCCAAATTCTCGTTTTTGGGTTTTTTCATCATTCAAGAGATAACATACTTGTACATATATTTTTTCATTGTCTCTATCTGCTATAAAATCTATTTCTCTGTCATCGTCTTTTCCAACATAAACATTGTAGTTCAACCTTTTAAGGTGCATGAAAACTACATTTTCCATCAATTTAGAAATATCAATTGATAGATTAAAACCCACAATAGAGTTGCGTATGCCTAAATCATCAAAATAATACTTTTCGCCTGTCGCAAATATTTTCAACCCTTTTACTTCAGCTCTAGGTACTTGATATATAAAATAAGCATTCGTAAGAGCTTTCAAATAGTTTATAACCGATTGAGTCGGAATTTTTATTTGCTGTGACTTGAGGTATTTACTAACATTTTGTGCTGAAAAAATACTGCCGATATTATCCGCTAAAAACCGAACCAAATTTTCTAATAAGGCTACATTTCTAATTCCTTCTCGCTTTACAACATCTTTAAGTAATATGGAGGCATAGACATTTTTTAGATATTCAAACACTAATGTCGGATTAGCTCCCAAATGATATTGAAAAGGCAAACCACCTATGGTCAAGTAGGTGTTGAGTGATTCGTTCGAATCAAGTAAATTATTGAAATCTAAAAATTCGATATAGCTAAGTGAGTAAATAGGAAAATCTATATATCTACCTGCAAGATACGTTGCCAAATCGCCTGAAAGAATATGAGCATTGCTTCCTGTGCAAAAAATATCGCATAATTGTTCATTTAGTAAACTACGCAATCCGTATTGAAATCCTTCTATTTCTTGTACCTCATCTACAAATAGGTAGTTTTTTTTCTTGGGATTTAATTTGTTTTTGACATACTCATTTAATTCCGTATGATTCGTTATGCTTGAGAATGCTTCTCTTTCTTTATCAATGTAAATGATGTTGCTTTTAGGATCTCTCGAGATTTCTTGAATCAACAGTTTCAAAAGATAACTTTTTCCTACCCTTCTTTGCCCCGTTAAGACTTTTATAATCGGTTTATCAATAAACAGCCGTATTTTCTCTAAATATGTATCTCTATTAAATAATATTTCTTCCATCATACATGATTTACAATTACAAAAATACAAAACATTCAAATATGATTGAATGTTTTGTCTAATTTTTAAATTATTAAAATACAATTGACAAAAAAGCAAATAATTTTTGCTTATCAGAAAACGACAAATAAGCAGCCTGATTTCCAACACTTTTACACTTTTCGTAAGCATTATATTGACTATTCCCCACTTTCTAATCTATTTTGAAAATACTAAAAACATTATAACATTGGTGTAAAGGTTTATATGGTTGTTGATTTGCCGATTTGTTAGATTTGTGGAGTTGTTATATTGGTTTAATGGGTTATTGAGTTAATGGGTTATTGTTAATTGTTAAATGATAATTATTAATTGCCCATTGCCTATTGCTCATTGCACATTCTCAACTGTCCACTGTCAATTCTCAATTCTCCATTGTCAACTTCCAATTAAACCATTACCACATACCTATCGCCCAGCTGTGCTTTGAGTAGGGAAATGAGCTTCGTACCCAATGAACCGGTTGATGCTCCGCCTGGTGTAACGGCTGTCATGATTCCCGGACCATTATCTTTGTAATCCAATACCAATTTACCTTCGCCATTTACAAAGGTATGAATCGTGATGATAGGGTTATCCACTTCATCAAAAGCGTGTTTGATACTGTTGGTTACAAGCTCATTGACGATAAGGCCTAATCTCATGGCATCTTCGGCATTAATAGTGAAGTCTGTAAGTCGTGTGTCCATTTCAATACTCTTACCTGGTATGGCAAATATGGCTTCAAGATGAGACACCAGCTCTGTGAGGTAGCTGCTCAAGTTGATGTGTGTATCCAACTCGTTTTTGAATAGGTTGGCATGAACGAGTGCAAGGGTTTTGAGCCGGGTTTCGCTTTCGCGTAGAAGCTGCCGAGTTTCGATATTGTCAGTGCGTCTGCCCTGCATCTCAAGCAACGATGTCATAAACGCAAGGTTGTTCTTAACACGATGATTGAGCTCACGGTTGAGGAGCTGGATTTGGGAATTTTGTTTAGTGAGCATTTGATTAAGCTTACTTTTAGCCTTATTTTGTTTCCAAACATAAATCAATAATCCCAAAATGAGCAATATAAAAACCAAAGCAATAGCTATCAAATTATTCTTATTCCTTATATTTTTCTGACTATAAAATGATTCTTTTTCCAATAAATTATTCCTGTGGGTTATTTCTGTTTTTATACTATCAACGGATTTAAGTTCAAGGTCTAATTTTAAATTTGATATTTCGATTGCTCTTTTTTCATTAAATTCCTTTTCACTCCTCAATAACAATAAATTATTACTATTGAGTAAAGAAAGATTTTTATTCTTTAAAACCTGATTAGCAATTTCCTTTTGTACAGATTCATACTTTTCTAAAATTTCAGATGTTTTTGAATTTATTTTCAATTTCTCTATTGTGTCTCTTAATATTTCATATTTATCAAATAGATTTATAATCGGATTATCGTTATTGTTGAGTAGTAAATATCTTAACCGATCCCTAATTATTACCGACTCATTCTTTACTTTTACAAATCCTACAGTATTTTCGTTAAGTTTGTCCATAGAATCCAGATAAACCATAGCCGTATTAAACTCATTAAGATCAAAGTGATGTTTACTTTTAATTTGATAATATAGTAGCTTCGAATCCCTATCCTCAATATGTAAAAATATGCTGTCTAAGGAGTGTACTATATCTTTTCGAACATCAAAAGGACTCAATTTATACCTAAGAAATAAATATGTAAAGTAATCTTGCGTGGCTATAATTTCTCTTTCATTAATAGAATTTAAATAATCTTCACACAATTTTAAATTGTTTTTTTTGAAACTATTCCATGCTAAATTAAGGGTTAGCTGATGTTGAAAGTGTTTTTCTTTATTCAAATTTAATGCATTCTTTAAAAATGCTTCAGCTTTATCATCATACCCCATGTCGTTTAAATATATTGCAATAGAATTCAAAGTTCCGCTTAGATATTTTTTATTCTTGGGATATTTATCTATTAAATTTAAAACATCTACCAAAGTATAAACTGCATTTTCCAAATCGTCCTCATTAGCATAAGACCTCGCTAAAAGATAGGACAACATTATATAACTGCTTATATTATTTTCGCTAATTAAATCTATTTTGTTTCTAAAATCACTAATCTCATGATAAAGTGCTCTATCTCCTCTTTGGATTTTAGCTGAAAAGTAATTTACCTTGATTTGACTTACGCTTTCTTTTTTTACTTTCGCAGCAAGTTTCAGAGCTTGCTCATATTTCAAAATACTATTACCTAAATCATGTTGACCCTGTAATAGCATGGCATGTCTTAATAAAAAGTCAACTTTTTTATCATCAGCATATTTTTTATCTAAGTTTGATGAATTTAACTTGTCAATAATTTTAATTCCACTAACTGTATAATGAATAGCACTATCTAAATTTATATAAGTATATTTTTTCGCTTGTTGTAAATGAAATTCTATCTCAGCTTTTAAATTAGCATTATCGTTAATAGATTGACATACAACTATTTGAGTGAATAAAATAAAGATAAGAGTAACAATATTTTTCATGTATTTATTTAACGAAGTTATCAATACCAAACTTTTTCATAACTTCACCATTTTATCTAAAATCAATCCTTTGTAACTTTGACTCATGGGTACAGATAGCATTTCATTGCCAACTGTTATATATAGATTTTCATGATCAAAAGCATGGATATATTTTGTATTGACTGCATAGGAATTATGACAACGTACGATATGGTTCGCATGAAGCTTGTCGAGCAGTAACTTCAGGTGCAGATAATGCTTCACTTTTTTACCTGTGGTGATAATATCGGTATAAGCGCCTTCCGAATGCAATAGCACAATCTCAGATTTATTAACACGTTCGTATCTTTCTTTGACCTTGACATAAAAATAGTCAGGTTCGCTGATGAATGGACAGTGGTCAATTACGACTTCTCTACCTTTTGATGACCTGATATAGTGATTGGTCACAGCAAAATCAATCGCCACCTCCAATTGTCTTGAAGTAAATGGCTTTACAAGATATGCGGACGGATTGGTACGCTTTGCCCTGTCACGGGTTTCCTGGTCAGCAAGCGATGATATATAAATCAACGGTTTACTGGGTGCAGCAAAATCTTGGAGCATGATATCAATACCGTCTTTTTCGCTCCGCTCTAAGTGTATATCCACTAAAAACAAATCTGGGCTTACAGTCGCTTTCAACGCTTTAACCGATTGATAATCCTTAGCTATCCAGATGTGAACAAAACCAATTTCTAACAGTATTTCACGCAGATTTTCAGCTATGACCAGGTCATCTTCTATGATTAAAATGACTAATTTTTCCTTTTCCATACTCAGTGATTATGGTTTTTCGTTTGAAGCGCAAGGTATAAAACATTTTTGAAAAAAAAATCGAATTTTTAGTTTTTTAGCATTGTCCATTCTCAATTCTCCATTCTCAATTCTCAATTCTCAATTGTCAATTCTCAACTAAAAAACATCTTCATCTTCCCATTGGCAGGCTAACTCTTGGTGGATGCCTTGTGTTCCTTTGAAATGATTGATAATGAAGACCATGTCCTTTTTGTAGTCTCCGGTTGTGGTAAATGGCTCACTAAAATCAACCACCTTATTTCCAAAATCAAACTTGACGAAGATAATAGGTACTTGGGCATTGTGTGCAATGTAGTAGAATCCCGATTTGAATTTGGTTACTTTTTTGCGAGTACCTTCCGGAGCAAGGGCAAAGGAAATGACATCATATTCCTTGTATAAATTGACCATCATATCCACGAAGTTGGTTCTTTTACTTCTTTCTACAGGAATGCCACCTAATTTTCTAAAAATAAACCCATAAGGCCATTTGAATAATGAGTCCTTACCAACATAATTGACATTTAAAGGCACAGCAAATTTGAGTAAGATACCTAAAGGAAAATCCCAATTGGACGTGTGGGGATAAACAGCATATACCTTTTTAGGAATGGTCTCTGTTTCAAAGCCTATCCATTTAAACCCCCATATCTTGAGCAAAAACCGACACAACCACTTTATCATAACTCTTGGATATCATTCGTTATAAAAATCATTACATACGTTTGCTTTTATTTCATTCGTCTGCAAGCTACCATGCTGCACCTGGATGCGCTCGTTGTAGATACTGCATATCAGTTAGTAAATGTCCGAGATACTCGCTATGATAACCTGTTTTACCACCTTTTTTGACAAAATATCCTTTCGGCATATCTAAAGTAGCTTCTTGAATGATGTCTTCTACTTTACTTTGTGCTTTTTGCCTGATAGTTGACAAATTTGGGCTGATCTGTTGTGTGTTACATTCGGCTTCATAAGGAGCAGGCTCAAACATTTCATCAAAGAAAGGCATCAGATCATTCACGGCTTGTTGCATCTTTTCATGGCTTTCATCGGTACCGTCGCCAAGGCGTACCATCCATTCGCCAGAAAATGCAAGGTGATACCTGGCTTCCTTAATGCTTTTGGCTGCTATCGCTGCTAATGTTTTATCGGTACTCCCTGTCATGGCTTCCAAGTGGAAATAATGCCAAGCATCAAATAAAAACTGTCTGACAATCGTCTGTCCCCAGTGACCATTCGGTTGCTCGACTAAAAGCACATTTTTAAATTCGCGTTCACTCCTGAGCATTGGGTAATCGTCTTCAGCTTTTCCTTCGGTTGCAGCTAAGTATTGGTAATAAGCCCGCGCTTCGCCAATCAAATCCAATGCGATATTGGTCAAGGCTATATCTTGCTCTAACACAGGGCCATGACCACACCATTCGCCTAAGCGCTGACCCAAAATCATATTGTTGTCAGCGAGCATTAGTATCAAATCTTTTACATTTGCATCCATAGATTACATGTGTTTTAATTCGTCAGGTAATTCATAAAATGTCGGATGACGATATATCTTGTCCTCTGCAGGATCAAATAGTGCTTCACTATCGTCTGGATTTGATGCGGAGATATCATTAGATGCCACTACCCAGATGCTGACACCTTCATTGCGACGAGTATAGACATCACGTGCATTTTGTATAGCCATAGCGGCATCGGCTGCATGTAAGCTGCCTACATGTTTGTGATTCAGTCCATTTTTGGATCTGATGAATATTTCAAATAAAGGCCAGTCTTTCATTATAATAAATTTTAAGTTTGTTGTCCATTAATTGCATTGAACGGGTTTGGAAATAATCCTGCCGCTATCACTAATCGTTATCAAATAACAGATGCCGTCTTCATCTTTTGTTATCCATCCGTAATCGGCATTCCGGACTACCACGTCTCCCGACATAGATTCTACATAATCATCAACAGGTGCTGTTATAGGGCTTGCATCAAGCATACCTGATTTTGAAATATCAATTTTCCAAAGGTTGTTGTTTGGTGCTTTAATGATATGTCCATTGCCTGAGCCGTCAAAATATAAATGTGCATCCTGAATCATAGTACTTTCAGCCGCTAAAACATTAACTATTTCTGTTTCCAATCTACCTATGTTATTGACTTTGATTCTGTAATGTGTTCCGCCAGAACTTGTCAGAATGATGCTCCTGCCTGTATTACTGTAGAAAATATCCGTATCAATTTTTACCTGATTATCCGTTGGTAATGCTTCAGGTTCCGGATGATGATGCCCTGCTAAAAGTTTCAGATAGGCGGCCTGTGTATAGATAGCTGGCTCTGTGACAGTCCATGAATTCTGTGGCCAGCCTGCATTCCAGTCGTAGTAGGATTTTAAAACAGGTTGGCCAGCAGGTGGTGTTTGCATGATACACAGACTGTTGTTCTGTGAGCTTCCACACCCTGACGGGCAACAACCATCAAGTTCCCAGCCCGGGTTTGGACCACCCGGTATGAATCCAGGCGGAGGCCCATACTTAGATGTTCTGACATCGTCCCAATCCGTATTGCCGTCGGTAAACCAGCTGTGATAAACCGTATTTACAGACCGATCCGCACCTTTACTGCCCATATTCGTCAGGTAGGTCAATCCATTGGGATTGATACCGTGAATATAGTGTATATAGTCAGCAGTGATATTTGTGATAGTCGGATTTTTGGATACATCCAGATTAAAATGCTGATAATCCTGGTAGAGCATACCCTGATTGCATTTGGTCGTATTGCTGCCCCAGGTAATATTCTGTGTTGTTACATAGGCTCTGTATGCATCAGTGTGGTTATTGTAAGCTGTGAGATAATCATCATGCGAATTTATACAATTTCTATATCTGTTTTGTATATCATTAATGACACTCACTGTAACACCTTTAAGTTGGCTAAAATGCAATAAACTCGTCTGGAGGATATTTTCAAATGGATAAACATAACTCCACTGATACATGTGAGAAGCAGTATAATTACTTTCCACATAGTTTTTATATTGATTCTCGCCAGTGATATCATACAGATAAATCGCTGCAACAAGTTTCCGCATATTTGATTCATAGCTACTTACTTCCTGTTCGCCTGCGGCTAAGTTATTAGCTGAATTGTTATAAGTAATACTTGGATTTGCCGTAGCCCAATTCCATGCCGCTATGGCTTTCGATTGTAAAGTCACAGCATAAGTCTGAGCTATCGGTTGGTCTATTTTACTGAACTGCTTTGCGGCAAATGCAAACATGGCAGCCGTACTCCATGAAGCTGATGTCGTCTTTTTAGCGTAGTAGCGGTTAGCATTGTCAGCGGATGGAGGCGAAGCAGTAGCGTGATTCTGAACACCAACTACACAATGCACACCACCATCGTTGTCCTGCATCTTCAGAAGCCAGTCCAATTCAACTTTGATCTCGTCCAATAAATCGGGAACACCATTGCCGGATTCCGGAATATTCAAATTGTCAGATTGCCAGGCTTCCGGGTTCATTTCATAAGACCAAAGTAAATCCAGTACAGGCTTGTAGCTGAAATTGACATATTTATTGTAATCTCCGGCATCGTGCCAGCCACCAGATAAATCCTTTGATATGTTTGGGTCGTCAATAAACTTACAGGTTACATCCTGTAAATGACAAGCGGAATCAACATAGCCATTTGCAGCGTGTGGCGTGCTCTTGGCTGTACCACATCTTTGGTAGTAAAAGGTTTTGAAAGCTGCGTTCAGCGCTTCTTCATATATATTATCGCCAATGACAAAATCTTCTGACCGGTCGCCACCGTCAGGGAAACCGGCAACATGATACACACCTGGTGTCGTTACACTGCTGAAATCAAACCACCAGATCTTGTCTCCGCTCTGATCGTGGGTATCTCCACCATTCCATGTTACAGGAGAACCACTATACACTATTTGATGCGTTCTGGAATTTTTCACGACCATAGTAGCTGTTGGTGTGTAATGGCTTGTATTGTTGTATCCAATGTCTGGATCTGCAATGACGGCTACTTTCTCTGACGAGGGCAAGTATCCGAATTGATCCACTTTGATAAACGGTACATATAGTTCATTTTTTGCACGACTGACAGCTGCTACGGCATCAATACGCCCATAACCATAAGTCGTATTCGGGATGTTACTTCCGCTGATATCACCACAAGTTAGACTTGATGTCAGGCGATACGCTGTTTGTTCAATAATGTCTTCGATCTGATCCACTTCGCCTGCGAGATTTGGATTGGCAGAGATGATCAAAGCTACGAGACCAGCTACATGTGGCCCCGCCATACTTGTTCCACTATAATTTTCAAAAATACCGTCTTTATTACAAGACCTAACGTTAACACCCGGTGCAGATACATTGGGTTTAAGCCGAAAAGAACCGTCAACTTCTACAACTCCACGACTACTAAAGTTAGCGATTACATCCGAACTGTTAGTCGCTCCAACGCTGAAACTGCCTTCAAAGATAGCGGCAGGGTCTTTGACAGTAGCACAATTTGGACCTGCATTTCCTGCGGACACCACAACTACACAACCGGCATTCCTAAGATTGTTCAATGCCTGTTCCATGATATCGAAATTGGTGGTATTACAACCTTCAACGGGCGGGCATCCCCAGGAATTGTTGATGACATGCGGCATTTTTGTAGGATCTCCTGAGCCACCTGATACGGGATAAGGTGCCAGAAACCATTCAAAACATTCCACGTAAGTGGTTAATGTGCCGTCACCATTGTCCATATTGCGACAACCTATCCATTTTGCTCCTGGAGCTACACCGATATCATCTCCGTTATTATCCAAGCTGCCGACCATAGTACCCATGGTATGCGTACCATGATTATGGTCGTCACATGGCTGCGGATTGTCATATCCACAAGGGTTGTATCTACTATTGCTATGAACGGCATCATGCCAATTGTAATCATGATCGGCAGTCACGCCATCCCAACCTCGATATTTGGATTTGATAGTGGTTACTTCCCAGGCGTATCCAGTATCCTGTCCGCCAATGACCACGCCCTGACCTGTGTGTCCCATAGACCAGACCGTTGGTGCACCTATTTTGTTTAATCCCCAGATGGGCGCTCTTTCGCCACCTTTACTGGTTTCGTCACGCTCTGGCATTTGTTGCATGGTAAATTTGCTATCTTCGATGATATAGGCTACATCTTCTCGCTCACTCAACCTTTTTATCATGTCCATATTACAAGTTGCCGATATCATGTTGACGATATAAAAAGAGCGATGGCGAATTTTATTTTCCGTAAGGATATGGATGATTTGCTGCTGAGATTCTTTGGCTTCGCTATATAATTGATGATAAACGAAAGTGGCTTTTGCATCTTTTCCTTTGATGTTCCCGACAGCGCTGATATCGGATTGTTCTTTCATCATGATGACGATATTTTTCGCCTGACCTGAAGCAAGTTGAGTCAACTTAATGTCAATTTTATTCACGATTTGCGCATGAACAACGGAAATTGATAGGGATAATATCAGGATGAAAATGTGCTTCATTGTTTTGGTTAATTGTGTTAAGATTAAGCTACGGATGCGGTTTTTCTTTGATGCTGTTTTTCGGCATAAGCTGAGGCTGCATCCCGTACCCATTGACCTTCTTCATGTGCTTTTACTCTGGCAGCTAATCTTTCTTTATTGCAAGGGCCATTACCTGCTACTACTTGATAAAATTCTTCCCAGTCGATTTCTCCAAAATCATAATGTCCCGTCTTTTTATTATATTTTAGATCTGGATCTGGAAGTGTGATGCCCAAAATAGCTGCTTGTGGTACAGTCATATCTATGAATTTTTGTCGGAGTTCGTCATTGGAAAGTCTTTTGATTTTCCATTTTAAGGACTGTACAGAATTGGGTGAATCTTTATCTGTAGGGCCAAACATCATCAAGGACGGCCACCACCACCTATTGACGGAATCTTGAACCATCGCTTTTTGTGCTTCTGTTCCCTGACTCATCACATATAAGATATCAAATCCTTGGCGTTGATGGAAAGACTCTTCCTTACATATACGAACTAACGCTCTCGAATATGGCCCGTAAGAGGTACGTGTCAAAGCGACCTGATTGACGATAGCTGCGCCGTCAACGAGCCAACCGATAGCACCCATATCTGCCCACGATAGTGACGGATAGTTGAAAATGCTTGAGTATTTGGCTTTTCCGGTGTGAAGTAAATCTATCATCTCACTTCGCGATGTACCCAAGGTTTCAGCTGCAGAATATAGATACAAACCATGCCCTGCTTCATCCTGAATTTTAGCTAATAATGCCAATTTCCTTCTAAGGCTTGGCGCACGAGATATCCAATTGCCTTCTGGAAGCATGCCTACTATCTCAGAGTGCGCATGTTGAGAAATCTGCCTAACAAGCGTTTTGCGATAAGCATCAGGCATCCAATTTCGTGGTTCTATTTTTACTTCGTTATCAACTTTTTGCTGAAATTGTTCTTCAAGTGAATATTCCGGGTTCATCATTGATATTTTTATTAATGTTTATCAAAAAAGGTTATTTGTACAATATTTTTAAAATGGCATCAGTCAATTCCGATCTGAGTACCGATTTGTTGTATTTGTTAGTTGCTGTATAAGGCCAATTCAACATGTTAATAATGATACTGAATAGGATATCTATATTTTCAAAATCAAAAATACCGTTATTTTTACCATTCAAGAGTATTTTTTTAAAATTATTTTCATATTCCTTGCGCAATGCTAAAAACATAACTTTGGTATCTTTGGGCAAAAACGTCCATTGGTCATTGAATACCGTTATCGAAGCTGGATGATTATAGGCAATATCAATGTGCAGACCTATGAGCAACTTGACCTTTTCATCAGGTAATATTTCAGTCGCTTGAATCTGCTGCATACCTTGAGTGAACATTTCGGAACAATGCATACAAATCTCCACCAATAAATCTTCCTTTGAGTTGATATGACTGTAAATACTTGACGGCTCAAGACCTACTTTTGTCGCTAAAGCACGCATACTGGTAGCACTATAGCCTTTGACCTTAAATAAATCGGCTGCGGCGCTGATGATATGTCGCTTTTTATCGGAAATGGTTGCCCTCATCATCTATTTTTGGTCAAAGTCAACAGAAACTTTTTCAGAACGTGGATGCGACTGACACAATAGGACATATCCAGCTTCTACTTCATCTTCTTCAAGTGCGTAATTGATGTCCATGACGACTTCTCCAGAAGTGATTTTCGCCTTACAAGTGCTACAAACACCGCCTTTACACGAATAGGGTAGGTCAACACCTTGCGCAATACCTGCATCTAAGATGTTTTGGTCGGCATACCCAACATTGTATTCATATATATTGCCATCTAATTGGAGCATGATACGACTCTCTTTTGTGCGGTCGTGTTCGCTGAGTTCACTTATGATTCCACTATGATTGATACCGTCTGTATTGAAAAGTTCGGTATGAATCTTGTTTTTGTCTATGCCTGCCTGCTGTAATGCTTCGGTAATTTCGAAAACCATTTCATTGGGTCCACAGATCATCACATCGTCCACACTTGTAGGATTGAAAAATATTTGAGCGAATTTAGCGCATTTGTCTTTTGTCATCCTACCGTGGTATAGGTCGATACCAGTTTTCTCCCGAGAGAAGATATGATGTACTGAAAAACGCTTCATATATTTATTTTTCAAAGCCTCTATATCTTCCCGAAATATGATTGTATTGAAGTTTTTATTGCCGTAAAATAACGTGATTTCAATGTCAGGATGATTGAAGAGAATGTCTTTAATCTGTGCCATAACAGGCGTGATACCTGAACCTGCTGCGAAAAAAACGATGTGTTTTTTATCAGTATATTCAAGCGTAAAATTACCACTTGGAGGCATGACTTCAACCTGGTCGCCAACTTTGAGCTTTTCATTAGCAAAGGAAGAAAAACGCCCTTGTTCCACTTTTTTGACAGCGACAGACCATTGATTTTCGGCAGGTGCTGTACATAAAGAGTAGGAGCGACGAAGTTCTTCTCCAGCATGGGTATGTTTGAATACCAAGTGCTGCCCAGCTTTATAGGCAAAAAGTGTGTGCAGATCTGTGGGAATATCCAAAGTGATTTCGACACATGCTTTAGTAAGCCGTCGGATAGCAGATACTTGAAGCGTATAAAATTTATTACTCATAGCGGTACGAACATTTGTTCGCAAAGGTAAGGGAAATTCATGGAAATAATTGAGAAAAAGAGTGAATAAATTGGAAAAATGGATATATTTGTTGTGTTATTAGTGCATGAAGTTGTTGCTTTTTGAATGTATAATGATTTTTTTCACATATAACTTAACTAACTGATTGTCATCTCAACATCTTGAGAGATCTCATCGATTTGTTATGAAATCTTTTTTATTGGACAATAGTGATAACTTTTAATAAAAAACCATGAAATCAAAAAATATTTTATCACAGAAAAAACACTTTAAGGCGATACCTATCATACTTATCTGGTATCTAACAGGTTTGTTTTCTTTACTAAATGCTCAGCCATTTATAACAGAGTGGGAAGTGCCGGAAGGACGGAGTACGATTTCTTTTTTCATAACGACATCTGGTGATACAGAATTTAGCTGGACTTGTGGTACTGAAAGCGGTTTAGGACTATGGACTGGTGAATTCGATGGTGAAGTTAAGATTGATGTACAATCAACTGATTTTTTTGAACCCTTAATTTTGTCGATTGCACCACAAAATCTGAAGCGATTTTATATGTGTAAACTCGATTGGGATTGTAGTGAAAATGCAAAGCAGTTTTTAGGAGTACTACAGTGGGGATTAGTGAAATGGAGTAGTGTGGAGTCTATGTTTCAACAGGCTATTAAATTTGATAAATTACCTATCAATGAATCGCCAGATTTGTCTGAAGTGAAGAATATGAGCAAAATGTTTCAAACTGCTCGTAATTTTAATCAGCCCATTGATCATTGGGATGTATCTAATGTTGTGGATATGAATAAAATGTTCTATTGGGCAAGAAATTTTAACCAACCGCTAAATAATTGGAATGTTTCGAATGTAGTCGATATGAGTAATCTCTTTTCAGAGGCAAACTTTTTTAATCAGTCGATTGAGGATTGGGATGTTTCGAGTGTAAAAGATATGGCTAATATGTTTCGATTTACTTATTATTTTAATCAGCCCTTAAACTCATGGGATATTTCAAAAGTAACGAACATGAGTGGAATGTTTCATGGAGCTTCTTCTTTTAATCAGCCGATAGGTGATTGGGATGTCTCAAAAGTAACAAATATGAGTAGCATGTTTTATAATGCCGTATTGTTTAATCAAGATATTGGTTCTTGGGATGTTTCTAGTGTAACCAATATGGATTCGTTGTTTAGTTTCGCTAGATCCTTTAATCAGCCTATTGAAGGTTGGGATGTTTCCAATGTAACAGATATGAATAGCCTGTTTTCTTCTGCTAATTCCTTTAACCAACCCATAAATCAATGGAATGTTTCGAATGTAAAGGATATGAGGTCTATGTTTTATGATGCGGTAGCTTTCAACCATTCTGTAGATAATTGGGATGTTTCCAATGTGGTCGATATGGGATTTATGTTTTTTATGGCTTATTCCTTTAATCAACCTATAGGAAATTGGGATGTTTCTAATGTAATAGATATGGCTCATGCCTTTGGTGCAGCACAATCCTTTAACCAGCCCATAAGTCAATGGAATGTCTCGGATGTAAAGGATATGAGGGATATGTTTTTTAATGCGGGTCACTTTAACCAATCTATAGGTAATTGGAGACTAAATGCCGATGTTAAGCTTGATGGAATGTTGGATAATTCTGGCTTAGATTGTAATAACTATAGTTTTACGCTACAAGGTTGGGCAAGAGACAATACTGATGTTCTCAATCGGAAGTTAGGAGCTGGCGGAATGCAATATGATACTACTACGACTGACGCCAGAAATGAGCTTCTGGCAAGAGGCTGGACGATAATAGGCGATGAACCTTCACAAGAGCCTTGTGGTACTATTTCAGTCAATGATACAGCCAATAAACCAGTCAGTATCTATCCCAATCCTGTTGCGTTCGAACTATATGTACTGACAGACGACCTTGTCATCGACAGCTATTCCATCAGCAGTGTGCAGGGACAAACTATGATGTCAGAACAAACAGCATCCACATCGAAGGTAACTATTGATGTAAGTGATTTGCCTACTGGGATGTATATTATCAGCATCAAAGCAGATGGGAAGTTGCAACATATTCGGTTTGTAAAGGGCCGAGCGTAGGAATGACCTATATTTGTTTTTGTTGTAGTGAGGGTAAATATATTATTTGGTGGTTATGGAGAATAGAACATCGGTGTAGCGACACATGTCTGAACGTTATTAATTCTACATCAGTTATTTTTTTAACTGAGAGGAACTAACATTTCACTTGATTCGACCATAATGATTTATATTATGGATTGTGAATATTGTTGATTTGCTAAGTTGCGAAAACTACTTAGTCGCAATTTGAATATTTGGCATGTTTTTAAAATGGATTGGTGTATATCCGTGATAGTGTGATATATGATGGGAATCCTACAACTTTGTAAAGTGCATTGATAATATTGATAAGCACCATATAACAAAAGTTATATTGCAAGACATAAATAAAATTACAAATTTTGTGAAATTTTTTAAAAAAAGTGGTTACTTTTAACAAATCCAAGACATAATATAATAATAATAAAGGTAAAATGGTATTAAAATGGCTGAAATGATATAAAATATTTAAAAACAGTTATAAAATAAATTAATATTTTAATACTTTTGCTTTTCGGATTGAAAAAGTAATGAAGAAATTAAATCAAAATTAATAATCTGCATATCAATAAAGAATATGAGTAAAACATCAGGTAAGTTAAAACGGTCTGATAATATATTTAATCAAAATTAATTAATAAATCAAATTGCAATGAAAACCAAATTTTTACAAAAATATCTATTAAAATCAAAGACGCTTTTTTTCTTATTAATATACTGTATTTCGGTGATTAATGTATATTCGCAGGATAACTGTGATGAGCAATTAACATGTGCTGAACCTATTATGCGTTCGACCATTGGAGCAAGTAATAAATTTAATAATAGCACATATCAAAATTGTCCTAACTTTAATTCACAAAGCCCTTTTTCAGCTGGAGATTATGTGGTGTGGTTTGTTGTTGGATCGGGTGGTGCAACTATTCAATTACGCACTCTTACACCTGGGGTAGATTTGGATTTGTTTATTTTTGCTGACGAATGTCCAATAGGTGGAGGTGGTGGAACATTTGGAAGGACGACTTTAATCTCAAGATGTTATAAACAATCAACCTCTCCTTCTGGCAGTGAGATTATAACTATTACAGAACCAGGTTTTTATTATGCAATTGTAGATGGGTACGATCCAACTCAAATTGGAAATTTTAGCCTATCTCTTGATTGTTATCAGGATTGTAGTGAAATTATGGAGTGGTCGTGTGGGGATCCATACAACGGTGAACTTGTGGATTATCTCGATAATTTTGACCCAATAATTTGGTGTTATAATGATGTAAAAACCTTAGGGGCTGTCTCTAATAAATTTAGATTCACACCCAAAGAAAGCGGGTTTCATACATTCTTTCTGACGAATTTGTCAATGGATGTTGATATTTTTATAATTGATGATTATTGTGGACTTATCCAAGATTATTATAATTGTATTGCATCCGGACAAAATTATTCTAATGCTAGCGAAGAAGTCAAAGTTTACTTGAATGGTGGTCAAGAATATATAATTATTATTGATGGTGAATCACCTGGGTTTGGAGGGGGCAGTAGTCCATATAAACTGGAAATTGCATGTCCTGAAGCCTGTGATTTTTGTTGTAATTTAGTGTCAGGCTATGCCAAATGTTATGGATTTGAGGAATATAATAACGGTAATCTCACACCACAAGCGAATCCAGATTTTACGGATTTTCCTGGTACGTCGGTGACAAAAGCTACAGTTGTTTCGAATAGGGCTTTGAGTGGTAGTAAGTCTATATATTTCGATGACAGAGATGATGTTGACCTTAATATTAATAGAACTATCAATGGGGTAGCACGACTTGAGTGGAATATGTATTTTGAGAACGGAAAGGCAGGTAGCTGGGGTATTGAAACGGATAATTCTGATATATATCCGTTGCACATGAAATTTTATAATGGTACGGCAAAGTTGTATAAAGAGATTGGATCGAATACATCTCAGGAGATTAAAACCATAAGCTATACACAAGGTAGGTGGATAAAAATTGTGCTCATCTTTAATTCAAATACTAATTCCATTGAGTTGATTGTAGATGGTCAATTTGTACATAAATCATTGGATTTTACTGGAGTAAAAAGGATTAATCAATTGAATTTTTTCTATTATGACAATGATCTAGACCCAACAACGCCTCCATCTTATGATACAGGGTTTTTTATTGATAATATATGTTATCAAGAAATCGAAAATAGACCTTGTCCAACATATTTCTTTCCAGTATGTGTCAATGGCGTAACCTATGATAATAGTTGTCATGCTGAAAACGCTGGATATTGTGATGACGAAATAGGACCAGGCGAATGTAAAACACATTGCGATGATGCAACACCTGCAAATTGTGGTGTAAAATATGAACGTTACTTTCTAAGTGATGGGAAAAATGAAATCAGTAGTTATAACTGTACTACAGGATCGGGTAATTTTACAAATAGAGAGGTTGTATTTACCTTCACTCCTTCGGTTACTCAAGATTACACTTTTAATGCGTTGAGTCTTAGTGGGTCATCGCCATTTATCATCGTATCAGAATGTTGCGACGCAGATGAAAGTGGTGGCAGCTATACACTTAATTGTTCCCAATCGAGCAATGGGTCAAGGGTAGATTGCTCAAGTTATGACGACAATGGAATAAGAAAGAACAAAGTTAGATTAACCCAAGGAAAGACCTATTACATTTTTGTAGAGAAAGCTAATTCGTCAGCATCTGATGACTTTGTCTTTTGGGTCAATTGTGATTGTAATATCTTTACACCTCAATTGCATCAGGAAGGTAGCGATGTGAAGTTTGAATTTCCTTCCAATATTGAATATATTTCGCATAGTATATATTTGCCAGGAGCAGGATCTCCTACTTTGATAGATTCCTTATCTGCTGATGTCGAATCTGATGGAACAGTGATATGTAGATTTCCTGTTCCCAATTGTTATGAAGTGTGTTTTTATTATCGAGTAAATGGTAGTGGGGCGATCTTAAAATGTTGTTTTAAATATCGTCCGAACTTTAAAAATTACGACTGTGATTTGCCAATATTGACACAGATTAATACTACAGAAAATACATCACTATTGCGAGTGGAATGTGGTGCTAGGTATGAACGTGGTATAACGGGATTGGATGATTACTGCCGGGTAGAAATCACACCTGTTGGTGGCGGCCAGACGATCATAGGCACATGTGGGGACGAATACGATCTACCTTTTGGAGAATATGAGATATGCTGTTGGAATTACGACTGGGTATGTGATTCTTGGAACGTATGTTGTAAGATTGTTTGTTTGCCATTTCCACAATTCGGTCAAGGATCCCTTGAATGTGGCAAGGAGCAAATAACTGTAGAAAAACTTTCAAAATTTCAATATAAATATACTTCAAATTCTATAGACTCATCTTGGATTGTATCACCTGATGCAACAATAGATGTTCAAGAGTCAGAATGTATTATTACTTTTCCAGGGCCTGGTAGATATTTAATATGTACCAGTACTATTATATTTGGAGAAAAGGTTGAACTTAAAGAATGCTGTGTCTATACCTGCATAGATGATACTGATGACTATGATGATTGTGATAATAGTTTTGATTTGGTATATCTTGAAAATGATCGAGCACAATTGATATGTAAGACGGGTCGTCCTATTGTGAAATGGGTAGTGGATCTGTATATTGATTATGATGTCATTAGACAAGATACATATTACGGAACATCTCCAATAGTGGATTTGAGAGATATGTATCTAGGAAGTCCGCTGCAAATCCACAAGTACTACCTCGGATGTTGTGGCACAGAGGAATCATGTAGCCGCAGATATTGCTTAGATGATTTTTATTCGTGTCGAACGATACGTCCGCAATATAGTGGTTCGGGTCCTGGAGATTTGAGCTACACATTAGAGTTAGAGCATAACTATAGTGGAAATTGGCGAATAACGGATGAATCAGGGTTTAATGTTGAATTAGGAAATGGTAGTAATTTGACATATAGGTTTCCAGGAGTAGGTTGCTATACGATATGGGTAGAATACTATGACCCTATCAGAGCATGTTGGACGATATGTGCGAGAAGGATCTGTGTGGGTTACCCTTATGATTGTTTTGGGATACGATTTCGACCACCGAGTGGAGATAGGCCACAATATTATACCTTTGATTTAGTGGATGAGTGTGGATCAGGTGGAAATACTGCAACACAGTGGATGATAGACGGAGAGTCACACCCTGAATATGACGACTTTACCTCTATTGACAACTTAGATTTGACATTGTACCCTCCTGGTCGAGAAATAGATATATGTGTTTATTATCAGGATTGCTTAGGATTTTGGCATTTGTGTTGTACCAGATTAAGAATACCGGGAGGAGACTGTACGGTAGTGACACCTCGCTTCGAAAGTGAAAATCATTATAGTTTTGATATAGATGGATCATCAGAACGTAGTTACTGGACGATAGAAGGATTGGATGGATATTATGGAGAAGATGTAAACAATTTCAACCTGAACGATCCTGCTATACAGCAATTTATACAAGGATATCATGACGATTATATATATGTTTGTTATTACTATCGTCGTGGTTATGTGTGGGATGTATGTTGTAACAGGATATGCCTAAAAGGCCCGGGCAATTGTGCTAAATTTGGCGAAGGATGTGATTATTTCCGGGATATATATCGTGAAGATTTTTCTGGAGTTCCACCAGGTTATCCATACGAAGGAGGCGATAAATTGTCAAAGAATGGCGATTGGTGGCGAGGCGATGGAGCATGGGTCTTGAATGAAAAAGCTATATTGGATAATCCTGCGGAAACTGTATCCCTAAGACTTGATAATCAATTTACGGCAGGAGTACAACGGCTGAAAGTGGCCTTTGATATGAATGTAGGATGGAGCAGGAACCTCGGGACAGGGCAATATGATTCGTATGCATTGGGGACATTCAGACTTTGTAATAATGGAAGCTGTTATGAACCTGATTTTGAAACACTCTTAAATGACAAGAAGGTGTTTTTAAAAGATTGTGGAGGAGGCGATATCTATACGTGTATTTATAGAGTAGAGTTGTTAATTGATAGATCAGGTTCAATAAGTCTTTTCATAGATGGGAAAGAAGTGAATGCTAATTTTGGATCTATCGGAGGAAATATCACAGAGATTCAATTTGAGTCTAAGGCAGGTGGGTTGGAAGCATTTCTAATAGACAATGTTGAAGTAGGAGATTGCCAGCAATGTGTACCACCAATTATTGATTTTGCTGATCCAATTGGATGTAGCGGTTTAAGATTCGGTGGTTTTGGTTCTCACAATAATGATGGAACGTTGGGAGCTACCTATGAGTTTAATGGCTCAGAGGAGTCTGTAGGTTGGATCGTTTCCGAATTGTCAGGAAATGGAGAGCGTATTGTGTATGAAAGTAGTGATGGAAATCAACAATTATTCTATCCTGGTTTCCGTCCGGGTGACAGCTATATGGTTTGTCATAAGTATAGAGATCAGAATGGCTGTATCCAATATTGCTGTGAAAAAGTATGTTTCCCTGCAAGTTGCCGCATCATAACGCCATATTATGCAGGAGACAACAATCCTGAAAACTTGACATTCAACTTTGGTATAAATCAGGATGATCTTGGCGGTATGGTAATCGAAGCATGGTATATAGATGGTGTCAAATACGGAGGGTCGCAGAGTGAAATAGTCTATAGTTTTCCACGTCCAGGAGATTATGAAGTATGTTGCAGATTGTGGGATCCTATATCCCACTGTTATGTATGGTGTTGTCGTAAAGTGTGTATCGACTATCCGCTTACCTGCAACCGTATTATTACATCTTATGATTACAACAATGGTTATTATGTCCTGAAAGCAGAAGGCGTACAGGAAGTATTGAGCTGGAACATCGACGTACCTACGGGACTTCCAAACTTTGGATATATTGGTAATGACAATCCTCAGATATTTAGACCACAGGATTTTGGTATTCAGCCGGGGTCGGAGATAGTGGTAAGCATCCGATATATAGACAGGGATGGATGCTTGAAATTGTGCTGTCGCCGTATATGCGTTCCCGACTTGACACCTCAGGACGAATGTCGCAATGTATTTCCAATATATCGTGGTACGGGTCAAGTGTATGCCTTTGAGGCAGAAAATCCACAGGATATGGAAGAAATTACCTGGTTGATACATGTACCAGGTGGTCAACAGGTAGAGATAGGAACTGGAGAAGTAACAGGAGACATCGACTTTGAAAATCTGATAATACAATATCCGGGATTGGATATTACCAATATATGTATCAGCATATTCTATAAAGATAAGCGTACTGGATGCTACAGGGTATGTACCAAGTGCTTCTGCCTTTGGGAAAATCCATTTGATTGTCGAAGTCAGAGATTCTATTTTGCAGGGTCAACGTCAAATCCGCTACTCTATGGCTTTGAATTAGACGTACCAGGAGCTACTGATATTAAATGGACTTTAGACAGTTACGGAGGATTGGAGATGAGTCGTGAACAAGCATTTACGTATGACTTTGCGCAGCATGGTATTACCGTGGGAAGCGAGATAGTCGTATCTGTAAGGTATTTTGACCCGATCACGAGATGTTATCGAGTATGTTGCCGTCGAATATGTGCGATAGATCCTAATCTGCATTGTCGTTCATTTGAGATATCGCCTGTTGTCAATAGGCAAGTGATGCTGCATACTGAAGAAGTCGAACCTGTGTGGACAATTGAAGGTATTCAAAGGGTCTATGCTACTACGGCAGATGTGACCATCGATATTGATAATAATGAAATACAAAATGCAAAGATTGACAACGCATATATCAACGTCTGCTTAACCTACACAAGTGGCAATTGCCGTATAGTATGTTGCAGAAAGGTATGTTTGTTGGATGCTGTTTTGAATTGTGATGATTTAGTCATAACACCACAAGTAAACGGTAATGATATCGAAATATTGATAAGCGACAGCAATCAAGGCGGTCTTAGTACGGAAATTACCTTGCCAGATGGAAGTAAAGTAGTAGAGCCGGGAGACATTAGTATATTTACAAGTACATTGCAGGGGCAATACAATATATGTAGGTATTATACCGGCAATTGTCAGGATACGATATCTTGTTGCAAAACGTTTTGTTTCAGCCGTCCTCTTAATTGTGCACCTTTGTCTATATCTGTCAATCCAACGGATGATCATGAATATACTTTTTCTCACAATATCATAGGAGGCGTGTCTTATTATTGGGATTTTGGAGATGGTTCTACCAGTTCGAGCGACTTTACGACGATCAACCACCGCTTTACAAATAGTGATCGATATACAGTATGTCTGACCGTCACTGATGTTTGTGGAGAGCAGTGTGTACAATGTGTAGAAATCTTAGTTGGTCAGATAAATATGTTCCCGGATAAAACCGATCCGCAGTGTGCATATAGTACTGACGGTAGTATCCGTCTCAATATCACTGGTGGCATACCTCCAGTAGAAGTTGTATGGTCTGATGGCAATACAGAATGGCAACGCACCAATCTATCTGTGGGCACTTATCACGTTACAGTGACAGATGGCTCTGGATTCAATACATCACTTACATTTACGCTGACTGCACCCGAACTGCCGGTAGTACAAGTGGATGCCAGAGGTACGACTTGCGGTAGAGAGGATGGATCGATACGTCTTACAATACAAAACCAGATAGGTATATCCAACTACCGATGGAGCACGGGTGAGAACAATCAAAGCGGGATACTTGAACCACTCGCTGCAAGTCAATATGGTGTCACGATAACGGATATACATGGGTGTGAGACCGTGATAGACCCGATAGATATCGAAGTATCGTCAGATCTTACTATTGCACCATTAGGCGAGGATGTGGTGCTCTGTACAGGAGATTCACTACTTTTATCCATAGGAAATGTAAACGCATCGGATATCAATATCAGGTGGTATAGAGATGGTGTAGAAATATCCACTAATACCAGAGAACTGATCGTAAATGAAGCGGGAGAATACATCGTAGAAGCATCTAATCAGTTTGCATGTATTCGTAGAGATACTATTTTGGTTGGATATTTTGCTGACCTTATCGGTTTACCAGGTGATCTGACGGGTATTGAATACGGTGATGAAGTGACACTGACTGTTGATGGAGCCGAAACGGTAGCGTGGAACTCAGCATTAGGAAATCTATCATGTACATCTTGTAGTACTACATCATTGATACTCGAAGTGAATACAGATGTCTCCGTATGGGCACAAGACATCAATGGCTGTGAGAAGTCCAGTGTGATAAGCCTGACAATCAACAACGACCCTATTACCGGCCCTAATTTTCTTACTCCAAATGACGACGGTATCAATGACAAGTTAGAGTTTGATCGCATATCCCGGTATCCTTACAGGCAGCTGACCATTTTCAATAGATGGGGGCAGATATTGGGTACATTTGAAGACTATCAGAATGACTGGGAAGGATTTATCGAAGGAAAGCGATTGCCAGATGGTGTATATTATTATATATTGAGATATGGTTCGGACAGTATTTCCCAGTTTGAGCTCAGAAGCGATCTGACTTTATTGAGTAAACCTTAATCTATTATGTTCATTAATTAAAAATGTCTTAGAAATGAAAAATTTAATTGTATCAATAGTGATTGGATTGTTTGTGACAGGAAACCTGATAGGGCAGCAATCTGACGAAATACGCTTTAATTTTGATAATCAATATATCAACAATCCCGCAGCATTAAGTCTTTGGGGACAATCAGAGGCTAGTGTATATTACCAGAAAAACTTTACAGGTGTACCTAATGCGCCACAGGTTTTCTATGCAGGATATCAAACCGCTGTTCCCTATCAGGGCATTAGTGCGGGTATCGCACTGATTGGTCAGCGTGCCGGTGTCATCCAAAATACGGCAGTGCAGCTATCAACATCCTATAAGATTTTTGACCTCATCAAATACGGTGATTATCTCGCAGGTGGTATCGGTGTCAATTTTTCGCATCTCAGTATCGCATCAGAAGATATAATTGTCAGTAACCCACAGGATCCTATTATCATTCAGGGCTTCAATAGCGCCATTTCGTCCAATATCAATTTTGGTGTATTATACTCAACACTTCGAGTATTAGACAATAGAAGACCTAAAACTTCTTATCAATTCGGAGCATCTGTACTTCGTACCATTCCGCAGCGTTTAAATCTTACAAACTTAGACTATAGGGAACGGTATTATTTTGGTGGTCTGATAGGTGCGACTATGCCATTTAATGAAGATTTTTCTATGCGCGGGCAGCTTGAACTTCAATTTGAAGGGAGCAGTCTATGGAATGGCATTCTGTCCACGGAGATGAAATTTGCCAATATGGTGCTTGCCGGCCTGTCATTTGACAAGTTCAATACGGTGGGTTTATCCGTAGGTTGTATCATAGCAGATTTATTCAGTGATGAAACAGAGTTGCGTGTTTCTCTGAATGGCAATCTTACATTTGGAAACTTAGATCATTATGTCAACTCTGGATATGGTATTGGCATACAGTATAGATTTAACGGAAATAATTATGATAAATTTTAAACTAATAATTCTATAATCACTTTTAATCAACACAAATCATGAAACCAAAATTTACTTTTACACAACAGCTAACCTTTCTTTCCGGCAACAAAACCAGTATTTTTTCAAAGGGTATTTTCGTAAGGCGATACCTGTTTATACTACTTTGGTGTCTGACTGGCATGCTCTCACTGCTACAAGCACAGACGCAGCCCTTCATCACCGAGTGGGAAATACCGCAGGGACAGAGTACTTTATCATTTTATATTGCTAAAACTGGAGATACTGAGTATAACTGGACATGCGGAAGCGAGCATGGGTCTGGTATGTGGACTGGTACTTCTAATGGTAAGATAACGATACAAGTTACTGCAGCCAACTCGAATGAAACATTGGTATTATCTATTTCGGCAGACAACCTTCGCAGATTTTATACTTGTAGTGTCAATGCTGAATGTACAGAGAACGTCGATCAATTAATAGGCGTACAACAATGGGGTGATGTAAAATGGAGCAGTATGGTATCTATGTTTGAAAAAGCATCGAAATTCAATAAATTACCTATTGATGCTGTTCCAGATCTATCTGTTGTTAATAATATGCGAAATATGTTTTATGGAGCAAGTACTTTCAATCAACCTATTGGGAATTGGAATGTGTCAAGAATATCCGATATGAGTAATTTGTTCAATGAAGCAAGCGCTTTCAATCAATCTATTGGTGATTGGGATGTGGTTAATGTAACAAGTATGGAGAACATATTCAAAGGAGCGAGTTCCTTTAACCAAGCATTAGAGAAATGGAAAGTATCCAAAATAACTGACATGAGCAATATGTTTTATGGGGCGAGTTCATTCAGTCAATCATTAAATAACTGGAATGTATCAAATGTTACTGATATGAGTAATATGTTTTATGAAGCAAGTGCTTTCAATGAATCATTAAAAGACTGGAATGTATCAAATGTTATTGATATGAGTAATATGTTTTATAAAGCAGTTTCATTTAATCAACCGATAGGAAGTTGGAATGTATCAAGTGTAACTAACATGAGCAGTATGTTTGAAGATGCAAGTTCTTTCAATCAACCGATAGGAAGTTGGGATGTGTCAAGTGTAACTGATATGAGCAGTATGTTTGAAGATGCAAGTTCCTTTAATCAACCGATAGGAAGTTGGAATGTATCAAATGTAACTAATATGAGTTATATGTTCAAAGGAGCGGGTGCATTCAATCAACCAATCGAAAATTGGAATGTTTCCAGAATATCCGATATGAGTAATATGTTTCATGGAGCGAGTACTTTTAATCAATATGTAAGTGACTGGAATGTTTCTAATGTCAATGATATGAGTGGTATGTTTAAAGGAGCAATTGCATTCAATCAACCGATAGGCAATTGGAATCTAACCAAAGTTTCCAATATGAAAGGTATGTTTCAAAATGCTGTTACCTTTAATCAGTCAATGATTTATTGGGGTGTATCGAATGTAAGAGATATGAGTGATATGTTTAACGGAGCAGATTCTTTCAATCAATCTATAGGTTACTGGGATGTTTTTAACGTAACCGATATGAGTAATATGTTTTATGGAGCAAGTACTTTTAATCAGGTTTTTGAAGAGTGGATATTCAACCCTGAGGTTAATCTTGAAAACATGTTGGATGGAAGCGGTATGGATTGTACGCATTATAGCGCTACACTCAATCAATGGAAAAAAAATAATACAAATAAAGTCAACCTAACTTTAGGTGTAATGGGATTAAATTACGGTTTGAATGCAAGTGAAGCCAGGGATTCACTTTTAAATCGAGGTTGGATAATCAAAGGAGATTACGCTTTATCAGAAGTTTGCGAATTTCCAGAATTAGAGCCCTTTATAACCGAATGGGAAGTGCCCGTTGGGCAAAGCACTTTAGAGTTTTTTATTCTAACTGAAGGTAATACTGAATATAATTGGATATGTGGGAACGAAAGTGGATACGGAAAATGGGATAAATTGACGAATGGTAAGGTCATTATTCAGGTAAACAGCTCAAATGCAAACGAGCCTTTGATATTATCAATAGCGCCTGAAAACCTCAGAAGATTTTATATGTGTAGTAGTATTGATTCAGTGTTTTCCAATTTAGAATATATTTTTCCTTTTGGTTTCGATATTAAATATGAAAGAGTTGGTGATTGCAGTAATAATACCGAACAATTGATTGGTGTGAGAGAATGGGGAGATGTAAAATGGAATAGTACAAATTCAATGTTTGCTTCATGTATAAATTTCGACAAAATACCAATTGATAAATATCCTGACTTTTCAAATGTTACAGATATGGATTATATGTTTATTGCTGCACTTTCATTTGACCAGCCAATTGATAATTGGGATGTGTCGAGTGTAACCAATATGAATAGCTCTTTTTCCAATGCTAAATCATTCAACCAACCCATTGTGAAATGGGACGTTTTCAATGTAAAAAGTATGCGTGGAATGTTTTTTGAAGCAAGTTCATTCAATCAACCAATTGGAAGTTGGGATGTATCAAATGTTATTGATATGGGAGGTATGTTTAAAATAGCAAGTTCATTCAATCAACCAATTGGAAGTTGGGATGTATCCAGTGTAACTGACATGGCGAGTATGTTTTTGTATGCAAGTTCATTCAATCAGCCGATAGGAGATTGGGATGTATCCAATGTAACTGATATGCGTAGTATGTTCAATAGAGCAAGTTCATTCAATCAACCGATCGGAGATTGGGGTGTATCCAATGTGTTGGATATGTATGGTATGTTCGTTGGAGCGACTTCATTCAATCAACCAATTGGGAATTGGGATGTATCCAAAGTAACTGATATGCTTGGAATGTTTTATGAAGCGAGCTCTTTTAATCAACCGATAGGCGATTGGGATGTATCAAGTGTAAAAAGTATGCTTGTAATGTTTTATGAAGCGAGCTCTTTTAATCAACCGATTGGAGATTGGGATGTATCAAGTGTAACTGACATGTTGGGTATGTTCTTGTTTGCCACCTCTTTCAATCAACCGATAGGCAATTGGGATGTTTCAAGTGTAACTAACATGGAGAGTATGTTTGAGGATGCAAGTTCATTCAATCAACCGATAGGAGATTGGGATGTAAGTAATGTAACGAATATGTATTCGATGTTCAGGAGAGCAAGTTCCTTTAATCAACCGATTGATAATTGGGATGTATCCAGTGTAACTAACATGGAGAGTATGTTTGAGGATGCACTTTCATACAATCAACCGATAGGAAGTTGGGATGTATCGAATGTAACAGATATGCGTAGGATGTTCAGGAGAGCCACCTCTTTCAATCAGCAGATAGGAAGTTGGGAGCTAAATCCTTCGCTTCGTTACATAACGCTCGATGATTCTGGTATTGACTGTGCTAATTACAGTGCAACGCTTAGAGGCTGGGCACAAAATAATCATAGTGTCCGCAACTTATCACTCAGTGCCTATGGGATGCAATATGACACATCAGCTACCCAAGCCCGAAATGTACTCCTATCAAACGGCTGGGAGATATCAGGAGATAATCCTTCGCAAGAGGCGTGTGGTACTACCGCTGTTGATGAGACGGTATCTATACCTGTGAGCATCTATCCCAATCCTGTAGTATCCGATCTGTATATACTGACTAAAGACTATATCATCGACAGCTATACGATCAGCAATGTGCAGGGGCAAATGATAGTTTCGGAACAAGCCGTATTCGCCTCAGGCGCTACGATAGATGTACGTGATCTGCCGGGTGGAATGTATATCATCAGCATCAAAGCAGGTGAGAAGTTGCAGCATAGCCGGTTTTTGAAAGGTGGGGAGTAGTGTGGCAGATATAATACCAAAGTGACATTCAAATTAGCCCAATCTTCATCAAAAAATATCCGATTTCTTCGTTAGAAATACTCGCCATAGCTAAGGCTATGTCTGTGCTTTCAGCCTTGAACTCAGATATTTTTTATTATGAATCTTTGGACAAATTCAAAAATCACTTTGGTATAAGTTCGTGTTGTCGAGACGACAAACGCTAATATCAAGCTTAGCGAGGACGCTAAGCTTATCGTAAGAAAAGCGTGAATGCGTGGCGGAAACGCCACGCATTCACGCTCCAAACGAAATGAAAAGTCATTGCGAACGAAGTGAGTAATCTGTCCATGTCTAAGTATATGCTTTTTGATTACTTAGGGATTGTGATTGGATTGGTTATATATTCTATTTGTATGTTTTGTATTAAAAGGGATACCGAGCTACAAAAAGTGAATGATTAAGAAATAAATAATTTTATAAATAATTAAAAAACAAAACATTGGAGAGAGAGAAAGTGAAAATCAACCTCAGGAAGTTTAATTTTATGTATTCCGAAAAGGACGATGTTATATCGGTAAGCTTAGGGAATTCATTCAATACTTTACTGCAATTTTACCAAGATGGGTCTATCAGTTTCAAAGACGAAATATCTTTATTAAATGGTCGTATTAAAATGGATATAAGCCGAGCTTGGAGGATATTTGAATGGGTTATTATTATATTGTTTCTTGTAGATTTGTTGTTGATTCCAAATGGTTTAGAAGAAGCTAAAAGTGTAATAATTTGGAGTCTTATTATACTGTCTGTTTTTATATTAAATAGTATTAAACTCATTGCCAATACAATCAAATATGAAGCATTTAAACAAACGGTAATTGGCTGGGCAAAGGAATGAGGTGTTGATTTTAAAAAATGAAATAAAGAGCAAAATGGACAATTTACAATTGAAATATCGTGGTATAACTTTAGAATCTAAAGCGATGATGGCTTTGACTATTTTTTCATTTTTACTATTGTCATCGTGTAGTTTTGATAATACGTTTTTGCAACCCACAAAACTACCACCATTACCAACTGACAAAGAAAACGTAGTTATGTCATTTTATGATGGTCAACTCAATATTGATTTTGATACCAAGACATTGCAGCCTACTTTTTTGGATAATAATGGAGATACAATCCATCTGAACTATACTCTTGAAAGTGTTGTCTTTAAAAGCTCAAGTGGCAATAATCTAAATGGTTGGTTTCTAAAACCAATAGATATTACTCCGACAACAACATTACTTCATTTTCATGGTAATGGAGGATGTGTGGTTGAGCAATTCCATGCTATGAAATCATTAATTAACTATGGTTTTCAAGCTTTGGTATTTGATTATAGTGGATATGGTTTTTCTGAAGGAGTTGCTACAAGAGATAATGTTTTGCTGGATGGAAATGCGGCATTGACATATATAAAAGGTAGAGATGATGTAAAAAATACGAAAATCGTTATTTATGGACAATCTTTAGGAGGACATTTATCCGCTGTAGTGGCAGAACAAAGACAAGACGAAATTGACGGATTGGTTATTGAAGGTGCTTTTTCATCACATAAGGATATTGCAGCCGAAGCTATACCTATTTTAGGTCGGATGATTGTAAGTGAAAAATATAGTGCTTATAAATCTATCCAACACAACAACAAGCCTGTTTTAGTCATTCACAGTACAGAAGACGAATCTATTCCTTTAAAGTTAGGGCAGAAAATTTTTGAACATGCTAACGAACCAAAGGAGTTTTATGAAATTGAGAAATGCCATATTTGTGGAACTAGTTATTATGCAGATAGTATAGCATTCAAAATACATAACATGATAAAATAAATATAAAAACTTTAATACATTTTACAAACATATTTATTAAAACAAATAAAATTCAAAACAAATGAAATTTACAACCATTTATCAAGGAGATAACAAGATTGAACTTTTCAATTCATTTTTCGGAAAGGAGACCATTAAAGTCAATAATTCCATTGTCTCAGAAAAGTATTCTTTTTTCGGTACAACGCATCATTTTAATATAAATGAAAACGGTTCAGGAGAAATACCTTGTACGCTCAATATGAAACTGACTATATATGGTGTAGCAATAGATTTTTATAAAGGAGAAGATCCAATCATTGTGGCTGAGAATAATAAAATACGATGGCCTTTTATAATTGGTTTTATAATATTATGCTTCTTCATAGGTTGGATGACTGCAAAACTCTAAGAGGAATACAAAAGAATAACACATAAACAAATTAATTAACAAATCAAAACATTACAACATTATGGAATTAATCATTAATGGTCTTTCAAAAACTTATGGCAATCAAGTGCACGCACTTGATAATGTATCATTAGAAATGTCTCCAGGTATGTTTGGTCTTCTCGGACCAAATGGAGCCGGAAAATCAACACTCATGCGTACCTTAGCTACCTTGCAAGAAGCCGATAGTGGATCAGCTACATTGGGCGATATCGATATGCTCAAAGATAAAGAGGGTGTTCGCAAGATCTTGGGTTATTTGCCGCAGGATTTTGGGTTTTATCCTAAAATATCGGCGATTGATTTACTCAATCATTTTGCTATACTTAAAGGTATTTCCAACAGTCAGGAGCGCAAAGAAGTATGCGAACAGTTACTCAATCAGACCAATCTCTGGGATGCTCGCAAACGACATTTAGGCGGCTACTCTGGTGGTATGCGTCAGCGTTTTGGTATCGCACAGGCACTACTTGGAGATCCCAAACTCATCATTGTGGATGAACCTACCGCTGGTCTTGATCCGGCAGAGCGCAATCGTTTTCACAATATATTGAGCGAAATCGGGCAAAATATCGTAGTCATTTTATCCACGCACATCGTAGAAGATGTTAGCAATCTTTGTGCAAACATGGCCATCATGAATAGAGGCAAGGTCGTAGTCAAAGGTAAGACTAAAGATGTTTTAGACTCGCTGCAAGGTATGATATGGAGCAAAAGTATGGATAAGGAAGATGTGGAAGCTTGCAGAAATCAATTTAAAGTGATATCAACCCGAATGGTTGACGGAAAGGTATTGGTACATGTATATGCTGAAAGTCAGCCTGATAGTGGTTTTGTACAGGTAGAGCCGGATCTCGAAGACGTATATTTCACAAATATATCTTAATCATCATTTTTTAATAACACTTAAAATATTTTGACTTATGTTTTATGAAATATTTCGATTCGAATTTACCCAATGGATGAAAAAGCCATTTCCTTATATATCTTTTGTTGGTATATTAGGATTTTCCTTGTTGATTATTGCTGAATCGGCAGGATTATTTGGCGGAGTTAATGATTCTAATGAGGTAATCAACTCCAATATAGCCATTGCAGATTTTATTACTGTTATGAGTATGCAGACATTTATACCTGTGTTTTTGATAGTCGCGATCATGGCTCCGGCGGTCTTTAAGGACTTTCAGTACAATATGCATGGTATGCTTTTTACAAAGCCTATCAGTAAGCCCGGATATCTGGGTGGTCGCTTTCTGGCAACATTTTTAGTGTCTGTTTTTGTGATGAGTAGCATTCCTTTGGGGCATTATATTGGTTGTACTTTTTTCAATATTGAAGCTTCCTATCTTGGGCCATTTGCTTTATCCAACTACTTACAACCGTTTTTTTACTTAGTTGTACCTAATATTTTGTTTATAGGCTTGTTGTTTTTTGCGGTGGCTACATTCACGCGCAATATGGTTGCTGCCTATGTAAGCTGTCTTATCTTAATCATAGCTCAAATCACAGCTAATAGCATTGGCAGTGAGTTAAAGCATGAATATTTTGCGGCATTGTTGGAGCCATTTGGTCAGAATGCACTTAGTTTGGCGACCAAGTTTTGGACGCCAAGTGAGAAAAACACATCTGCACTACCTTTTGATGGTGTATTGTTGTACAATAGACTGATCTGGTTAGGAGTGAGTATTGGAATAGCAATACTTATTTATTTTAAGTTTGCATTTAGTCAGTCAACAGCGCCATTCACCTTGTTCAATAGAAAAGCAAAAGAGGATGGAAGTGCTTTATCGTCGGGTGCAGTAGTAAGATCCCTGTCCGAAATACCCAAAGCGGCGCAATCTTTTACTACCGCTTTCAATTGGAAGCAGTTGGCATATCTCAGTAAGTTTGAGTTTATAAATGTAGTGAAATCGCCATTTGCACTGATTATAGCGGTCATGGCTGTTTTAGGATTTACAACTCAGGCACAATATTTAGGTGCACAGATGGGTACACCTACGTATATGGTAACTTACAAGATGCTTGAACAGAGTGGTGGATTTTATGTTTTTTTTGCTTTGATTCTGATTATTTTCTTTTCGGGTGCGATGGCATGGCGTGAGCGGGATGCCAGAACAGAGGAGTTGGTAGGAGCCTCGCCTATTCCCAACTGGGTATTGGTCTTTTCAAAGATCGGAGGTTTGACATTGGCCATGGTGGCTTTCTTGTTTCTATTGATGTTTAATAGTATCGTCTTGCAACTTTTCAACGGGTTTACTGACATTAATCTGGGACATTATATCGTTGATTTATTCGGCTTTACGTTGTTGCATTTTTTGATATATATTCTGTTTGCATTTTTCGTTCATACAGTCATACCCAATCGCTATGTAGGATATATCGTGATAGTAATATTCTGGCTTTTCCTGCCTATGGGTTTAAGGAAGTTAGAGTGGGCCAATAATTTGTTGTATTTTAATTCGAGTGGACCAGGATTGCGATACTCTGACATGAATGGATATGGGCATAAATTGGTGTCTTATATTCCTTTCAAATTGTATTGGTTGGGATTCTGTGGAGTGTTGGTCACGGTAGCTACTTTGATATGGATGCGTGGTAAAGAAACGGCACTAAAAAGTCGCTTAGCAATGGCAAAACGATCGTTTGGTAAGGGACAAGCATTTGCATTGATATTGAGTTTTGTGGTTTTTGCAGGCTTCGGAAGTTATATTTATTACAATACTTCGGTTTTGAATACCATTTATTCAAATGAAGATTGGCAAAAAATTCAAGTAGATTATGAGAAAAAATATAAACAGTACGAAGCGATAGCACAACCTAAGATCACAGCAGTTCAAGTAGCAGTAGATATCTTTCCCGAAAGACGAGCGGTGGATATACAAGGAAGCTATCAATTGCTCAATAAAAGTGAAAGGCAAGTGGATAGTATTTTTATAGGACTTTTTGATGATGTCAAACTTAAAAGTTTAATATTTGATATAGGGGCAAACTTGCTGATGGAAGATACAAAGCATAATTATTTTCTATATAAACTCGATAAGTCGTTGATGCCGGGAGATTCGACATTGATGACATTCTCGGTTTCTACTGCACCCAAAGGTTTCAAAAATGATGATGCAGGAATAAGTATCGTTGAAAATGGAACATTTTTCGATAATTATTATTTACCGTCATTGGGGTATAACAATAGATACGAGTTAAGTGATAATCGGGCAAGAAAAAAGTATGGTTTAGAACCAAAAGACCGAGTTGCTAAATATAATGATACTTTGGCATGGAATACTAAATTCATTGGAGGTAGTGCAGATTGGATATCGTTGGATGCTACGGTCAGCACTTCGTCAGACCAGATTGCTATAGCTCCTGGAAAATTGCAGAAAAGCTGGGAAGAAAATGGAAGGAAATATTATCACTACAAGACCGAAACACCAGTTAATCACTTTTTCTCATTTGTGTCTGCAAGATACGAAGTGCGACGGGATAAATGGAAGGATGTGGATATAGAAATATTCTATCATAAAGGGCATGAATACAATTTGGATCGAATGATGCGAGGTATAAAAGGCTCATTGGAATATTGTTCGGCCTATTTCGGTCCATATCCACATAGCCAGGTACGTATATTAGAGTATCCGAGGTATCGTTCTTTTGCTCAGTCATTTCCCAATACTATTCCTTTTTCAGAAGGAATAGGTTTCATTTCAAAAGTTGATACTACAATAGCAGAAACTGTTGACTTACCGTTTTTTGTAACAGCACATGAAATGGGACATCAATGGTGGGCCAATCAGGTAGTACCTGCCAAAGTACAGGGATTTAATGTGCTTTCGGAGTCACTGGCAGAGTATTCTGCATTGATGGTAATGGAGCGGGCTTATGGTCGAGAGGGTATTCAGAAATTTATGAAATACGAAATGGACACGTATCTGCAAGGGCGCACTTCAGAAAATCGAGGTGAGCAACCATTGATATATGACGAAGGAACACAATATGCTGTTTATAATAAAGGTGGCGTTGTATTTTATGCACTGAAAGACTATCTTGGAGAAGATGTGTTGAATGGTGTTTTGTCTGATTTTATTAAAAAATACGGACAGAAAGATCCACCATATCCTACTGCAAGAGAATTGGCGGATAATATCAAAGCAGTAACACCAGATAGCTTGAAGTATATCATCACGGATCTATTGGAGACCATCACGCTTTATGAAAATAAAACTGAATTAGTCACCATCGACTCATTGCCAGGCGGAAAATATAAAGTATCGATTGATATCAGCTGCCAAAAATTCCGTGCAGATAGCCTCGGCAAATCATCAGAAATTCCGATTGCTGATTATATTGATGTAGGTGTATTTGCTGAGAAGGAAATCAATGGTAAGAAGTCAGATAAGGTGCTTTATATGCAAAAGCATAAATTCACTGAACCCAATACCATATTAGAGATCGTCGTCGATGAAAAACCGTACAAAGCAGGTATTGACCCTTACAATAAGCTGATAGATCGCAAACCGGATGATAATACACGTAAAGTGGGTGAACCAAGGCGAGGTAAATCCGATAAAAAGAAAAATCAAGTAGAAGTAAAAGTAGAGGCAAATTAAAGTTTTGCGCATTAGTAACTACTCAGATATATGCTTTCAAATCATAAAAATTATCATTTTTTGATTGGAATTAATCATACCTGAGTTGTTACGCTCATTATGTATTTAACCAATTTTATTATTTATTTAAATTCAAATTTATGAAAAAGTATTTATTATTTATTTTACTTGTTGCTGGTTGGAATATATCCTCGGCACAGGTACAGGGAGACTGGAAAGGATCAGTCAATTTTCAAGGTATGGAATTAGAACTCATTTTTCACATTACTGAAAATGATGGAGTACTCCAAACTACATTAGACGTGCCGATGCAAGGTGCGACAGGGATACCGGTCGATAAAACCGAATTTAATGACGGTGTTTTATCATTGACAATGTCGGCATTACAAGCAAAGTACAACGGAAAATTCACCGGAAATCAAATTGAAGGCAATTTCGAACAGATGGGGATGGAGTTGCCACTCGTATTGTCAAAATTCGAATCGAAAATTCCTGGTGATCCTTCATTAGTGAGTTCTGACGAGGACTTGCAAAAATTAATATCTTATGACAAAGGTAACTTTAAGTACAAAGTAGAAGATTACTTTGCTAAGCCAAAGTCATCTCAGTTTCAACTTTCACCAGATGGAAAATATATGTCCTATCGGGAAAAGGAAGACAATGGTACAAAAAGCCATGTCTATGTTAAAGAGATAATTTCTGGTAAAGTCACAAGAATCATCGAAGAAAAAGATGAGTTGATTAGAGGTTACGGCTGGGTCAATGAAAATAGATTGTTGTATGTAATGGATAAGGGTGGTGATGAAAATTACCATATTTATGCAGTTGACCTTGACGGTAAAAATAATGTGGATTTAACGCCTTATGAAGGAGTAACGGCTAGAATTCAAAATGTTCTAAAGGACCAAAAGGATTATATTATTATCTTGATGAATAAAAATAATCCACAAGTTTTTGAACCCTATAAATTAAATATAGTTACCGGAGAAATTGAACAGCTTTTTGAAAATAAAGATATCCAAAATCCAATTCAAGGATATGTTTTTGACAAAGATGGAAATCTTCGTGCATATTCCCGATTGGTGAATGGCATAGAAGGAGAAGTTTGGTATAAAGATAGAGCGACAAAGGAGTTCAGAATGATTAAAAGATCAAAATGGTACGATTCTTTCTCCATAATAGGATTTGATTATTCGAATGATAATAATGATTTAGCTTATGTAGTTACAAATCTTGATGGAGATAAGGCAAGGATCATCCTTTATGACTTTAAAAAAGATAAAACTGTTAAGGAAGTTTATTCTAATCCTGATTTTGATGTTTCAAGTATGTCAAGGAGTAGAAATAGAAATTATGAGATTGACTATTTTGCTTATGAGGGAGAGAAATACGTTATTGAACCTGTAAGTGATTTTTATAAAGCGTTTAGTGCTCAAATGACAAAGGCTTTCCCGGACAAGGAATGTTATATCATTGATGCTGATGATAATGAAAATACACTATTATTGTTAGTTCAGAGTGATAAATTGTATGGAACTTATTATCAATACGATAATAAAACGAAAAAATTCTCATTACTCTATGACATGATGCCACAGCTCAAAGAAGATGATATGGCAGAAATGCGTCCGATAACTTTCAAAGCGAGAGATGGAAAAACTATTCACGGCTATATCACGTTGCCAAAAGAGGCTATCAATGGTAAAAAAGTGCCTATGGTCGTCAATCCACATGGTGGTCCGCAAGGGGTTCGTGATAGCTGGGGATTTAATCCAGAGAATCAATTATTTGCAAGTAGAGGGTATGCTACTCTGCAAGTTAATTTCCGAATTTCTGGCGGATATGGAAAAGAGTTTTTGAAGGCTGGATTTAAACAAGTGGGACGCGCCTGCATGGAGGATGTAGAAGACGGCGTACTTTATGCTATTAGCCAAGGCTGGGTTGATAAAAGCAAAATCGCTATCTATGGTGGTTCTCATGGTGGATATGCAACGTTAATGGGCATGATTAAAACACCCGATCTCTATGCTTGTGGTGTAGATTATGTAGGCGTTTCAAATATATTTACATTCATGAAGTCTATACCTGAGTATTGGAAACCATATCTTGAAATGCTTAAGGAAATATGGTATGATACCGATAATCCTGAAGAGGCAGCAATTGCAAAGCAAGTATCGCCTGCTTATCATGTTGATAAAATAAAAGCACCACTTTTTGTAGTACAAGGCGCTAATGACCCAAGAGTTAATATCGACGAAAGTGACCAAATCGTATCACAACTTCGTGCTAAAAACGTGGATGTACCGTATATGGTCAAGTACAACGAAGGACATGGATTTGCACATGAAGAAAATACCATTGAGTTCTACAAGGCGATGCTCGGGTTTTTATCAAAAAATCTTAGGTAAGAACAGAACGTATAATATGTCTCCAGATCGCCCTGACTTAATGGTATCCGAAAACAAATGAGTATGATTTTGAAAGCATTGGTTGTATTTATATGGTATTTTTTAGTTCGTGTTGTCGGGACGACAAACTCTAATACCAAAGTGATTTTTGAATTTGTCCGAAGATGCATAATAAAAAATGTCAGAGTTCAAGGCAGAAAACACAGATATAGCCGTAGCTATGGCGAGTATTTCTAACGAAGAAATCGGATATTTTTTGATGAAGATTGGGCTAATTTGAATGTCACTTTGGTATAATATGAAGCTTAGCGAGGACACTAAGCTTATCGGTTGAAAAATAGCGAATGTGTGGCGGATTTCCGCCACACATTCGCTCACCAAACAGGATGAATAGTCATTGCGAACGAAGTGAGTAATCTGTTTTGTGTAAACATTTTTCTCACTTAAAGGTAATGACAGAAAAAAATATTTTTTTTATTTCTTATTCAATAAAATCAAGTCAAAATGAAATTTATCAAAAAATATATCAATTTTTTACCATGGTTAGTATTAGTAAGTATTTTAGTTACTCATTTGATAAATGGATTATCAAATGGAAAGTATGTTAATGACATATTAGCACTGTTATTGGTGTGTGGTTTAGCAATTGTTTACAACTTTCATCGTAGAAGACTCAATAAAAAGGAGCTATTGTCGCTTTTAGAAAAAAGTGACAGTCAGATTATAATCACGTCGATAAATGAAAACTATACAAAGTCTCCTTTTGGTGGAATAATGTCGTATTTTGCGAAAGTAAATGGTAAAGAATCTCGTAAGGTTTTTGCGGACACGATGCTGACTATTGAACAATCTGATTCGATCCAATTTTTCAGGAATGAAAAACCGATTTCAGCAGTTTTTTTAAATTTGGAAAGTGGTGTTTATAAGGTTGTGGATGCTCATTCAATCTCATCTTTTATGAGTTTTTCTTATGGTGTTTTATTATTTGTAATCGTCATTTCAAAATCATTTTATACAATAGTAATTGGAAGCTTATTAATGCTGATTTTTATTTTTTGGTATTTCTATAATCAAAAAATAGATTTAGTAAAAATAAATAGAGAAGATTTAGAAAGATTGTAATATGATTTATATTTGTTTTATTTTTAAATATAGAATATAATTTTTCAAATCACATTCGTATAAAATCAGATAAAGCTTTATTTTTCGAAGTACGATTGATTCAATAATAAATAAATCTTAAACTTTCGTATTATCTAACATTTTAAATTATATAAAAATGAACGCAACCTCTTTATGTTTTTTTGGTATTCTAATTTTTTTGTCCATTGCATTAAGATTTAGGAGGAAGAAATATATAAAGCACATTCATAAGCAATTAAGTGAACTGGCGCCAGATGAATCTGCTGTCTATCTCGATCCTGATTTTTGGCAATTTTTTATTGGATTCAATTTTCGCCTGATAAAAAATAATCAATCGGAAGTGAAATTTGACTCAAAAAATAAGATAATCAAACTTGAAAAAGGAGACAGCATACAGTTTTATCTCGGCAAAAAGCCTGTGTCACCATCATATACAGATATCGACGGTATTTATGCATTTAAAGGCAAGTCTCCTATAAAAAGTTCATTAATCTTTTTATTAGGGGTTTTATTGATTTTGGCAGCTAAAAGCAGGAGTGTATATTTGCCTGATTTTAGTAGTGCAATGCGTTTAATTTTAAAGTATTTAGCATTTATTATGATGCCTCTGGGAGCCATCTTTCATTACAATTTTAGAAAAGCCGTGTTGGAAAAAGTAATTGAACATGGGCATCAATAAACACATTAGTTCTTTTTTGGGTAAATTAATCAATTTAATTTTAATCGACAGTAAGAACTTCTGCTTGTCGAAGTTTCAATAATTTTAAATAGAGTTTACATCATTAAAATTAACAAAATATGGTATTAAAATTTATACAATTACAAGGGAAAGGGTTTTTTAGGTCTGCCAGTCTTGGAAAAGAGGTAGGTGTTAAAATTTTCATGGGGTTTATAATCCTATACTTTGCCATTACTTTTTTGGCTATGGGTATTATGTTATATCCCGCAATAGAGGAGCAGGTGGACATAGTCAGTCCTATGCAGTATGTCAATCAATTTATAGCAATATGGCTGTTGATAGAACTCATCGTAAGGTTTTTATTGCAGACACTGCCGGTTATGAATGTCAGGCCACTTATGACCACTACGATAAAGAAGAGTAATATAATACATTTTTTGCTTTTCAAAAGCATCTTTTCTTTTTTCAACTGGATTGCACCTATGGTGGTCATACCTTTTGGTATGTGGTGTATCTATAAGGAAGACTACTCCGTCGGTCAGATTGTAGGATGGTGGGTGACGATCTTTGCATTGATGTTGTGTATGAATTTCATTAATTTTATAATGAGTAAGAAATCAGATCATGATGTAAAATGGCTTATCCCATTTATACTCGTACCTGTGATATTGTATCTATTAGAGAAATTTGATGTTTTCTCGGTGACCAGATTGACTGCGGATATAATGGAAAAGATATTGACTTTTCCCATTTTATCTTCAATACCGTTGTGTTTACTTGTTATTCTTTATTATTTGAATTTTAAGCATATAAAAAACACATTTTATCTGGATACTTCATTTAAAGACAAAGCAGATAAGGTTGCAATGTCTGATTTAAGTTGGACGAGTAAGTTTGGGGACATGGCCAAGTTTCTTCAGATGGATATCAGACTGATTTGGCGTAATAAGAGGCCTAAGGCGACTATATGGATGGCCTTGTTATTTGCTGCTTATGGTTTGCTGTTTTACGGTAAGCATGATATGAATTCTTTTTATTCGCCTTTCCTTGGTATATTTATGACTGGAATATTTGTTATTAATTTTGGTCAGTTTATTCCTGCATGGGATAGTAGCTATTATCCACTATTGATGACCCAAAAGACTTCTATAAGGCAATACCTGAATTCAAAAGTAGGATTAATGTATCTGTCTATTGTTGTCATGACTATGCTGACGTTACCTTATGCTTATTTTGGTGTCAATATAATGTTGCTGAATATAGCATGTGCAATTTACAATGCCGGCATCAATATACCTGTGATATTATACGCCAGTTCTTACAATAAAAAGAGGATAGAACTCGACAAAAGTGCGATGTTTAATACTCAAGGAGCGGGTGCAACTCAATGGTTAATAGGGTTGCCATTACTTATATTGCCTCTCATGATATGGTTACCTTTAAAATATTTCTTTAATGAATGGACAGCTACTACTATACTTGCAGTGGCTGGAATCATTGGTTTATTATTAAAAAATATATGGTTGAATTTTATTGTCAAAGGTTACACAAAGAGGAAATATGCCATGATTGATGGTTTTAAACAAATTAATTAATAAATTTAAAATAAATAATGAATATGATATACGCTGAAAATCTTACAAAAGTATATGGAAATTATACGGCTTTGAATGTGGCCAAATTGAAAATAAACAAAGGAGAAAGTTTTGGCCTGGTAGGAAATAATGGGGCTGGCAAAACGACTCTGTTTAGCCTGATACTTGATTTAATTAAACCAACTACAGGAGCTGTATATAACAATGAGATTCGTGTAGATATCAATGAGGCTTGGAAGTCTTATACCTCATCATTTTTGGACGAATCATTTCTGATCGGATATCTGACACCAGAAGAGTACTTTTATTTTATAGGTGAGTTGAGAGGGCTGAACAGAATAGATATAAATGATTTTCTGGAGCAATTCACAGATTTTTTTAATGGCGAGATACTCAGCAGAAAGAAATATATAAGAGATTTGTCTAAAGGCAATCAGAAAAAAGTTGGTATTGCAGGTGCTTTGATAGGAAATCCAGAGATCATCATCCTCGACGAACCATTTGCTAATCTGGATCCTACTACCCAGATCAGGCTTAAAAAAATCCTTAAATCTCTTATCGAAAGTGGAGACAAAACATTGCTTATATCCAGTCATGATTTGAGCCATACAGTAGAAGTATCTAACAGAATCGTGGCACTGCATAAAGGTGAAATCGTAAAAGACATTCACACCTCTGAGGAAACGCTGAAGGAATTAGAGGATTTTTTTAATGCATAAGATTTCGGCATTCGCTGCAAGATTATTTGGTGAAGGTGTTTTTTATTTGAAATCAAATATTATAAAATATTAGGAAATATTTATTTTAACAGTGTATCTTTGTTATAAATATTAGGTTTAAGATTATAATATGTAGATAACGCAATATAAAACAATAACTAAAATACTTTGTATTATGAAAGACAATAAAACAAATCCTCTTGAAAAGGAAACACGCAATTTATTTAGTAATTGGCTAGAAAAACTTCAACAGGAAAGTTGGCAGTTGGAACTCGTGATCTCGGGTATCGTCTTAGTGCTTATTGCCCAAGCCAAACCCTACATTGATGATTTTGCGGTTTATGTCGGGATGTATGGAGATTCTACGAAAATTCCAATAGTTTCGGTTCTAATATTAATAAAAGGTGGGTACATTATTTTTATGACCAATTTTATCATGCATATTTTAGGGCGTGGTTTTTGGATTGGAGCCATAGGATTGAGGTATGTCTCAGGAGAGACAGACTACGCCTCTCTGAAATACAGTCAACGATTTGAGCGCTACCTTGAGAAAAGAGTAGGAAGATTTGATGATTTATAGAGCGGATTGAAAGATTTTGTAGCATCCTATATGCATATACTTTTTTATTGTTTTTTATCTTCGTATCCATTTTACTTTATTTTATTGTATTGGGATTAGTTTTTAATTTCATAGAATATTTAGGAGGAAAGGATTTAGATAATGCGACATTAGGTTTTATTTTTATGATTATTAGTATGCCTTATCTCATTTTCGGTCTAATATATGCAATTGACTTCGTTTTTATGGGACCATTTAAAAAGATAAAGGAGCCAACTATATCAAAAATATATTTTGTTATTTATAGATTTTTCAATATTATAACACTATCGTTTTTATATAGATCCTTAGTGTATAATTTTATAGATAATAAGTATGCAAGAAGGTTTGTTTGGCTGTCTATTCCCTTTTTTATTTTAGTTTTTATTTTGATTCCTGGGACAGAATTACGTAAGGATGGATATTTTCTTATAAAGGAAAGTAATTGTAATAACTGTGCAAATAGTTCATTTGTCAATTGGCAGTTTTACGATGACTTACGTACTAACTTTTTAGAAAAAAACATGAAAACAGATAGGAGTAAAACGATTATCCAAGTAGCTTCTTTATCTTCTTATGAGTTATCAAGTGGGTTAGCTAAGATTTTCATTCCTATTGATTTTGAAGATAATAAATATTTGGAGAAAGTTTTAAAGATTCAAAAAAAATATAAAACAGGCATCATTACGATCTTTCAAAACACCGTTGAAAAAGATACAATTGTTGAAAATGTAAACAAACATTTCGATGATTTAATTTTGGAAGAATATAAACTCAAACGAAATGAGAAATCAGAGGATGAAAGATGCGTGATTCAGATGAAAATAGATAACCTGAGAGAAGTTAAATATGATTCTGTCAAAAGCATAGGCTCTGTGGATAAAAGACGTTTTGATGCTTTCAAAAGTATGTTTACGATATCTATAGACTCAATAGATTATACTGACAGTTTACAATGTTATTGGTATATACATCCCAATCAGGGTGAGAGAGGTATGATGTGTTCGTATTCTACTGAAAGCATCACTATAGGAAATCATGTTTTAACTTTAGAACGTAAACGACATGACGAAATTCGTGGACCAAAACTTAAAGAAATAATTGATACTTTCAAAGTAAATAAATACGAATTTCCTCTATTAAAACTTAAATAATTTTTTTTAATCATAATTTTTATTAACTAATTAAATATCAAATCACAATGAAAAATTTAGTAATTAAGTACGGTGTTATTTATGGTATTATTGCCATTATTTTAGGAGCTTTATATATTTATGGTAAGGTTTCAATGTCTTTAAATTTTATATTATCACTCCTTGTTCTGGGTGTCATCTTTTGGATGGTGGGTAAAGAGTATAAGCGTAGTAATAATGGTTTTGCAACCTTAGGAGAGTTGATAAAAACCTACTTCGTCATCCTTGTAATAGGTGGAGCCATATCTATGGTTTCAACGATGATACAAGTAAATGTGATTTCAGATGAAACAAAAGAATCAATAGTTGAACGACAGATACAGAGTCAACTTGATATGTATTCTTCTTTAGGATTTGACGAAGTGAAAATCATTGAACAAGAAGAAATCTTGCGGGAGTCTTTCACTTTTGAAAGTGTTTTTGGGTTTTCCAGTATCGTTTTGTCTTTTGTTCTTGGACTATTTGGGTTTTTAATATTTGCACTCATAGGTGCAGCCATCTTCAAGAAAGTACCAAAGGAAGATATCGCATAGGTTGAGTAAGTTTTTATAGTGTATTTATGAATCATAAAAAACAAAATCAAAATGAAAAATTTAATACTAAAGTATGGTCTTATATTTGGAGTTTTCTACTTTATCCTTGAAGTTTTATATGAATATGGCTTCGCTTCTGGATTTTTAAATCTTGGATTATTATTTTTAATTTCTTTTTTATTACTTTGGATTGTCGGAAAAGAATACAAACGACATAACAATGGCTATGCTACATTTATTTCGTTATTAAAAACATATATTCCCATGTTTTTGATAGGTTTATTAATTTCAAAGGGGTTAGATAAAGTTTATGATTATGTTTATGATTATGTTATCTCTGATGCTACTGATAAAGAAATTAGAGAACAAAGGGTCAAAAATCAACTAAAAATCTTTGATTCTTTAGGGTATGACGAAGTTGAATTGATTAAAGAGGAAGAGCGTATAAGAGCGTCTTATGAAAATGAAGAACCTTTTAGTATGTACGAAAGGGTTCTTGAATTTTTTATGGAGGTTTTTATATTTTTTATTATATCAACTATCGGAGCTGCATTTTTTTATAAAATTCCAGAGGTTGATAAGACTTAGGATGTTTAAATTTACCTGTCATTAGAATTGAAAATATTTAAGTAAAGATGAGAAATATTGTTGCTAAACACGGTATAATTTATGGAGTTGTCTCCATTATTCTTGGGATGTTTGTATTGTATGGTGGTGCTATTTTGTATTTTTCAAGCTATATATTAGTACTTTTAGTTCCGTTTGTCATCTTTTGGTTGGACAGCAAAGAATATAAACGCCAAAACGATGGCTACATTGACTTTGGAGAACTTATAAAATCCTACTTCGTCATCCTTGCGATGGGTGCAATAATGTCTTTTGTTTTTTCTTATGTTCATTATAGTGTTATATCTGATACTACTAAAGAAGCTAATGTAGAGCAACAAAAGCAAAAACCACGATTTTTTGGTTTTAATGCTACTATTAGGGATGATTATGGTAGTGAAAGGGTAATTGAGTACGGCTCTAAAGAAAACTTATCAGTTGAAAGGCTTTTTGGTTTTCCTAGATTGTTTATGGGCTTTTTCGTAAATCTAATTGGGTGTTTAGTTCTTGCTCTCATAGGCGCAGCCATCTTCAAGAAAGCACCAAAGGAGGATATCGCACAAGTTGAGTAAGTTTTTATAGCGTATTTATGAAGCATTAAAATCAAATCAGAATGAAAAATTTAATACTAAAATATGGTCTTATATATGGTGTTATTTTTGTAACGTATAGAACTTTAGCGCTTTATGGTGTCATTTCGATTTTGTTTTATACCATAATAACGCTTTTAGTATCTGGTTTATTTTTGTGGTTGTCTGGAAATGCCTATAAGCGGATCAATAATGGCTATGCTACCTCCGAAGAACTCGGAAAAGTATTCTTTAGAATCTTAGCAATGGGTACTGTAATGTTATTGGTATTCAATCTGATACATCATAATGTCATAACAGAGGAAACAAAGAAGGTATTAGTTGAAATACAGTATCAGAGTGGTCTCGATTTTATGGATTCGTTGGAAATGAACGAAGATAATAGTGTCATAGAAAGAAACTATACTATACAGACATCAATGGAAAAGTTATTTGGCTTTTCAAGTTTGATTGCAAACTTTATAGAGGGAATATTAACTGATGTGGCATTTGCACTACTGGGCGCAGCCATCTTTAAGAAAGTACCTAAGGAGAATATAGCTTAGGATGTATTTATTTTTTAATCAATAAAATCATATAAAAATGGAAAATCAATTTCATGACACACACACAGAACATGAATTTCAAAATGACAAATATTTTGGATATGAACTGGCACGGAAAAGAGATAGGTTAATTGGGTCTTTGTTACAAGGAATTATAGTTGAACTACCTAAAACTTTGATTACGTTTATTGTATTGGATTTTTTTTCCTCTTGGTTACTTCGATACACTGTAGAGCGATCTCTATTCTTGACACCACTACTAATATTATTTTTAACTATTTTTACAACAATGATTGGTGCTATTTTTTATCCATTGTGGAGCGGCAACCTTGGACACAAAATCATGGGATTAAAAGTGATATCTTCCATAGACGGGCAGGATCAAAAAAGTTCACTACAAGGAGCATTGCGGGAAGGCTTGAAAAGTATATTAGGTTTTGTATTAGTCCCTGTTATTTGGCTTTTATGGGATAAAGACAAGCAAAATCTATATGACAAAATCGTCAAAACGTATGTGGTAAAAAAGAAAAAACAATAAAAGTAAGTTTTGAAATTTTAGTAAGATTCATTTTAAAATCATTCATAGTATGAATTATAGTTCTAAGTTGCTAGTACTTGTATTTTTTGTAGTAGTCTTATTGATCGCTTATGGTATTCATTATTTTAAAGTCAGAAAACTCAGGAAAGATTTGAGCAATCTGAAAGCTGGACAGTCAGGGGTGTATCTTGATCCGGGTTTTGGGAGTGGGTTTGATGATTCTTTACCCATTTATGTTCATAGGAATGATGAATATAGATTCAATATTCGTAAAGGAGATTTAGTCAGATTTGAAAAGGGAGACAGCATTCGGTTGTTTATGAATAATAAGCCATTATCTTCACTATATGCAGATATAGAAGGATTATATGTGGTTAAACATAAGGTCGATAGGAGAAAAAAGATGATAATGGTAATATTAATTATTATAGCATTTATATCTATCTTTTGGGATCATTTTTTTCCAGAAGAGTTCTGGTTAGGGGATAGTTTAATTGCATTTTCATTGGCGATGAGTGCATATTTTTATATCAGGTATTATTATATTAAGGAAGTGGAGCTGCATAAAGTGGGTTGATACATGAAAAAAGAGAGGATATGTTGTACCAACAGTACTCAATGATAGACGCTTTGTGGAAAAGATGCGTTAGGTTGAGTGATCTTGTAGCAAAGAATTTTATCCCGTTGAAACTGAGATAGAACAGTACTATTACAATGGATTTTATTTTTTTTATTTTGAAATTTATAATGTTTTTCTGTTTTGTAATCACTCAGGTACAATCATTTTATTTAGTAAAATATAATTTATGACGAAGCAAAATATAATGTTGACGATTTTGGTAGGATTGATACTTTCAGCAGTAAGTTGCCATAGAGAACTTGTACTTTGTGAATCGGCTGACTATAAAATCATTGGTAGATGCTTTGAAGACCCAAGAGAATATTATTTTTTTACGGGTTATCCTGATTTTTATTGTTTTAATGATTCTATTGCTGTTGGAATTCCTGTTGATGATTTGGATGATCCTTGGTTATACTTTAATTGTTCTTTTTATATAGACGACAAAGGAGGTAGAGGAAACGAAATTCATTTAACCAAGTCAGCAAGCAACGGTCAAGGTGCGTTTAATCATGGATGTTATCAAGCACAAAGTAAAGAGACCCCATATACTACTTATTTGTTTGTTGAAGATTACAAAAATATAGATGCAGATACCAAAGAATTACACTGTAAGTTACGTACAGAATTTCATGATGTGCAAGCTAATCCAGACTATCCATCAATATCTGTTATAGATAGCACTACGATTGTATTGAAGCGAGTAAATTGATAGCTTATAGCTTGATTGTACTTATAGTGGTAACTGAACGACTATCACATTCAAATCTTTTCCATTCCCACTCACTCAACATAAACCATAAGCCCTTTCAGATAATGTCCTTCTGGGTGATATAGATTGACTGGGTGGTCAGCGCCTTGACTTAGATGGCGCATGACTTTTACCTTTTTGCCGCTTTCGATGCCGGCAGCTACGATCGTATCATAAAATAATTGTGTACTTACCACCTGTGAGCAAGAAAAAGTAAGCATGATGCCACCAGGCTTTACTTTTTGCATAGCGAGTGCGTTTAGTCTTTTATACGCTTGGACGGCATTGTGTCGCTTTTGGAGTGATTTGGCGAAAGCCGGTGGATCGACAATGACTACATCATATTGTTTCAGATTTTTATCTGACAAAAATTGGAGTACGTCCGCACAGTGACTCGTATGCGTGCCTTTGAAGTTGTTCAGTTCAATATTTTGTTGCATGAGGTCAACAGCTTTTTGAGAGATATCGACGGAGTCCACTTGCTTGGCTCCACCTTTCAATGCCAATAGAGAAAAGCCGCCTGTATAGCAGAAGCAATTCAAAACTTCTTTATCTTTAGATATCTCGCCTGCCAAAAACCGATTATCACGTTGGTCGAGGAAAAAGCCGGTTTTCTGTCCTTGTATAATATCAATGTAAAAAAGTACCTGATGCTCTAAAATCGTCGTTGTACTTTTATCACCTTTGAGGAAGCGATCTTGAGTTTTTTCGGTTTGCAACTTGGGTAGCGTCTCTTTTGCACGGAGATAAATTGATTCGATAGTATCGACCATTAACTCATTGAGTACATCAGCGATAGTTTCCGCAGCTTTATACATGCCGATAGTGTGGCATTGAATGACTGCTATATTATTATATATGTCAATCACTAAACCTGGCAATCCGTCTCCTTCTCCATGGATCAATCGATATGCATTAGTAGAAGTCGAGGGCAAACCTAATATTTTTCTGTACTCAATAGCTTTATGGAGTTGTGCGAACCAGAACGCACGATCTATTTCCGTATCGGTAAATGTCAAAACTCTGACAGCGATAGAACCGCCATGTTGAAAATGTCCTTTACCAAGTAATGTGCGCTCGGCAGAAATAATATCTACGATATCACCGTCATTGATTTTTTTTGTATCCGAATATATAGCTCCTGAAAATACCCAAGGATGAAATCGGGAGAGTGAACCTGACTTTCCTTTTTTTAATATTATAGATGAATTACTCATGTTGTATCATTTTGCTGCAAATATAGACTATTTTTACATAAGGACAATGATAGTCCGAAAATAACATATTAAATATTTTTTTAATTTATTTTAAAAATCGGATACAACATATTACGATTAATTTATATATTTGCACCATGTTCTGAATAATCAGGACAGCCAAAACGGACAGTAAAATAGATTGGATGATCAATATATAATAATTTATTTATATAATATATTGATTTTTAAATTGAAAATTGACAACGAGCCATGTTCGGTAATGGCTTTGCGTCAGTGAATGTTTATTTTTTAAAAACAACTCAAGGTCTTAAAATGGAAAACAGTATTACCCACTTGCGTCACTATGTGACAATGCGTCATTATATATATATAGTGACAATAACCCTTTTTACCCTATGGTCTTTTGCATCAAATGCCCAATGTCAGGTTTCCAATGGTCAGATTAAAGGTGTAGTCTTTAATGATTACAGCAATAATGGTGCCAAAGATGCTGATGAAGCGGGAATGCACGGAATTTTAATTCAGGCATTTGCTCAGAATGGTACAATGGTAACTTCCGCTACTTCGGATGCCAATGGTACATATTCCTTGACGGGCTTAGCAGATGGACAGAAGTACAGAATTCAATTTTCTTATCTACCGGGATATTTTTCCGGAAGACTTGGAAAGGACAATGCTTCTTCTGTACAATTTGTTCAAGTTCCTGCATGTAATGTCAATTTTGGTTTGACGACTGACTTGGACGTATGTAATAATAATACAGAGATTATTACGACGTGTTTTGTTCAGGGTGAAACCACTTCTCATTCGGCAGAACCGACTATCGTTGGTATTCCTTATGGATTTAGTAATTCAACTCCGGCAAGAAAATTTGCCATGCATGGAGAAACAGGTGCTATCTGGGGACTTGCTTATAGAAGTAGTACCAATGATATCTTTTCATCAGCATTCATCAAGCAGTATTCAGGATTAAGAAATGGCCACGATGCTATTTTCAAATCTTCTGTTGTTGGAGGTATGTTTACAACTACGCCATTTGTGAAGCTGAGCGATCTTGGACAAGAAGTTGGTACATTGACTACGACGAATGTGGAAGATTGTGCTTATGGAGACCAAGTAGGTAGAATAGGTTTGGGTAGTATGGTTATCTCTCCAGATGAAAAATTCCTTTACGTAGTTAATATATATAATAATACGTTGGTAAAAATCCAAATTGACAATCCAACTCCTACTAATACCGTTGCGTATCAGATACCAGGTGTGGATATTCATGCTTTTGCATTGAAATATTATAATGGAAAAATCTTTGTTGGTACAACACAACCAGGTGTTAAAATAAATATATGGGAATTTGATCCTAAGTCAGGTGATTTTACAAATACCGGATTAGAAGTGAATGCAGGTTCCAACTGGACATCCAGCTATATCGTTGGTGGAATGCCTACATATTGGTTGACGGATGTTGACTTTACGGATAATGGCGATATGTTGATTTCATTGTCGGATCGTATAGGACATGTTTATTGTAATAATGTAAATAATAGGCTTGATGAGCAAAAGGGTGATCTAATGATTGCCTTTAAGAATCTATCAGGTGGTTGGACTCTTGAAGATAGAAGTAATGAAGGCGAATTTTTCAGTGATGATTTTTGGATAGCGAATCCTACTTATCACCAGGAAATAACGACGGGTAGTATCTTTGTAATGCCGGGAACAGGTTCCGTTATTTCAACTGTTTTTGACCCTGAACTCAATTCTTATTCAGGAGGATTGCACAGATACAGTACGACTACCGGCAAAAAGCAAGCTGGTAAAGAATTATATACAAGAAACCACCAAACCGTATTTGGAAAGGCCACTGGTTTTGGAGATGTCATTCCATTGTGTGGGCTTCCTGATATCGAAATCGGAAATTTAGTATGGTTTGATGCAAATAAAAATGGTATTCAAGATGCTAACGAATCTGGAATTGCTGGTGTTAGCGTTGTATTATCAGATGATAATTGCAATGTCATCGCTACGACGACGACGGATGCACGTGGTTATTATGCCTTTAATAGAAGTAATGTGGCTGGAGGTATCATCCGATATCAACAATATTATATAGGTATAGATCCTGCATTGAAAGATGCAACTTCGGATGCTTATGTTTTTGGTGGTCAGTATTTCAACCTAACATCGGTAAATGCTGGATTTCCTGGTATAAACAGCGTGGCTGGTTCTACGTCATGTGAAAATGGACTCGTAGCAGTAGAAGTTTCGGGTACGAACCATCTTATAGACTTAGGTTTGAAAGAAGCCGGAGATTGTAAGTTGAAGATATCTAAAAAAGTGGTTAACGCACTGGGATTAAAAAATACAGATGTCGTTAATTTTGAAATAGAAGTACACAACAATGGTACACAAACTATTCAAGATGTACAAGTACAGGACAATTTGGCTGCGTCTTACTATTTTGTAGGAGCTCAAAACCCTGAATGGACATTAAGCGGTACTACACTTAATGGTACATTAGCCGGTCAAATCCTACCAGACGAAAGCAAAAAAATACAACTTTTTGTAAGGTTTAACGGTACACAAGCTGTATTCCCTACATATCAAAACGAGGTGTCAATTATTGGCGTTTATGACCAATTTGGCAATTCTATTGAAGATTTGACTTCATGTTTTGAACGTATTGAGGATGCTACAGCTTATGCAACACCTGCAATATGCGACCTTGCTATATCTCATGAACCACAAAGAGAGGTGGTGCACTATCCAGATGATAAGGTGTCATTCAAGACAACCGTATATAATCAGGGTACTATGCAGGCTGACGGATACACGATCGTGAATTATCTGAATCCGGAATTTGGATTTGATCCTACATTGAACCCAGGATGGACGATTTCTGATGATTTGAATAAACTGTATTATACGACATCAAATGCTTTGGAAGCAGGTGAGAAAAGGGAAGTAGTTTTAAATTTACACCTTAGAGATAGTGATATAGCAGGACAAATTATAAATATTGCTGAAATTTCTGCTCAGACTTGTGGTGTCATCCACGATGACTTTGACTCTGTACCGGACTCAAATCAGGAAAATGATAATGGCGGAGTCGTCAAATCACCAACAGATAACCTGATTACAGATAATGGTTCGTTAGATGAAGATGACCATGACCCTGCATTGGTATTGATCAGCAACATTGATATCAAACTTCAAAAAACGATTGATAATCGTAGAGCAAAACCAGGCGATAATGCCGTATTCAATATTACATTGATTAATTCAGGTAAGACGCCTATTTCTAAAATCAAGGTGTATGATTATTTGCCTTTTTATATGAAATTAGCTGACGCTGAATGGCAGTTAAATGGTGATGTTGCTGAGAAAGTGATTGAGTTTCCTGGTAATTTACAACCGGGACAGACTTATCAAACGACTATAAAAACAATCATATCTCCTAATGCGCCGCTTCCTTTGAAGTTGATTAATGTAGCTGCAATAAGAGAGATATATGACGAATTTGGAACAGATGTATCTAACCCTGAATTCGATAATCAAACGGCAGGTTTACCTGAAAATCCCGGTGATGTTCTGGAATTACCAGCGTTTAGTAATGGATATGACGATGATTATGATTCAGATTATGTATTGTTGTTTCCACCTGTAGAATATACAAGTTGCGCATCATGTCGCCAGGGTACAACACCTACTGATGGACAGTTTATTGCAACATTCAGAATAGTTAGCCCTGAAAATGATGGTTGGTATGTAGAGTCTTCCAATAGAATGTATGACGTTTCAAGTGCGCTTCCACCTGCTGCTCCAATAGTATTAGCAGACGGCGTATTAATTACTGAAACACCACTCGCATCAGATCCGGGATTCAGCGAATATACATTTAGTGCCGTTCATATCGATGGACAGGGATTCGCGATCCGTTTCAGAAATATTTTCGGAGACCTTGAGCAAGTAGAAGTATTAGCAGGTGCGTGTACTTTTAATCCGGTTGTATTGACTGGAAGACAATCATTATGTTTGTCAGGTGTTGCAGAATACAAAGTATCAGGAGTGCCGGTTGGCGCTACTCTAAACTGGTATGTTGACAATGTACAATTACCGGGATTGACTGGAAGTACGCACACGATAGATTGGTCTTCATATAGTGCAGGTCAGTATGAATTGAAAGTAGAAGTCAATGGTGGAAATTGTATTGCACCAGCGGTATTGACGATCGCAATTGGCGCACCTGATGGTTCTGCAATAGCGTGCGTTGGCGACTTTAACATTGGACTTGGAGCAAATTGTTCTATGGTAGTAACACCGTCTATGTTGATCGCTGGATCATTTGACCCGAGTGCTCCTTATGTTGTTATTTTGACGGATAAAAATGGAAATATTATACCTAATGCCACTTTGACGAGAGCACATGTGGGAACTATGGTCATGGCCAAGCTTCAAGAAGGATGTGGTGGCAACTCTTGCTGGTCTAATATTTTTGTTGAAGATAAAATGCCACCTGCTTCAATATGTAGAGATATAGCGCTTCCTTGTTATAAGCTCAATGAGTACGTTGGGCCATTTGAAGAAGATAATTGTGGCGGTCATGTAGAAAATATCATTGTAAATGAAAAAATCACCCGTTTGGATTGTGATCCGAATTATATATGTGTGATAGAAAGGACATATCAGGCTACAGATGAGTCTGGCAACAAGTCCAATCCATGTACGATGCGTATTTCTTTAGAGAGACCAGATATAAGTAGTATTGTTTTTCCTGATAATTTCACGATGGCTGATAATACGCCATTGGTATGCCAGCAGTTTGAAACAGACGAGCGTGGACTACCAACTGTGAAAGTAACCGGTGTTCCTACATTAGGAAATATTTCGTTGTATCCTGATTTTTCTGAGATTTGCAATCTTGTAGTTTGGTATGAAGATCAGGATTTTGGATTTATAGGTTGTGTCAGGAAAATCGTTAGAAAATGGCATGTATATGAAAACTGGTGTTCATCATTCGAAGTGGATGTTTATAACCAGTTAATAGAAATTATAGACAATGAAGCACCGGTCATCGAGCCTATTCAAGGTTTCACTGTCACGACTAAAGGTCATGGACTTTGCGAAGGTGATGTCGTACTTCCACCAGCATTTGCTTCCGATGTATGTAGCGGTATATGGAGAATAGATGTTACATATCCAGGTGGATTTATCTCAGATTTCCAAAATAATGCTACTATAACATTGGCAGCAGGAAGTCATCTGATTACTTATACGGCTTATGACAATTGTAAAAATTCAGAATCTGTCACATTCGTGGTCAATGTCGAAGATAAAACAGCACCAACTATGTACTGTAAAGGTATCGTAGTGGTAGGATTGACATCAAATGGAGATGCTTATTTATTTCCAAGAAATGTTGACGATGGAAGTTTCGATGCATGTGGATTGGATAGAATGCTAATAGCAAGAATGGGAGAATCTCAGTTGGTACCTGATACTGCTTTCCATGAATATGTACAGTTTGGTTGTAAAGATGTAGGACAGGACAATATGGTCGTTTTGAAAGCATGGGATCTGAATGGAAATTCAAATTCTTGTATGGTAAGTGTTGAAGTACAAGATAAGCATGCACCGAAAATATTGTGCCCGGCAGATATTACGATTGATTGTAGTGAAGTGTTTACTGGAATGGATCTTACTATATATGGTGTAGCAGTAGCGGATGATGCTTGTGGTGCTGAGGTTGCTGAACTCGACGCGGAGTTCCATTTAAGTGCTTGTCGTACAGGAACGATCGTGCGTACATTTACAGCTACTGACGGTCAGACGACAGTAACATGCCACCAGATCATCACAGTTGAAAACCGCAACTTTTTCAATCCAGTAACTGACGTTGTATTTCCTTTAGATTACAGTGTGAATAATACATGTTCATCTGAAGATTTGGATCCGGATAATTTGCCGGAAGGATATGGATATCCTGTTATCACGCAAGCTGCATGTGGTCTTGCTGCTGCAACATACAAAGATTTTGTATATGAAGGCGTAAGAGACGCATGTTTCAAAATCATTAGAAAATGGTATGTAATTGATTGGTGTGAAATGGAACGTATAGGTTCAACTTATGAGCCGTATGAATATCACCAGACAATCATGGTGACAAATACTGAGCCACCTTATTTTGTAGGAGAAGTACCGGTTGATACCACATTTTATACAGATAAAGGCAATTGTGAAGAGGGTAGAGTGACACTTACGTTTGTTGGTGAAGATTTGTGTACACCAGACCACAAATTGAGATGGAGATATGTAATAGATTTTTATAACGATCACACAAATGATGTCATAGATAATGGATTTGGAAATACAGCTTCTGTTGACGGTATTTTCCCTATTGGCACACATAGGATAACTTGGTCTTTTGAAGATCAATGTGGCAATATCGTTACAAGAACACACTTAGTAACTGTGGTCAATAACGATAAGCCATTAGTAGTAGGTGTAGAGCGTATATCGATCAGTGTCATTCCTTGGGATACAGACGGAGACGGAATTCCTGATGTTGAGAAAGCTTGTATCATAGCAGCGACATTGGATGCGAGTAGCGAAAGTGCTTGTTGTGTCGAGCCTTTAAGATTTAGTTTTTCAGAAGATATAAATGATACTATCAGGTGCTTTACATGTTACCACGTAGGTTATCCTACAGAAGTTGAGCTTTGGGCACACGATTGCAATGGAAATAAAGATTATGTAATCGTTGATATAGATGTTCAGGATAATAACGATTCTGATGTTTGTGAAAAAATATGTGAGAATTTCCCTGCGGTAGCTGTTATCGACGGACCTACTGAGATTTGTGAAAACGATGTAGTCGTATTGACAGCAAGTGGTGGATTGTCTTATGTGTGGAGTACAGGGGAAACAACAGAGAGTATCACAATTAACCCTAACGTAACCACGACATACAGCGTAACAGTTACCAATGAATATCGTTGTGTTGATGAGACGAGTATTACTGTTGTAGTATATGATTTCCCGAATGGAGCCATTATAGGAGATAATATATGTATCGGCGAAAGTACAACATTGACGGCTTCTGGTGGTGTAGAGTACCTTTGGAATACTGGTGCTACGACAAGCTCTATTACGGTTGCTCCGATAGAAACAACAACTTATACAGTGACGATTTCAAATGCGATTGGTTGTTCTATTGAATTAGAAAGAATAGTTGAAGTTTATCCATTACCAGAAGTATCTATATCTGGAAATACGTTCATTTGTATTGGTTCAAGTACCGACTTGACAGCTACAGGAGGTGGTACTTATTTGTGGAGTACAGGAGCTACAACTGCTACTATTACTGTATCTCCGGTTCAGACTACAACTTATACAGTCACAGTTACATCGAATGAAGGTTGTACCAATGAGGCTTCTATCACTGTTACCGTGAATGGCTTGACTATATCAGCAATCATCACAGGTAACGATGTAATCTGTCAGGGCGGCAGTACCACATTACAAGGCGTATTGAATGGTGGAACACCGCAGGCGTATATTTGGAATACAGGAGCAACAACAAGTGCGATAACAGTTTCGCCTACGGTAAGTCAGACCTATTCTGTTACGATAACAGATATCAACGGTTGTACTGCTGCAGCATCCAGATTGGTAACGGTTAATGAGCTTCCGGTTGTGAATATAGATGGACCAGATGCTATTTGTACAGGATCTTCAGTGACATTGACTGCATCAGGTGGTGTTAGCTATGTATGGAGTACCGGCGAAACAACAGCATCTATTACGAAGTCGCCAACTGTAGCTACTACTTATACAGTAACGGTTACAAATGCAGCAGGATGTATTAATACAGGCTCTAAGCTCGTGGAAGTAAATCCACTTCCAAACGTGTCGATCAGTGGCAATACTTCTATATGTATTAATGAACAGACAACGTTGACAGCTTCAGGTGGTGTAAGCTATATATGGAGTACAGGAGCAACGACTGAATCAATTACAGTTAGCCCACTTACATCTACTACTTATACCGTGACAGCTACAGATATCAATGGATGTTCAGACGTTGCATCAGTATTAGTAACGGTAAATGGACTTACAATAAACGCATCAATCTTAGGAGATGATGAAATATGTAGCGGAGAATCAACAGTACTTACAGCGATTTTATCAGGAGGAACAGCAGTTTCTTACCTTTGGAGTACTGGAGAGACAACAGAAAGTATTACAGTAAATCCACTGAATACAACAACTTATTCTGTTACCATTGAAGATACCAACGGTTGTAAAGGAACAGCTTCTAAAGAAGTAATCGTCAATCCACTTCCAGTTGTAGTAATTGACGGACCAGATGCAGTATGTTTTGAATCGCCAGTAACATTGACTGCATCAGGTGGTGTAAGTTATGAATGGAATACTGGAGAGACAACAGCTTCTATCACTAAAACACCGTTAGTAGCGACTACTTATACTGTTACCGTTACAAACGAATTTGGATGTGAAAGTACATTATCTAAACTTGTAGAGGTAAATCCTTTGCCAGTGATTGATATTACTGGAAACACAACGATATGTATTAATGAGGAAACAACATTGATCGCATCAGGAGGTGTAAGTTATGTATGGAGTACAGGAGCAACAACGGCTTCAATCACGGTAAGCCCATCAGGTACTACCACTTATACAGTCACAGGTACAGATAGTAATGGATGTGAAAACGAAGCTTCTATAACTGTTACAGTGAACGGTTTGACTATCGAAGCACTTATAGTTGGAGAAGATACGATATGTACGGGAACATCAACAGTGTTAACAGCACAATTGAATGGAGGAACAGCGGTTTCTTATGAATGGAGTACTGGTGAAACAACAGAAAGTATCACAGTTACAGTCACAGAGCAAACAACGTATTCTGTTACGATTGTAGATAGTAATGGATGTACAGGTATTGCAACCAAAACCATTGAAGTTCATGACTTGCCAATCGTTGTCATCAGTGGAGATAGAGAGATTTGTGAGGGTACTTCTACGGTATTGACAGCATCAGGAGGTGTGAGTTATGAATGGAGTACAGGTGAAACAACAGAAAGTATCACAGTTGAACCAACGGGTCCTGAAACATATTCAGTTACCGCAACAGATGCTAATGGTTGTGTAAATACAGCAGAAGCTACGGTTACATTATTACCTTTACCGGATATTACGATCGCCGGACCAGATTCTATCTGTGCAAATACACGAGTAGAGCTTTTCGCATTTGGTGGTGAATCTTATGTTTGGAGTACAGGCGAAACAACAGATCGAATCATAGTTACACCAAGTGCACCTACAACTTATTCAGTGACAGGAACAGATAGTAATGGCTGTAGCAATGTAGCTGAGCACACCATCGAATTATTCAATCAAGAACCTGTAGCTATCATCGGAGATACAGCTGTTTGTGCTGGTGATATTTTAACATTGACTGTATCAGGAGGTGTTAAATTCGAATGGAGTACGGGTCATACTACGCAGACTATTGATATTATATTAAGAGACACTACAACTATTTTTGTCATAGTTACAGATGAAAACGGATGTGTCGATACGGCTTTCACTACGATTTATGTTGATAAAGGAGAATTGGAGTGTTCGACAATGGATATCACGGTTTATCTTGATGAGACAGGAAGTGTTACGATAGAACCTGGAGATATTAGCACAGGACATATCGGTATTTGTAGTAATATCGAAGCCTTTGTTACACCAAATGAATTTAATTGTAACGATGCAACTCTTCCAGATCCTATTGAAGTGATACTTACAGTTATCAATACGAATACGAATGACACACTGACATGTTCTGCTTTCATTACCGTATTAGATACGATAAAACCGACCTTAACTTGTCCGGCAAATTTAAACATAAGTTGTGAAGATTACGATCCGACATCGCCGTTATCTACTTATGGTCAGGCGACAACTACGGACAATTGCTTGGTGCAGCTTCAGCTTGAAGAGGAGAGCATCATTGATGTAAGTGAATGTAATGTAGGACTTATAACGAGAACATTTACAGCTACAGACATTTCTGGTAACTCTACGCAATGTGTACAACTTATCACTATATTTAATGATGATGAGATCACGATAAGTGATATTACTTTTCCTGATGATATCGTAATTACAGATTGCGAATCTCCGGATCCTGACAATACCGGATTTGCTGATGTGGATGCAGATGAATTTAAGTGTGGAAATGTTCATATCACTTATACGGATAATATACCAACATCATTATGTGCAGGAATTTACCAAAGAAACTGGACGGTTGTTGACTCATGTCAATTAAATCCTGGAACGAATGAAGGTATATGGGAACATACTCAGAATATTACTATTTTAGTATCACCACCTGTGATCTCAGGTCCAGATACATTGATTATATTCAGAGATACATTGACTTGTGAAGCATCACTTGTAGGTGAGGTACTGCATACTGTGACAGGATGTAATCTTACATTATATGTCAATGGCGAAGAAGTTGATGATTTCAATCTCAATGGAGATTATGCTGACGGAAGCCATGATTTTGAGTTGGTTGCTGTGTCAAATTGTGATACGAATGTAAGAGATACATTCAGATTCCATTTGGAAGTAGTAGGTATTGAACTACATTTGGTATGTACAAAAACATATCCCGAATTAGATGATGATTTGACGGTAATTGACAATGTTTATGATCATGCGGCTATCGTTCAGGGATGTCCGGCTGATCCGAAGGTTATCGCTTCATTTAGTAATACAGACCCTTATGACACTTTGAGAACCTATACATGTGCCGATTTGCCGGCATCGCCAATAGGAATAGAAATATTCTTCTGGTATGAAGGTATGATAGTACCATTTGAATTGTGTCATTCACTTGTTGGATTGACGAATATTCATCCGCCATTCTGTCCGGATTCTATCGTAATGAAGGTGGACGGAAATGTGACAACAGCTTATGGTGAAGTTGTTCCTAATGTAAGTGTTGAGCTTTCGGGAAGTGACCTACCTGAAGTGTTAACAAACCGGAATGGTCAGTACGAGTTTCCTGCTATGCCGGGAGGTGGCGTTTATGATGTGATACCTGAACGTGATATTGATCCGTTAGAAGGTGTGAGTACATTAGACTTAGTGTTTATTCAGAGACATCTTCTTGATTTGGAATCATTTGATTCGCCGTACAAAATTATTGCTGCTGATGTCAACAATGATGAGCGGGTTACAGCTTCAGATTTGTCTCAGCTTAGAAAATTGTTATTGGGTGTATATGATAATTTCCCTGATAATAAGAGTTGGCGTATGATCGATAAGGGTTACGTATTCCCTGATCCGACAGATCCATTTGTGGACATTCTTCCAGAGCGCTACCATATACCAAGTTTAGGCAGCAATATGCATATAAACTGGATAGGCGTTAAAGTGGGTGATGTGAATAATAGCTACCTCGCTGATGCAAATAAACAAGTGGCAGAGACGAGAAGTACAAGTATGCAGTTTGGTGTAGCTGAACAATCTTTGATACAAGGTAAAAACATCATTCCGGTATATGCTGATCGTGAGGATTATTTATATGGATTCCAGATGAGCTTGTCACTGAGAAATGTGAAGGACGCATATATTATTCCAGGCGCATTAGCCATACATGCTGACAATTTCATATTTAATGGAAATAGCCTGAAGGTGTCCTGGAATAAAGCTGAAGGCGTTGAGGTCAATGCTAATGATGTATTATTCTATATCCAAGTCGAATTGGATGCACCGATGAATACTTCATCAATCATAAACTTGATGTCTTCAAATAGCCTACGTCCGGAGTATTACGGTAAAGCATTGAAAGCTGAGAACCTTGGATGGCGATTTATGAGAGATCATAACAATGTCTTTGAAGTTCACGGAAATGTGCCGAACCCATGGAACAATGAAACGCAGATACAATTCTATCTTCCAGCAGAAGGAAACGTTGCGTTACGCATTACAGATGTAACCGGAAAAGTCGTATTTACGTACAATGAATTCTTTAGACAAGGAGAAAATACCTTGAGAATTAGTGCAGATGATATTGCTATCCCGGGTATGTTATTGTATGAATTGAAATTTGGAAATCAAACTAAAGTGGGCAAAATGCTCAATATTAGATAGTCGCTGTAATTGTTAAATCAACCCTTGAAACCATTTTAATATAAATATTTTATATCGAACTTGGTAATCTAATGAGCTGTAGAACCTTGATTCTGCAGCTCATTTTTTTTAATTTACTTTTTTGTAGCTATGCGTGTATATGCATTCAAATTATTAAAAGAAGAGGATTTTTCGTCTATCAACCATCATCTGCCTGTGCGTCCGCCTGCTGCGGCGCGGGCAGGTGACACGCAGACAGGACCGACAACCAAAAATCCAACTCCACAAACCCACATAAATGTATTCTGGCTTAACATTTATTGTTTTTTTTGGATAAAAGTTATCTTCAATTGAAAATATTCAACTAATTTGTGCTTTGATTGTACATTTTTGGAATCGTATAAAACGAATATTATGAAAAACATAATTTTACTTACAGCTATCCTCGCGGCAAGCGTATCGTCGTATGCTCAAAATGTAGTCTTTAAAGATGCAAATTTCAAAAAATCGCTTTTAGAACCTTATTTTGGAATAGACATCAATAGAGACGGCGAGATACAATATTCTGAGGCAGAGGCATTTACTGGTGTAATAGATGTAAATCATTATGATATTAAAGATTTGACAGGAATAGAAGCCTTTATAAATATCAAAAAATTGGAGTGTCGACATAATTTTATAACTCACCTGGATATAAGTAAAAATACAAAACTAAAGGAATTGGACTGTTATGACAATCATCTAACTGATTTGGATGTAACCAATAATCCTGATTTAAGATCATTAGATTGTGCTGCTAATAAAATTACAAGTTTGGATTTATCGAATAATCCTAAATTAGAATTTTTATATTGTTCGGGTAATAGTTTAAGTGTTTTAAATCTTAGTAATACTCCATTGTTACGACAATTAAGTTGCTGGTATAATCAAATTACAGATTTGGATGTTAAAAATAATGTTCAATTGACTGATTTAGATTGCTTTCATAATCAATTAAGTAACCTGAATATTGAGAACAACATCTTGTTGAAAAAGTTAAAATGTGGCTCGAATCAACTAACTAAAATTGATGTCAGTAAGAACATTAATTTGATATCTTTGGATTTTAGCTCAAATATGATAAGTAACTTTGATGTAAGTAAAAACAAAAAATTAGAGTACTTATATTGCTCTGACAATAGGATTAATGAGATTAATGTAGGTAAAAACACTAATTTATTGGGACTCAATTGCTCTAATAACTTGTTGACCAGCATAGATGTCATTAAAAATACTTCTTTGAGTGGACTAAACTGTGGATATAATCAAATTTCAAGGTTAGATATCAGTAATAATAAGGAATTGAGTTCTTTGAATATTGAGCGAACACCTATAAAAGAAATAGATATTTCTATCCATAAAAAGTTGAGCTATCTCAATTGTGATTCTTCTCAATTGAAAAGCCTGGATATCAGCAAAAATTTATCATTATCGAGTTTAATTTGCAACAATATTCCATTATACAGACTTAATATATCTCAACACTTAAAATTGCAGGATTTGTCATGTAGAAATACACAAATAAACAGTTTAGATGTCAGTAAAAATAAGGAATTATTCTTTCTGAATTGCCGTGATAATAATTTAACGGTTTTGGATGTAAGTAATAATTTAGTGTTGAGACATTTATATTGTAATAATAATAAACTTAAAAGCCTTGATATTAGTAATAATTCAGTATTATTTTATCTGGATTGTTCTGACAACCAATTAGGAAACTTAAATGTAACTAATAGAAAATATAAGCAAATTTATATGCTTAATACAAGTGGAAATCCAAATCTACATTGTATTCAGGTAGATGACAAAGCATATAGTGAGACAAATTGGGTAGGAGAAAGTTACAAATTAGACCCTCAGACAAAATTTGATGAAGAATGTATCCCGGGTTTTGAAGACCCTGAAAGAAACATCTCTGTATATCCGAATCCTGTAAAAAACACGCTCAACGTTGCGGTTAGAGAAGCCACAGAAATGAATTTAATCAATACTTTCGGAAAATCGGTTTTATCACAGCAACTTTCAGCCGGTCGCAATGATGTCAATGTCAATCATTTGCCGACTGGCTTGTATATCATACGAACTGATAGTGGAGATGCTAAAATGGTCATGATAGAGTAAGGGCATTACTATACGGGTCTTTTGAAAATCACACAACAAAAGTACTATAGTCAAAAACATGAAGTGATAAACATAACGGTATAATATTGCCCGTGGGAACGAAACATACATCAAATCAAGCGTCTCGCAAAGCATCAATCAATAGTGCTGGGTTTTAACCCGGCACAAATGCGACGACACATATATCACGGCAAATATCCGTCACATATTAGGCATTTATATTTATTGGCATAGGTTAGTTCGTGTTGTCGGGACGACAAACGCTAATGCAAGCTTAGCCCGGACGCTAAGCTTGTCGAACACCTTTACACTGTTGAACTTTTAAACCATTTCAACCATTTCAATCAGTTTATCCTATAAAATCTCCTTTTTTCACAATAAACATTTTGTCTGCTTTCGGTTTTATATTACCTTTGCAATTTATACTTAATCTAAATAATAAATTGGATACACCATTAGATCTATTGGCTTTGAAGCCTGGGCAATCGGGAATTATCTCCAGATTAAAGGAAAATGCTTATACCAGTAAGCTTATGGCTCTTGGTGTACTGCCTAAAGCTACTATAAAAATGGTTCGAAAGGCTCCCTTTGGAAAAGTGTTTTATATCAGGTTGGATGATCATCAGCTTGCAGTAAGGGAAGAAGAGGCTAAGACAGTGATAATAGAAAAAGTGATATGACGCAATCAACCAAACAACCAATTGTAGCATTATTAGGAAATCCAAATTCAGGTAAATCGTCCTTGTTTAACTTCCTGACAGGTTTGAATCAGAAAGTTTCCAACTTTCCTGGTGTTACAGTTGATAAAAAAACCGGAACACTTAGAGTCGGAGATCAGTCGATAACGGTCATTGATTTTCCGGGTACGTACAGTATGTTTCCCAATGCGTTAGATGAGCGTATCGTGACGAATACATTGACTAATCCTAGTAATGAAAATTATCCAGATGTAGTGGTTTATGTTGCTGATGCTACTCAACTTGAACGTCATTTGCTTTTGGCATCTCAAGTTCATGATTTAGGTATTCCTATGGTCATGGTCTTGAATATGGCTGATTTGATAGACCAAGCTGAAACCGAAATTGATACTGACAAGATCGCTTCGTATTTTAATTGTAAGGTTATATCGGTATCTGTCAGAGAAGGAAGAAATACCGATGCTGTGATCCAGGCTATTCAAGAAGTATTAAATAGTAATAGTGTTGTCACTGAATCAAAGATGCTTTTTACTATGAACAACTCGGAACAATCGGTTTCCGATCAGATCAATGCTATCATTCCGTGTAGGAGTTTGTATCATGCAAAGCTATTAGCACATCATTATAAATGGTTAGATTTTATAAATGATGATCAAAAATCCCGTATAGAAAATATTGTAACATCCAATGATTTTGTCGATTTAAGTGGACAAGTTCGTGAAACGATGTTCAGATTTGATATGCACGAAAACCTCATCAGAAAGGCAGTTCGCAAATCTAAATCAGCAAAGACGACCTGGACAGAACGAATAGATAATATTGTAACCCACAAGATTCTCGGCCCAATCATCTTTTTGACAGTGATGTTATTTGTATTTCAGGCTATATTTGCGTGGGCATCGTATCCTATGGATTGGATAGAAGAAATATTTGCAGTTAGCGGAGTTTGGGTAGGTCAGATGTTGGGAGACAATTGGTTTTCAGATTTAATCGTCAATGGCGTGATAGCAGGATTAGGCGGAATTCTTGTTTTTGTGCCACAAATAGCCATTTTATTTTTGCTGATTTCGATATTGGAAGAGACGGGATATATGAGTAGGGTTGTCTTTATGTTTGATTCGATCATGCAACGGTTTGGTATGAATGGTAGAAGTATTGTCTCGTTGATATCGAGCGGTGCGTGTGCCATACCGGCTATCATGGCGACAAGAACCATAAGCGATCAAAAGGAGCGACTGATAACGATTATGGTCAGTCCTTTCATCAGTTGCAGTGCACGACTACCAATATATGCAGTCCTGATTGGATTTGTAGTTCCTGATGTACGAGTTGGGATATTTCAGGCTCAGGGATTGGCATTAATGGGACTTTATTTGCTGGGTATTATCGGAGTTTTTGTGGTAGCATTAATACTGAAATATATCCTTAAAAGTGAGACCTCATCGTACCTGATGCTCGAACTTCCTGATTATAAAAAGCCATTGTGGGACAATGTCGTTTTTACAGTGATGAAAAAGGTACGATCATTTGTGGTTGGTGCAGGAAAGATCATCTTGGCTATTTCTATCGTATTGTGGTTTTTAGCAAGTTTTGGTCCAGGCGACAAGATGGATCATGCTGAAGCAGCAGCCGTTCAATACGGTATAGATCATAATATGGAAGATGACGAGCGAGATAATCATATCGCAGCCGCAAAGTTAGAGTCTTCCTATATCGGACATCTCGGCAAATGGATCGAACCGGCAATACAGCCATTGGGTTACGATTGGAAAATGGGTATCGCTCTATTGACTTCATTTGCAGCACGGGAAGTATTTGTCGGGACTATGGCTACGATATACAGTATCGGCAGCGAAAACGATGAGATGACCATTCGTGAAAAAATGGCTGCTGAAGTTCATCCAGGTACAGATATAAAAGTGTATAACGCGGCTACTTCACTTTCACTATTGGTGTTTTATGTATTTGCCATGCAATGTATGAGTACAATGGCCGTAGTGCGACGCGAAACTTTAAGTTGGAAATGGCCTATGATACAATTTCTGTTTATGGGAGCAATGGCCTATTTTGGAGCATTATTGGTATATCAGGTTATGTCGTGAGAATGGACAGTTGAGAATGGATAATGGACAATGGATAATGGACAGATGACAATGGAGAATTGAAAGTTGAAAGTTTAAAGTTTAAAGTTGAAAATGTTGGTAGCTGTTAGCATTCACACCCTACACCCATAAACCTTTAAACCAGTATAATCAACTCGACAAATCTGACGAATCCACAAATCAACAGTATAGAATTAAACCCTTACACCCATAAACCTTTAAACCAGTATAATCAACTCGACAAATCCGACGAATCCACAAATCAACAGTATAGAATTAAACCCTTACACCCATAAACCTTTA
>CAYNSF010000006.1:0-10329 GCA_964399855.1 uncultured Aureispira sp. | reverse complement strand
ATAATCAACTCGACAAATCCGACGAATCCACAAATCAACAGTATAGAATTAAACCTTTACACCCATAAACCTATAAACCAGTATAATCAACTCCACAAATCCGACGAATCCACAAATCAACAGTATAGAATTAAACCTTTACACACATAAACATTTAAACCATTTCTAATAACCCACAACCATCAACCATCAACCATCAACAACCATCAACAGCCAACCACCTGAAAACTATTGATTTTTATGCTTACACGTTCAAAAAAATAAAAAATTCCCAAAAGGTTTTGGATTCCTATCGTTACTTTTGTAAAACTCATTATCTTTGCGTGAAGCTGACTAATCATAGCTTACACAACCGATGAGTGAACTTATCCAACATGAATGCGGACTGGCTCTTGTAAGGCTTTTGAAGCCATTAGAGTATTATCACGAAAAATATGGTACCGTACTTTATGGTGTCAACAAAATGCATTTATTACTTCAAAAGCAACGAAATAGAGGTCAAGACGGTGCCGGTCTCGTCAATATAAAGTTAGACTGTCAGCCTGGAACATCCTACATTAATAGACATCGAAGCAATAGCCCTCGTTATCTTCAGGATCTTTTTTCGGGTGTTTTCAACCATTTTCGAGGTCTCAGCCCAGAGCAGTTGAATGATGTGCAGTGGATGAAAAACAATGTGCCATTCATTGGAGAATTGCTGCTCGGACATCTTCGGTACGGAACACATGGGACGAATACGATTGAGTCTGTACATCCTTTTATACGGCATAATAACTGGATAACCCGTAATCTGATCATGGCAGGCAACTTTAACCTGACTAATGTGGATGAGTTGTTTGATGAACTATTGTCGTATGGTCAGCATCCTATGCAAAAGACGGATACAGTCACTGTATTAGAGAAGGTTGGACATTTTTTAGATGATGAAGTACAGCAGTTGTTTAACTTGTTTAAGCAAGAAGGATACAACAACCAGGAAATCAGTTTCATGATCATGGAGCATCTCGATATCTTGAAGATGTTACAGCGTGCAAGTAGAAAATTTGACGGAGGATATGTCATGGCAGGTTTGATTGGTCATGGCGATGCTTTTTTGTTGAGAGATCCGGGCGGCATACGCCCGGCGTATTATTATCATGATGACGAAATCGTCGTAGTCGCATCTGAACGACCTGCTATACAAACCACCTTAGGCGTTCGTTTTGTGGAAGTTCAGGAACTCAGGCCCGGTCATGCGCTGATCATCCGTAAAAACGGGCAGGTGACAGAAGACATGTACAGAGAGCCTGTCGCATCAACACCATGTAGTTTTGAAAGGATATACTTCAGCAGAGGCACTGACCGAGATATTTATTTAGAGCGAAAGAAGCTTGGAGAGTATTTAGTGGATGCTATTCTCAGGGCAGTTGACTATGATTTAGAGCATACGATTTTTTCTTTTATACCCAATACTGCCGAAGTCGCTTTTTATGGTATGATCAAGGGATTGGAAGCGAGTCTGAATGAAATAAAAAAAGCAAAAATTATAGAGCTTGGTCATCAGAATAAGCTCAATGACCAAACTATAAAGGAAGTACTAGGTATCTCTGTACGTGCAGAAAAATTGGCTGTAAAAGATGAGAAACTCAGAACATTTATCGCAGATAAAGCATCAAGAGACCTTATGGTATCACACGTCTATGATGTGACGTATGGCATCGTATATGATGAAAGAGATACACTTGTGCTGATAGATGATTCTATCGTGCGAGGTACGACTTTGAAGGATAGTGTTATCGCTATTTTGGCTACATTGCGCCCTAAACGCATCATGATTGTATCGTCAGCGCCACAGGTTAGATATCCCGATTGTTATGGTATCGATATGACCAAAATGAATGAATTCGTAGCATTCAGAGCCTTGGTGGAGTTGCTACATGACGATAATAAAACGTATCAGCTACAAGACGTATATCAGGAATGTCTGAGACAGGAAGCGCTTCCTGTAGAGGAGAGAACTAATTGTGTCAAGCCATTGTATGATCAATACACCGATGAACAGATATCTGATAAAATAGCGAAACTGATCACGCCAGATAATATATCTTCTGAGATAAAAGTGATATACCAGACGATAGAAAATCTCCATAAAGCATGCCCGGATAATCACGGCGACTGGTACTTTTCTGGAAATTATCCAACACCTGGTGGCAACAGGGTAGTGAACAGAGCTTTTATCAATTATATAGAGCAATCGGATAGCAGGCCTTATTGATGCTTTTGCAACAATCGTCAACTTTCAATTTTATTGTCTAAGGTTCATTACAAACGAAATCCAGTTATTAGATAGATGTTGTATCATAATGATTTAATCAATTATGGTATTAAAATAGGATTATTAACTATGCATTAACTTTTTATGAGTGTTCATATCGACAAATTAAATAATTAAAACATATAGATTTATTTTATGTATTATTAACAGTTTTATAACACTATATGACAATTGTAGATGTTTTTATAAAAGGGTTTAATACTTAAATTATCTTAAAATATGATTAAAATCATTGAAAAAAAATCAAAAGAGTGAGTTAGGTCATAACCACATCGGTCAATTAGTCGGAATTTTGTATCAAAATAATACTAAAAATAAAACGTTATGGTACAATTCAGATTTTTATTAGGCAGTTTGTTAATTGCATTTTTGGTAGCCTGCGGAGGTAAACCAGATAGCTCTTCAAGCGCAGGTTCGACTGCAACAAGTGAAGCAGTTTCCAATAATCCAAGTGATTACGATCCTGATAGAGGAGAAGGAAAATTTAATGAAGATAATGTGATACTCAGCGAGACATTAGATCAAGATATGATCGAGCGAGGTAAAAAGATCCAAAGTGTAAAATGTTCAGCTTGTCATAGGCTAACAGATGAAAGAATAGTGGGTCCAGGTTGGAAAGGTGTGACTGAGAGACAGAAGCCTTATTGGATTATGAATTTCATTACCAATCCTGATGAGATGATTGATAAGGATCCAGTACTTCAGGCACAGTTGGAGCTTTGCTTGGTGCGTATGCCGAATCAAAATGTATCAGACGAAGATGCAAGGGATATCCTTGAATTTATGAGAGAAAACGACAGCGTAAAATAATTTTAATCAATGTATAATTTTTAAATGTATGAAAACCAAGATTAGTAATTTCAGTTTTATAATTTTAGCAGTATTGGCTATTGCGTTTACTTCATGTAAGCCCAAAAATGCCGGAACCGTTGTACAAGGAGACAGTGCCAACAAAGCTTATGTTGCACCTGGTCAGTATGATGAGTTCTATAACTTCGTGAGTGGAGGTTTTAGTGGTCAGATGTCTGTATATGGTCTTCCAAGTGGGCGATTATTGAGAGTTATTCCTGTATTTTCTGTAGATCCTGAAAAAGGATGGGGATATAGCGAAGAGACTAAGCCGATGCTAAACACGTCTCATGGTTTTGTTCCTTGGGATGACTTTCACCACGTAGAAATGTCTCAAAAGGAAGGTATGTATGACGGTAAATGGGCATTTGGAAACGCCAATAACACGCCTCGATTGGCAAGGATCGATCTGAAAACATTCAGAACAGCCGAGATCATTGAATTGCCTAACAGTGCTGGAAATCACAGTTCTCCGTATGGTACTGAAAATTCAGAGTATGTCGTAGCAGGTACTCGTTTCAGCGTTCCAGGTGACACTGACCCAGGAGATATTCCGATTTCTTCTTACAAACAAAATTTCAAAGGTCACATCAGTTTCGTAAGTGTTGATAAAGAAAATGGCGAAATGGATTTGGCTTTCCAAATCAAAACACCTGGTGTAAACTTTGACCTTGCAAGAGCTGGTAAAGCAAAGTCTCATGGTTGGTTTTTCTTCAGTTGCTATAATACTGAGCAATCAAATACATTACTTGAAGTGAACGCTTCCAAAAATGATAAAGACTTTATCATGGCTGTAAACTGGAAAAAAGCAGAAGAATATCTGAAAGCAGGTAAAGGTCAGAAACAAAAAGTAAGGTATGCGCACAACAGATTTGATGAAAAGACGCATACAGCTACTTCTGTGATCAAGGAAGAAGTAATCGTATTAGATGCATCTGAGTTGAAAGATATTTGTTACTTTATCCCATGTCCTAAATCACCGCATGGTTGTGACGTGGATCCGTCTGGAGAGTTTATCGTAGGTAGTGGAAAATTGGCTGCATTATTGCCAGTATTCAGTTTTGATAAGATCCAAGCAGCTATTGCTAATCAAGCGTTTGAAGGCGATTATCAGGGTATTCCGGTTATTAAATACGAAGAAGCTTTGTATGGTGAAGTACAGAAACCAGGTTTAGGACCTTTACATACAGAATTTGATGATAAAGGAAATGCTTACACTTCATTTTTCGTATCTTCTGAAGTAGTTAAATGGAATGTCAAAGACCTTAAAGTATTGGATAGAGTTCCTACATTCTACTCTGTTGGTCACTTATGTGTACCAGGTGGAAATACAAGAAAGCCATTCGGAAAGTATGTTGTTGCTTACAACAAAATCACAAAGGACAGATATTTACCAACAGGTCCAGAATTGACACATAGTGCTCAGATTTATGATATTTCTGGCGACAAGATGCAATTGATTCTTGACTTTCCTACGATCGGAGAGCCACATTATGCTCAAGCTATTGCCGCTGATATTGTGAGAAATAATGGTCAGTTGAAGATATACAATATCGAAGAAAATGAACACCCTTATGCAACTAAAGGTGAAGATCAGGCAAAAGTGGTCAGAAACGGAAAAACAGTACATGTATATATGACATCTATTCGTTCACACTTTGCTCCAGACAATATCGAAGGTATTCAGTTGGGTGATGAAGTCTATTTCCATGTGACCAATCTTGAGCAAGACTGGGATGTACCTCACGGATTTGCAATCAAAGGTGCCAACAATGCTGAATTACTAATCATGCCGGGTGAGACTGCTACTTTAAAATGGACAGCGGATAGAGTTGGTATATTCCCATTCTATTGTACTGACTTTTGTAGTGCGCTACATCAGGAAATGCAAGGTTATCTCCGAGTATCTCCAGCAGGAAGTAAAGTTCCGCTTACGTACCACGTTGGTCAGGTAAACGAAGAGCAATAAGAGATTTTTACTATTCAGGTATATGATTTGAAAGCATATACCTGAGTACTTATAGTGACTTTTTTTAGTATTTAAAGGTTTAAGGTGTACAAGTTTAGTGGTTAAATGGTTTTTTTCGGATTGACTTTACCCTAACAAGGAAACTGGATACAAATCTACCTTGAACTATTTTTGCTCCCTTAGGGCTGGAGCAACAAAGTAATTAGCCCAGAAAAATAACAATAGGATATGTTGGATATGGTAAGTTTGAAACCTTACCATATTCAACATTTTATTCATAGATAAAATATCACCAAATGATAAATAATAATAAAATCTCAAAACTGTCAACAATATTATTGGTAGTGGCAGGGCTTTTTATTTTTGCTTCCATTGTATTTCCACTTTGGAGGATAGAAATGGATGCGCCACAATACCCAGAAGGTCTGTGTTTGTATATTCATTCGAATAAGATAGGTGGCGATGTGGATATTATCAACGGTTTGAATCATTATATAGGGATGAAAACGTTGCATGCTGACGAATTTATTGAATTTACTGTACTTCCGTATTTACTTGGCTTTTTTGGTGTGTTGACCTTGATTGCAGCATTTGTAAGACGGAAGAAATTTGTGAATTATGTGCTTGGTTTATTTATCGTATTTGGTATATTGTCTATGTTAGATTTTTATCGTTGGCTATATAATTATGGTCATGATCTTGATCCAAATGCAGCGATTGTCGTGCCAGGTATGTCCTATCAGCCTCCAATGTTAGGATTTAAACAATTGCTTAATTTTGGTGTTTATTCGATACCTGATTTGGGTGGTTGGCTCATGTTTGGTGGTGGTATATTGATATTTGTAGTGGTTGCCATGGAAGGAGGTTATTTAGATAGATTTTTAAAGAAAAAAAGTTTAGCAATTGGGACTTTTCTTGCGATGATGACCATGTCTTGCGCACCCGACGGAGCTGTACCAATTGTATTGCATAAAGACGCTTGTGAGATGTGTAGGATGACCATTTCCGAAGGTCATTTTGCCGGAGAGATTATTACAAAAAAAGGTAGAGTGTATAAATTTGATGATATGTTTTGTATTAGGGATTATAGAGAAGAGTATCCTGATACCGAAATCAAGGCAACATACATTCACAACTATCTTGGAAATAATGAGCTCATCCCTGCTGAGTCCGCATTTTATGTGAAAAGTCCCGATTTCAAAAGCCCTATGGGTGGCAATATTGCAGCCTTTAAAACGGAAGATGAAGCCAATGAGTATCAAGCTAAGATGAATGGAGAGTTGATGCAATGGTCATCATTGATTCAATAATTTTTTTAATGAGTAGAATCGTTTTTATTTTAATATTGCTCACTTCGGTATGTTGTGATTTGACTTCCAGATCCATTCAAGTAGGAAGTCAACACCCTTATAAATCCATAAAATCTGCATTGGAAAGTGCGATGAATGGAGATACAATATTGGTGTATTCTGGACATTATACCGAAAGCCCAATAATTGTTGACAAAAAAGTGACAATGATTGGTGTCGATCGCCCTATATTGGACGGTGAACATAAGTATGAAGTCGTTTCTATAATGGCAGATAGTGTTACATTTAAGGGTTTTAAAGTTCAGAATTCTGGATTTTCATCCATAAATGACCCTGGTGGTGTCAAAGTCTATGATAGAAAAAATATCGTCATTCAGGATAATGAATTTGAAAATAATTTTTTCGCTATCTATCTCCAATACAGTAAACATTGTTTAGTCAAGGACAATATCATCAAGTCCAATGCTAATGATGAGCAAAACTCAGGCAACGGGATTCACTGTTGGAAGAGTGACAGTCTCCAGATTATAGCCAATTGGATAGAAGGACATAGAGATGGTATTTATTTTGAATTTGTCAAGGAATCTGTCGTGTGGCGTAATATCGCTCGGAATAATGTGCGTTATGGACTGCATTTTATGTTTTCTCACAATGATTCGTACTTCTCTAATGTTTTTGAAAATAATGGTGCCGGAATCGCTGTCATGTACACGAAGTATGTATATATGGCCAACAACTCATTTCTCAATAATACTGGTGATGCTTGTTATGGCTTGCTTCTTAAAGATATTTCTGATTCGCACATTGTAGGTAATAGATTTGTAGGCAATACTATAGCCATGTACATGGAAGGTGCAAACCGTAATCAAATCAGTCGAAACAGGATTAGCGAAAACGGTTGGGGTCTGAAGGTTCAAGCCAATTGTGAAGACAATCACATTTTTAAAAATAATTTTATCCATAATACATTTGATATAGCTACCAATGGAACACTTGTGTTGAGCTACTTGAAAGAAAATTATTGGGATAAATACGAGGGATATGATTTAGATAAAAATGGATTGGGTGATATACCTTATCATCCGTTGAGTATTTATTCTTATGTTATAGAACAAAATCCGATCTCTATGTTACTATTCCGAAGCTTTATGGTGACGCTCATGGATAAAACCGAACGGCTTATACCAAGCGTGACACCTGAGGCATTCGTGGATTTGACACCCGTCATCAAACCGTATAAATTATGATTGAATTAAGAGATATAAGTAAAAATTTTGGCCATACTCATGCACTAAATCATGTCAATCTGAAATTGGGTAATGAACAATGTATCGGGTTGATTGGCCCAAATGCGTGCGGGAAAACTACGATGATCAAGTCGATATTGAGTATCGTTATTCCAACGCATGGTGATATACTTATAGAAGGGAAAAGTATCAAAGATGACGTAACTTACAAGTCTTCTATCGGGTATATGCCTCAAATCGGGCGATATCCAGAAAATATGTCAATAGGACAGGTCGTGGACATGATAAAAAGCATCCGAAACAATAACCCAATACTGGATGAAGAGCTTTGGCATGCCTTCGAATTGGAGAAAATGAAGGACAAAAAGATGCACGCATTATCAGGAGGTACGATCCAGAAGGTAAGTGCAACGATTGCCTTTATGTTTAATCCTAAAATATTGATATTAGATGAACCAACAGCTGGATTGGATCCATTGGCATCTGAGATATTGAGAGACAAAATCAAGAAAGAAAGAGATAATGGCAAGCTCATCATCATCACCTCTCATTTGCTCAACGAGTTGAATGACGTATTATCTCATATCGTCTTTATGGAAGAAGGGAAGATTGTATTTTATAAGGATATAGCGAGTTTATTGGAAGAAACTGGGCAGCCTGTAGTGTCTAAAGCAATTAGCCATCTGCTAAAAAATCTGAAAGCATGAAAAAATTGATAGGTTTAGTCATCAAAGATATCTTGAAAAATAAGGTAATATTAGTTTATACTTTATTCTTGGCAGCATTTGGTTGGAGTGTTTACAGCCTTGAAAGTAGTACAGCAAAAGGCGCATTGTCATTGCTCAATATTATATTGTTGTCCGTTCCATTAGTGTCAATTATATTTGCAAATATTTATATATATAATAGTAAGGAATTTATAGAGTTATTGGTAAGTCAGCCGATCAAACGAAGCACGATATGGCATAGTATCTTTATCGGGTTGCTGATAGCCATCAACTTGGCTTTTCTGATTGGAATCGGACTGCCGGTATTGATTTTTTCTCCCAATACGATAGGATTTAGTGTTATTCTAACAGGATTGTTCATAGGTTCCATTTTTACTTCTCTGGCTATGATGAGTTCTATCATGGCTAAGGATAAGGCGCGTGGTATAGGGTTGTCTATCATGATCTGGTTGTTTTTATCATTGATATATGATGGGTTGCTGCTGTTTCTAATGTTCCAGTTTTCTGACTATCCGATTGAGATGCCTATGGTGATATTTTCGGCGCTCAACCCGATAGACCTGGCGAGGATACAGATGTTGCTACAGATAGATGTGTCTGCGCTTATGGGATATACAGGCGCTATCTTTAAACAATTTTTCGGTAATTTTTACGGGTATTTAATTACAGTTGGTTTGCTACTTATGTGGATTATTGTACCATATCTGATTTCTTTAAGGATATTTAAAAAGAAAGATTTGTAGTGTTATGTTAATAATATTTTGACTGATAAAGTCGCCTAAGATTTTGCCTTACATCGTTTGTTGTAAATTGCCAATTGATTTTACCGTTTTTATTGTTTCTATGTTGCTGCCAAGTATCTACCTCGCTAACAATATCTTCCATTATTGAAATATGCCCGATTAATCTTTGGTGGTTTAAAATATGTAATTCTATTTCTGCCATATTCAACCAACTTCCGTGTTTGGGTGTATATACAAATTCAAATCTATCCCAAATCCGCATTGATTCCTGTGGTTCAAATGTTTCATAAAATGCCGATGGAGAGTGGGTTTTAAAATTATACATTACCAAAGTTATTTTTTTGCCTCAGGGTACATTTCATCAGCTATTCTTTTCACAAACATTGCCCAATCTTTTTTGGTCTTTGTCTGAGTTACTTCTACTAAACGTTTGTTTTTTTACTGGTTCGTTTGCCATAAAAATATTGACAACGCCATGTCTGCCATATTCGTAGTCTTCCCACTTTTCGAAACTTGGAATCATAGGTGAATTGATCTTGCTTTCTATCAATTGTTTTGGCGATTCATCCATACAAACTACAGGATTTTCTTCATTGTATGGTCTTTTATAAACGTCTAACACGTTTTCCATATGAGCTACAAATTCGCTACTTTTTTCAGGTGGAATTACCCAACCTTTTACTTTCCAAGGCTTAAGTTCATTTTTTTTAAAACGTTGCCAACAGACACATAAGATATACTGTCCACATAATTCAGCTCCACCATCTTATCGGCTAATAATCGTAACGACCATTTTCAAATCCTTTGGGTGGTTCACTACAACAAAGGGCAACTAATTTAGCTCTACATCGCCATCTATTTTGATATCGTACTTGCGGCTCGTTGGTCTGCGTTCTAATACTTGATCGAAACCTTCTTCCACAAATTTTTTCTTTACTCTGTCTATCGTTCGCATTCCCACTTTCAGAACTTTCCTTATCTGTTCGTTGGTTATTTTGTCCGAATACTCGCCATCATCACAGTTTAACAATATATAAGCTGTACGGAATGCTTGTGAAGTATGGCTGCCTTTGTTGATGATCGCCTGAAGTTCTTCTACTTCTTCTTTTGTAAATTAAACCCTAACTTCGCCAAAGTTACGTATTATATCTTTACACCTATGGCGGTTA
>CAYNSF010000005.1:0-135051 GCA_964399855.1 uncultured Aureispira sp. | reverse complement strand
TACTTGAGAATAGTGACAAAAAAGAGGGATGATACGCATGTATCTTCCCTCTTTTTTATAAATAAATATTAAGATATAGTAATATATTTCCATAATATATGCTCTGAATTGTATTTTTAACTATTTTTGTATTTGGTTTTTAAATTTTTTATACTTTATTATTGTTAGTAAAATAAAAAAATTGAGAAGATTAGTCAGAATTATAATTTATGCCATTGCGATTTTACTTGTATATTTTATAGTAATTAATACTGTAGATACATATATGAATAAGTCTGATTTGGTTATTCCTGTTGCTTCAACTGTTGATAAAACAAGTCAGGATACTATTCAAACTAATGAAGATAGTTTGGGGATGAATGAAGGTATAGTTACCGATGGTGATATCGTAAGTGGTGAATATTATGATATCTTGGATAAGAAAGTATTCGAACTTGAAGAGCATAAGTCAGATGAGAATAATAAATCCAAAAAGCAAAACGAAACAGTTCAACAGGATGTAGCTAAGGATAAACAGCCAAAAACCAACCCAACTCCACGTCAAACTCAACCTACTGGCAACATAGCGCATTCTGATCCGGATGGTAAGTTTCTTGTCATGGCAGGTAGTTTTCTATTGAAAGAGAATGCCGATGCTTTAGTTTCAAAATTACATAAATTGGGCTATCAGGATGCTAAAATTGTTATTTTTCAAGCATCTCAGTATCATTCTGTATTGGCCGCTAAATACAATTCCGAAGAAAATGCTCGTGCCATTAGTACTCAATTGAGTCAAAAAGGGATTGACAATTTTGTCAAAATAGCACAATAATACAACTATAGAATGTAGGGCTTTTTTACTTTGCCTTTAGAATGTAGATGACTGAACTTGCACGGTCTATTGATTGAATACCTTTTAAATTAGCTAATAAACCTGTCCAAAAACCGCGCAATAAGCCAAAACTATTTTGTTTGTACTTTTCGCTAAGTATCGAATTGTAAAACGGATCAAAGGGCATCATATATTTTTTTGTGATAGTAAAGCCGTTGTTATCTGCAAATCTTTTAAAAGTGTCAGGTTTGAAATGCCATAAATGTCTTGGTACATCGTAGGCAGCCCAATATGATTCATATTTTTTGCCGTCATAAGAATCATGATTGGGCAATGCTATCATAAGCGTTCCATCTGCTTGTAGCAGCTTTTTGAAATGCTGCATATAAATGTCCGGATCGTATAGATGCTCTAAAACATGCCATAATGTAATGGAATTAAATTGCCCAACATCTTCAATTTCATCCATGGTTTTCCTTACATCAAGTCCAAACTGCTGAATACTGAAATCTCTGGCACTGTCACTCATTTCTACTCCTTGTACGATAAAGCCATTTTGCTGTAAATAATTCAAGAAATAACCTGTTCCTGAACCAACATCAAGTACTTTATTTCCAGGTGATAATCGTGTGAGTAAACGGTGTTTCCTGCGCAACATGATATGCCTTACAATATGGTATAGTTTGGCTACTAATCCTTTATTGGTGTTGGAATGGGATATGTAGTTTTCATTTTCATAATATTTGCCTACATCTGCTGCAGATGGTGGATTAGCTGTAAACCTGAATTTACATTGATTGCACTCATGGATATAGAACTGTTCTCCAGAAATAGAAAAGTCTTTGATTTTCATAAGTGGCGTAAACTGGTTGCTTCCACATAAAAGGCAATTATGCATATATCGTAAGTATAAAACGTATTAAATAATATTGAGCCGTAAAGATAAAATATTTTTTGGACTGATTAATTCATGATCCATTATTAAAGAGAGAATGTCGAATATGGCTGGTATTTGTTTTATTGGTAGCGTACAGATATTAAAGGAAAACGTAACGTGAATTTTCTTTAATGGTGTTTACAAAAAATATGAAGGAACGAGCTCTTTTGCCCGTTCCTAAATACAAAATTTATAACAATTTTTGAATATGAGAAGCTTGTAATTACGCCTAATTGATATGTCACTTAAGGTTTAATTTGTTAAATCCTAATGGTTCCTACTTTTTTAGTCGTCCGTTGAAAATAATTGTCTTATTACTATCTTATTATTAAATTATCTTAAAATTTATTAGTTTGAATTATTTTCTTTCTATTCTTCGGCAAAGGTACAGCTTTATAAATATACAAAAAAGTATTTGTATTATTATTTTTAAATTAAATTATCTTAAATAATAATCATAATGACACATGGTTATTGAGATTATACATTTATATTTTTAAAAAAGATTTACTAATGCTATGTCAACAAAAATATCTTAATAAAATGTCGTTCTTTTTTCAAATCTCATCGTTAAAAACACTCGCCATAGTTACCACTATGCCTGTGTTTTTTTGCCTTGATCTTTAAAAAATATAACTTCCATTATAATGTATGTCTTTTTATGGACAGAGCACTAAGTGGTTACATTGTTTTTTTAAACCAAAAGCAAGAGTGGATTATCTAATGTTAAGCATATATTTATATATGTCGGAAATTTTATGATTTTTGATAGACTTTTATATATATGTAAATAAATTATATAATATTTTTTTAAAATGATACCTTTTTATCTGTTGTTATATATTATTTTTGCTGATTGATATGCAACCTTAAATAAAGTTAAGTACCTTAAATGAATATAATATGAGCTGGTTCAAGCGACTTAAAGAAGGTATTCAGACCGCAACAAAAAACAAAAAAGAAACTCCTGACGGCCTTTGGCACAAGTGTGTAAGATGTGGAGAGATGACGACGATCAAAGAGTTGAAAGGCAATCTTTATATATGCCCGAAATGCGAATATCATACGAGAATAAGTTCTACAGAATACTTCGATATCATATTTGACGGTAAATACACGAGGCTTTTTGATGAAATAAAATCTGTCGATATCTTGGAGTTTTCCGATATAAAATCCTACAAGAGCAGGTTAGATGAAGCGTATAAGAAGACAAAACTTAATGACTCCATGTCCGTGGCATCTGGTAAGGTAAGTAAACATTCGCTGACCATTGCATGTATGGATTTTGGTTTTATTGGTGGGTCGATGGGATCGGTTGTTGGTGAGAAGATATCCAGAGCTATTGATTACTCAATTGAACATAGGACACCTTTTATGATCATCTCCAAATCAGGAGGTGCGAGAATGATGGAATCTGCATTTTCTCTGATGCAAATGGCCAAAGCATCTGCAAAATTGACCATGTTGGCGAAGGAAGGTCTTCCTTATTTTTCATTTATGACTGACCCAACAACTGGTGGTGTTACGGCTTCTTATGCCATGCTGGGAGACATAAACTTTTCTGAGCCTGAGGCATTGATAGGTTTTGCTGGGCCGCGCGTCATCAAGGAAACCATAAAGAGGGATTTGCCAGAAGGATTTCAAACTGCCGAATATCTATTAGAGCATGGATTTTTGGATTTCATCGTAAAAAGGAATGATCTGAAAAGTACCATTGCTGATTTACTTGCTTACTTTGATGTCAAAAAAGGCGATACTGAATCCGGTGAAGTTTAATTTTTGATTTTTTTCTTGGATATTTTTCAGACACCTCTAAAGCTAAAAGTACAGTAATGAATGAAAGTCAATTTAGATTTGAGACCAAGATTCAGATGAGGTGGAATGACCTCGACGCTATCGGTCATGTCAATAATGCTACATACCTGACTTATTTGGAAATAGCAAGAGGTCAATATATTATGGCGGCTTGTCCAGATTGGAATTGGAAGAAAGATATGTTCCTGATCGGCAATGTAAATTTGAATTTCATAAGAGAAATCAAGTTGACAGACTTAAATGTTTCAGTATGTGTTCGGACTTCCGAAATCGGAAATAAAAGTTTTGTGCTCGAATACCATATCGTGTCAGGAACGCCTGGAAACAGAACCATACATGCATCAGGAACCACTACTCAAGTCATGTTTGATTTGGCAGAGAGAAAATCAATTGTTATACCAGATTGGGTAAGGATAAGGTTGGGTAATTTTGATAAAATAGGGTAAATTGACGGATTTGCTAAGTTGATTTACTTGTTTAAGGGCTTAATTTTTAATAGTTGATTTGCAGATTTGTCGGATTTGTGGAGTTGGTTTAGGTCATTGGCTCTTTGGCGTTTTAGGTAGTTAGGAATAACAGACCTAACACGCTAATACGGCAACAACCTAACTTCTATAATCTAAAATCGTCAATCGTAATTTACAATTTACAATTTACCATTTAGCATTCAACTGTCATCTGTCCATTGTCATCTGTCATCTGTTATCTGTCCATCGACATCTGTCCATTGTCAACTGTCCATTATCCATTATCCATTATCATCTGTCATCTGTCCATTGTCATCTGTCCACTGTTATCTGTCCACTGTTATCTGTCCATTATCATCTGTCCATTATCATCTGTCCATTGTCAACTGTCCATTATCCATTATCCACTGTCATCTGTCCACTGTCCATTATCATCTGTCATCTGTCATCTGTTATCTGTCCATCGACATCTGTCAGCCTAATCAACACTTCTATCGTTTTGTCAATTTCCTCTATCGTGTTGTATTGCGAAAACGAAAATCTTATTGATTTCCTTTCGGTTGGGTGTCCTATCGCCTGTAATACATGCGAATCTTCCTCAATACCTGCGCTACATGCACTACCTGATGATGCGGAAATACCTGCTATGTCGAGGTTCATGACTAATAAATCTCCATGCTGAGAAGGCGGAAAGGATACGCTCAGCACGTGTGCCATAAACTTTTCGTCTTGGTCGCCATTGAAGGAAATATCTTTGATGTTTTGTTGAAGCTGAGTTTTGAATCTTTCACGAAGTGCTGTGATGTATTGATGATTGGCATCTAAGTTGTCGATGGCCAATTCTAAGGCTTTGGATAATCCGATGATACCAGCAATATTTTCGGTACCAGCACGCATATTGCGCTCTTGAGCACCACCTAATATATATGGAGAAAGGATATAGTCATTGCTGATAAATACAAATCCGACACCTTTAGGACCATGAAATTTATGTCCGCTACCAGTTAGGAAATGAATCTTTGATTTTTGAACATCTATAGGGTATTTTCCGACTGTTTGTACAGCATCACAATGGTACAAGGCTTTATGGTCGAAGCAAAGCTGTCCAATAAGACTAATGTCATGCATGGTACCGATTTCATTATTACCGTGCATCAGGCTAACGAGTGTTTTCTGGTCGCTGTCTTTAAGTAAGGAATGTAATTCTTCGTAATCTATGTGACCATGGTGATTTACTGGCAAATATACAACCTCACACATTTTTTGAGCAACTAAATAGTCCAGCGTATGCAAAACGCAGTGATGTTCTGTAGGAGAAGATATAATCCTTTGAATACCAAAATCCGTTACCGCATTTTTAAGTATCATGTTGGAAGCTTCTGTGGCGCAGGATGTAAAAAAAATCTCTCCAATAGATGCGTTAAGTGTTTTAGCAACAGTTTTCCTAGATTGCTCAATCAAACTTTTGGCTTTGCGTCCATGTCTGTGTATGGATGACGGATTGCCGAAGTCATTGGCTAATACCTCGTAAATTTTATCCAACACTTCTGGATGAATCGGCGTAGTGGAAGCATTGTCTAAGTAAATGTGCATAGCCTTCGGTTTAATAGTTGCCTGAATACCTTCTGATGAACCATTCAGTACTAAGCAAAGCGAGAATCAGAAAGAACAGCCATTTCAGATTGATGATCCCGGTCGTACTTCTCGTTTCGTACATGACTGGTTTGATATGGTTATTTGCAGTTAGGATATTTTCGAGTGAAGCGATATCCTTTGGATAAACCATGATACCATTGTGCTGGTCACTAATGTTTTTGAGCAGTCCGTGTCGTGCTGTAAGATCAAACATCTCCAATTGTAGTGATTCGCAGTTAAATTGCCCAGAAGCAGTCAGCGTTTTGCCATTATGCTGTGTGACGGCCGTATAACTATAACTACCTTGAGGAAATAACCCAGCATTAAGCGTATAATAATTCAATGTTTTGGAAAAAGTATAGGTATATTCTTTACCAGCTTCGTCCTTGATTATAAGTTTGACATCAGGATCATTAATGAGCTCGTAGCTATCATTGTACAGTTGCGCATCCAATTGAATGGGTTCGTTGTCTTTATATAGATTTTTTGAAGGGCTAACCCTGAATTTTCTTTTGTCTGTCTTTACCGAAGTCAGAAGTATCGTTTTATTGATTAATTCTTTGGTAAGGTCGTAATTTTTATGTTGTACATAATCATATAATCTCCATCGCCACAAGCCCTCGCCACTGATCACTGCCGTTTTGACATTGTCTTTTTCGTCAAATGCAATAAGTGGATAATTCGTTTTGATTTTCTTTATATTCTGATGAAGATAAACAGATGCAGTATTGCTGGCTTTGTATTCTCCAAAAGGGGTTTTCAATGGTGGAAAAGACTTTAAATTGTTCTTTAACTCGTCCGAAGTCGTAAATAAATTGAATGTATTGTTGAAATCTGCCTGTATTTCTTCAGTATTTCTACTGTTACCAATGATATTGACCACATTCTGAATGGCATTGAACTGACCAATAGAAGTCTGCATACCTACGATAAATATACGTGGAATACCAAGTTTATCCAATTGTGTTATGATAGGTGTTATGCCATTGGTCTCCGAAGGTAGATTGTGGAAAATGACCATGTTGTAATTGGCAGGATTTTCCTTGAAATCTGAAATGTAACCGATCGTAATATCATAATTTTTGTTGTCAGTAATGATATTTTTCAATGCGCCTAAATCGGGATGTGGTGCATTGCCAAGTAGTAATATTTTTTGACGTGCATCAAGTATTTCTACGAAAAAATCTCTTACATTGTTGTGTGTATTTTGCTCACCGTCAACGGTTGTTAGTCGTACTCTGTATCGTCTGATTCCACTTTGCGCCGCATCCACGATAAATGTTTTTGTCGTGAAGAAATTCTTTGAGTTAAGTGGGATATTTTCTTCAGCGATGATTCTTGTACTACTTCCTGTGACGGATTCAAGGGTGATTTTGGTGGACTGATTTGAACAGTTAAATGCTGAAATATCAACCTGCACTGGAAATTTATCACCAAGATAAGCGATGTTGTTATATAGAATATGCTGTATGTATAAATCTTTTTTCTGTGTCGTATCGCCCAATGCTATCGTATAAATGGGCGCAGTAGCTCGGGATGAAACGTAAAGTGGATTGCTTCCTTCATTGTATATTCCATCTGTGCCCAATATCACGGCGCCAAGGTTCTGATCACCGTAATTGTCGTCTATATAGCGAAAAAGTTGACTGATATTGGTGCTTTTATTGGGGATAGAATCATTAGATTGTTTATGAACATCACTGGCGAAATCAAGCATTTTGACTTCGTATTTTTCTGCTATTTTTTTTGAAAGATTTTCAATTTCGTTGTTGTAGAATTGTTGATTTTCAGGACTTTCGATAGCTGCAATAGATGCTGAGCGGTCCGTTGCTATGATTATTAGCGGTTGTTTGATATCTTCCTTTACCGTTTTGATAAATGGTGATAGTAGGAGTAAAGCTATTAGAAAAATGCTCAAACTTCGCATTGCGCCAAGTGTTTTTGTAAACCAAGGCTTATAGTCTGCATACTTTTTGTCTCGGTAATACATGGCAACGGCATAGCCAATACCTAAAAATAAGCATAAAAAGATAAACCACCAAGGGTATGGAAAACTTATTGTATTGATCACGTGTTAAATTCTATTGCGGTGCAAATATTTAAAAAAACCGTCATTTATTCATAATAATAACATGGATTAAGAAATTTTTAAAGTTTATTTGCAATCTTATGAATAGGATAAACGTTTTAAAACAAAAAAAGATTAGCGTGAGAATATTATTTGTACTCTTATTGGGAATTTTTTCTGTCATCAGAATGGATGCATCGTATATTTTGATCCCAATGGAACACGATAAACAGACCGATCATCTCAAAGCGTATGGTATCACTTATTGGGTCATCAATCAAGGTATAGAAGCCTATTGGTTGCTTAATTATCGTGGTGGAAGTTTTGCCTTTCCCTATGCCAGAAGTATCGAAACTGAACTAAAAGTGCGTGGAGTTTCCTTTAATGTCATATCTGATGCTCAGTGGATATCCATTAGGAATGATATCGCCAATCCCGAAATGAATCAAGAAGCTGTGAAGCTTGAAAAAGCTCCCAAAATAGCTGTTTATACACCAGACTTTAACCCGCAGGGAGGACGGATACAACCGTGGGATGATGCGGTGACTTTAGTATTGACGTATGCTGAGATTCCGTTTGATAAAGTATATGATAGAGAAGTGCTGGAAGGTAAATTGGCACAGTATGACTGGCTGCATTTACATCACGAAGATTTTACGGGTCAGTATGGTAAGTTTTATGCCAGTCAAGGCGGTACTGCTTGGTATAAACTCAATCAACAGAAAATAGAACAGTTGGCCAAAAGTCTTGGGTTCAATAAGGTCTCCCAGCTTAAATTGGCTGTTGTGAAACAAATTAAAGAGTTTGTTGAAGGCGGAGGATTTATGTTTGCGATGTGTTCTGCTACAGATTCTTATGACATAGCGCTTGCAGCCGAGGGAATAGACATTTGTGCTGATGTTTATGACGGAGACGGTTATGATGTGAATGCTAATAGTAAGCTCGATTATAGTAAAACATTAGCATTTAGGGATTTTCAATTGAATCTGAATCCGTTGATTTATGAGAAGTCTGACATTGATAATAAAAGCAGAAAAGTGAAACCAGAAGTCGATTACTTTAATCTTTTTGAATTTTCAGCCAAATGGGACCCTATTCCTACGATGTTGGTACAAAACCATACTACAACCTTAAAGGGTTTCATGGGACAAACAACTGCGTTCAGAAAATCAACGATTAAGCCTGATGTTCTGATTTTAGGAGAAAATAAAGTAGCAACAGAGACAAGGTATATACATGGAACAAGAGGTTTTGGTACTTGGACATTCTATGGTGGTCATGATCCGGAAGATTATCAGCATCTTGTAGGAGACCCGGAGACAGATTTGAGTTTACATCCCAATAGTCCGGGTTATAGATTGATATTGAATAATATTTTATTTCCTGCAGCCGAAAAGAAAAAGCGTAAGACATAGACTCTTTTTTAATTGTAAATGGTTAATTACGAATTACGAATTACGAATTACGTTTTTTATAGTTAATGATGATGTAGGAATTAGAGCTTATAATAGCTGTGTGGAATTTTATAGTTAATAAGAATAAGTGATTTTAAAGAATTTTGAGTGAAATTAAAATATAGAAATTTCTTTTGTGGCTTGGGTGATTGTAAGCGAATTTTGACTTTTGTAGTAATGATTTTTGCAGCTTTATCCGTATTTGGACAGGCAAAATATACGGTCAGCGGTTATGTAAAAGACAAAGATAGCGGAGAGACGATGATTGGTGTGAGCGTTGTAGTAGTAGGAGATCAAGTATATTCGGCTGTTACCAATCATTATGGATTTTATTCGGTAACTGCGCCAGAAGGATCGTATCAGATGACGATAAGCTACGTAGGATATGAAGATCAAAAATTGAGTATCGTTCTCAATCAAAATCAGAGCAAAAATATTCAGCTATCAGAAGGAGTCTTAATGCAGGAAGTCGTCATATCATCGGACAGAGAGGAAAGTCGCAAAAATGTCGAAAGCACGCAAATGGGAACAATAGAAGTTCCAATTGAAAATATTAAGAAGCTTCCAGCCATATTTGGAGAAATCGACGTTTTAAAATCAATACAATTACTTCCAGGTGTGTTGTCTTCCGGAGAAGGGAATTCTGGATTTTATGTGCGAGGTGGAGGACCAGACCAAAATTTAGTATTGTTGGATGAAGCCTTAGTGTATAATTCCGGTCACATGCTTGGTTTTTTCTCTGTCTTTAATGCTGATGCGTTGAAAAATACAACATTGATAAAAGGGAGTATGCCTGCTAATTTTGGAGGTCGGCTTTCATCGGTACTTGATATTCAAATGAAAGAAGGCAATGACCAGCGATATATCGTGGAAGGTGGCATCGGCCTGATATCATCGAGATTGACCATTCAAGGTCCTATTGTTAAAAATAAGAGCTCTTTTATAGTGTCAGGAAGAAGGACGTACATTCTTGATTTGGTACAACCAGCGCTAAAAGGTGGAAGATTTGAAGGAACAAACTACTATTTTTACGATTTGAATGCGAAATTGAATTATACTTTTTCGGATAAAGACAGGCTATTTTTTAGTGGGTATTTCGGGGATGATATCCTGAAATTTCGACAAACGACACGTAATTTTAGGTTTGATATGCCTTATGGGAATAAAACGGCTACTTTGCGGTGGAATCACTTGTTTAACCATAAAATGTTTATGAATGTTTCTGCGATTTACAATGATTATCGCTTTACTTTTAATGGTGGTCAGGAAGAATATGTTTTCAAGTTGTTTTCGGGCGTGAAAGATTGGAATCTAAAAGCGGATATAGAACATTATCATAGTGCCAATCATACCTTGAAATATGGTGCCAACTATACCTATCATACGATGACACCCAATACAGCACAGGCATCTACAGGTGAAGTCGAGTTTAGCAGCGATTTTAAACCTAAATATGGTAATGAAGCTGCCGTTTATGTTTTGGACGACATGAAACTGAGTGACCGATGGAATGTAAATGTTGGTGTTCGATTGAGCGCTTTCCAACAGGTAGGACCTTATACTTCTTCAATAGACGGCAAAGATTATGGTCGTTTTGAGGCGGTCAAAACTTATGGAGGTTTCGAACCAAGATTGTCTGTAAATTATAGGGTCAATAAGGATTTGAGTATTAAATCCGGAATAGCAGCAACGACGCAGTATGTGCATCTTGTTTCAAACTCAGCAAATACGCTTCCTACAGATGTTTGGGTACCAAGTACAGAAAATGTAAAGCCACAAAGAGGTGTTCAATATGCAGCCGGAATATTTAAAAATCTGTTGAATGACAGTTATGAGGTTTCTTTTGAGGTGTATTATAAAGACCTTAAAAACCAGATCGATTATGCAGATAATTATGTTACGGATATAACGAAAGATGTAGAAGCAGCATTTGTTTCCGGAATCGGTAGAGCTTACGGAGCTGAGTTTTTTATTAAAAAAGCCAAGGGTAAGCTCAATGGCTGGATTGGATATACATTGTCAAAATCAGAGCGTTCATTTGATGCGATTGAAAACGGACGTTGGTATCCGATCATATATGATCGACCGCATGATTTATCATTGGTTGTCAATTACAATTTATCGAAAAAATGGGATTTCGGTGCCGTGTTTATTTATGGTACAGGCAAACTTTATACACCTGTGAGTGGATTTTTTCTCATTGAGCAAAATATCAACCTCTTTTATGGACCAAGAAACAGCGCTCGACTTGATGACTACCACAGGTTGGATCTTTCGGCAACCTATACGCCAAAACCCGATTCTAAGAAGAAATTTAAAGGAAGTTGGACATTCTCATTGTATAATACATACAATAGAAAGAACCCATTTTTGATAAATTTTGATACAGATTCTAATTTTCAAACTGGAAACTCAACGATTGAAGCTACCAAAGTTACGATTTTCCCATTGATACCGAGCATAACCTATAATTTTAAGTGGAATGAATAATATAATTCAAATCAATAAGTTTCGAAATTCGTTTTTCGTTCTGTTAACTATATTGTTGTTAGTCTCGTGTGAATCGCCTTTTGAGCCAGATAGAGATTTTTATGAACCTCAAATCGTCGTAGAAGGATACGTGGAGGCGGGTAGTGGAACGCTTCCTGCTTATGTGATTCTAACGCAAACTATCCCATTTACGGCTTCAATAGATGGTCAAGCATTTGGTGATTTATTTATAAAAGATGCAGAAGTAAGTGTTTTTGATGGTAATAAAACTGTTCAATTCACGGCGTTGTGCTTGCAAGATTTACCCGATGATATCAGGAAAGCTGCTGGAGAAGTTTTGGGTATCAATACAGACTCGTTGACAGCAGATATATGTTTGTATATCGACATTACAGACCAATTGACCAGGGAAATCGGGCGAAATTACGATCTGACAATTAAAGCTCAAGGTCAACTGCTGACAGCTACAACAACCTTACCCAATGCGGTCGAATTGTTTGATTTTAATTGGGTGGAGCCGGCAGGAATTCAAGTTGATACGATGGCTGAATTGCGTGTCAGAATTAAAGATCCAGGTGATGAGACAAATTATTACCGATATATGACCGCTACTGAAAAAGATAGACAATTTTTGCCGTCACTATTTGGATCGGTAATAGATGATGTCATTTTTAACGGGCAAGAATTCGAAATACCTTTGCAACGAGCCCAAAGACGCAATGGGGATTTTAATCCGGATACATTTGGCATGTATGTGCGTGGCGACAGTGCGTATATCAAATGGTGTACGATAGACAAGGCACACTTCGACTTTTGGAATACTCGGGATAATGCTGCTGCCAATACCGGTTCATTTTCGTCCTACACGAGAGTGACTTCCAATATCAACGGAGGACTTGGCATTTGGGGTGGTTATACAGTGCGACATTATAGGTTGTATTGTCCGCCGAAGTAATGGGTTGGAGGATTATTCCTTTGGCATATAAGTCGTTGGACTGCATTGTGCGAATTTCACTTTTGATGTCAATGGAAATTGGTAACCGGCAATGAAAATGTTTAAGAGCCTTTGAAATTCTTTTTGCTTTTCTTCTGACGGTTTGTCTTCCGCTGTCTTGCCGATAAAATTAAACAAAAAGTAATCTATCGTACCGTTTTCATTGAAGTATATTCTGTTGAAACACCGGGTAGGTTTCTCCCAACTGAAATCGTTGGCAGTAAGCGTTTTACCAAATTCTTGTAAAAGCTGAACATACGCATTATACATCATTTCCTGTTCCTTTTCTGTCTTGAAAACCGCAAGCGAAGTGTCAGCATGAACGGCACTTTTATAAATGCTGTCCAAATGTTTGACAGAAATCCCATGTTGGTCAGCTTCTCTGAAATTCAAACCCAATTGCTGTCCAAAAGTCTGAACTGTCAGACATAGAAAAAGTGTCGGGAATATCAGTGTTTTAGCCATTGTTTTTATTTGAAATTATCATGAAATGATTATCAGCATTCCCGAAGACTATCCTGTATATACTTACAACTTAGGCGAAGCAATAGTTCTGTCGAAGTCTTTTGCGATTTTATCTGACATACCTATGATTGCATATTCTTCGTAACTTTTTGGATTACCACCACGGATAGAGATTACATTAATATTCGGGTCAACCGTATCTAACATCACGAAATATTTGTTGGCAGGACAGCTTGACGCTTTACAAACGATAAAGTATAAAATTCCTCCTCCATCTTCCATGATGACCGTTTCATCGGTTAGGCTTTCTTTGAAATTCTGATATTCTCCTTGCAGCATTTTCTCGATTCGGTTTTCTAAATTGTACTTGCTGAAAAGATTGACTTCGGAAGGTTTTTTACCGATGTATTGTGTGGCATCTGCCAAAGAAGGTTTGCTGGTGGTATCACCACTTTTCACTTGCTCGGTTACGTCATTGGAAGTAGTTGTTTCAGATGATGGTGACGGATTATTTTTACAAGCTATCAATGTCATTGCGATACAAAATATAAGTAAATGTCTCATGTGATTTTTGTTTTAAATGAATAAGAAATGCAAAATTAGGTATTTATCCGATAAGTATAGATGTAATACCAAAGTGATTTTTGGTATAATATTCATTGTTTATAACAATTTTTAAGTGATTTAAATATAACGATAAGTGAATCAATGATTTAAAATCAACAGACAAGCATCAACCAACAATATTCAAACACCTCATTTCTTTTTCTTCTGCTTTTGTCCACGAGTTTTAGGTTTGCCGTATTTGGCTTTCATCTTGTCTTTATAGCGGATTTTAGCGTTGACTTTTTGGTTTTTTGCTTTTTTCTCTTGGAAAGCACTGTTTTCACTGAAGACCGTTGGTTTGACTAAGATGTTTTTCATCTTAATTTCCGGTTTTTCGGCTTCAATAAGGATTTCGGAGATTTCGAGATGTTCGGGTAGTGCCTGAATTGGAATCTGATAATTCATAAAAGCCTCAATAGCAGTGTGATATTCCGTATCAAAATCACTGATTAGTGTTATCGCTTCACCAAGCCTATCCGCTCTACCGGTTCTTCCTATGCGGTGGATATAATTTTGCGGTTCATCAGGCAGGTCAAAATTGATAACGTGTGATACATCTTCTATATCGATACCCCTCGCCACAATATCCGTAGCAATAAGTAAGCGTGAAGTGCCATTTTTGAAGTTTTTGACAGCGTTGAAACGGTAATTTTGGTCTTTATTGGAGTGAATTACACTGACTTTTCCTTCATATTTACCTTGTAACCTTTCAAATAACGCATCTGCGAGCGCTTTCGTTGATACAAACAATAAAATTTTAGTCATTTCAGGGTGTTCACCAAGAAGTATATCTAATAGATTGAGCTTCGTATTGAAGTTCGGAATCCTGAAAGCTATCTGGCGGATATTTTCTAAGGGTGTTCCAGATGGTGCTGCCTCAATATTTTCAGGGTTGTTAAATTCTTCATCCAACATCAGCGCTACATCTTCCGTCATCGTTGCCGAAAACATCAGGTTTTGTCTTTTTTCAGTAAGTAGGTCAAAAATGTGTTGTAGCTGGCTTCTGAATCCTAAGGATAGCATTTCATCTACTTCATCAATGACTAATTTTTTGATGGATTTCAGATTTAAGGAGCCGTGATATCCTAAATCCAGCAACCTACCAGGCGTACCAACTAAGATATCGCAACCTTCAGCAAGTTCGTATGCTTGGGTTTTTAAGTTAGCGCCACCATAAACACCTCGTACCACCACATTCATGTATTTGGTAAGCATCCGAGCCGTTTCGACTACCTGCATGACGAGTTCACGTGTAGGCACGATGATGAGAATAGAGGAGTGTCGCGATTTGGAAAAATTCCATAGCCTTAATAAAGGTAAAAGATAGGCAAGCGTTTTACCAGTACCTGTTTGGGCAATACCGATAACATCCTTTCCGGACATAATTACCGGAAATGTCTTCCTTTGAATACTCGTAGGAATAGATATTTCTGCATCATCCAAGGCATTCCAAAGTGGATTAGTTAGGTTGAATTCTTTAAAGGTCATGTATGGTAATAAAACGTTTGCGGTTGCAAAGGTAAGGTTTTTGAGTGGAATTTTGGGATAATACGTAGGTTATGCCAATTTTACATCTAAGTTACGAAAATAACAAGAGAGAACAATCCGATTTATTTACTACCTCAACCCCCCAATTCCGACACCAAAACGTCCCATTCTTCCATTTTGGCATTTAGTTCGCTTTGTAGCGATTGATAGTGTATGTTGGTAGTAGTGAAATTAGGATCGTTGTAAAAATCTGGATCAGCCATTTTTGTTTCTATGATTGCCATTTTCTCTTCGAGATTAGCGATTTGTTTTTCAATAGTATTGATCTGCTTGCGTATATTTCGAAGCATTTCGGCATCTGGTTTTCGTGAATTTTGCGTTGCTTCTAATTTTATTTCTGACTTTTGCAGATCCACTTCGCGCATATTGTCCATTTTCTTTTTGTCGAGAAAATAATCTATATCGCCTAAGAATTCATGGGTTGATCCCGCTCTAAACTCTATAACCTTATCTGTAAGACCAGACAAAAACTCCCTATCGTGCGAGATGATCAATAGCGTGCCTTGATATTCTTTGAGCGCTTCCTTGAGTATCTCTTTGGAGTAAATATCCAAGTGGTTGGTAGGTTCGTCCAATACCAAGAAATTGCATGGTTTCATGATGAGTGATGCCATAGCGAGTCTTGCACGTTCTCCTCCGGATAATACGGAAACTTTCTTATCCACGTCTTCACCCGAAAAAAGAAACGAACCCAAAATGCTTCGAATCTTAGAACGCATACCTTCTGGCGCTTTGTCTTCCATGACATCCATGACGGTACTTTTTAGATCGAGCAGTTCGGATTGATTTTGAGCATAATACGATAGATGCATATTGCTGCCCGTTTCGATCTGGCCATTAGTCGCAGCAAGCAGTCCTATCATTATTTTAGCCATAGTTGTTTTTCCTTGACCATTTTGCCCTACGAATGCTATGCGATCTCCGCGCTCAATCGTGATATTTAGGTTGGAAAATATGCGTTTATCGTCGAATGATTTTGCAACATCTATGGCTTTGACCACTTCTCTACCAGATCTGGGAACTTCTGCAAATTTGATTTGCATGGCTTTGGCATCTTCAGCGGGAAGTTCGATTCTTTCGATCTTTTCCAATTGCTTTTGCATGCTTTGAGCCATTTTGGTTTTTGTCGCTTTAGCCATGAAGCGGTTAATCGTTTTTTCTTTTTGGGCTATATCTTTTTGTTGATTTTCGAATGCAGCCTGACGGATTGTCTTTTGTTTCTCTTTTTCATCAAGATATTTTTTGTAATTGAGTTTGTAATCCGAAATGCTTCCCATTTCGAGTTCGATGATGCGGTTGCATACATTGTCGAGGAACTGAATGTCGTGCGATATCAAAATCACTGTACCCGGATAGGTGGTAAGATATTGTTCAAGCCATATAATCGATTCAATATCAAGATGGTTGGTAGGTTCGTCAAGCATGAGTATGTCGGGCTTGCGAAGTAGCAATTTGGCCAATTCAATACGCATTTTCCAGCCTCCGCTCAGTTCCGATACCATTCTCTGAAAATCATCATCTGTAAACCCAAGACCTTTCAAGACTTTAATGGTATCAATCTCTAAAGTGGCTATGTTGAAATGTTCTAATTGCCCTGTTACTTGACCCAATTCTTCGAGCAATTTTTGATAGCTTTCACTTTCATAATCGGTTCGTTCGCTGATTTGTTGGTTGATTGTGTTGAGTTGTTTTTGAAGTATCAGTGCATCTTCATGACAAGACATCGCTTCATCGATCACTTTTAGCGATTCATTGAGTTCAAACTCTTGACGGAGATAACCAACAGTGGTTTTGGACGGGAATTCCAAAATACCATTATCCGGGACTTTTTGCCCTGCGATGATCTTTAATAAAGTGGACTTTCCAGCTCCATTACGACCAATTAATCCAATCCTTTCTTTGGGCGATACCATAAAACTGATATTGTCAAGTAAGGTGCGATCACCAAAATGAACCGATATATCTCTAACGTAGTACATGTTTGCTTTTTAATCTGAATATGGTCATAAAACCGCAAAAGTAATGGAAATAATTGTAAAAATACGACAGCCATAGGGTATTTTGACATGAAGCAAAGATATGGGTTGTTTATAAAATTATCGAGTACAACAAGCCATATTGTTAAAATTTAATTAATTGTATAAAAAGTTTTCAATTTTTAGTACAAGAATATACGCTAAAATAATAACTTTGCTGTTTCATACGTTAGACAATAAAAAGAATATTAAATCTCATGAATAATAAAGTATCAAAGAAAATTGCTGTCTTCGCTGCATTTTTCGCCATCGTTGTAGCTTTTTCGTCTTGTAACCGTGGATATGGATGTCCTTACGAACTTAAGACAGGCGTAACATCGATACTGCCTACAATAAAATAAGGCTTCCCACAATGGATTGGAATCATTTAGTGACTTTATCTGAACTTGAAGATTTGGATAAAAAGTCATTCTTGAGCGATGTCTTAATCTTTAAGCATAGCACTACTTGCTCTATAAGTCATATTGCTAAAAAAAGATTGGAAGAAGATTGGGATGCGTCATTGGAAATAATGCCGTACTATCTTGATTTGAAACAGTATAGGGATATTTCCAATATCATTGCAGAAAAGTATGAGGTACATCATGAGTCGCCACAAGTACTCATTATCAGAGCTGGTGAGTGTATATTTGAAGTTTCTCACTTAGATATCACGGTTGACGAAATCAAAGAAGTAATCGTCTAATGTATGGATCAAAAACCTGAATTAATATTATCAGGCGACGGTTCGCATTCTATCGTTTCATCAGTTTTCAATACGACATATCACTCTCATCATGGAGCTATCACAGAGAGCAGCGTTGTGTTTATAGCCGCAGCGCTTGATTATCTTTTAGAAAAAGGGTATAAGGTAATTGATGTTTTTGAAATGGGTTTTGGGACTGGGTTGAATGCAATACTTGCTCAACAATGGGCAGAAAAGCACCAGATACAAATCAATTATCATACGGTTGAAGCATTTCCTGTAGCGTTTGAAGTTATTAGGAAATTGAATTACGGTACATTACTACAGTGTGAAGCTACTTTCGAGCAATTGCACACATGCGCATGGGAATCGGTTCATCCTATTTCGCCCAATTTCACTTTCGTTAAATGGCAAAGTAGGATTGAAGTTTTGACTAATTCACAATCGTTTGATGCTGTATTTTATGATGCTTTCGCTCCTGCAAATCAACCAGAATTATGGCAAGTACCTATATTAACTAAAGTGTTTTCTTGGATGCGAAAGGGTAGTGTATTGACAAGTTTCTGTGCTCAAGGAGCATTTAAAAGAGCATTAAAAGAAGTGGGAATGATCGTTGAAGGCTTGCCAGGACCACCCGGAAAAAGAGAGATGACGAGAGCGGTGAAACCTTAATTTTCAATTTTAACATAATAATAAGACTGTTTGATGTAAACTTTTTAGACCTTTGTACAGTCTTAATAAGAGTACATTCATAAATTTAAAAATTAACGAAGATGAAGTTTTACAAATTTTGCTTATTGATAGGTTGCATATTATTTACTGCGAATTTAATGCAAGCACAGAATACCAACAAAAAATCTACGAATACCAAAGCAAAAACAGCTGCAACTACGAAGCAAAAGCCGGTTCAAGCACATCCTGGTGTTCACATGACGTTTGAAAACGAGCATATTGTCATTGGAAAAGTAAAAAAGGGTGAGATTAAGAAATTCGATTTCGTGTTTACGAATACAGGTACTGATGCGATTGAAATAGATATCGCTTCTGGGTGTGATTGTACTACATTGGATTATCCAAGACATAAGATCCTTCCTGGTAAGAAAGGTACGATCCATGTGACATTCGACAGTGCGAAAAAAGACGAATCCGAAACAATAGATGTAGATATATACTTGAAAAACTTAAATCCTAAAACGGGACACCGTATCCTTAAAATAGTAGATTATACCTACGAGTTGGTCAAATAATAATTGTTATAACTGTTTTAATTGTTTAAAATTGTAGAGTCTGTAAATGGAATCATTTGCAGACTCTCATTTTTTTTAGGAATGGGTTAAAACCCATTCCAATTGAATTTGAATCGCCATAGGGTTTGAAATGCCACAGGCTATAAATCGCCACAGGCTATAAATCGCCACAGGCTTTAGCCTGTGGAAAGAAGAATATTTCTATTCAATTGGCTTTAGCCAAAATTATTGCTCTTTCATTTTATATCAACAATTGTTCGATTTATAGCATTTTGGTTTAATATCTCAATTTTAATTGATCCAATGCTATTGCATCACTTTGTCAACTTCGCCTTTGCCGCTTGTATGACAGTACGGTCATTACCACCAGACTTATGAATGGCGATGATTAGTTCCATATTGTCAGGATTCCACAGCCCGTCATTATTATCAGGTAAGGTATAGGTATAATTTTTCTTGATTTGTGTTCCTGAACTTAGGTCATTACCAAAGTAATCTCCGTCAAATTTAGTGATGATTTCTCTAAGTACATGGTTGTGCTCGTAGTCATCAACAATGATATTTCCATTAATCTGCGCATCAATGATGTGGGATTCAGTAAGGAAAACTGTGACATTATACGTGCCACTTAAGTCCGTAACAGGAATTGCGGTCATATCTATACTGAGTTGCCTATTAGACACATCATAAGCCTTTTTCAACAGAATGGTCATTTGATTGGGTTTAGCAAGCTCGTTTTCTACCATAGACTGCCATTGTCCGGTAACGACTGAAGCATATTTCTGGTCAGGATTATTGAGCTCAACTCTATTGACAGTGGCGCATGGTTTACCTAAGAATGGTCTAAACCAATTTTCAAGGTCTTTAGCTTTAGCAAACCGAAAATCATGCTTACTTCTGTTTTTGACTGGTTCTGACAAAAACTCTCCATGTATGCCAATGGCGGCCACCTTATCTCCAAACTTTTCGAGTATATCATAAACTGCTTGACTTCCTTTTGGGCAGTTTGGACAGGATGCTCCCGTTAATTCTTCTAATAAAACAACGCGATCTGTATCAGGTACAGGTATATCGCTTATATCAACAGGGATTTCATCGCAGGAAAAACTTGTGAATAAAAGTGTTACTATGAATATAAATGTGAATGGTCTCATGTTCTTTAATACATTATGATGTTTAAAAAGTTGTATTCATTGAAAAGCGAACACCGCTGAACGCAGGTTCTAAACGGCATATTCCACCACTACAGACGATACCTTCTACTTGCTTGACATATCTCAGATTGTAACGCTGAGCATCTTTGAATAACGTCACGCCAACAGTAGGGTAGAGTGCCTTTTTGAGTTCTCCTTTTGAATTCGCTTTCTTAGGGTCAACGTTGTACATGCCTGATGCTTCAAAACTCCACCTTGGAGCGATGTTGTATTCAAGTAGCCCAAAGATCCAACTACCGAAATCTTGTTCCGTGGACATATATTGTGTCTCGAATCTCAAAGATTTGTAAGGTGTAAATTTGTACAAAAAGTCAACATAAGGGACAAAGGTCTTAACCAATGGAACTTCGGCTTTTGTTTCATAAATCTCCTGATTGTAGGTCAGGAATTGGATACCACCTGTAAGCTGCCATAATCTATTTTTTTTGTAAATGAATTCACTAAAAACTTCTTGGTATAGTCGGTCGCCATTCAATGTTTTTATATCAGAATAGTTGACATTGGCACTTAATGCTTTGCTGAATTTGTAGCGAACATCAAGATTGTACGCCATTTCGGATATGTCCAAAGCAGGAGCAGTATATCGTGCCGTTAGCCTATATGTATTTTGCTTGCTGACTGGTGTCAGGTAGTTGATCAGACCACGTAGCAATGACAGATTAGGGTCCACTCTAAAGCTAAAATTCTCGGTGCGTTTCATTTCGGCTGTTACACCAAGATTGCCTGTAGCGTAGGAAGCGCTAACGTAAGCCACTGTTCCAGTAGCATTGACCAATTTTCCAAGGGTGTTGCCACCTACAAGTTCCGTTTTATCAATGTATGGGTTGTAGAAAACGTCATTAGATTTTAGTGCAAATTCTGTATATAAATTCAAGCCTTTATACGCCAATGTATTGTAAATGGATGCTGCATAAGTATTGTATTTGGGTACAAATTTATCAACACTCTGATAGGTTCTCACTACATCGATGATGTCATTCATATATTCATCCGAAATCGTTTTGTTGACGAAGCCAAATCCGGGTGCGAGCGTAATCGGATTTTCTTCAGATCCCAATGATAGAAAACCTTCAGCACGTAAACCTTTGAGATTGCCAGAATAAGTATCAAAAGCATTTTTTTGCTTGCCTACAAAGCCCATTAGACTCCAGTTGTCATTAAAATTGTACTTTAATCGTGCTCCATACAGTGCATTGTCAATGAATAAAGGTCGTGTTTCAAAAGCTCTAAATATGATGCCAGAACCTATCTGATCGTAAAGATATCCGGCACTCACTTCCAATTGATTGAGAGTCTTGGACACATACCACATACCTATACCTGCTCCAGAATATGAAGCATTCGGATTGCGCAAGTTGGAATTGTAATACATATCAAACCGCGTACCTATGGTAAATCCCTGGATGCTGTAATTGAGATTGAACCAAGCTTCACTGCCGAAGAGTTGATGATCATACTGTGGCGTGTTGATGGCATTGATCGAAGAATCTCGGAGAAATACATTTGCATTGGTTTCAAAAGAGCCGGAAAAAGTGCCTTTGTCCTGCGCTAACCCTATTTTTGACACACCTATTGTTGTAAGTATCAAAAGTATAAATCGAAATGATTGGAACATGGTATTCATTGATTATGGCTGTGTTTGAATTGTTTTGGCAAATGTAGTAATGATTCGACATTTTTAAACTTTTTTGCAGCTAAATTTGATTGTCCTTAGTCAGATTTTGTATATTTTTCCACTTTTATAGGATATTTTGATGCTTTTAACCGTAATTTTGCACCTTTATTACATAATCATCCCTTGTACAATGGCTAAAAAATATAAAATTTTTGAAGAACCATCTGCTTTGACGTCTGTAGCAGCATTTCATGAGTTGTTTAATCTCCCAGTCGTCACTAAACCCGCTGTGCCAGCAGAGAGCCGATGTCAATTGAGAGTATCTCTATTGCAGGAGGAACTAAATGAACTTAAAGATGCCATTGCAGAAAACGATATTGTAGCCGTTGCAGATGCTTTAGCTGATCTCCAATATGTACTATCTGGTGCTGTGTTGGAATTTGGCTTAGGCGACAAGTTTAAGCAACTTTTTGATGAAGTACAGCGCTCCAACATGAGCAAAACATGCAATTCGTTGGATGTCGCTCGCGCCACACAAGAACATTACAAGGCTACCAAAGGAGTAGATTCCTATATAGAAGAGCGTGAAGGAGCCTACCTCGTATATCGTAATGAAGACGGAAAAGTACTAAAGTCAATAGAATATTCTGAAGCGAATCTGAGTGTAATTGTTAATGGAGAATTGACAATGGACAGATGAGAATGGACAGATGACAATGGACAATGATTTTTTGATTGACGATTTTTGATTATAGAAGTTAGGTTGATGGCGTATTAGCATGTTAGGTTTATAATTCCTAACTACCTAAAACGCCAAAGTGCCAATGACCTAAACCTTTAATCCAGCTACAAAATCATTGTTCCACTGGTAGCATTTCTTTAAATGCATCTTCCGTACTTTTACCAAGGTTTTGGATGAGATATTTTACATCTTTAGACAACGTATCATTCGGATATACCCGTAGAAATGTTTCGTAAACTTTCTTGGCATCATCATATTTTTTTAGGGCACTGTCTATCTCGTATCCTTTGAGAAACAAGGCCAACGGAGCTTTCGGATATTCCGGATAGTAATTATAAACCCAATCATATTGACCAACAGAAGTATTCGGGTCGCCAATAGCACGAGCTACATCTGCAGAAATCATGAGATAATTGGGTATGGCAGGATCTCCGGCAAATCCCAAGCTAAAAGCTATGACTTGATCGATGTAATTTCGCCCTTTTTCTACATTGACACCGCCATTTTCTGAATTGTCAAAAGCGTCTTTCAGCAAATTTTTGAAGTATAGTTTATGATCGTCTAATTTTAAAAAGATTTTATGGTTGATGTCTTTACGACGTGTGTCTTTAGGAAATCTATGCTTAAAGCCTAAATATATAATGCTTTGCATTTCAGTGTTATCTTCATCCTCGTAGATACTTGCAAGTTGAAGAAGTTCATCAGCAGTACCTTGTGGGTCTGTTTTGATAAGCTCCATTAAAAAGACGGTTCTGTAGGCATCGTAATCTTGTTTTTTCGTTAGTTTAATGGCCTTTTTTAAGTTTTTTATTTTATCTTCTTTGTTTTTGGAATTGGATATTTCGCTTCCATAAGCATACACCAATTCTGTAAGTAAGCTATCGTTGGGCGAATTTTCGTATTGAGTTTCCAAAGCAACTGTGTCATATTTAGCAATGCTACCAGTCTCATTTTTCGAATTGTTTTTACAGCTGAAAAATAATAGACTAACAATAAATAATATCCATATTCTCATAAATCCCTTTTTGTTTAAATTATATTAAGTAACAAGATTAGCAAATATAGGTTTAAATGAACGATTTGAATGTATTTTTAAATTAGAATTTTATACATTATAATTTTGTGATATGTTTTAAATATTTGATATTAATGATTTGTGATGAAAGTAAGTTTTAATAATAAAATTTAATCAAAACTAAACATGTACTTATTTGAAATTTACATAAATATTATCCTAAATTTGAGCGATAAAATGATAGTTTTTTCAAATGGATAAATATACTTCCAATTACATGAAAGTTTTTTGGGTTTTAGTAGGTATAATAGTTATGGCGCTGAATTTTACATTTGCTCAGTCGGAATTTCCATATCAGCAACCGGATGGAGATATTTTATCATTGGCAGATGCCAGACCGGCTCCAATGATTCGGATTAAGCATGATGCATCTGAAGCAGTCCTCTTGTTTAGGAATGGATTCAAAAGTATCAACGAGCTAAGCGAACCAGAAATGAAGCTTGCCGGTATCCGTGTGAATCCCAATACAAGTGGTCAAAGTCGTGGAGTCTATTATATAGATATGCAGATATTGGACATGAAAACCAATCAAACATATAGAGTTACAGGTTTGCCAGAGCAACCTAAACTCAGTAATTTTGTATGGTCGTACAATCAAGCGTGGATGGCTTTTACACATACTACAGATCATGGTATCGAACTCTGGATATTAAATGTTGCTGATAGGCGATGTAAAAGGCTGAGCGATGGTATCCTAAATACGGCTGTTGGTACATCAATCTTATGGTCAAGGGATGATAAATATATATTAACAACAACAAACCCAATAAATAGAAAACCATTGATTGACAAGCAGTCTAATGTTCCTTCTGGGCCGATAATAGCCGAAAATGATGGTCAAAAGGCTCAAAATCGAACATACCAAGATTTGCTGAAAGGTTCTATTGATGAGACCAATTTTGAGACGCTCACTACAACGGAGATCAGACGATATGACCTATCTGGAAATCATGAAATATTCATGCCAGCTGATATGTATATTGGGCTTAATTATTCTCCTGATGGCAATTATCTTTTGACATATAAGTTAAAAAGACCATTTTCTTATATTGTAACTTACGATAGATTTCCTACAGATGTAGATATATCCGATAAGGACGGAAAATTTTTAATGAATTTCCATTCATTTCCATTGACAGAAGAATTGCCTAAAGGATTCATGGCGGTTAGAAAAGGAAAACGTAGTATTCAATGGAGAGCAGATAAACCTGCTACATTGTATTGGGTTGAAGCGTTGGATGATGGAGATCCTGAAAAAGATGTTCAATACAGAGATGCAGTATATCAGCAAGATGCTCCATTTGTCAAAGCACCACAAATGATGGTTAAATCGAAAGATAGGTATGCCGGTATAACTTTTGGTGATGATAAAACAGCAGTGTTGTATGAAAGGTGGTGGAATACAAGAATGACACGTATCCTTTTGTTTGATCCGTCAAAGCATGATGAAAACCCAAGGCTATTTAATGAACGTAATTCACAAGACAGATATGCGGATCCAGGGAGTTTTCTAACAACAAGAAATGCTTTTAATTTGTACACATTGGATTTGACTGATAATAAATTGTACATGATGGGCGATGGCTATTCGGAAAAAGGAAAACTGCCCTTTATAGATCAGTATGATTTGAAAGATTTTAAGAAAAAACGAATTTACGAAAGTCAAGGAATAGAAAAATTAGAACAATTAGTAACTAATTTAGATACTAAAAAAGGCTTGTATCTGACCAGACTTGAATCAAAAAACGAATATCCTAATTACTATATCCGTGACATAAAAAAGAATACGATCAAGCAAGTTACTTTCAATGAAAATCCTTTTAAAATATTAGACGATGTACACAAGGAAGTCATTAAATATAAAAGAACGGATGGTGTAGAATTGTCGGCAACGTTGTATTTACCTGTCGGTTACGATAAAAGCAGGAAAGAAAAAATGCCCATGATTATGTGGGCATATCCGACAGAGTTTAAAGATAAAAGCAGTGCAAGCCAGGTAACGGCAAATGATAATCAATTTACATTTCCTTCGTATGGAACGCCTTTATATTGGTTGACTAAAGGATATGTTGTATTGGATGGTGCGTCATTTCCGATCATAGGAGAAGGAGACATAGAACCCAATGACACATACATAACGCAATTAGTGAGTAATGCTAAGGCTGCCATTGATGCAGTGGATAATCTTGGGTATATTGATAGGAGTAGGGTAGCAGTTGGTGGTCATAGCTATGGTGCCTTTATGACGGCGAATTTGTTGTCACATTCGGATTTATTTGCAGCTGGCATCGCCCGTAGTGGAGCATATAACCGAACTTTGACACCTTTTGGGTTTCAGTCGGAAGAACGCAATTACTGGGAAGCTCCCGATGTATATAATGCGATGTCTCCTTTCCAGAATGCAGATAAAATGAAAACACCATTATTGCTCATTCATGGTGAGGAAGATAATAATGCAGGTACTTATCCGATGCAAAGTGAAAGGTATTTTAATGCGCTCAAAGGTTTAGGTGCGACAGCACGATTAGTTGTTTTGCCAAAGGAAAGTCATGGATACGCAGCGCGGGAATCTATCCTGCATTTGTTGTGGGAACAGGATCAGTGGTTGGAGAAGTATGTTAAGAATAGAGTTAAGGAGTCCAATCCATAATGAGAAAGTCATATTTAAGATTTGAAATTTTTATGAAACATATTTTTTACATAGTTTTATTTTGTTGCAGTTTGTTTGATAGTTATGGACAAACCGTAATATTCAGTAATGGCGGAGCAAGCTATACGAATATCGACAATACGCAACCGGTATTTCCGGTAGTTGATACTTATGGTTCAATCAACATATCCAATTGTACATCTGTCCGGTTCAGTATGGATTTTAGTTTTAGTCAGACATGGCCAGGAAACGGAAACATGGAGTCTGCTGATGAATGTATGGGATGTTCTGGATTGGTACAAGATGCTTTGGTTACAGGTTGCAATACTTGTTGGGATTTTATGCATGTTGAGTTGTTCTTAGATGGTACGTCAGTTTTTACGGAACTTATCGGTGGAGCAGGAGAAACTCGTCAAAGTGGTGTCATTATGTGGTCTGGTTGTACCAACGGTGCAAGTAATCTGACCGTTCAGGTTACAAATATGAACTGGGCAGCAGATGAAACGAATACATTTTCCAATATTATCGTTGAATGTTGGGATGCCCATCCAACAGCATCTTATAGTCCTATTCCTGCTTGTGAAGGTCAACCTTTAAATTTAATGGGAACAATTGCTGTGCCTGCGGATGCGATTAGTCATGTATGGAGCGGTTCAGGAGGTGTGATTGCAGATCCACTTGCTTTAAATACAACGGTAACAGGTGCATTCAATGGAGATACATATACATTAACTGTTACCGATGTAAATTCATGTACAGCATCAAGTAGTGTAACTGTAGTTTTAGACCCAATTGAAGACGCTGACTTTATATTGCAGGACTTTTGTGCGCCAAATTCCGGTGCAGCTACTATAACAGGTACACCAGGAGGTACATTTACCTTTAATCCACCACCAGGCGATGGTGCAACGATTAACCCGACAACTGGGATGATATCCAATGCAACAGGTGGAACTACCTATAGCGTTCAATATACTACTCCAGGAACTTGTTTTGATGTAGAAACCAATGTAGTAGGAGCTATTGCGGGACCGATTGGTAATCTCAGCGGCACGGCCGTATTGTGTCCAGGAGAGTGTACCACTTTTTCCTTTTCCTTTAGCAGTGGTTTTGAGCCTTATACAATTCATTTGACAGTATCGCCACCCGGGTTTCCTTTACCTGCGATCGGAGGTGTTTCTTCAACTCAGGTTTTCAATATATGTTATAGTGGTTCAGGACCATTTCCAACCTTTGATCCGGGAACTTTTACCTTTACTATTCCAACAATTTATTCAGGTTCAGGATCGTTAGTACTTAATGATATATCTGATGGTTCCGGATGTTCAGGTATGGCATCAGGTAGCTTTAATCTTACGTTGACATCTGGTCCTACTGCTAATAATGCAGGTCCGTTAATGGCTTGTGCCGATATGAATGGTACAGCGACCTTTGATCTGACTACCCTTGACAATACGATTAATGGAGGTAATGGATCTTTGAGTGTGCTTTGGTTTGAAGATGCAGGCGGAACAATTCCTATAGGTAATCCATCGGCTTATGTTTCATCAGGAGGTACGGTCTATGCTAAGGTAACGAATGGATCCTGTACTTCAGATGAGGTAGCAATTACTATCGTTGTTGATGCAGGAAATGTTCCGTTTATTGAAATGGTTTGTGCCGAATCCGGAACAGATTTTTGTACCGTTTGCCTGACTGGCAATACCATAGATTTAGGCTTTATTTTTGGAGATAATAATGCTTATAATGTTGTCGTTGTGGATAATTCTACTCTGTTGCAATATACGGGTACGGTCAGTAATAATTCCGGCTTGACCGTGCCGATAACTTCGGGAACAACTTTTCAGCTTGTTGACTTGCAGCCATTAGCTGGTTGTCCGAATATTGCAACTTATTCGGATATTGTAACAATAAATATCGTCAGTGCGCCAGATATAACTCCAATATCTATACAGCCGGCATGTCAGAGTATCATTCTGCCACCTATCACAGGTACGAACTTATCTGGAAATGGAAAATATTATACAGGTCCAGGAGGTACAGGTTTAGCTTATGATCCTGGATTAACGATCACCACATCACAAACTTTGTATATTTATGACGAAAATGGAGGCTGTTTTGATGAAGAAGTAGTGGTTATAACAATACTACCATTGGTATATTTTGACCAAGTACCTGATTTGGATGGATGTGGTAGTGTTGAGTTACCTACCATTACGGGTATTGGCGTTTCTTCAGCAGCATATTACAGCAGCAATCCAGACGGAAGTGGAACGATTTATTATCCTGGCAACTCCGTAAATACATCTGTTACCCTATATATATACGACCCAAATGCAGATCCCGATTGTTTAGGTAATGGTGTTGTTTTTTCTGTTATCATCCATGAATTGCCACCACTTCCAGTTATAACAAATATTGATTGTGCATCAGGTAATAGTACAGGAAGTTTTGAGGTTTTATCGCCTTTAGGTACGGAATATGAATATCGTATTGATAATGGAACGCCTCAGTCTTCTGTTTTATTTACGGGAATAGCCAATGGAGCGCATACAATCACAGTTATCAATACGATCACAGGTTGTGAACGATCAGTGTCTTTTAGCGTAAACTGTAATTGCCCAAGACCAGCTGTTATTATATTGCCTGCGCATGAGGGATTTATGTGTTTAAATGATACTTTTTTGATAGAACCAATATTCTATAATAATGTTACCGATCTAACAATAGGTCATAACGGTCAAGGGAAATTTTCAATAGTAGGCGCAGCTCCATTAAGTATTGATTATATTCCAGTTGAAATGGATGCTGGCAAAACGGTCGTATTTACGTTTACATCCAATGATCCTGACGGACCTGGTCCATGTGAACCAACAGTGGCAACATTTTTTTTACATGTATCTCATCCAATTGGAGTGATACAAGGACCAACTTCCATTTGTAGTGGAAGTACAGTAAATCTAAAAGCAACAGAGGGTTATCAATATTCTTGGTCAGACAATTCAAGTACATCATTCGAAGCTACGTACTCAAATATAACAAGTGATTCAACATTTTTCGTGACACTAACAGATACCTTAGGTTGTACGAATGTATTGTCACATACTGTTCTTGTTTCTTCGTCATCAGCAGGCAGAGATACATCTATTTCATTTTGTAATGTTTTACCTGTATCGGTAAATCTTTTTGACTATCTCGAACCTGGTTATATATCTGGTGGAATATGGAAATCTGGAAACGACACGATATTGAATCCAATTGACTTTTTGATTACGGGTTTTCCGATTGGAGATACGATATTGAATTATATTATTAATGACCCTTCTTGTGGTATAGATACCGCTCAATTGATGGTAACAATAAAAGCAGGGAATAATGCAGGAAGAGATGCAAATAGACAAATATGTGAGCAGAATTTAGATATATGGAATTTACATACCTTATTAGGCATTCACGATAGTGGTGGTTTGTGGTCTGTAAGTCCAAGCGGTACGCTTGATATAAGTAATCCGAATGCTGTTGATTTGTCAACTGCGATTCCAGGAAGATATGAGTTGTCTTATATCGTTTCTGGTAATAATTGTATTCCCGATACGGCTATCATCACCTTGTTTATAATAACCAAGCCAAATGCAGGTTCAGATATTAATGCTTCGGTTTGTGCAGGAAGCCAGATAGATTTGTTTTCCTTGTTGAGTGGTGTGGATATGACAGGCACTTTTGCAAATATCAATATGTATCCTGGACTTAGTGGCTCGGTTTGGAACACGGATGGGTTGCCGGAAGGTATTTACACATTTGAATATATAGTAAACGGTATTTTCCCTTGTGATAATGACCAAGCATTGATATCTGTTGAAATCAAGTCCGCCTTAAATGCTGGCGCTGATGTAGAGGCCGAGTTCTGTGATACCAAAACGATTGATTTGTTTGACTTTCTCGATATCAATGCTGATAAAGGTGGTAGGTTCTATTATCAGGGCGTGGGCTATGTTGATCATATTTTTGCAACTTTCAATGATAGAGACGAATATGAATTTAGATACGAAGTTGGAGATAATATCGTATGTCCTGTAGTTACCTCTGTCTTAAAACTGCGGAAGATCAAACTTTCACCATTCTTAGGGTTGGGTATTCTGGATATGTGTGTTGGTCAGTGCCAAGATTTATTTGTAGGATATGATCCTTCAGATATTGATGAATATACATTGTCCGCTCGGGTGTTATCAACAAATGTGGAGTTACTTAGGGTACAAAATGCAATAGATAGAGTTAGAGATAATGATGGATTTCTAATCGAAATATGTCCAGATATTAACTGGCCAGTTGGAGCTGAGGTCATTTTAACTATAGAATCCATTACGATGCACAATGGTTTTTGTACTTTTGATGTAAATCAACCTGCCATATTTAAAGTTTTAGATCTACCTGTCAAAAGTATCAACACAGTGTTATGTAGTTCAGAAACGTTAAGTATAGGTGGTCAAACATTTTCAGTGACAAATCCGTCGGGAGAAGTAATCGTATCTTCAGGAATTAATAATACTTGTGATACATTAGTACAAGTCAATCTTCAGTTTTACCCGGAGGCAATTGGGCAATTTGAAACGTCTTTTTGTGATGCTTCGGAGAGTATAATCATAGGTAACGAAACTTTTTCTTTCAGCAGACCCGAAGGGACGGCCGTACTTCCCGGTGCGGCTTTAAATGGTTGTGATAGTATCGTTCACGTAAAAATAGACTATAATAAAGTTGTTATAGCGGGAACATTTACGCATACCACTTGTGATGAAAATTATGAAATCGTTTTGGGTGGACAAACCTTTAATTTTTTCAATCCAACAGGTCAGGTTTTGGTATCCGGTATTGCCGCACATGGTTGTGACAGTTTGATACATGTAAATCTGAACTTTGAAGATTTTAGTTTTGATTATAATATAGACTATCAGTGTAATGATGCTCCTGCGCTTTTAAATATAAGTAATGCTACTCAAGCAGGAGCTTATACAGTCATATTAGACGGTCAGATAGTCAACAGCAACATTAATGTCTTGCCAGTAAGCCTTCAGATAAATAGTGGAACACATAGCCTACAAGTTGTTAATTCAGCAGGTTGTACTGCTACTGAGAACATAGTTGTAAATGCTAATGACCCAATCCCTGATGTGCTGCTGACTCAGGAACCTTTACAGGATGGAACGGTTCAAATATTAGTGGTTTCGACTCAAAGTTCAATTTACGACCTCAAATGGTCTCCTTTTGGCACTTTAAATTGCCGGGATTGCACGGATCCTATAGCCAATCCTGATGTGACGACGACATATACGCTGACATACTTATATGGAAATGATTGCCAAGATGCTCGCTCGATTACCATAGAAAGATTAGTAGCTGATGTAGTGATACCCAATATATTCAGTCCTAATAACGATGGTTCTAATGACAATTTTTTGATTTTTGTACCTGATAAGCTTTCTGCAACTATAAAGAACATGAGTATCTATGATCGTTGGGGCAATCTTGTGTATCAAGTAAAAGATGTGCAACCAAATGATCCTGTAATCGGTTGGGACGGACGATTAAATGGTAGAATAATGAATCCAGGTGTATATGTATATGCAGTAGAAGTGTATTTCGGCGCATTAGGACAAACAAAGAATTATGCTGGTTCAGTTACATTGGTTCGGTAATAACAAAAAGAAAAATGGAGTATAAATGTTTGGATATTAGATTAGTTCTTGATTTATTTAAAAATTTTAAAAAATATAAAATCTAATATAGTTATTATTTTTATAATATGTAAATATATTAATAGTAATTATTTATAAGTATTATATAGTGTTGTGTAATTGAAAATAATAATTTAAAACATTTTTTTTATTAAATAAAATTTTAAATCTTATTCTGCATTTCGAAAAAAAGAAATAATTTTATGCCAAATGAAATTTAATTTGCTAACCCGTTTAAGTTTATTTATATGTTTCGTGTTAATTTTATGAGCTTGTTGCTTTCTTTTCTTATGGTATTATCTTTTGCACCATTAAGAGCCCAGATTGCAGAGACACATTTGCCAATAATAGATCAAAAATATTTTGGTTCTAAAGAAATGATTGCTTTACCAGACGCTGTCTTTTACCAATTAAAGGATAATACAGGAAGGTCTTCTAAGCATTTAGAGATTCCTATTTATGGTCAGTTATTGTCTATTGAAGCCATACCCAATCAAGTTTATATAGACGATGACCGAACTGGGGATAATGTAGCCACCTTCGATGTAAAATTGCCCAATACTTCAAATGTATATGGTGCACTGACATACGGTGGAGGCAATGTTTATATAACTATTTTTAATTTCGGAAAGACGATCAGTATTTATCCAGTATTCGATAGTCCAGGTAAATATTGGGTAGAATATGGAGTTCAGCCAGAGATGAACCAGCTTAGACATTTTTGTACCGAACATCATGATGTTGATGACATAGAAAGAGTTTCGGTTCAAAATAATAGTGGACTAAGAAGCACTAATACTATGGGTTCAAAAATTTATGAGTATAATGTGGCATTAGTGTGTACAGGAGAGTATTATAAAAATAATGGTAGTTCTGATAATACAGTCAGAACATCGATGATTAATTCGTTAAATGCGATCAGTGCAATTTTTAAAAATGAACTTTCATATATATTAAAAACAAGTAGCAGTATCATTAAAATGTACAATGATGAAAATACGGATCCTTTTAATCCAAGTGGCAACAGAGTACAAATGGCACGTGAAGTTATACATATGAATTTTACGCCAAACAGGTATAATATAGGCCATGTCTTTCATACCCACGGTTCTAACGATGGATGGGAAGGTGGTGGTGTTGCTTTATTGCAAGCGGTATGTAATGAAGCAGGTACAGCGCCTGCAAAAGCTGGTGGATGGAGCGGTTCCTTCTCAAATCAAGGTAATGGTTGGATCAATTTGGCCGCACATGAATTTGCGCATCAATTTGGCGCATCACATACGTTTAATGGTACAGGTGGTGCATGTACAGACAACATAAGCTCTGAGACAGCAGTCGAAATAGGTAGTGGAACAACTATAATGTCTTATAATGGATTGTGCGATAATGACCAGAATATTCCAGGTAGTGGTGTTTTGGACAATTATTTTCAAATTGTGAGCTTGGATCAAATGTACAATTTTGTTTACAATGGTAATGGAGGAAAGTGTGGTACAAATAAAAATTCAGAGAATCTTTTACCCGAAGTAGTAGCCAACCCGTGCAATGCCAACTATGTCATACCAAGGAATACACCTTTCTATCTCGAAGCGAAAGGCACATTTCCTGACAGTGATTTACATACTTTTTGCTGGGAACAAATCGATGAAGATGGAAGTGGAACAACCGTAACACAAGGAAAAGTTGGAACAAGAGCAGCTAATGATAGTGGTGCTCCGATTTTCAGATCATATCCGCCAACGTCTGTGCCTTATCGTTATTTTCCTGCATTATCGTCTTTAAATTTAGGGGTTGTAAATCCATTTGATATACTTCCAAATGTAGCCAGAACACTTAATTTTAATGTTTCCCTAAGAGATAATAATAAAGATGGTGGCGCTGTAGCCAATGATGACATTCAGGTTCAAGTCGCCAATTCTGGTCCTTTCGTTATCTCTTTTCCAGTTGGAGGAGAGATGATCAATGCCGGTATTCCTATTGACGTGAAATGGAATACCAACGGTTCAAATGCTTTGTGTGCTAAAGTAAGAATTAAGTTGTCGTTTGATGGTGGAAACACATTCAATTTTGTATTGGCGGATAATGTGAATTATAGCGCAGGAACACATACAGTCACGATACCTGCAAGTGTAGTAGCAACTAAAGATGCAAAAGTTATGATCGAATGTATGGATTATGAATGTTTTAAAATATTTACTATAGCCAATAAAACCTTCGAAATACTTTCAGACTGTATCGCTCCAGCTACCAAGATTTCTCCAACAACACTTGAAGTATTCCTTGAAGGCGACCCAGGCTTGAAATTAGATTTACAAAATAATGTAGGTAAAGTTGTTGCAAACATAGCAGGTTCTGTCAGAAATAATGATGCTGATGGTAATCTCATATTTTTAAATAGTACACCTGCTGTTTGTGCTGGTCCTTCAAATGCCAATAAATATGATGTATTGGAAATATCTGTCGATAGGTCAGGATCATATACGTTTAATGATGGAGCTCCATTTGGATCTGTCATGAACCTTTACGAATTTGAGTTTACAGGCACTAATTGTACAAATCATATATCCAGTTCAGCAACGCGCCCGTCTGGAACAGGAAGTATCACTGTAGGAAATACGCTCACTGCAAATCTAACAGCTGGTAAATTGTATTTTATTACTGTAGGTAGTTTTTCTTCTGACCTGCCATCACTTCCATTTAATTATAGAATTGCGCTTACCAATCAACCGCCTGGTAGCAACTTGTACGATGGTGTTTATCTTCCTGATGGATATATCTATACATATATCGCTGTCAATAGTAGTACAGATGTAATCGCTGCAGTTAGTGACGATGCGGATTTTACTTCATTGCGCTTTGGCGAATATTGTGTTTATGGTGTCATTTCAAAAGATACGAACAATCCGACAACATGGATAGGAAAGACAGTTAGTCAGGCAGTCATTGACGGTAGTTGTTTGCAAATAAGTACCAATTGCAAAAGTATTGTTGTGAATGCAGGATGTAGGATATTATCTGTCACACCAGGTGTTCAGACACCATGTATTCTTGCTACCAATGTCTATACACAGGAATTGGTATTCACCTATGACCGTGCGCCTGAATCAGGAAAAATCATCGTCAATGGTCAAGAATTTGACGTAACAACAAGTCCACAGACGATCGTACTTACCAATTTGGATTCGGATGGTCTTCCAGTAGAAGTGAATGCTCATTTTAGTGAAATACCAGATTGTAGATTTAAAGACGAAGCTTTGTTTACAGCACCCAAAAACTGTTGCCCTTTGGAAGTAGAATTGGGAGCTAATGTAGAGAAATGTGTTGGAGAATCTGTTACTTTAGATGCAGGAGCAGGCGGCGCAACCTACGTTTGGAGACGAGATGGTGTTGAGATAGCCGGTAGTACAGGTAGAACGATAACAGTCATGACAACAGGACAATATGAAGCAGAAGTGACACACGCATCGGGTTGTAAGCAAATTGATGTAGTTGGAGTTACTTTCCATGAATTGCCACAAGTTGTTATACCTGCAAATCTACATTTCTGCGAAGGAGAAACTTATGAAATCGAACCATCGATATCAGGATCGAATAGGATAGAATGGTATAAAGACGGCGTACTCATTCCTGCGGCCACAGATCCGACACTCGAGGTCAATGAAGGTGGTGTGTATAGAATTGTCATTTTCAATCAATTTAATTGTACTAACGAAGCAACGACAACTATAGAAAGAGTAAAAGCGCCTGTTGTGGACTTAGGACCAGAACAAAGTAAATGTGATGGAGAAATTGTAGTGCTTTTTGCTGGAACTGAAGGGTCACAATATGAATGGTTTTATAATGGGACAATTATTCCAGATGCTACAACATTAACATACAATGCGTTAAAATCAGGAATCTATAGTGTCATTGTCACGAATGACAAACAATGTTCTTCCAACGCACAAGTGAAAATTAATTTCTTTGCATCTCCCGAAGTGGATGATTTCCCTGCGCCTATAGTGAATGCTTGTATCGGAGAAACCGTAACATTATCGACAAGTGCAAGAGGCTTTAATACTATAAAATGGGAAGTAGATGGCGTGCTTTCTCCACTTTACGATGCAAGAACAGAAATAAATGTTACCGAAGCTGGTATATATACAATAGTAGCAACGAATACAGCATTATGTTCGACTAAAAAATCTGTCGAAGTTCGTTTTGGAGATTTACCAGTTATCGACTTGGGCGAACCTACATTGGTGTCTTGTATTGGTAATGCTGTCACCTTGGATGCCGGCCCAGAAGGAGAAACATACGAATGGTCACGCAACGGTACAGTATTGTCCGAGCAAACACGTACGATTTCAGTCAGCACAGAAGGTAGTTATAAAGTTGTGGTAACAAATGAATTTGGCTGTTCAGCACAGGATCAGATAGATATTTCCTTTATTCCGGGACCTTCGGTTTCTATCAGTGGAGACGCATCCTTCTGTGAAGGAGAAAGCCACACGATAACCATCAGTACGGATGCAACCAATCCTGAAATCAAATGGTTTGACGCTAATGGACAGATAGCAGGAGCTACTTCTTCAAGCCTCAATGTGAATCAATCTGGATTGTATCGGGTATCTGTAAAAGGTGGTATGCCAGCGTGTGAAGTGTTTAAAGAAGTGAATATAACGGTTAACCCTAATCCTGTTGTAGATCTCGGAGCAGATATAGCAAAATGTGAAGGAGAATCATTTCCATCCTTAGATGCAGGAGCAAATTTTTCTTCGTACAATTGGACGGTTGACGGTGTACAATTGTCCACTATTCGTACGGTTAATCCAGCACAGGCAGGAACATACAGGGTAGAAGTGACCAACACTTTTGGCTGTAAAGGAAGCGATGAAGTGGTACTTTCTTTACTTTCTGTTCCCAATATTTCAAACTTAGATGATGTTTATCGGTTATGTGAAGGAAAAAGTTTGGATTTAACAATTGTATCTTCAGGAACAATATTTGAGTGGAAAAAAGATGGTGTTGTAATACCAGGTAATGATTCTAAAAGTATTCTTATAACAACAGGAGGAAATTATGAAGTTACAGCCAGCAATGCGGCTAATTGTGTAGCTTCTCGAACTTTCGTTGTCTCTGTTTTTCCAACTCCTGTTGTAGATCTTGGAACTGATTTCACGTTGTGTCCAGGAGAAACAAGAACGATAAATGCGGGAGAAGGGTATGAATTATACAGATGGAATGTTCAAGGCGTGGGTCATACATATCTTGTTCAAAATAATGCGACAAGTGAAGCTACAACTGAAACAGTTTATTCTGTCACAGTTTTTACTAGTGCAGGATGTGAAGCATCAGATAGTGTCAAAGTGACAAGTATTCCAAAAGTAGAAGCCAAAATCACCTCCAATCAACCAGGTGTTTGTAATGGCGAACCAGTAACGTTGACGGCATCAGGCGGTACTACTTATACATGGAATGATCCATTAGACAATTCATTGTCATCGCTTACAGGAAGTCAGGTAGTTGCTAATCCAAATAATACGACAACATATACTGTAAATGTTAGTGATGGTGGTACTTGTCCTGACAATACTTCATCGGCATCGATTGAAATTAAAATTTATGAACCTGTCAATGTTTCTGCCGGTATTGATACTTGTGTAGTCAAAGGTAAGACGATCAAACTACAAGCTACAGGAGGGATTTCGTACCAATGGAATCATCAAGAATTGATAGTTGGCAACAGCAATATTGCAAACCCAGAGATTAAAATATCGACCGAGACACTATTTACAGTTACAATCACTGATGCCAATGGATGTAACTATACTGATGATGTATTTGTATGTGTCAGAGAGCCAGAACCCGAACTTGAATTGAAGCTTGTAAATATCATCACACCAAATGGAGATGGTAAAAATGATGAGCTTTATTTTGGAGATCTATCCGAATATCCTGACAATAGACTTGTTATTTTCAATAGATGGGGAACAACCATTTTTGAGGCCAATGGATACCAACATATAGGTAAGCTTTTTGACGGTACTCGAAGAGGCGAAAGGCTTCCGGCAGATACCTATTACTATGTTCTGACGTTGGGCGATGAAACGTATAAGAGCGCACTTACTATATTGTGGGATTAATGTTACTAATTTTTAAAAATCTGAAGATAATGCAAAAGATATATTATAAAATAATTGTGTGTAGCCTGATACTGGCAGGAAGTTTTGATCTGCAAGCGCAACAATTACCTAATAGTTCTCACATAGGAGAAACACGCTCATTTTGGAATCCAGCATTGACAGCTCCAGGCAATGACATGATAGCGGATGCTTTTTTTAGGATGCAGTGGTTAGGATTTCAGGGGGCACCGTTGTCTGGATTTGCTTCTGTACAGTATCCATTTATCAAGCAAAATATGAGTGCCGGCGGATATCTGAATGTGGACAAAACTGGACCAGTAAGTAAGTTGGGACTTCAACTAAATTATGCCTATCATCTCAAGAAATTTCTTACCAAATATGGCAAGATGTCTATTGGCGTTTCAGCCAATATGCAACAGTACAGTTACAATGGCGTAAATGCGATATACCAAGATGTAGATGATCATATTATTAATAATTCAAGGGTTTCATCCTTTTTTCCATCAGCAGGTATGGGCTTTTTCTATACGACCAATACCCGTGAATATGTTGGTAACGCAGTATTTGTAGGCGCTGGAATCAACCAGGTTTTTACGACAAAGGTGCTTGTAAATGAATTTGATCAAGTCAGACAGAAACATATACATTTTAATTTTGGAGGACGTTTTGGATACCACGACAGCTATTTAGAACCCATGATAACAGCCAACATGGTAGCACCTGGATTAGTGGATGTGCTTTATAGTTTAAGATATGAGATGCAAAATGCTTTTTGGGCAGGTTTGGGATTTTCAAATGAAGGTATGGCTGCCATTCAAGGAGGTGTTATTATCGATAGATTTGGTAATAGATATTCCAAGTTGAGATTAGGCGTTATTGCCAATTATGGCTTAACATCTACATTGTCAAAAGCTGGTCCAGGATTGGAGTTTTATGGCGCTTATCATTTTAATCTAAAGTAAGTCCACAGATAATATTTGAATGTCAATCATCGTTAATACACAATAGTCCATAAAGTGATACATCATTCGGAGTAAACAAAATGGTTAATATTATAGTAGTTTAGTGCTGCTTTTGCATGATGTGTATAAGTGATAAAAATGTTAAAGTCATAATAAGTAACTAACTATATTTAGCAGATTTATATAAATTTGTGTTTTTTTAATATAAAATTAAGAATTTTCAGTGCCAGATTTACGTATATTATAAATTCAGGTACTTAATTTAATAATAGATAAATAACTTTCATCATGGCAAACACATTAGTATTAGAACAAGCCAATAAAAATAAAAGTAGAATTATCACAATAGTAGTTCATGCTTTATTGTTGATACTTGCTTTTTTATATACTTTACCGGCTCCAGTTGACAATTCCTTAAAGGAAGATCCTACTTATGAAATCAATCTGGATATGCCCGCTTTCAGAAAAATCGCACCGGTTACAAAACCTAAGAATGTTGAACCACCTTTGTCTGAATTTAACCAAGAGAGCTCCAATAGCCGTATGTCAAGTGATGATGAAGGTGTGATGCGTTCAAAGTCAGAGAGTGCACCCAATGAAGCGCCTATGTCAAGAGATCCGGCAAGTACTGAGACGACCAATCCCAAAGTCATAGATGTGACGAAACCTCAGGTTGTTACGCCTACAAAAATTGATATTAAAGTTCCAGGTCCGAAAGTAACGCCAACGAATGACGACATTATCAGTTCAAAGAGTGATTCTCCAGTCAGTGCACCTGAATCGACTAAATCTTCGGGTTCTACAACAAAGGGAACAAATACAAATACAGGAACTAAAGCATCTGGATCAGGTTTGCCTGGAAGTAGCCCAACCAAAGGTTCGACTACGGGTACTAACCCAAATGCACCTTCAACGATTGATGGACCAGGAGGTACTGGAAAAGGTAAGACAGGCACGGGTGCAGGTATGAGTACAGGAACAGATGGCGACGGTGGTTATGGCAACAGCAGCGATGGAACAGGTGTTTATGACGGAAGCGGTGACGGCGTGTTTGGTAGGAAGATCGTTTACAGAGATTTGAGTGCAGCAAAAGCAGCTATCAATGCAAGTGGAAAAGTCGTGATGAAAGTGTGTATCAACCGAGCAGGAAATGTTACGTATGTAGAGCAAATAGAAGGAACCACATTGAAAGATAGAGAAGGTCTTAAAATGTACCTTAAAGCGGCACGCGGCTATAAATTCCAGCCAGATCCAAAAGCACCAAAAGAGCAATGTGGCAAGTTGACATTCACAGTTGATAATACTGTTAATAATAAACTTAAGTAGTCAAATTGATTAATAAAACCTAAAATCCGCATAGCATCATAGAATGTTATGCGGATTTTTTATTTTTGAAATAGATGTTTTTCATCTGCCTTATATCATGTTGAGCAAATTACAGATTGAAAGGCTTTGAAATTGTTTGAATTATGCGTAATTTTGCCAATAGATTTATAAAATGCAACAATTAAAATGCCAGCAAAATAAAGTAATATGAATAGACATTGTTTGATTTTTTTGGCTTTTACAATAATAAGTGTATTGGCAACAGGATGTGCTTCTAAAATTGGATCGTTAAGTAATGAATTTTCGGATGATGGTTGGGATTCAGATGAGTTAGCTGATGATGAACTATATGGCAATAGTACCGACGAAACAGGTGTTTTTAAAGATTGTAGTGATGGATTAATGGAAAGGAAGATCATTTACAGAGATTTGAGTGCTGCAAAAGCATCTGTTGATGCAACTGAAAAAGTAAGCGGAAAAATTGTAACGAGACTGCATATTAACAGGTTAGGAGATGTAACTTATGTCGAGTTGGCAGAAGGAACCACTTTGGAAAATAAAGAAGTTCTGAAATTGTATTTGAAAGCGGCAAGAGGCTATAAATTCCTGCCGGATCCTGATGCGCCGGAAATACAATGCGGAACACTGACTTTCACAGTTAATAACGATCTGTAATAATTTTTTGGTTAAATAGATTGAAAAGCTATCAGTTCCGCATAATAATCATTGAATGATATGCGGATTTTGTATTTTTGTAGCTGTTGTTTTTATCACGCTTATACCCAACCACATAAATTTGCTTATTGAAAGGCTTTGAGGTTACGTACATAATGCGTAATTTTGCCAATCAATTTAAAAATTTAATCATAGTATATCATGCAAAAAGTATATATCGTATCTGCGCTTAGAACACCTTTGGGCAGTTTTGGTAGTAGTCTATCATCTGTACCAGCTACACAATTGGGAGCAACAATAGTAAGTGCCGCAGTCGAAAAATCTGGCTTGTCAGCCGAAGATATCCAAGAAATATTTATGGGTCAAGTAGTGCAAGCAAATGCTGGCCAAGCACCAGCTCGTCAGGTTGCATTACATGCAGGATTGAGTAAGTCAACACCTGCTACAACGGTTAATAAAGTTTGTGCCTCTGGCATGAAATCAGTGATGTTTGGTGCGCAGTCCATTCAACTTGGGCTTAACAATGCTGTCGTTGCCGGTGGTATGGAAAACATGTCATTGATACCGTACTACTTGCCAAAAGGAAGATATGGTCAAGGATATGGTCATGGAGAAGTATTGGACGGATTGATTAGAGACGGCCTTGCCAATGTTTATGACGGACAAGCAATGGGATGTTTTGCGGATGCAACAGCCATACAATGTGAAGTGAGTAGGGAAGAGCAAGATGCCTTTGCTATACAGTCATACAATCGATCTGCAGCAGCGTGGGAAGCAGGTAAATTCGCCGATGAGGTTATCCCTGTAGAGGTCAAAGACAGAAGAGGTAATATCACAGTTGTAGCTCAAGATGAAGAATACAAGAATGTGAAATTTGATAAAATTCCAACACTTCGTCCTGTATTTACGAAAGAAGGAACTGTTACCGCTGCCAACGCATCAACGATCAACGATGGCGCAGCGGCATTAGTATTGGTTGACGAGGAGACTGTAAAAGCTAAAGGTCTAAAACCATTAGCACGTATCGTTTCCTATGCAGATGGTGCACAAGATCCAGAGTGGTTCACCACTGCTCCAGCTATTGCAGCTGAAAAAGCGCTTGAAAGAGCAGGACTTAAAATTGACGATATTGATTTTTTTGAAGTGAACGAAGCTTTTGCTGTAGTAACATTAGCATTCATCAAGCATTTTGGACTAAGTCAAGATATCGTAAATGTTAATGGTGGTGCTGTGTCATTAGGTCATCCACTCGGTTGCTCAGGAGCAAGAATTCTGACAACATTAACGCATGTCCTACACCAAAATAAAGCTAAATACGGTATGGCTGCTATCTGCAATGGCGGAGGTGGAGCAAGTGCTATGATCATAGAACGTGTATAGTGCTCAGTCAACAAAAAGATCTTAATAAAATGTCGTTCTTTTTTTAAATCTCATCGTTAAAAATACTCGCCATAGTTACCACTATGACTGCGTTTTTTGCCTTGATCTTAAAAAAAAATAACTTCCATTATGATTTAAGTCTTTTTATAGACAGAGCAATAGTAGGATTATTATTGAAGATAAAGTAGTGAATAGAAAAATGAAAAAGGAGCGAAACGCTCCTTTTTTATTTTATCATCCGCATCATAAGCCAACAAACTCACACTGTCCACTGAAGTTTCATGAAAATGGTTGACACATTTTCAACTTTCAACTTTCAACTTTCCACTTTCCACTATTCACTGTCCACTGTCCACTGTCCACTGTCAACTGTCCACTGTCCATTGTCCACTGTCAATTGAAATCACTCCTTATACTCCTCAAGCTCTACACGTCTTTCATAAACATTTTCTTTCGTACTCAGTAGCGTACAATAATATCTTTTGTCTAAAAGTACATTTAAAGCAGGTGATTTCATTTTGAGGGTTTTCCATTTTGTTGTAGGAGTTATTTTGTGTTTGATTTTGTCCAATTCGATTTCGATTGGAATAGTGAAATTTTCAACACAATTTTCCCACCTATACCTTAGTCCCAATGGAGTCGATATTGTTCTGAGTTGTGGGATTTTTGTAGTTCTCAGATACTGATCGAAAAAACCTTCCAGTTCAAGTCCACAATAGGTTGCTACATGATCTTCTATATCCTTTGTTGTGACGATCTGGTGGTAAAATCTTTGATTCATTGACCTGAGCATACCACGCCATTTTTCGTCGTCATTAACGATTGTTCTTAGCATGAGCAACATATTAGCTCCTTTGTAGTACATATCTCCGGAACCCTCATAGTTTACATCATATATCCCTATGAGTGGTCTGTCATTTCGGATACTCTTTCTTGTACCAATGGTATAGGCTGCCGAAGCTTCCTTCCCAAAAAAATAATCTACAAAGAGATTTTCAGAATAACTCGTAAAACTTTCATGAATCCACATATCAGCGATGTCTTTATGTGTGATATTATTGCCAAACCACTCATGACCAGATTCGTGTATGATGATGAAATCAAACTTTTGTCCCCAGCCCGTACCACTAAGATCAGTTCCAAGATATCCATTGGCAAAGCGATTGCCGTAAGTTACGCTACTCTGGTGTTCCATTCCTAAATACGGTACTTCGACCACTTTATAACTATCCTCATAAAATGGATATGGACCAAACCAATGTTCAAATGCTTCCAACATCCTGCTTACTTCCTTAAACTGATTTTTAGCAAGGTCTAAATTATAACTCAGCACGTAGTAGCTACAATCCAAAATGCCTTTTTCGCCATCGTATGTTTCGCCAAATTGCACATAATCTCCGACATTGAGATTGACACCGTAATTATTGATCGGATTTACGACGGCCCATTCAAATGTACGAGTTTTATCGACATTTTGTGTGATTTTTCTTAGGCGTCCGTTAGAAACACCCACTAAATGCTCTGGCGCTGTTATGGAAATCCTCATACTATCCGGCTCATCATACGAATGGTCTTTACATGGCCACCAAATACTTGCCCCCACACCTTGACATGCGGTAGCTATAAAATCCTTTCCATGCTTATCTTTTGACCATACTACACCTCCGTCCCAAGGTGCATTTTTGGCTTGATGTACAACACCTCCATATTCTATATTCAATACTTTAATGTCTTCAGGATACTGATTGTTACCCATGTCGATGTACCATACATCATCATTTTGATTGAAATCCAATGACTTGCCGTCTTGGGTTACTGACAGGATTTTCATAGGACTTTGGAGGTCAATTTGCATGACGGTATGTGTATTGAGCACTTTATACGTTATCGTATTGGAACCAGTAAATGTTTTGTTAGCAGGATTGACACTAACTTTGAGGTCGTAATGTAGTATATCCCACCAAGCTCTTTCTGGCGTAATGGATCCACGCAATGTATCCGCTTTAGTAAAAGTGGGTTGTGCGTAAAGTGATTGGCTTGTTAAGAACAATATTAAAATGTTTAAATATAATCGTTTTTGCATGATAAATTGCTTTTTAGTAATCATAGAACCTCTGCGAGTTAAAAATAGGTTAGAAATTAATTTGGTTTTAATGAAATGGAAGTTTTTATTAAATTTGATATTGAAGATTGTGCTAATTTGAATGTCGCATTGATTTCGGTATAATTATAGCGTTTGTTACCTCAGACAATATGTCCTAAATTTTTCTATTTATCGTAAAAATTGAACAACGAATATAAAAAAACAAGAAATATCAAGTTTCAGGGTTTTAGTTTTCTGTTTTGAATTTATCCTTAATTATTTACAAAATGTTCATTATTTACTCAATGCTTTTATAATTCTTTCTTCGTTAATTACTATATCTCTGAATAATAGGTGAGGGAATTCCACATGTTTTGATGATTTAAACGCTTCGTGTATTTTTAAAAGAGTTGATGCTGTTAATAATGAAAGGTTCATTTCTATGTCCATTTCACAATCATAAATAAAATCATCACTGAATTCAGGTGCTACGAGTAAAATTTTTACAATTCGTAAATTGTTTTTTATTGCTAAATTTTGATATGATTTAAGTTGTCTAGAAACTGAACTAAATTTGTTATAGCTTTTTTCTTTACTTGTTTTACATTCGACTATGATAATTTCATTATTGCCCAAATTTATAAGAATATCTAAAATGTCCTTTTGTGTGATAATTTGATTTTTTAACTTTTCATCAACATTAAATGCTAAACCTTTAAAGATGATTTTAGTCAACTCTTCAAACTTAACACCTAGCTCACTTTCTTTGATTGAAATCCCGTTTTCTTTTAGTAGATTCAAATTTCTGTAAGCTACATTTTCATAATTTTCTAAATAAAGGTTTTCAACATCTTTGTAGTGGTCAAGGATATTTGAAATGTCGTCTCCACGTTGTTTAATACCTGTTTCTTTAATGAATTTTGTTATGTCTGGTTTTTCAAGCAAATCCAAAATATCGCGAGGTTTTATATTGTAATCTAATAAATAACTTGCTGATAAAACATGTTCGTCTTGAAGTTCAAATTGCTCTTTTAGGTTTTTATTTAGTTTTGGTAATGAAATAATTAATTCTGTTAACATTTTGTCAAATCCATCAAGTGAAATTCCGATCTTATCGTCTTTTTCTACATTTTCAAAATATTCAATTAAGCTATTTATTTTGTCTTCTAATGTGTTTCCTTTTAAATTTTGAATGTTTAAATTTTTTTCACATAGTTCGTTTAGTGTTTTTTTCTTTTCGGTAAGAGTAATTCCTTCTTTATAAATGTCATTGGAAAGTATTTCTGTAAAGGAAATACCTTCTTTTATAATTTTTTCTATTTTTTGAGAGTTTGTTAATTTTCTATCAATGTTATGATTTTTTGCAATTTGGTTAATTATTGGCTCTCTAAAAATCTTTAAAGTTCTTCGGTAAAATTTGTCAGCAACTTCTTTGTTCCTTACTTTCCTTAATAATCTAACAACTTCGTCAGCGATATATATAGTATTTTCCTTTTTTGAAAAGAAAGCTATTCCAAGGTCTTTTAGATTGTTGATTACATCTTGTATTTCATTTTTTTTAGGTGTTAATATTGAATAATTTATTAGTTTAGTTTCTTCCTGAGATAAACCCAATTGTTTAACTAAAGTCAATATGATAGATAATTCATCAGAAGTTATTTTTGCTTCCCTATTGTTATCTATGTCATTATTATATGCTACTGATAAACAAGTCTTGTAAATTTTATAATCTCTTTTTCTTGAATCGCTTAGTTCGGATTTTTCATTTTCTAATTCTGAGTTAAGCAATTTAATTTTGGTTTTTAGGTTCTTTATTTCATTTTCATATAATCTTGAAAACCAATCTTGCCTCATAATGCAATTTCCGTCACGAATGATGATATCAATTAGAATGTCTAATTGTGAAGTAGCTTCTTGAAATTCGCTGTTGATATGTTCGATAAATTCTGTAGTTATTAATTCAAAAATATTTGAAATGTTTTGATTGTCAGCTGTTTTCAAACTCTTATCAGATGAGCTTAATATTTTCTCAATTTCCTTTGCGTTTTTAGGGTTTCTTGAGATGATATTGTCAATTATTTTAATAAAAGAATTCTTTTCTAGAGAGCCTAGCTTATCTAAAATTTTTTCTAACTTCATTTTTATATACTTTTTTTGTAATATTTAATAAATTTAAACCACCATTTTATGTAATATTAATAGGTATAGACTGTCTTTTTAATTTTGATAAAGGGTATAAAATCAAACCTTCAATCTTGTCATGCCCAAAAGAAGAGATTGTCAAAATAAAAGTATTAACTATATTAATATGTGCATTTAAGAATATGATTTTATAGTGTCAAATTTATTTCCTGAAACACGCAAATTTACAAAACTATATCAATTCTCAAATAATTAAAAATCAATTTTTCTAATAAAGAATTAAATTTAGCCATCAATATTCCTTTTTTACGAAATAAAATGGAGAACATATAAATGAAGTTTTGGTAAAAATAATAGATTTAACCTGAAATCCGCATTAAATTTAGGTGTTCAATTTAATGCTAAGTTAATACTACTATTTGTTTTGATATATGAACACTTTTTCGTATCTTTGCGCATTCTTATTGTAAATAAATATACATATATATAAATGGCTAATGATCAACGGATTATTCCGATATTGATTGAGGAGGAAATGAAGTCGTCGTATATTGATTATTCGATGTCTGTCATAGTGGCGAGAGCGTTGCCTGATGTACGTGATGGTTTAAAGCCGGTACATAGGCGTGTTTTATTTGGAATGTCCGAATTGGGCGTTCCGTATGGCCGTGCTCATAAAAAATCAGCAAGAATTGTTGGAGAAGTATTGGGTAAATACCACCCACATGGAGACTCATCCGTTTATGATGCGATGGTTCGTATGGCCCAACCGTGGTCATTGAGGTATCCGCTTGTAGATGGACAGGGTAACTTTGGCTCTATGGACGGAGATGGACCAGCGGCAATGCGATATACTGAAGCACGTATGGCGCGGATTACCGATGAGATGCTGGCAGACATCAATAAAAATACAGTTGATTTCAGACTGAATTTTGATGACTCGTTGGAAGAACCAACCGTTTTACCTGCCAAAATTCCAAATCTGCTCATCAATGGCGCGTCGGGAATAGCAGTCGGTATGGCGACGAATATGCTTCCACACAATCTTAGAGAAGTCATCGCAGGTACCAAAGCAATGGTGGATAATCCTGATATCAGCATTGAGGAATTGATGACGCATATAAAAGCGCCTGATTTCCCAACAGGTGGTACTATTTATGGATATTCAGGTGTCAAAGATGCGTTTGAAACGGGTCGTGGAAGAGTAGTACTTCGTGGAAAAGCTAATATTGAATCGCACTCAAATGGAAGAGAAACGATCATCATAACCGAAATTCCATTCCAAGTCAATAAAGCAAACCTTGTATCTCGGATAGCAGAGTTGGTAAACGAAGGTAAAATCGACGGAATTTCAGATTTGAGAGATGAGTCTGATAGACAAGGACTTCGGATTGTAGTAGAAGTCAAGCGTGAAGCTATGGCGAGTGTTGTACTTAGTCAGCTTTATAAGTTTACACCGCTCCAATCATCTTACGGCGTTAATAACATCGCTCTTGTGAATGGTCGTCCGATGATGTTGAATTTGAAGGACTTACTAAGAGAGTTTATCAATTTTAGATTGGAGGTGATTATTCGACGTACTCAGTTTGACTTGGAGAAGGCGCTTGAAAGAGCACACATCCTCGAAGGATTATTGATCGCACTTGATAATATAGATGAAGTAATCAGAATCATTCGTCAATCCAAGACGGTAGAAGATGCGAAAGAAGGTTTGATGGCAACGTTCAAGCTTTCTGAGATTCAGTCAAAAGCCATTTTGGAGATGCGTCTTCAAAGATTGGTTAGTTTAGAAATAGAGAAAGTTCGTGAAGAATACAATGAAGTATTGGCTAAGATCGAATACTACAAAAGCATTCTTGCCAGCGAAGAGTTGCGAAGAGGTATCATCAAGACTGAATTGGACGAAATCAACGAAAAATTTGGCGATGAGCGTCGTACAGAGATATCTTATGCTGATGATGAAATCAGTATAGAAGACTTAATACCTAATGAAGAGATGGTTGTTACCATTTCTCATCTTGGGTATATCAAACGAACTAAAACAGACGAGTTCAGACTTCAAGGACGCGGTGGTAAAGGGTCGAGAGGTGCCAAAACAAGGGATACGGATTTTGTAGAACAGATGTTTGTAGCACATAGCCACGATTATTTATTGTTGTTCACGGAAATGGGTAGATGTTATTGGTTACGGGCTTTTGAAATACCAGAGGCAAGTAAAACGGCTCAAGGACGTGTTATTCAAAATCTACTATCTATGCCATCAGAAGATAAGGTAAGGGCATATATCAAGATAGAGAAGCTAAATGATGAGGAATTTATCAATAATAATTACATCATTTTCTGTACGAAGCAAGGTATGGTCAAGAAGACTATTGTTGAAGCATTTTCGAGACCGAGGGTAAATGGTATCAATGCAATCACGATCAATGAAGGCGATCAATTGCTTGAAGCTAAGCTTACAAACGGAAGCAATGAGATTGTTATCGCCAATAAAGAAGGGCGTGCTATTCGGTTTAATGAAACGAAAGTGCGTCCTATGGGGCGTTCGGCAGCCGGCGTGAAAGCCATAACGCTTGGAGGTAAAGAAGATGAAGTGATTGGAATGCTTTCTGTGGATGCTTCCCATGCTGAGTATTCGGTATTGGTGGTATCAGAAAAAGGAAATGGTAAGCGTTCTGCTTTGGAAGATTACCGTATCACCAACCGAGGAGGTAAAGGTGTGAAAACCATCAATATTACAGATAAAACGGGCGATCTTGTCGCAATAAAGTGGGTTAGTGAATTTGATGATCTAATGATTACGACACAGGATGGTATCGTCATCAGAACTCCGGTATCTGATATCAGATTGATGGGTAGAGCTACTCAAGGTGTAAAAGTGATACGTATAGATGACAAAGAATCAATAGCAGATGTTGCTGTCATCAGTAGGGAAGAAAGTGACGAAGAAGAATAGTCTTTTTTGTTGATGATTTATAATGCATAGAAAATGTTAAATTTAACGAAGTTTTTTACGAATTTAACATTTTCTTGTAATTTTTGAATAATGACTTTCGTCTTATTAATGTTTGTGTAGAATAATATTATAGAAATTTCTACTTTTGTATTGTTAACTAAACTTATTAATGTAAAATGAAACGATTTTTTTTAAATGCACTTATTTTAATGTTGGCTGTGAGTGTTTCTTATGGTCAGGAATTTAAAAAGCAATTAAAAAGTGCCAACAAAATGTTGAGCAATTATTATCTTGATCCAGTCGCCAATAAAGCGTCACTGAATGAAGCGCTTACTTTGATTGATGAGGTCTTTAATTCGGCTGATGCTCAAGCCAATGCGGATGCATGGAATTCAAAAGGACAAATATTCAACGAGATCGCTAAGAACGAGATGAATAAAAAAATTATTGACGAGCAATTAGGTAAAATTTCGCCTTTGAATACGCCTGAAGCTGGTCTTAAAGCATTGGAAGCTTTCAATAAAGCCATTTCTTTAGCAGAAAAGAAAGGTCAGACTAAAGATGCACTTGTCGGTATCAAGGAAAATGAAGAGGTCGTTAATAATATTGGAATTACCTTTTTTCAATCCAATGATTATGATAAAGCATACAAAAACTTTGATGCAGGGATTAAGAATTATGAAATCCTAATGCAAAATAAAGAAAAAAGCCGTTTAGACGATGAAGCCTTACGGAATGATCATTATTTCTACACAGCAGTTGCAGGGTATCTTGGTAACGATAAAGCAGATATTTTGCCTGTATTAAAGAAGCTTTATACGGCTAAATACAATCATCCTTTAGTTTATGAAGCACTTTTTAATCTTACAGTAGCAAGTAACGAAGCACAAGCTATCGAATATCTTGAAGCAGGAAAGAAAATCGCTCCAGAGGATAGTAGTTTACTATTCGCGGAGATCAATTATTATCTTCGTGTAGGAAAATTAGATGTGTTGATCGACAAGTTGAAAACTGCCATAGAAAGAGAACCAGATAATGTATCTGTTTATACGACTTTAGGTAATGTTTACGATCAGCTCAATCAAAAAGAGCGTGCTGCTGGAAATGTGGAAGAAGCAGATAAATATTTCAATCTTGCATTTGAATATTTCGATAAAGCAGTAGCTAAAAATCCAAATACATTTGATGCTGTATATAGCCAAGGTGCATTATACTACAATAAAGCGGCAAGTATGACAGACCAATTAAACCAATTGAGCAATGATTTTTCTGCTGCTGGAAACAAAAAATATAAAGCATTGAAGGACGAAATGGACGGTTATTTTAACGAAGCGCTACCGTATTTCATCAAGGCAGAAGGTTTAGATCCAAAAGATTTGAATGTGAAAATTGCCTTAAAAGAAATATATGCTCGAAATAACGACTTTGAGAAATCAGATGAGTACAAGAAAAAAATAGAAAATATTGGCGGTGCTGAATAAGCATATATCAGCTAAGTAAAGAAAAATATAAAAAAAGGTTGTAAGTGTTCTTGCAACCTTTTTTTATAGATAAGATCCGTGTCCAAAATTGAATTAATTCCAAATCAAAATATCTTTACTTTCATTGATTTAAATGATCACATTTTCATGTTATTGTATCCCTATATTTCTTGAAAAAGAAGAATAGTTTTACCAAAATCAATATTATCTGCTAAATCTGTACATATATTAAACTAATTAATGTAATTTTGTCTTTGAATTAAGCATTATCGGCTTTATTCTTTAAATAAAATATCATGAGTTTACTTGATTTAGCCAGAGTGATCATCTATAGATACCATGAGAAAGGGCTTGAAATCTTTCTTATTAATAATGAAATGGAAAACGATGCAGATATCTGGCGTATCCCACAAGGTGTAGTCAATCAGTGGAAAGAAGAAGGCAGAACCATCATCGATCTGGATATGACAGAAGATGCAGAAGGTCAGCGAATTAAGACTATAGCTATAGAAGGTGACTGGCATGATATTCCTTCTATACGAGGCATGTTAAAACATGATATTCGCCTCATTAAGACCATAGTGAAAGAGAATTTACCAGGAAGTGAAAAAGGTGCTTATTTTGCCGTTAAAGAAGCATTCAAGAAGGTCATGCCACAAGAATATAACTTGTTGAAAGAGCTCAAGGATATTCTTTTTGACAGAAATACAGTTTCTAATATCTAAGCATTACGGATTAGATGGATATTGAAGCGACAGCAGTTAGAAAGACAAATTTTGATTGGCGTGGGATAGAGCATATATATCATGGTAAAGTACGTGATGTTTATGATTTAGGAGATAGGTTGGTTATGATCGCAACCGATAGAATATCTGCCTTTGACCATGTATTGCCGAGACCGATACCCTACAAAGGGCAAGTTCTGAACCAAATAGCTGGTTTTTTTCTCGAGGCTACGAAGGATATTGTACCCAATTGGTTAGAATCGACACCCGATCCCAACGTATCTATAGGTATCAAAGCGAATGCTTTTCCGATAGAAATGGTCATCAGAGGCTATCTGTCGGGTCACGCCTGGCGAACATATAAAGCGGGTGGAAGAATACTTTGTGGCGTACAAATGCCGGACGGAATGCAGGAAAACGATCGGTTTCCAGAACCTATCATCACGCCAACAACCAAAGCAGCTGAGGGACACGATATGGATATCAGCAAAGAAGCGATATTGCAACAAGGTATCGTTTCACCGGAAGATTGGGATGTTTTGGAGTCACATACCCGAGCACTATTTAAGCGAGGTACGGAAATGGCTGCTGATCGAGGCTTGATTTTGGTGGATACGAAATATGAATTTGGAAAAAAAGATGACAAAATAATCCTGATTGATGAGATACACACGCCGGACAGTTCAAGGTATTTCTATGCAGAAGGCTATGCAGATCGTCAGGCCAAAGGACAACCACAACCACAATTGTCCAAAGAATTTGTCCGAGAATGGCTGATAACCCATGGTTTTCAGGGATTAGAAGGTCAGAAGATGCCACACATGGATGACGATTTCGTCATGGAGGTTTCACAACGATATATCCAATTGTATGAACTGATAACAGGAAAGCAGTTTGTAAAAGCAGACGTTGCAAATATTATGGAGCGTATTGATGCGGATGTTCGTGAGTATCTTGAATTGGTATAAGGTTTACTTTTGATTTGTGGGATTAGGTTAATTGGTTGTTGGTTGTTGGACTGAAAAATTGTCAATCAAAGAACGTCGATCAAAAAATCATTGTCAACTGTCAATTGTCAATTCTCAATTAATTTGGTTGTCGGTTGATTGTTGTCGGTTGTTGGCAAAAAAAAATTGTCAATCAAAGAACGTCGATCAAAAAATCATTGTCAACTGTCAATTCTCAATTCTCAATTAATATTGTTGTCGGTTGATTGTTGTCGGTTGTTGGCAAAAAAAATTGTCAATCAAAGAACGTCGATCAAAAAATCATTGTCAACAGTCAATTGTCAATTCTCAATTCTCAATTAATATTGTTGTCGGTTGTTGGACTGGAGTGTGAAGTTTATGGCATTGCAAATTTATTTGCAAGAATACTCGATTTCAAATCGTCTATCGTTAATCAAACTAAAAAAAGCCATGGAATTCAGATCAAAATGACCATAGAAATTATTAATCTGAATAGAAAAATTATTTTATTTCGGATATATGGTTATATTTGCTTCTAAATTATGTAATTACTTTTTTTGATAGATTTATAATAGGATATTTGTCTTACTTTTTCTTGATTTCAACCTTTTGTTATGCGAAGGAGATATTATATACTAATCATCGCTTTATTGGCAATACAGCATTTTTCTATTGCCCAATCTCGAAGTTGTAAACAAGAGGATTTGTGTTATGGAAAAAAGAAGTTTGATTCAAACTTTAAAATTGAATTAGAAATAGAAAAAAAACTTCAAAGGAAGCAAGGAATATGGCAGACTGTTTTTGTTCAGGATCTCGATGATGATTGTATTCCAGAATTAATAAGTATAGGTGAAATAGAATCTAGGGTATTAGATTATTATGGCCACGATGTAGTGATTTCCAATTCTGTTACAGGATTAGTTTCAAATATTATTTATACTGCTTATTTTAATACAGGAGGAAATTGTATTGTTGTATTAAAAGATGGAAGTAGTTACGTAGTGATAGTAGCATGTGCTGATTGGACTATAAATCCCGAAAGTACCAGGGGACGATTGGTTTGTTACTACCCAAATGGTCGAGTCAAATGGATTTCAGACACAAAATTTATTAATAGACGGTCTCAGGGATACATAGTAAATAGTTTGAGTACCGCGGATTTTAATGGAGATGGAATTCCTGAAGTATATATAGGCACTGAGATATTTAATGCACAAACGGGGAAGAGGTTACTGAATAGAAACTATGGAGGCAGTAATTCAGGTTTTGTAGGTGTTGCTGCTAACATGGATGACGATCCCTCAGATTTAGAATTGGTTTCGGGATACACTATTTATAAAGTAGTATTAAATAATCTCGATGGAACGGCAGGTAATGAGTTTATTCCATATAATATGGAAATTGATGGTAATCGTATTGAAGGAAATCTTATGGTTGCCGACATCAATGGAGATGGTAAATTAGACGCTGTTGTAGTTTCAGAAAGAGGATACAGACCTGGAATAATTTATGCTTATACTTTAAAAGATGAGAAATGTGAATTAATCGCTAAAAGAGAATTTCCCAATTATCTTAGCACCAAGGTAATTGGAGGAATTGGAAATTTTTCTAATAAAGACGATTTGGGAATAGCTGTTTTTTTGCGAGACTCACTTAAAATGCTGTCTTATGATGGTTCAGAACTTTTTTCTGAAGATTGGAGTTTTGGTATAGATGATAATTATGCTTCCTTTCCCTTGTCCGCTTTTGATTTTGATAATGACGGTGTCCATGAAATAGTTTATAGAGACTGGACTCGATTAGTTATTTTAAGCGCTAAGGATAACCAACCCAATATTATAGCCTCACAACCTTGCTTGTCAGGAACTATTTACGAATTTCCTGTCATTGCAGACATTTATAATGACGGTTCATCAAGAATATGTGTTTCTTGTTTATTATCCCAAGGATCACTTGAAAGTCGAGTAAACATATTTGGACCTCCCAAGGGTCAAAAGTGGGCACCGGCTCGAAATATTTGGCATCAATATGCCTATAACCCTCTTTTGATTAATGATGATGGTACATTGCCACAACAAATGCATAATATTGCAACCTATAAAAATGGTAAGTATAACAACTTCAATGTACAGGAATCACTATTGGACGAAGGTGGCTACTATGATGTACCGGCTCCGTCTCTTTTAGGTGAAATCACTTGTATCAACTACAACGAAACGACGGATAGTTATACTGTTCACTTTGTTGTTAAAAACCGCCAGGATGCATCCGAAACGGTTGATGCTGGTATCCCAGTTGCTTTTTATACAGGAAATCCTGAACAAGATGGTCAACTTATTGGTGTGTATCACACAACCTCAGGCATAAGTGCTGGAAATCAGACAGATATTTTGACATATACTTTCTCCGCTTCAAATATATCTTCATTATGGATGGTAGTAAATACAGATAACTATCCTTTAATGCTGAATGAAATTTCCAATTATTTCAGCCCGGAGTGTGATTATACCGACAATCTTTTTATCTATCCATTACCTGAAGTCCAAAGAAGCGTTAAGGAAATATGTGGAGGAGAAACCATTGACTTTTTTGGTCAAACGCTCATGGAAAGCGGTAATTATATAGTAAAAAAGAATTCTATTTCAGGTTGTGATTCACTCATCTCAATCTTAGACCTCATCGTCACAGACATAAAAACAGAAACTATTGTAGATACAGCCTGTGACCATTTTGTATGGAATGGAGAAACCTACGACAAAAGTGGTGATTATGAATACATCACTCAGAGTCTCTCAGGTTGTGACAGTATAGTAACTTTAAGTCTATCGGTTCATCCCTCATTACAAAACACAATTAATCACATTACATGTGATCTATATGATTGGAATGGTAAGACCTACACAGATAGCGGAAACTATCTCTACACTGGACAAACAGCTGCGGGTTGTGATAGTTTAGTTACATTAGCATTAACGATTCACTCATCTGTTACAAATACTATAGGAAAAGCAGTTTGTGATTCCTACGAGTGGAATGGAGAAATCTATGAACAAAGTGGAATATACACCTATAACGGTCAGACATATTACGGTTGCGATAGTATCGTTATTTTGGATCTCAAAGTTTCTAGTGCTGTTACAGAAAGCGTTATTGAAACCGCCTGTGACAATTTTACTTGGAACGGAGAGACTTACGACAGAAGCGGTACTTATGAATACTTCACTCAAAGTATATCAGGCTGTGATAGTATCGTAACCTTGAGTCTATCGGTTCATCCCTCATTGCACAACACAATCAATCTCACCACTTGTGATAGCTATGATTGGAATGGCGAAACTTATACCAAGAGTGGTAACTATTTTTATAATGGACAAACAGCTGCAGGTTGTGATAGTATGGTCGCTTTAGCGCTAACTATCCACGCTTCTGCAATTAACATAATAGAAAGAATAGTATGCGACAGCTACGAGTGGAATGGTCAAAGATACGACCAAAGCGGTACATATACCTACAATGGTCAGACGAAATACGGATGCGATAGTACCGCCATATTGGAGTTGGTCGTATCCACATCGCTGACCGTAACCGAAGAAAAAACAGCCTGTGACCAGATCATCATCAACGGCATCAAATTAGATACCAGCGGCGACTACCCAGCAAGCTATCTGACGAGTACCGGCTGCGACTCCACGCATATCCTGCGACTGACGATAAATCAATCCACACAAAGCAATCAGGCGATAACCGCTTGTTCGCAATACGATTTCTTTGGCAGTACAATAACAGTAAGCGGCATATATCGCCACACACTGACCAACCAACAAGGCTGTGATTCACTCATCACGCTCGACCTGCATATCGCAGCCGAAATGGCACATACATCAGCAAGTGCCTGCGGCAGCTATCACTGGGCAGTAGGCGACACGACCATCACGAATAGTGGCGTTTATACAGCACGATATTTCAATCAATACGGTTGCGACTCGACCATCACGCTTTCACTCAACATCGCACCCGAATACGACATCCAAAAGCAGGAAGAAGCCTGCGGTAACTACACGTGGCAAGTTACAAAGGAGCGCTATACAGCGACCGGCATATATAGCCAACTGCTGAAAACAGTACAAGGTTGTGATTCACTCATCACGCTCGACCTGACGGTACACCCGGAGTTTGAGTTTCACGATACGGTCAGCACCACATCGCCTTACTATTGGCCACTCAACGGACAAACCTACGACCAATCGGGTGTTTACACGGAGTTATTCCGTTCGGATGCATCGTGCGATTCGTTGCACGTCCTGCATCTGCGCGTGAACTACAATACGGATATCTACTTCCCAAATGTCATCACAGGAGAAGGCAGAAACGGCTTTTTTACGGGATACAGCACGGGAGAAGGCATTCAAATCAAAACGTTATCCGTCTTTGACCGTTGGGGCAACCGAGTATTTCACAAAGAACACTTCGCAGCCAATGAACCGGAAGCCGGCTGGAATGGGAAGTTTGGTGGCAGGGATGTAGTACAAGGTGTTTATATCTGGACGGCGCAGATTGTGCATCGGGATGGCAGAGAGGAGACTTTTTCGGGAGATGTTACGGTAGTTAGATAGATTTGGTTGTCGGCATGAGTTGTTGATTTCCTAAATTGATTTTTGAGGTATAATGGATTGAAATACCCATTTAGGGATTCCTCGTTGCACTTTGAGTGACTGTGTAACCCTTTATGACGGTGTCGTCGTTTTCAACGAAATGAGAAATCTTTTTTTGATGTTAATATGGTTTAATTTTATTTGGTAGCCAGTAGCCAATAGCCAACAGCCAATAGCCAACAGCTAAAAACTAACCATTAATCATTCAAAATTGCTTTGCAAATAGAGCGGAACAAGCAAACTATCATTACCTCTGACCTGTAAATAGGGTATTGGCATTACGTTGGAAATAATCGTATTTCATGAATTCGAGTGCTGATGACTGAACTCCGATAAAGAAGCTATAAACACCATTTGAAGGCGCCCAAGTAAAGTTCATCCTCCAGCAATGCAGATTTCGTTCAAATGAAAAATAAGGATAGACAAAAGACTTTGCCTTGAGATCGTAAGCAATATTTCCTATATTCATCGTCCAATTTTTGGTCAGCGGAATACTTCCAGACACATTTATACTATGGCTTGCTATGAAAAAAGTATCCCGAGTGCCTATGTTCCTATATTCAAAATTAAAAGCATGACTCAATTGAAAATGCTCAAACCAATCAGATAGTGCTATCAACTTGTCTGGTTCATCCTCTTTGTTTTGCTTTGTAGATTGGTCGGTTGATTTGGATTGATTCCGTTTAGATTTTTTGCCGAAGAGGATTTCTCGAGCTTCGCCAAAGCTTATACCTGTAGAAAATTGCCCTCCAAATGTTCTAAATTCTGGTAAAACTTTACCATTTTCCCAGACGGTTTGATGCGTGATTCTGTTATTTTCATCAAAGATGTATGGACTAAATACGGCACGGAAATTAAAATTGGACAAACCTTTAAATAAGCGTGTATTTCCCGAAATACTGACAGGCGACCATTGTAAGGAGTCCGCTGCAAAATTGTAATTTCCCGAGATATTGATGTTGTCAAATAGCCGAACTTTTTTCTCTATCGTATCTTTTTTGGAGTAGTATTTTGCTTCGATGATATTGGTTATACCGTAGCTGAGAGCCATTTGCCTTTCATTGCCCGAAAGCGATCCAAAAGCACCGTTGGTCAACGTATTGTAGGTGATAGGTCTATTGTATGCTTCCCGAGTATCTGTGTCAACCATTTCCTCGTACCTTGATTTGTTTTCGGGAGCATATCCAAAGCTTACATTGGGCTTTATTACGTGGCGCAATCCTCTGAAAAATCCTCTTCCACCGCGTATTGTTCCAAAGATTTGAGTATTGACTGATACAGATGCATTAAATCTTCTAAATGCTGAAATGTCAGAAAAATAGGAAGCTTCGGGTGCTTTGAAGCCGATAGTATCTCCGCTAAAGGTATCGATTCTCACGCTATCAGGTATGAACGTAAGTTTGTATTTTTTAGTTAGCCATGATTCCTCGTAATTGATCGCCGGAGCTACATTGAAATACTTCAAAATACGCATATTCGTACTCAATCCTGCTTTGTTTTGTAAGCCGGTTTGCATATCTTTCAGCGTCTGCGGTGTAAAAAGGGTAGTATCTGTCGTTCTAACGAAGTTTCTAAATTCTGAATTATAGGTCAATGCTATCTTATGTGTCCATTTTTCTTTGGTCGCATTTTTGGGTTTGAGTGGAAATATGGTATTCATCCGAAGTGACAAATTGGGAAAAGTCACTTCCATGATTCGAGTTTGTGTATTTTGGCTGTGGCGAAATTCAGCATTGAACCGAAATGGTGTTCCTGGCATCTCATGTGAGAAACTAAAATTGGAAGCATATTGATTGGTTAATGCTGCATTTGGGTTTTCATAGACCCTTTGGTCATATCGGTTGGATTGGACGTTTATGGAGCCGCCTATACGACGATAGGGATGTGACTTAGCATCTTGATCATGCCGGATATTTATCAGAAAAGATTTGTTGGATGTTTTTGAACCGTCATTTGGATTTTCTGCTATATTATTGGCGTAGCCCAATGTAATATTACCAGTATAGCCATACCTTTTTTTATACGATGTATTTAATCTGATACCATGCGTACCTCTTGTATAAATATCTCCGGTTATTTTCAAATCCATGTAATCATTGACAGGAATATAATAGCCAATCTCCCTAAATCCAAGTCCTAATTGGTCATTATACTCATAGCTTGAAGGCAATATAATGCCTGAAGAACGACCTTTAAGCAAGGGGAAAAAGCCAAAAGGCAAAATCAGTGGTGTCGGGACACCAGCTATTTCCACTTGTGCGAGGCTTAATACGGCTAACTTATTAGGTATTAATTTCAATTTGTTGGTTCGAATGCCAAAATGCGGCGGTACATGATTACAAGTTGTAATAATCATATCTCTGTTGTAAGCGACATCATCATCTTTAACACCAAGAGAATCGGTCGTGCCTGAAATGAATTTTGTCTCTGAGCCTAAAAGCTTGAAGTCTCCCTGCACGGTACGAGCACCTTTTACAAAACCTTTCTTCGTATTATAATTGAAAGTCAACTCTTCATAATTAAATACATTAGCGCCCTCCTTAAATATCGGCAATTCTTTTTCCCTGTCACGCAGTTTTGTTCTGAATCCCGTAACTAATTGGTTGGAAAAGTCAATAATTAATGAATCTGCGACAATTTTTATATTTTGATATTCTATCCAACCTTTGCCAAATAAATATATGTTTTTGTTATTTATATTAGTCCATGAGGAATCTCTGGCACCATAATTGATGTCAAATTCAATAGCATCCTTTGAAAGTTTATATCCCAATTCCTGTACATCGGTCGTATCTGCACTTGATCGCAATAATGTGGAGTCTGATACATGAAATAATGTATCAACAACATTGATTAAGTCAGGTAATGACATAGAGATACTGTCATTTTCAGCAACACGAATAGGTTTTGACACCGTATCAATCTGCGAAAATGATGTATTTTTAATACATATTAAAAATAAAATTACTATGTAAAATCTTATTTTCAAGTAAATTATGATTTATATATTAAACATTTTTATTATATTTGCACTTTATTTAAGCACAAAAATAAGCTAATGGTCTCAAATTTTGTTCAAAAACACGTGGTAATCTTAAGAATCGTCTTCATATTGGCGATATTTTATGGTTTTTCGACTACTTCTGTTCATGCGAATGGATTTCCAACTTCGTTTTCATTGGAGCAAGTGAAGCCGACAACAAACATAACGGCTCAAAGTGGTCAATATTATGCTTTACTGGATTATATTGTAGATAATCCTAATAAAAAGAAACGTTTCAAAGTCGTGATTGATGCTGGGCACGGTGGTCATGATTCGGGAGCTGTAGGTAAAAATTCAAAAGAAAAAGATTTAACATTGAGCATGGCGCTCAAATTGGAAAAGCAGTTGAAGCAGCAAATGCCGGATGTAGATGTATTGCTGACTCGTAATACAGATGTTTTTATTCCGCTATTTAGCCGTATTCAGTATGCCAATGATGAAAAAGCAGATTTGTTTGTTTCATTGCATTGCAATTTTATTTCAAATGCTAAAACTCGTGGTACAGAAACTTTTGTCATGGGATTGCACAGAGCTGCCGAAAATCTCGAAGTAGCCAAGCGTGAAAATGCTTCGATACTGTTGGAATCCAATTATCAGTCAAATTATGACGGATATAATCCTAACTCAGCAGAAGGTCATATCATTATGTCAATGTATCAAAACAATTATTTAGAAAAAAGTATAGAGTTTGCCGCCAAAGTGGAAGACCAGTTTTCTAAACTTCATCTAAGTAAAAGTAGAGGTGTTAAACAAGCAGGTTTTGCGGTGTTGAGAAGAGCCAGTATGCCGGCTGTCTTACTTGAAGCAGGGTTTTTGAGTAACGAAACGGATGAAGCTTTTTTATTGTCGGCTGAAGGTCAGCAGATTGTCGTTGAATCCATTTTTAATGCGATCAAGATTTACAAAGAAAACAATAAGGATACGGACATCAACTCAACTAAGGAAGCATTAGCTATCGCAGCTATTGATGAGTCAAAAAGTAAAAATACAGTAAACAACGCTCCTGATAAAGCCAATAATATGAAGGATGCTGTCGAAAGCGACTATATTTATAAAGTGCAGATAGCTGCATTTAAGAATGATGTTGCCGACATGGACACACCTGAATTAAGGAGGATTGGTACATTGAGCAAGATACATCAAAGTGGTGTAAATAAATATTTGGTAGGTGATTTCGTCTCTCGAGAATCGGCGGAAGTAGCCCGTGAAAAACTTAAAAATTTAGGGTATAAAGGCGCTTTTATAGTGGTACTAAATAGATAACCACTTCCTTTGTAAGTTATAAAAAGCCATGAATTGTTGTTATTTATGGCTTTTTTTTGATTGTAGCGAGTTTGATTTTCTATCAAAATCATTGTTGTCCGATAAAATTTTAAAGATTCATCGCTTTGCTCTGAATGACCACTTAACTTACTGGCTGTCATCGCGAACACAGTGAGCGATCTCATCGTTTGATTTAAATGTTCTTTTTATCGGACAATAGTGATTAAAAGTCGAAGTTTAATAGAAAATTTTCAATAAAAATTCTTTAAACTATTATTGATTATCCTGATTGAGATTATTGAGGAAATCATATTTTCCCATGAATTTCAAAAATACAAATGAGTAAGGACTTATTAAAATAACTTTAGTATTACAACTTTTTTTTTGTTTTTTAGGTTTATTCGTATGTAATTATTGACTTTCGCCTATGCGGTATATCTGTTTTCTTTTACTTGGTCTGGCGGCTATAAGCTTACTTTCTTGTTCTTTTACACAAAATGTGAAGACTGGAGAAGTCGCCTATGAAAGGAAGCAATATGCCACGGCGATTGATTTGCTTGAAAAGGAATATCCCAAAACGAGTTCTAAGGCTCAAAAGAGTAGAAAAGCTTTCCTGCTTGGGCAATCCTATCTTAAAATATTAGATTATAAAGAAGCGAAACAGTGGCTTCAAATAGCTGTTCAAAGCGATTATGGTGTTGAAGCGCTCACGATGTACGCCAAAGTGCTTAAACATCTTGAAGAGTACGATGAAGCCATAGAAGTGTACAAACAAATTGCTGCCACATCGCAACGTAAGCAGGAACTCGATCGAGAAATATCGATATGTAGATTTGCTCAGGAGCTCAGGGACAAGCCGAAAGCTTACAAAATTAATCGGCTGAATCAAAATACAACCGTATCTGAATACGCACCCGTGATGTATGATAACCAGTTTCTGGTATTTACCTCCGAGAGAAAGGAAGCTACAGGTAGCGGCGTGTACAAGTGGACAGGAGAGAAATTTTCAGATTTATTTGTGATGTTTAAATCCGGCTCTGAAGTCCGCAGTTTTGACCCGATTATAAATTCCAATGCAAATGAAGGTGCAGCGTGTTTTACGAGTGATATGAATACGATATACTTCACTCGTTGTGATCATGAAAATGATGGAGATGCTTACTGCAAGCTTATGGTGTCTCACAAAATTGATGGCTCGTGGTCAGAACCTGAAGTGATGCCTTTTGTTTTGGATAAGATTAATTATGGTCAGCCTGCATTATTTGAGCAGGAACAGGTATTGATTTTTGTCGCCGATATTGAAGCACCTGGTGGTACGTCTGATCTATACTATGTGGAGATTGATGGAAATGGTATGTACTCACAACCGGAAAAACTACCCAGTTATATCAACAGTCAGGGTAATGAAAAATTTCCAGTAACTGACGGAGATACACTGTATTTTTCATCTGATTTTTGGCCGGGAATGGGTGGCTATGATATCTTTAAAGTATTTTTGAAAGCAGACGGCACCTGGTCGCAACCCGAAAACATGGGCTATCCGGTCAATAGTGGTGGCGATGATTTTTCTTTTGTCATTGACAAGCAAGCGAAAGCAAAACTCAATGTGGTCAGAGAAGGTTTTTTGGTTTCGTCAAGGCAAGGTAGTGGCAAAGATGATATTTATACATTTCAGGAGTTGGCAGTAAAAACACAAAAACAAGATCCTGTTATTGAAAAAAAGACCGTATTTATAACCGTAAATACCTATACGCCAGAATACAAAACGGCTGATGATCCCAATTCAGGTGTAGCTTTCAATAAACCTTTGGGCGACTGTCTGATTAATATTTTTGATGAATCAGGAAACCGTTTTATAAGTAGTAATACCGACGGCAATGGCTTTTTTGTAGCGGAAGTGACTGTCGATAAATCTTTTCGTTTGGTCGCAGCTAAAGCTGGATATCTGAATGGCGTACTTGAATTTAGTACGATGAACCTGACTTTTGATACGCTGACCAATACGACGACCTTGAATCTTAGTGTCGTGCTCAATAAAATCTACGAAGACAAAGAAATCATCCTTAATAATATCTACTACGACTACGATAAATGGGATATCAAAGCTGAAGCTAAGCCGGCACTCGACTATCTGGCAAGCCTCATGATAGACAATCCACAGATTAAAATCCAGTTGTCCAGTCATACGGACTGCCGAGGCGATGATGTCTATAATGTAGAGTTGTCCCAGAAACGTGCCCAATCTGTTGTTGACTATCTCATCAGTAAAGATGTCAATGCTGACAGGCTGATACCAAAAGGATATGGCGAATCCATGCTACTCGAAACCTGCATCTGTGAGCAATGTACCGAACAACAGCACCAAGTCAATAGACGAACTACTTTTAAGATAGTGAAGTAGGAAGTTTTATAGAATAACAAAAAAAGCCTTACAAATTTGCAAGGCTTTTTTTAAGTAGTGATCCCGACAGGATTCGAACCTGTGACCGACAGATTAGAAATCTGTTGCTCTATCCAGCTGAGCTACGGAACCATTAAAAAATGGTGATTATCAAAATCGGACGCAAAAGTAATCAATTTTTACATATCAGGAAAAACAATTTTAATATTTTTTTAGATTTTATTCTAATTGCTGATTTGTGAGTATGTCATATTGGTTGAAAGTTGTTGGTTGATGGACAATTGAATCGTCAATCGAAATTCGTAATTCGTCAATCGTAATTCAAAATTTAGCATTAACAATTTAGCATTAACAATTCAGCATTAACAATTCTCAATTCTCAACTCTCAACTCTCAATTCTCAACTCTCAACTCTCAATTCATTTACCCTTATTTTTTATCGAATAAAAGCCTTTGTCCACAACCTTGTGTGAAAATTCCATCCTCATGATATACCTGCTGACCATTTACAAAAGTGGCTTTGACTTTTCCTATAAAAGATTTGCCTTCCAAAGGCGACCATTGGCATTTGTATAGTAAATTGGACTTGTTTATAATATGCTTTTTATTGGGATCTACCAACACTATATCGGCATATTTTCCCTCGTCTATAAAGCCGCGATCTCGTACATTGAAACATTCTGCCGGAGAATGAGCCATTTTTTCAACGACTTTTTCGATGCTTATCTTACCTTGTTGTACAAAATCCAACATGATATTCAAACTGTGTTGTACGAGTGGTAGCCCGGACGGAGCTTGAAGATAAGGTTTGGATTTTTCTTCCCAAGTGTGTGGCGCATGATCGGTAGCGATGATGTCTAATCTGTCATCAAGTAGGGCAGGGAATAGGGCTTCTCTATTTTCTGAAGCTTTGATAGCGGGATTGCATTTGATTTGATTGCCTAATATAGCGTAGTCATCAGCCGAAAAGTATAGATGATGCACACATGCTTCGGAAGTTATTTTCTTGTCCGCCAAAGGTAATTCATTGCTGAATAGCTCCAACTCTTTAGCTGTCGAAATATGGAGTATATGTAAACGTGTACCGTGTTTTTTTGCTAACTCCACCGCCATAGATGAAGACAAATAGCAACCTTCGACATTTCGGATTAATGGATGCATATCCGCCGTGACAGCATCTCCATATCGGGCTATGAAGTTTTCTGAATTCAAACGAATGGTGGCTTCGTCTTCGCAATGGGTGGCTATCAACATCGGAACATTGGCAAATAACCTGTCGAGTACAGCATGATCATCAACCAACATATTGCCCGTGCTTGAGCCCATGAATATTTTGATACCGCAAACGTTTTCAGGATTTGTACGCATGACAGCATCGTAGTTGTCATTGGACGCACCCATGAAAAACGAATAATTGGCATAGCTTGTCTTTTGAGCGATATCGTATTTTGCTTGTAAATAGGATTGAGACAGTGTAGCCGGATTGGTATTGGGCATCTCCATGAATGAAGTAACGCCTCCAGCTACGGCAGCCATTGATTCAGACGCAATATCTCCTTTCCAGGTAAGACCCGGTTCGCGAAAATGTACCTGGTCATCAATGATACCTGGTATGAGCCATAAGTTATCACAAGGGATTTCATTATGCTTTATGTTCAGATGAATTGAGGGCGCTATTTTTTCTATTCGGTCGCCCTTGACGTAAACATCAGCGTGAAATCGCTTGCCTCTATTGACTATCAACGCATTTTTGAATATGGTATGCCTCATATCTGCTAAAGTTTTGAGATGTAAAGCTAAGTATTAATTAAGATATTTTATAGCATGATGCTAAAAGTCACGAAGATTTCAGATTTAACTATTAACTTTGCCTTGAATACCAGATTATGTTATTTCCGATTATTTACATCCGGCCACATCAGATTATTAATTGATGAAAAAATATATAAAATCACTACAAGGTTTAATGTGGTTGTACTTGATGATATTCGTGATTTATACGGTATTACGCATAGTATTCATCATTTATAACTGGTCTGATTTTGATGCTACCGTTCCTTTTACATTCGCTAAAGTATTAGTAAGTGGATGGCGATTTGACCTGTCTGCGATCATGCTAAGCAACCTTGTTTTTACCTTGCTATGGATATTGCCGATAGGTAAATATTGGACAGCAAAACCGTATCAACTATTGCTTAAATTACTGTTTTTGGGAGTCAATTCCTTTTTTATTTTGTTGAATGCAATCGACATTGTCTATTATCCTTTTGTCAAAAAAAGGATGCAGCGTGATGCACTTTTGTTTTTTAATGGAGAAAAGGGTAATGAATCTTACACCATATTGCCGGTATTTATAGCGCAGTTTTGGTATATTTGGCTGATCATGTTCGCCAGCATATTCTTTTTATTTAAGTATCATAAGGTCATTCTGAAATCCGTAAATGGAAATTTCATCAAAATCTCATGGGCCTACTTCTTGTTTTTTATTGTGGTCATGGGCATGCAAATGATAGGTGTACGAGGTGGATTGCAATTGAGGCCACTCGCTGTTATTGATGCATCACAAAGCACGGGTGTGAAAAATATCCCATTTGTGTTGAATTCCACTTTTTCGATGATGCGAACATGGAGCAAGAAAAGCCTTGAAGCAAAACAATATTTTGACCAAAGCGAAATAACCGGTTGCGATAGTCCGATAAAGGAGATAAAAAGCGATTCTATTCATACTCGAATGGGCGAAAATATCGTCATTATCATGGTTGAAAGTTTGTCAAAAGAATATCTTTCATGGTATAAAGGTACTGGTCACACGCCTTTTTTGGATTCGTTGATGGGGCATAGCTTAGTATTCGATAACGGATTTGCAAATGCCCGGGAATCAGTACAGGGTATTCCTGCGGTTTTGGCATCTATTCCCGCATGGGTTGACGAACCATTTATTTTCTCAAAATACGGTACAAATAAGTTTAATTCTATTGCTTCGATTACGAAACCTTATGGATATCAAAGCTATTTTCATCATGGTTCCGCAAGAGGTACAATGGGATTTTTGTCATTTTCCAATCTTGCAGCCTTTGATAGATATTATGGAAGAGAAGACTATCCAGATCAGTCACATTTTGACGGTTCGTGGGGTATTTGGGATCATCATTACTTGCCTTATGTAGCAAGAGATCTTTCGTCGAAGCCAACGCCATTTGTAAGTACGATATTGACTATTAATACACATCATCCATTTAATATTCCAAATTCATACAAGGTTCCTTATCCTGATACACAACATCCTATATTGAACACTTTACAATATACAGATTATAGCCTGAAATTATTTTTTGACTATGCCGCAACACAATCATGGTTCAAGAATACGATTTTTGTTATAACGGCAGACCATACAGGGCCAATGACGGTTGCTACAAAATCCACGTTGGAAGACTATCAAGTTCCTATCATTTTTTATCGTTCGGATAATTCGTTGAGAGGAATATCCGCTACTATAATCAATCAGATTGATATCATGCCGACACTACTTTCTATGATAGGAATAGAAGAGACTATTTATAGCCATGGAAAGAATATATTTGATAATACATGCAAAAATGCTCATATAGATTATAGATCGGGTATATATCAGTATGCAGACGAACAATATTGTATCCAATTTGACGGAATGCAAACTATTGGCATATTTGAATGGCAAAAAGATAGGTTGTTGTCAGCAAACCTGATCGCTGACAAGACATTACAGGATAGAATCAATGCAATGGAAACGCAACTTAAAAAGGCGATTCAATCGTATATCCATGCAATGATTCATGATGAAATGGTATCGGATAAAGAATGAATCGGGACTTTGAGGTTTATCATGGCTTTTTTATATGTCATGATATCATATTCTGTGGTTATTTTTCCATAATCAATGGTTAATTACCAATTTTTATCACGTCAATATTCGTTAGCCATTTACCATAAACAATTAATTATTGATTTCAAATGTTTCTCCAAACAAGTAAAAACCAATTTTCATTTACAATGGATTTATCGACAATATAAGCCACAAAAATCCTGCAATAATTCCATTATCAACCTCGTTTGGTACAATAGCAAATGCTCCGAATCTCACTTCAATTTTTGACAACAAAAAAATTGCCTTGTGAACTATAGATTGATTTCTTGTTTCATTATTGAGAATGGAATAAATCCCATTTCTGTTGATATATTTCTTTTGGGATTCAATTGCCACAGGTTTTGAATTGCCACTGGCTTTAGCCTGTGGACAATAAAATAATTTCATTCCATTTTGGCTTTAGCCAAACTATTTATCCTTGTACAATTCAAATCCATATTTACTAATAAATTCATCATATTCTTGTTGAAATGTTTTTTTGCTGTGATGTACTTCCTGATTTTTTATATAATTTCTCACTGATTTAATCATTGATTCAGAAACTGATACTGCAAAATATTCATCTTGCCATTCAAATTTTTCTTTTTCTCCATCCGAAGAAGGATGTAAGTCAGCAAGGATGCCCTGCTTATTAATCCAAAAAGACGATTCGCCTTTTATTAATTGCATCACTTTTTCAATAGTTTGATTAACACTCAAAGACACCAAACAATGGCAATGGTCATTATATCCATTTACAAAATCAATGAAGATGCCTTTTTCTTTGGCATTTTCTCTGATGTGTTGCCACACTTTTTGTCGAATTTCTTTTGTTTCTAAATAGGGAACTCTGTTTTTCGTACTCCACACAAAATGGATGTAAACTTTTATGAATGGCATAATTTGTTGTTTAATTTGGGATAAATCCCATTTAATTTTATTTTATATTAATAGGAATGGGTTTAAACCCATTCCTATTGATTTTCATTTTTATTTTCAATATCCACAAACATTAGGCGGTCAAACCATAGCCTATAAGACACAAATATACAAAGTTTTTCCGAAAGATTAAACTACGCTTATAAAATCAATTTATATTCTAAACAGACCAAGCAAATAGCAAAAAAGCCTGACAAAACAATGTTTATCAGGCTTTACTTTGTAGCGGGAACAGGACTCGAACCTGTGACCTTCGGGTTATGAGCCCGACGAGCTACCAACTGCTCCATCCCGCGCCAATAACATTACAACTTTAATGCTTCATTTAAGCGTTTTGCTGTAATGGACTGCAAAGGTATAATTAATATTTGAATTGACCAAATATTTTTACAGAATAATATAAAATTTGTATGTTAGCTCAATCCAAATGCTGATGCAATATAATAAAAAACCATTGCGATAGCGGCACTGATAGGTATCGTTAGTACCCATGCCCAGACGAGATTGAGCGTAACGCCCCATCTTACTGCTGAAAGTCTTTTGGTCGCTCCAACACCGATAATAGAGCCGGTAATCGTGTGTGTCGTACTGACGGGTATCTTTAGAAATTCGGTAACAAACAATGTTAAAGCCCCTGCTGTTTCTGCCGCCACACCTTCAAAAGGCGTAACTCTTGTTATCCTGGTACCCATAGTTTTGATGATTTTCCAACCACCACTCATCGTACCGAGTGCTATGGCACCATAACAAGCAAGCGGTACCCACCAAACCATGTGGTCTAAGGAATACTGCTGTGGGTCATAAGCTATATAAGCCGCCATGATGATACCCATGACTTTTTGAGCGTCGTTACCACCGTGACCGATGCTAAATGCTGCCGAAGATACTAACTGCATTCTTTTAAACCATTGCTCACTTTGGGTATAATTGAGGTAACTCATGAAAAATGTGAAGATAGCCATTATAATAATAATAGAACCCAGAATAAGCCACTTTATATTTTTGCTAAAAAAGAGGATATTCCATATATTTGATGCAAATCTTGGCTCATAAACGGCGTTTAATTCAAGTGATTCGTTTTGTCTGTCAATGCCAAAGGTGATTGGATCTCCCTTCTTATGTACTTGCCACAGATTGTCAAATTCTCGTTCACTATTTACACTATGTTCGTCAATTTTCGTTAACAGATCTCCTTTTCTCAAGCCCATATTGTGTGCTGCCGAACCATTGGTAATGTCTGTAAGTATGACACCATTGTCCATAATCTCATATTCTGATATGCCCAAAATTTTTGGTGTTTGGGTTTCAGTCATATTTGAAAGAATGAAAATAGAGATTATAATAATAGTTAGGGAGACTAATTTGGGGATAATACTTTTTTTGAACGAATTGAGAAACCACAGTGATATTATAAAGGCGACCAGCATACCTATGATAGGAGCAAGAAAGATGAAACTGGCAACTTTGAGAATGATTTCTGTTTTGATAGAGCTAAACCCTGCGTGTGCAATAGCAGCTCCTGCAAATCCACCTATCAGCGTATGTGAGGAACTCGAAGGTATGCCGTACCACCAAGTAAATAAATTCCAACCGATAGCCGCTAATATACCGGCAAGGATGACGGGAAGTGTGATGTAATCCTGAATGACGGTTTTGGCAATAGTATTGGCTACACCATGCTCTGTAAATATGAAATATGCTGCAAAATTAAACATTGCTGCCCACAATACTGCTTGTAAAGGCGTAAGCACCTTAGTAGAAACAACGGTCGCTATAGAATTGGCAGCATCATGAAATCCGTTTATATAATCGAATATCAGCGCAAGTGCTATTATGATAATTAATAAAGTCATGGTGTAAATTCAAGGTTTCGTATGCAAGCCTAAATTAAAAACTTGTAATGGAAATTTATGTGTATTTGATGATAATAGACTCAAGTGTATTAGAACAGTCCTCACATTTGTCGGATATGACTTCCATGTCTTCATATACGTCTTTCAACTTTATCACATCTAAAGGATTGATGCTACCGTTGGCGAAGAGATTTACAATGGCTTTGTCCAAGACATCGTCAGCTGCATTTTCCATGCTATTGATAAACACGCATTCCTGCTTGATCTTACTGATATTCTTCATGCTTCGGAGCTTGGTAACGGCGTTGACAAGTGCGTCAATGGCTTTCATGTTGATTTCTCCCAATTCTTGCATATATTCATCAATGACTACAACATTGTAATTTACAAGTTTTTTGGAAGAAGCACAGATGAAATCCGCAACATCATCTAATGAAGTAGCTAATTGGTGGATATCCTCTCTATCAAATGGTGTGATAAAATTCCTGCCAAGTTCGACAAAAACCTGATGTGTATATTCGTCGTTTTGATGTTCCTTATCTTCAAGAGATTTTAATAAAATGGTTCTTTTATTAATGTCTTTCTCGTACAGTGCATCCTTGAATATGGTGCCCATATCTTTCAAATTGGCAACGATATTTTCAAAAATATCATAAAATATTCTGTCTTTTGGAAGAAAAATGCGAATGATGTCATTTAACGCCATGTGCTTGTGTATGTGTTAGAAGTTATTAAAAGACAAAGGTACTTGTTTTTTTGAAAATTTATATTCTGAAATTAGAAAAAAATGAGCAATCGTTAAATTAAAATTTTTTATTTGTGAATTTGGCATTCTTTCGTATTTTTTGTAACAGAAATGTAACATTATTGTAATAAAGATTTTATTTTGAATTATAAATCATTTTAAGTTCATCTAATATATAGCCTTTTGGTTTCAGATTCGTGATATAGTGATGTGGATATATTTTTTGAAATTTTAATTGGTGCGGCTATCATTGTTGTGTAATTTAGATACAAGATCTTTTAAGGCAAAAGATAAAAATTTATATGTAGCATTTTTATTGGATGGATGGTGCAATTTATCTGACAATAGCATTTATTTTAGGAGGAAGTCACGATTTTTTCATAAAATTATATATTATAATAAAACATTATGTATTTTTGCCATTAATTTTAAGATTTAAGTGAAAATATTATGAAGCATTGGTTGAAAATATGGATAGTATTCCTCGTATCATCTACGGTACTTTCTGCGCAAAATCCAGAGTATAGATCAGGATTAGTGGCAAAAAAACTGTTCCTGGATTATCAAACTATGAATGGTGGAAAATTCTCAAATTTTAAAGACTATAAGCATGGTTTCGAGGTCGGTTTTCATCAAATGCTTAGTGACCAAATCGCTTTGACATTACCCTTTCGCTATGGTGTGGTCAATTCTCATATTGATAGTATAACGTTGTTAGAGAAACGCATAGTAAGTTTAGATGCACAATTTCAATATCAGTTCCGAGATCTGGGTCCAGATTACACACCCTATATTTTCGCAGGTGTTGGTGGTGTGTATGAGAAAGTAGGTGAATTTCATGCGCAGATTCCCGTTGGATTAGGAATTTATTTTAGAGTTGCGCCCAATGCATTTATACAGTTACAGTCGGAATTTAGGTATGCATTACTTGAAAAGCGTAATAATCTTGTACATGGGATCGGATTTACATATTTATTTGGACAAGCTCCTAAAAATGAAATAGAAAAAGAAAAGCCTATAATGGACTCAGATGGAGACGGAATCCCTGATGATGTGGATCTTTGCCCTTTTGCTTTTGGGCCAAAAGAATTGAATGGCTGTCCGGATAAAGATGGAGATGGAGTACCAGATTACTTAGATAAGTGTGCAGATGTACCAGGACTTAAAGAGTTCAACGGTTGTCCGGATACAGATGGCGATGGTGTGCCAGATCATGAGGATGAATGCCCTAAAGTAGCAGGAACAAAAGCCAATAAAGGTTGCCCTGAACAACCAAAAGTTGTTGATTCTGACGGTGATGGCGTTCCTGATGATGAAGATGAATGCCCACATGAAAAAGGAACGATTGAAGCTAAAGGCTGTCCTGATAGAGATGGTGATGGTATAGCGGATCATTTAGATAAATGCCCGGACAAACCTGGTTTGCGTATCTATGAGGGTTGTCCAGACACCGATGGAGATGGTATCCCAGATCATAGAGATAAATGTCCAAATGTACCGGGTAGTGTAGCGAACGATGGTTGTCCTGAGATAAAATCGGAGGATAAAAAAACACTTGAAATTGCTATGCAGGCTGTACAATTCCAAACAGGATCAGCCATATTGAAGACGGAATCTCATAAAGTACTCATACAGATTGTAGAGATTATGGGCAGATATCCAGATTTTAATTTGCATATCAGTGGCCATACCGATAATACAGGCAATCCAACCTTAAATCAAACGTTATCGGAGAAAAGAGCTAAAGCTTGTTATGAGTTTTTAGCTAATAAAGGTGTTGCAGAAAGGCGAATGAGCCATACAGGCTACGGAGAGTCACGCCCGATATCATCCAATCAAAATGAAAAAGGTAGGTCTCTCAATAGACGTGTAGAGTTCAACCTCATACCAAGAGAGTAGGATATAGTACTCTGTCAACAAAAATATCTTAATAAAATGTCGTTCTTTTTTCAAATATCATCGTTAAAAATACTCGCCATAGTTACCACTATGCCTGTGTTTTTTGCCTTGATCTTTAAAAAAATAACTTCCATTATAATTTAAGACTTTTTATGGACAGAGCACTAATTAAGTGTGAAATTTAGTATAACATGAAAGCGTATATTCATCTTTTTGAATATGCGCTTTTTTATAATCAGCCTTATTTGTGTCATTCCAACAACATATCGCTATAGTTTTATCTCGACACGCCATTTTTTTTCTTAGCTTTGCCACGCATTACAAATAGTCATGACAGATATTTTAGTATTTTTAGCTATTGGTTTCTTTGCCGCCTTGTTTTTTCTCAATTTTTATTTTCGTGCTAAAATCATGAAAATTTATAAGAAGTTGATTAATAACAGAATTGAATTCGATATCAGCCATATTTTTAGCCGAAGTAAAATGGAAACTGAAATTTTGCCTCGTTATCCTGCATTTAAAGATGATATACTGAGTTTTTGTGGTCATATTAAAAAATCAATAGCTATTGCGGTCGTTTTAGTGGTTTTAATCATGGCTATTGGGATAGTTTTAAAAAATATTTAAAAGCGAAATACATTGAAAATTGGATTAGTAGGAGTAGGGCATCTGGGTAAAATTCACTTAAAATGCCTATTGAATTCACCCTTTGAGTTAATGGGTATTTATGATCCTACTCATGCTTCTAAGGAATTTGTGTCTGTTCAATATCCCGACATACGCATCTACGACACGCTCGATGCATTGATTGAAGCTGTCGATTGTGTCGATATAGTCAGTCCTACGACTTTCCATTATGATATCGCAGCGCTGGCAATCGAAAGAGGTAAACACGTATTTATCGAAAAACCGTTAACAGAAACCATCGAACAGGCAGGCAATTTGGTTGCATTGGCCAAAGAATACAACGTTAAAGTTCAGGTTGGTCATGTGGAAAGATATAATCCGGCTATAAGATCATTGTCAAATGTTACATTCAATCCAAAGTTTATCGAAGCGCATAGACTTGCGTTATTTAATCCACGTGGTACAGACGTTTCAGTAGTATTGGATCTGATGATTCATGATATTGATATCGTGTTGAATATGATCAAAGACGATGTCGTAGATGTACGTGCCAATGGTGTTTCCGTAGTCAGTAAAAAGCCTGATATATGTAATGCAAGAATAGAATTTGCCGGTGGAGCAGTCGTCAATCTTACCGCTTCCCGTATTAGTATGAAAAATATGCGTAAAATGCGTATATTCCAAAAAGATGCTTATATCAGTCTGGATTTCTTGGATAAAGAAGCGCAAGTAGTCAGGATCGAGGATGACCAAGCAGAAGGTAATTTCGAAGGCATGACTATTCATACTTCAGAAGGCGTAAAAAGATTGATGATCGAAAGTCCTGAAATTATGCTTAATAATGCTATTGAAGATGAACTCAAGGATTTTTATTTGGCAGTTACAGGAAATAAACCAGTATCCGTTACAGTAGAAGATGGCTTTAAAGCGCTCCAATTGGCACAAATTATTGAAGATAAAATTAGTAAAAATGGGTAGATTAATTTTGAATATAATAATATGTAGTTGGTTAGTTACTGTGTTGTCATGTGGCATCACGGACAATGATCAGCCCATTCCGTACTATCTTGATTTGAAAGATGTTGTCGTTTTCGAACCCAATTCTGAAATTCCGGCTACGCATAAGATTACCGATGTTTGGGTCATAAGTGATAATGAACAAATTCAGGGCGTTTATCCGCTTCCAGCCAAAGTGCCTATCCAATGGGCAGATAAAGAAACTAAAATTACGATTCTTCCAGGAATCCGAAATAACGGTATGAATGATACTCCTGTTTTATATCCTTTTTTAGAAAATGTTGAAATGACTTTGATACCAGAAAAATTGAAAACCTATACTATTCCGCTCAATTTTAGATATCGAGACAATTGCAAATTTTCAGTAGATGAAGGATTTGAAGAAAGTAATATTTTTAACTTTTACTATGACCCAGATAATACCACAAAACTTGAAGTAACTGGAGAAGAAAGTAGATCTGGTATCAAATCTGGTAAAGTCACCTTATCCCAATCCGGTACCTTTACTGAAGTAGGAACAGGGATACAAGTACTCAGAGGTCAGAACTTGCGTGGTAAAAGTTATGTGGAATTTGATTATAAAGGTGAAGGAGAAATCGCCGTTGGTATTGCCAAAACGTTAGGAACGGTTATCAGAGGAGAATACGTATTATACGTACCTGCACGTAGTGAATGGAATCGCATTTACGTGGACTTGACCGATAAAACTTCACCCAATGATTACGACTCTTATAGGTTGATATTAGCCTTTGCCAAGACGGGTTTCAGTGAAGAATCAAAAATATATATAGATAATTTTAAGCATATACATTTTTGATTTTTAATACACTTCATTCAAAGCAAATATCGGCTTACGTGACATCCACTTACCATCTGTGAAATCTGGAAATGGTTGTGGCTCACTACCTTGGGCAATGGACTGTTCAGACAAGCAGGTTATAGCAGCCCACGAAGCGTGATCATAAACATCTAATGGCATCGGCTCATTGCGTTTAAAGGCTTCAACAAATGCGTTAAGTACAAACCAATCCATACCTCCATGTCCAGCTCCAGCTGCTTGAGATTCATATTTTTTCCAAAGAGGATGATCATACGCTTTTAAATATATTTCCGCATCTTCCCAGCGATGTGGAGCACTTTTCCCTTCTATATAAATGGATTTATTGAGATCCATCCAAAGCCCATTCGTTCCCTGAACCCTAAAGCCAAGTGAATATGGTCTTGGTAAATTTGTATCATGGGTCAAGGTAATGGTCTCGCCGTTTGAAGTCATAATGTTGGTCGTTACGATATCACCTAACTTAAATTTCACTTTTGCATTAGGATGATTGCTTCCGCCATTTGGATGATTGACTATATAATCATTCAATCCTCTTGCTTTTGACGACATAGAAGTAAGATATTCAAAACGGTTTCCACGGTTATTATTTATGAGGCTTCCGATAGGGCCTATACCATGAGTCGGGTACAAATCACCATTTCGATGAACAGAATGTGTCGTTCTCCAACGTGCTTCAGAATAGCCATTGTCGCCAAATTCCACACCACCACCATAGTAATTAACTCCGTCATTAAATTTCACTTCCCTCAAATCGTGCTGATATCCTCCTTCAAGATGTATCATTTCGCCAAATAGGTTTTGACGTGTCATATTGAGTATAGCCATGACATCACGACGATAACAAACATTCTCTAATATCATGAATGGCATACGAGTGCGTTCTTGCGTTCTGACCATTTGCCAGCATTCGTCGATACTCATAGCGCCCGCTACTTCGCATCCTACCGCCTTGCCTGCATTCATAGCGTCGATAGACATCGGTGTATGCCACTCCCACGGCGTACTGATGATGACAGCATCTAAATTTTTAGATTCGAGCATAGATTTGTAAGAAAGGTCGCTGCCAGTAAATACTTCTGGTGTGCGTTTTCCCGCCTTTTCTGCCATACTAAGCGCCTTTTTGATCGTAATCGGGTCAGTGTCACATATTGCGGTAACTTCCACATCATCCCGTCGTAATGCAAGATGTAATGTCGTCAAACCTCGTGCGCCAACACCGATAAATCCCAAGCGGACTTTATCTTTGTTATGATCCCTAATTAACGAAAGGGTAGGTGACAACATAACTGCGGCTGTTGCCTTTGTGGTATCTTTTATGAATGTCCTTCGCTGCATTTTTATATGATTTTTTATTCAGGGTTTGAAAGCATATACCTGAGTTGTTACCTTTATTTATTCCAAATTCTTGGTGCAGGTATCGGTTTGAGTGGTTGCCTATCTTTCAATTCTTTCATCACTTCTTCTATAGCTCTATTGAGTTGCTCATCCTCACCATTCCACTCTTTGATAGGGTCATTATCTATTTCTATATCTGGATCTACACCATGATTTTCGATGATCCATGCTCCTGTTTTAGCGTCATAACTGGTAAAAAACGGAACACGGATATCTGTTCCATCCATATAAGGCATTGAACCGGATATACCCACGATACCACCCCAAGTACGTGTACCAATCAACTTCCCTAATCCCAATGCTTTAAATCCCCATGGAAATAAATCGCCATCAGAGGCGGAATATTTATTGATCAAACAAACTTTTGGGCCTACTTGTGTGCCGTTTGGAATCGTGCCTATCCTGTTAGTACCACGTCCCATAGTAAGTCGGTAAGGCTCTCTGGACAATCTTTCAAGGATCATTGGAGAGACATTTCCTCCGCCGTTGGCACGGTCGTCGATGATCAATCCTTCCTTGTCCAATTGTGGATAGTAGTAACGGGCAAATTCATTTAGTCCTTCGACACCCATATCTGGTATATAAATATACCCAATTTTACCATTAGATGCTTGTTCAACCTTTTTTAAATTGTTTTGCACCCATTCGTATTGATACAGTTCACTTTCATTGTCAATAGGTGTAATGATCACTTTTTGTGCACCTTCGAGTTTGGCTGTATTGTTTACCGTAAGTTCGGTAGCTACATCGGCTTTCCCAACTAATAATGCAAACATATCTTTAACTGTATTTGTTGGTACACCGTCAATCGCTACGATATAGTCTCCTTTTTTTACTTGAATGCCAGGTTCCATCAATGGAGAACGTAATGCTTTACTCCAACTTGCGCCTTCTAATATTTTCTCAATTCTGAAAAAACCGCTTTTATCTCTGGAAATTTCAGCACCCAACAATCCTAACTTGATCTTTTCGGCTCTCTTGGTTTCGCCAGGATTAACATACGCATGGCCACAATTCAGTTCGCCAATCATTTCTCCGATTATATAATTCAGATCCAATCTATTTTTTACATAAGGTAGGAAAACCTCATACTTCTTTTTCATCGCTTTCCAGTCCACGCCATGCATATTGCTAACATAAAATCCATCACGATATACTCTCCATGCTTCATCAAATATTTGATTCCATTCTTGTTTGTAATCTATTGCGATTTTCATGTCTGAAAGGGAAACATTTTCTTTTAAATCGGTCTTCGATTTAGGAATATTAGTAACGAAATATTGCTTTCTCTTCACAAATAATGCTTTTTTATTCCCATAATCTATGTACATGGATGCACCTTCAACAATGGTTTCCTCTTTTTGAGTTTTTAGGTCAAAAACCATGGTATTGCTACCTTTTGAATAATAGACTTTACCTCCATCCATATAGAAATTCCTATAAGATCCGGCATCAACAGGAAGTCTAACGATTCGTTCTGCTATGCCTTCAATATCAATCTTAACCTGAACAGTGCTGTCTTTCTTTTCCGGCATTTTCTTTTCATTGACGACAGCATCTTTATTGAGGAATGGAGATGGCGTATCCTTACTTAATAAGCTCAGATATACAGCGCTTGAATTATTGAAAGTATAAACGTGATTCCACTCTTTATTTCCATACATCGGATTAAAATCTCTGGCTGATGAAAAAACGATATACTTCCCGTCATTACTAAAAGTAGGGCTGTAAGACTCATACCATTTATCCGTCACGGCGTATTCTTTTTTTGAAGCCAAATCCATGACATAGATTACATTAAAATTGTTTTCGGTACGTCTTGTGTATGTAATCCATTTACTATCAGGCGAAAAGGACACACTTCGTGGCTCGTCGGCAGGTTCCTGTAACAATATGGTTTTTTGCTTGGAAGTAATGTTTACAAGTGCGATTCTGTTTTCTCTGTCTGTATAGACAATGGACTTTGAATCCGGACTCCATGTCAGACTGCGAATATAGGTATCGTTATTATTCGTCAACTGGGTTAATGTTCCGTTTTTGACATCATGCAGGTACAATTCTGTTTCGCCACTTTTGTCCGAAATATAAGCAATATGCTTTCCATCAGGAGACCATTGTGCGTTCCGTTCGTGCGACCCGGGCGTTCGGGTAATGTTTCTGGTCACACCTTTATCAACCGGTAAGTCAAATACTTCGCCTCGTGCAGTTACGACCAAACGCTCTCCTTCGGGAGAAATACTTACATTGGTAATATAATCCTTACCATCTTTGATTTCATTTCTGCTATAGATATTATCAGAAGTAAGTGTAATGTTTACCTTCTCAGGGCTGCCTTTAGTCACATCCAATGTATAGACATAACCACCGTTTTCAAATACGATGATATTGCCATGATAGCTTGGAAATTTGATGTCGTATTCGGTAAAATGTGTTACTTTGGAAGTTTGTTTTGATTTGGTGTCATAGACGAAAAGATTCATCGTTCGATCTCTGTCCGAGATAAAGTAGATTTTATCACCTATCCACATAGGCATGATATCCTGAGCTTTATGGTTCGTTATATTTTCAACAGATTTGGCTGCCGGATCGTAAATCCACACATCATCAGCCATACCGCCTTCATAGTACTTCCATGTTCTGAATTCTCGCATGACTCGATTATATGCAAGTTTCTTACCATCTGGTGAGTATGAGCAAAATCCACCTTCCGGCAATGGAAGACCCGTAGATAAGCCACCTTCTTTATCCACGGTATATAATCTGCCCGAAAAGCCAGTTGTTATCCTATTTCGATATATAATGTTTTTGCCATCAGGAGTCCAGCCCATTACAATATTGTTGGGTCCCATTCTGTCGCCGATATCATCACGGACATTCGTAGCAGTATAAGTCAAACGTAGTGGTTCGCCGCCTTTTACGGGAACAGTATAAACCTCGGTATTGCCGTCATATTGTCCTGTAAAAGCTATCGTATTCCCGTCGGGAGAAAATTTAGAAAACATTTCATAACCAATGTGTGAAGTCAGACGTACCGCTTCTCCGCCTTGTATTGGAACGCTATACAAATCTCCGGCATACGAAAAAACAATCTCTGTACCATTTGTCGCAGGAAAACGCAATAATCTCGCTTCTTGTGCCTGTAAGTATGTAAGCAACATACAAAAGATAAAAATCAAATTCAATTTTCTCATAAAAACTTAAAACCACTTTTATTGATGATAAAAATCTGAAGCCAATATAAGGAAAATCAACCCTTTTGTATCTTTATCTACCTCGTTACATTGGCTGTACACGGCAAAGATAGGAAATAATATTAGGATAAAGTTAAAAATATAATGGATGTTTAAATCGAGGATTCCGAATAAGACTTTATTTTGAAGATGGAAATCACTATTGTCCGATAAAAATAACATCCAAACCTAATATAACACGATGTCATTCAGAGCAAAGCGATGAATCTTTAAATTTTTATTGGACAACAATGGTTAGAAATAGATTTAGCAGTTAAAATATTTAAAATAATTTTTGAATCAATGCCTTTCAGAAAAGCAACGAATGTGCAACTAAATTACGTTCAGATGTTTTAAGAACCTGTTATTTGCCCCGCCCAAAAAGGGAACCGAATATGGGATTGAGTACTATATTTTTAATTAAATAATTTTTCATTTATCATTAATAATAAAAAAAAAGTATTATCTTTGTATGCTGTAATGAATGAAAGAGATGGGGAGGTTGAAGCCTGCCTATGCTGTATAAAGCCGGGCGATAAGTCCGGCTTTGTATTTTCACCTAACTACATATTTATACAATACATCATTTTGGTATATCCATATTTGGATTTTATGTTGATATCATAATGTTTTCGGATTGCCCTGACCCAAAAAGGTAGCAAAATGGTTTTATTGTAGTTTTTCCCGACCCAAATAGGATTCAAAATGGTTAGTAAAGTAGATTTCGCCACCCCAAAATTAAGGTTTTTTAAACCATGAGTCAAAGAATGGTTTTCGATTCACCCTGTTGGATGTTTACTATCCCACAGGGTAAATTCAGGGTCAGGGCAAAGCGAGCCAAACCATTTTGTTTGCCCCGGCCCTAAAGGGAGCAAAATGGTTTTTATTGCAGTCTTTATGATTCGTTTTCGATTCCCTTCATGGTCAGGGCAAAACGAAAGCCATTCCATCAGGATTCAAAATGGTTTGTCAAGTAGATTTCGCCACCCCAAAATTAAGGTTTTTTAAACCAGAAGTCAAAGAATGGTTTTCGATTCCCTTCTGGGTCAGGGCAAACCGAAAACCAATCCATCTGGTAGCAAAAGGTTTTATGCAGTCTTTATGATTCGTTTTCGGTTCCCTTCAGGGTCAGGGCAATCCGAAAACCAATTCCACCCTTCAGAAAATGTTTTTGCACCCTTCAGAAATGTTTTTGCACCCTTCAGGGAGGGGCAAACAAAAACATTTCAAACCATCAGACAAAACAAAAGCATTCAAGAACTATAAATATCCCTATTACCTATTACCATCAATGCCTTTAATAAAATCCAAAACTTGATCAATCGCCATTTCTAAATTATTTACAACCATATCATTAGAAATCCGTAATACGCTTACATTAAACCTTTGCATCTCAAGAGTTCGAAAAGCGTCATATTTTTTTTGATTTTTATCAAGATGATAAGCACCATCCAGTTCTATCACTAATTTATATTTATGGCAATAAAAATCAGCAATATAATTACCAATAGGATGCTGTCTCCTAACTTTAAAACCTAATTGATTGTCTTTGACAGCCTCCCAAAATATCTTTTCAGCAGGAGTCATATTCTGTTTATTATGATGTGCATTTCGAAAAGTGTAATATTCCGCCCCGAAAAACATATTCATATCCTCTAAATCCGTATCATCAGAATTCATACTATCATTTAAAAAGATAAAGATACAATATTTTTTAAAAACCAATTTCATTACAAAAAAAAATAAGAATTTTTACCAGAAGTCAAAGAATGGTTTTCGGTTCCCTTCAGGGTCAGGGCAAAGCGAAAACCATTTTGTTTGCCCCGACCCTAAAGGGAGCAAAATGGTTTTATGCAGTCTTTATGATTCGTTTTCGGTTCCCTTCAGGGTCAGGGCAATCCGAAAACCAATCCATCAGGATTCAAAATGGTTTTTATGCAGTCTTTATGATTCGTTTTCGGTTCCCTTCAGGGTCAGGGCAAAACGAAAGCCATTCCATCAGGATTCAAAATGGTTTGTCAAGTAGATTTCGCCACCCCAAAATTAAGGTTTTTTAAACCAGGAGTCAAAGAATGGTTTTCGGTTCCCTTCAGGGTCAGGGCAAAGCGAAAGCCATTCAAACCACACCCAATCACCCTCAAACCATCAACCAAATAACCCTTTACACCCTTAAACCTATTTCAAGCCAACATCGAATTAAAATAAATCCCAATTGACACTAAAAAAGATTTCTCACTTCGTTCGAAAAGACGGCACAGTCATAAAGGAATGGAGCGGATAAGTGGCGGAAAATCCGCCACTTATCCGCTCCATTTTAATATCGTAACACAGTCTTTCTGAGTGCAACGAGGAATCTCAAATCGGGTATTTCTAATTGAGAAAAATAATTTTTATAAAATCCATCCACCATCCACCATCCACCATCCACCATCCACCATCCACCATCCACTTTCAACTCTCCACTTTCAAATGCCCACTGTCCTCTGTCCACTGTCCACTGTCCACTGTCCACTGTCCACTGTCCACTGTCAATTGTCCACTGTCCACTGTCAATTGTCCTCTGTCCTCTGTCCACTGTCCACTGTCAATTGTCCACTGTCCTCTGTCCACTGTCAATTGTCCTCTGTCCTCTGTCCATTGTCCTCTGTCAATTGTCCACACTTCGACAAGCTCAGTACAACGCTTTCCACTTTCAACTTTCAACTCTCCACTTTCAACTCTCCACCGTCAACCAAAAAAAACATAAACCAAAATTATACCACCATACACTAAAATTATACGACCCTAACAACCCTAACACTTATATATAACAAAAATAAATATGTTAAAAAAATGCAAAATTTTATCCTTTTTTCTTTTGTAATTTCAAATCCACATTATACCTTTGCGTCTATAAGAAGACCATATAATTTATTTATTAAAAAATCTTAATTTATAAATTATTACATATTGCAAAGTTGAATGTTGTGTAGAAAGACTAATGGTTTGATGAAGAAAAACTTTGCGAAAACGTTACAATAGAAAATAGAAGACAACAAATTACACCGAAAACCGAACGACCGAAAACCGAGATTGAACGAATTTTATTTTTAGTTAACCAACTTAAACCATAATTCAGATATGATTTTATCTGCATTATATAGCTTTAATTATCCTTGCGGATATTCAAAACAGCATCGACTATTTGCCGATGCAAGTTGGATATGTTTAATTATTTTAAATTGATCGTATAGACAAAATAACTACGCCTATGAATCCTAAGACTTACACTTTTCCACATTGTATTTTTTGCTTTTTATCCATTATTTCTGGCTTGACCGCTTGGTCTTTTACAGCACGGAAAGAAGATAGCAACACAGTTCAAATACACAACAATCCGAATTTAACGAATAATTTTTATGCAAGTCATCCGCATCTCGTGGGTTACTTAGATACATTTTATACATTATTAACTATACATTTTTATTATTTTTTAACATTCAAAACAAGTACACATGAAAACTTCGCCACCCATTGATGTTGGAATGTTGACCGGCCATCGGCTCAACTCCATGCGGATTTCAGAAGAAAATGAAGTAAAGAAAAAAATCAAAGCGCAGCCAAGCATATTCAAATGGTTGCCAACCCTCATGCTCACCTTACTCTTCCTCGCTGGAAGTAGTTGGTCTGTGATGGGGCAAACAATAACTTCTACTCCTACACCTGCTCCTTTACCTGATGGAAAGGTATATATTTGTGTGGATGGGACGATTACTCTCCACGTCGATAATTCAGTTAATGGAGTGGACTATACATTTAATAAGTCAGGTGGTCCTGGAGGTGCATGGACTGAAGGCCCAATTGTTGGAAATGGAGGTCGGATTAGTTCTTCGCCTATCAATATTTTTGATACAGAAACACCTCCTATTTACATTATAGGTGCTGTTAGTCTTTCGCCTTTTTGGGCTGGTAATCTTAACGTAGACGTCACTGCAAAACCAACCGCTCCAACACTCACTTTGAGCCAACCTGAAGGTTCCGTAAATGCAAATTCAGTTACCTCGATTTCTGCGATACTTGCTACTGCGGGTAGCGGCGGTGTTGCAGGTACTGATCCAGGATACGAATACAGTACGGATGGTGGAGGAACTTGGGAACCTTATTCATTAGGTACCAATATTGCTACTACAATGTATCAGATACCATCTATCAAGATTAAAGCATTTATGGCCCACCCGGATGGATTGGGTTGTTATGCCGAGAATATCTATACATGGACGATCAACAGCCGGGTACACAATAGTGCTACTGGAAGTTACTACAATATACAAGATGCAATCAACAATGCATCTGACGGACATACAATATTAGTTGATGCAGGTACTTACATTGAAAATGCAAGCACATCAACAGGTGATCATTCTGGTATACAATTGACATTCATTGGCGAGACCGATATGAGCGGAGCGCCGATTAGTATTATTGAAGGATCGCTTTTTCTTAATGATAATGACGGAAAAGCCATAAGTAATATCAGATTTAAATCTGATGGTGTAACTAATAATCATCTCCTTCAACTGAAAAATACAAATGGTCTTACAATTACAAATTGTATTTTTGATGGTGACGGAAACCTTACGGAGCAGGTCAATGGAATCAATCACATTTCCGGATCAAATGGTAACTCTGCAATATTAGTTGAAGATTGTAAATTTATTGGAAGTCTATACGTAGGTATTAGTTCCAGATTCACTGGTCTGACAGTCAGGAATACGTTATTCGATGATATCAAGAGCGGAATCAATCATCAAAGTGCAAATGGAGTAGATGTAGAAGATTGTATATTTAATCTTCTCGGTACTGATTCTTATGGTGTCAGGTTCTCTTCTACAGATGTTGCCCTTAATCTCTCTATCAGCAATTGTTATTTTAATCTTCCATTGACTGGAGGTAATACGGCAATTTGGATGCGTTCAGGAGCAGGGGGTACAATGAAGATTGAGCATAATTCTATAATTGGACAAGTAGGAATGCTAAACCAAGCTTCTATTAATGTGGATGCAAAATGTAACTGGTGGGGATCTGCAAACGAACAAACAATAGCTCAAATAGTTATTGGCAATATTGATTACATCAATTATTTAGTGACTAACAATCTAACCACTCCTGATTGTTCTGGTTCTCCGGTAGAGATCGACGCTATAACAACTACAGATGAGATCTGTGGTACTGCTGGTTCTATCAAAGTAGTGTGGAGCGGTGGAAGTGAGGACTACATAGTAGCTTGGGCAGGACCTGTACCAGGAAGCCAAGCAAATATTTCTGGATCTGAATATACAATTGAAAATTTGACAGAAGGTGAATATACTATCACGGTTACTGATGTTTATGGTTCAAGTATCACCGCAATACAATCAGTAGGTAAAAATCAGAATCCACCAGTCATCACGCCAATTACAGCAGCACCTCTAACATGTACTACGACAAGTGTTGATGTGACGGTTACAGCTTCAGGATCAAATTTGTCCTACGCATGGAGTGGTGGTACACCAGCCAACGCACAGACAAATACATTTACGGCTGCTGGTACATATACGGTTACGGTAACAGACGGCGACAACGGCTGTTCAGCAACAGCAAATGTGACGATCCAGTACTTGCCGGTTACCAACGTAACTCAAAATACACACCATGCTACCATCGCAGCCGCTATTACAGCCGCTACGGTAGGTGATTTGGTAGAGGTTTGTGCGGGCACTTATACCGAAACATTTAATCTAAATAAAAACATTACACTTCGTGGACCTAACTATGACAAGCATGGTACAGATAATACAAGAGTTGCAGAAGCGATACTTAACAACTCAGCAATTAATGTTAGTGCAGGTATTCTGGAAGGTTTCAGATTGAATTGGTCTAATAATCCTGCTACCACTGCGGTTACTGTTGCTAATGGGGTATTAACTATTCGCAACAACTATTTTTATAAAGCCAATGGAACGACAAATGTTGCGGCTTTCCAAGTGCACGCCGGAGCAAATGCGAGAACGATAGAAGGTAATTATTTCAATAGCCAGGCTTCGGGTACACAAAGGTGGAGAAATAGTATGTGGTTAAATGCAAATGCTACCACAGTAGTTAATCTAATCAATAATCGCTTTGAGAGAATGCAAACGGCGATAAATTTTGAAGGATTTGGTCCAGGTATCAATGTGCAGGAAAATGAATTTATGTCATCAAATACGACTCAAATTGCATTTGGTGCACCGCCGGTTGGTAATTATTCATTTGGTAAAAACTATATTGCTTCTGTATCAACAGTTGCAAACTGTAGTGGCTGTCCTACAGGCTTTAGATTAGATATGACACAGTCTGTAATCGACGGTACGGATATGGTAGATGCTACTATTGACCAATTATTTACTTTAGAGCAGGCATTGTATCACCTTGGAAGAAACAGTTCAGGTGCAAGAAACGGGTTCTTTATGTTTAAGGAAAACTCGCTTTTCGTAAGGATGTCCACTATTCAAAATGGTGTCATTCATGCGCTATCTGGCGATACCATTTTTGTATATAATGCCAACTGGACAGAAAAAGTTACCGTTAATAAAGATAACCTAACTTTTTACGGTCGTAGATATGCAGACCCTGTAAATGGTAGATCTAATCCTGCAGCTGGTACTGAAACGAGAATGGCTCCTACAGCAGGTAATGATATCGCCTTTACAACATCGGGTACTATCAACAATCTGACCATTAAAGGATTTAGCTTCCAAGGTGGTTCTGGTGGAAGTTCCCGCCAAGGTATCGTACCTGCGGGTGTGGTAACAAACCTTGTGGTAGAGAATAACTTGTTCAATACATTTAACAATGCTGCTAAAGAATCGTTCAAGCCTTATGAAGGTTCACAAAATGTAACTTTCAGCGAGAATAGATACTTCAGCAGTCAGAAAGGTCCTCACTATCCTAACGGAGTAAGCGGTAGCATACAAAATAATATGATACCAGGCGTGGCAAGTGGTGTAGCAGTAACCTTGGGTGGATCGGACAATAATGTAGAGATTAGCAACAATGATATGTCAGGTGTCGGTACAGCAGTACAAATACTCAATGCTGGTGGAACTGACAATCTTGGTACAACTTCTGTACATGATAACAATGTATCAGGCAAAAATACCTACTTCAACAACGCTCGAAGTGTAGCATTATTGAATTATTGTAACTGGTTTGGCGAGACTGATTTGGTTAGTATCAATTCAAAAGTTACAGGCAATGCAAATGTCAATTCATACTTGACTATTGGAAATAATAACACATTAGTGGGATTCGAGCCAGATGCAGGCGTTTGTAGCTATCCAGTCAACAACACGAGCTTAGTTACTGGACACTTGACCATTCAGGATGCGATTGATAACGCAGATCCGGGTAATACGATTGAGGTTAATTCTGGTACTTATGCAGAGGATTTAACGATAGATAAATCAATCAGTCTATTAGGTCCAAATGTGGGAGTTGGGGCTTGTGGCACTCGTGCAGACGAAGCAATCATCATGCCGGCTACTTCTATGCGCGATGCTGTCATTGATATAACAGCGTCGGATATTACGATTGATGGATTTACGATTAATGGAGATAATCCAGATGTTGTTACTGGTTACCCTGGCGCAACACCAGCGATTGACCCTGATGTTTATGACGGTATCTCACGTTATGCACCGGGTAATAATCTCGTTATTCAAAATAACATTGTTAAGAACACGGCTTATACAGGGATAACATTATATGATTATCCAGCAGGAAATGCTTCGGCAGGTAATATCGTAAGTAATAATAAAATTCAGGATTTGGGTACTTATGATGCTGGATGGGCACCATATAACAACTATGGTATAGGGGTATTGATTCATGAGAACCAATATACCCAAATTACAGAAAACTGTATGGATAATGTTCGTATCGGTGTTCAAACAGGAAACTTTAGTAAAGCAAATCCTGGATTGGCTCAATACCAACAAATAAAGGACAATGTTATCTCTGCAAGAAGAACAGGTATTATGCACAATTTGCATTATAGCAACGCTTCTGAACTTTTCATTGATGGCAATGAAATAACAGCATTGGATAATTCAAATGAAACGAAATGGGATGGTATCTTCTATGGTTCATTAAGCGTTGCCGCTACAGGATCAGGAAATACAATAGATGGTGCTGGACTAACTAAATCCAATAAGACAAGCGGTTACAACGTTTGGAATGTTAAGACACCTATCTCAAATGCAAAGATTATAGGTGGTACGATTACAGGAGTGGATTACGGTATCTTCGCTAATAATTTCGAAGGATATAACAGCAACGGAGGAGACGGAGCACACGTTACGATTTCAGGTGTAACCATCACTACCAATGAAGAAGGTATCGGAGTATATGCTTTAGATAGCGATCAATCAACAACTCACGGTAATGTTATCGTGTCAGTTACTGATTGTACGATTGACGGTGGTTATCAGGGTATTACCTTGAATGAAAATGAGCCGGGTACTGTAGGAGGTACACTTACCAAGAATACGATAGAAGCAGATTGGGCAGGTATCAATATCTATGAGGGTATGGTAGTTTCAGCTACGAATCCGCTTGTCATTGAAGAAAATAATATAACCATGACTGGTCAGATAGCACCGAATGATCTACCTTCAGGCGGTATCGTCTTACGAGGTTTATCAGGAGATGCGCCAACAGTCAAAGATAATAATATCACTGGAGCCTTTGGAGGTATCGGTGTATATGGTGTAAACACGACACCTACTACAGTTATCGAGGGTGGTAACATCAGCGGTACGATGCAAGGAGTAGTCGTAGTAAACCTTGATCCGGTCACTTTCTCGGATAGAGCATCATCAACTGTACATATCAAGGATATCATCATGACTGACTTTTTTGGCGACCATGGTGGACCTTATGAAGATGCCAATTTCCACGCAGGTGTTTATGCAACATCAGGTGGTAGTGACGCATCGGCAACAGTTGTTGTAACTACTGAAAACTTGAATATCAGCGGTACTGGCAATCACAGCCCGGCATCAGCAGCTTATATAGTTGCCGACTGGTCAGGATTGGCAGGAATGTTGAATGTGACCATCAACGAATCCAATATTCATGACAACCTCAACAGAGGTATCTACACAAGAGGAGAAGGAGCCAATGTTGCAGTAAATAGAAGTACATTTACCAATAACGGATTTGATCCGCATGGTACAGGCTTCAATGACGGTTACGGTATCGCAGTAAGAGAAGGAGCGACATTGACAGCATTAAACAACTTCATCACCAATCCGGCTACAGTAGCAGGTGGATATGATGTGTATGCTTTATTTACAGATGGTGCAGGTGCAGGTACAGCAACGCTGACAGCACACGACAACTGGTTAAGCAACAATGGCAATGCTAACGGAAAATTAGCATTCAACTTAGGAGACAATGGCGTTTGGGATGCATCATGTAACTGGTGGGGTGCTGGTCTATGTATGAATGATGTTAACTACTTCGTAGGAACGATCAATAATACACCACACCTTACAAATGGTACTGATGACGACCTCGTTACAACAGGCTTCCAGCCGGTAACTGGAGCATGTGATGCTGATCCAGTAGTTATTACTTCGGCAACTGTATCCAATCAGACTTGTTCAAGTCTTGGAAGTGTTGTTGTTGTTTTCAGTGGAGGAGAAAGTCCGTACACTATTGATTGGGGGATAGATGATGCTACCGATGTATCACCATTCACTATCAATGGATTGGCAGCGGGAACTTACACGATTACGGTTACAGATAAGTGTGGAAATAGTGATGAAACAACGGTTACCATCACAAATCTACCAGTAGCTAATACAACACAAACTACGTATTTCGCTACGATACAAAGCGCTTTAAATGCCGCAGTAAGTGGAGATGTAATAGAAGTATGTGCAGGAACATATACAGAGAATGTTGTTATAAGTGAAGATGTAACACTTCGTGGTCCAAACTACAATAAAAAAGGTAATGATGGTACACGTGTCCCTGAAGCAATCATCGTCGGCAATGTAACAGTAAACCATGTGGGTGTGACTTTTGAAGGCTTTAATGTGCAGTCAGGTGGCTCGTTAAGAGCTATAGATATGACGATTGGCGCAGGATCGTTGATCCAAAACAACATCATCGATGGTCTTACGACATCTACCAATAGTGCTATCTGGTACGGTGGAGCTACAGGAGTAACCAATATTGAAGGCAACTTGATAAGAAACTTTACCACAGCCGGTTGGAAAATCTTCTTTGATGGTGGTTCAACATCAGAAATTTACTTTACAGAAAATGAATTATCGAATATGAACTCAGGAATCATTTTCTCGGGTAGTATGGAAAATTCAATAGGTGAAGTTAAAAACAATATACTTTCTGCCAATACATGGCCTGTAGTTGCTCTTGGAGCAAGTTCTAAGCTGATAAGCGGAAATATGATTACCAATGGAGGAATTTGGATTGAAGGTCATGCTACTCTTAGTAATCGCGGAAATAACAATGAGATTACCAATAATACATTTACGGGTTCTGGTTATTATGTGACTTTTGACAACAAACCACACACTGGAAATAAGGTTAATGAAAATGCCTTCTTAAGAGCAGTTGCTTCTAAGGTTAACAACGGACATGCTACGTCATCAATAGACGCATCTTGTAACTGGTGGGGTGGAGAAGCAGAGTCAGATGTTTTAATAAGGATAACAGGAGTTGGAGCAGCAAATGTAGGATATACAAATTGGTTAGTGGATGGTACTGATGACAGTGCAGATATGGGCTTCCAGCCGGTGGCAGGTTCATGTTTAGGAGAACCAGTAGAATTTACATTGACTCCTACTGCTCAAATATGTAGTGCCTTAGGAGCAATAGAAGTAAATATTACAAGTGGAGTTGCTAATTATGATATCGAATGGACAGGTGTGACTAATGGTAGTGCTTTAGGCGTTACTACTTCTCCATACACTATAGCAGATTTAGCAGCAGGTACTTACAGCGTGACTATAACAGATACTTATGGATCTACAGGGATAGAATCTGTAACTGTAGGTTACAATCCGGTACATAACGTCACACGAAATACACACCACGCTACTATACAAGCTGCAATCGATGCAGGTACAACTATTAATGGTGATGTGATAGAAGTTTGTGCGGGAACATATACAGAGTCAATCTATATCAACAAAGAGGTGAAACTTTATGGAGCGAATGTCGGTAAGGCAGGTAATGATGGTTCGCGTGGAGCTGAGACGATTATACTTACAGACGGAGCGGAAACAGAGTTGGTTGTAGTTGACGCAAACAATGTAGTTTTTGATGGATTTGTAGTTGACGGTACCACAGTTGGTGGAAATGTACTTACAAATACATCGATCAATTCACAAATAGAATATGGTGTTTATGCTTATAATTCAGGAAACTTCAAATTTGAAAATAATATCGTTCGTAATATTAGAAACTTCGGAACGTATTTCTATTCAGATGGAGCTGATCATAGCACAGAAAGCACCGTGCGGAACAACTATATATACAACGTTGGTTCAGAAGTTGCACCAAAGTTTGGTGTAGGTGTAATATTAAATGCTGCGTACGTTAATGTAACTGAAAACGTAATGGATAATGTCCGAATCGGAATACAAACAGATGGTTTTAAAAAACCAAATACGGGTGCAGCTATTTATCAATCAATAGACAATAATACTATCTCGAATAGAAGAATAGGTATTTTCAATAACGTGATGATAGATGCGTCAAGTGCACTAAGTATTTCTGAAAATACAATTACGGGTCTTGCAGTTAATAATGCCGGTTTAGGTCATACACTTGAAGGTGGATGGGATGGAATCGTCATGTCTATACTAAGAGTGAGTGGAACGACGGCAACAAACAACATTATCTCTGGAGGTACGCAAAATGCTACGGGAAGCGATGTAGCAGGATATAAGGTATGGAGTGCAAGTGGCTCAACAGCACCAACGATTTCAGGTGGTACAGTGAGTGGCGTTACTAAAGGAGTATTTATAAGCAACTATGCAGGTTATGGTGGAGATGGTCCAAATTACCAATATGGATCAGGAGCTACAGTTTCAAACGTTACATTTTCAAATGTAAGTACAGGAGTTGACGTAGTCTATGATAGTAGCAAAAACAATAAGGTTGCTAAAATATATGTTAATTTAAGCAATAGTGGTATTACTGCATCAGAGTACGGTGTTAATATCCACAGTGATGTTGCAGGAAGAGTGAGTGGTTCCGTTACAGGAAGTTCAATAACAGCTGGAAGCAACGGTATCTATGTGGATAATGCGTCATCAACAGACGGCGTAAACATCACGAATAATACTGTATCTGTAACGAATAAGGAAGTAGCCAGTGTACCAACAATGGGTATTGCACTTCGCAATGTAGCAGGTACTGCAGCAGCTACCGTTTCTGGTAATACTGTAAGTGGTGCATTCTACGGATACGGTGCTTATGATGTCAATACTACACCGGTGACTACAATCAGCGGAGGTACAGTTACAGGCATAATGCAAGGTTTAGCTATATTAAACACATTAGATGCAGGAACTACCAAAGCAGGTACAAACCTTGCAGTGGATGGTGTGTCTATGAGCGGATTTACAGGTTCATCTACTAATCCAGCGATCAACTTCCACGCAGGTATCTATACCTTTACGACAAGTGGTACAACTGCTGCTCAAGGTATCAACTTAGCAGTCAATAATGTAACGATAAACGGTACAGGTAAGCCTTCACAAGCGAGTGGAGGTATCTACTTAGCAGACTTTAGTGGTGGTTCAGATATGGTACAGACAGTGACAGTCAACGTATCCAACATCATCAACAACGCTAACCGTGGTGTAGATGCAAGAGGAAAAGTAGATTTGACATTGACAGCCAATACAATGAACGATAACGGACACGATGCGTTTGGAACAGGTGGCAATAATGGATATACCATCATTGCACAGCAAAATTCCAAAGTTACAGCAACAAATAACTTTATCAACCTACCAGCTACAAGCACGACACCAGTTTACGGCTTAGGCTTAGGTAATGGTAGTACAAACTTGATAACAGCACATGACAACAGTATTTTGTTGAATGGCAACACAGATCCAAGTAGCAGATTAGCTTACAATCCGGGTACAGGCACAATAGATGCTACATGTAACTGGTGGGGAACAGGCGTATGTGCAGGCGATGTAGCTTACATACAAGGAGTAGTTGGTGTTTATCCATTCTTAACTTCAGGTGTAGATAGCGATGGAGCAACAGGATTCCAACCGGTAGCAGGTGCATGTAATGAACCATCTATCACAGGATCTGTGACAGGACCTTCAGGAACAATAAGTATGGTTTCAGGCAATAGCTATACAATGGCGATTTGCAGCGGTCAAGAAGTTACACCAGGATTGGCAGGAGTTGTAAATAGTGAAGCAGCAAATTGTGCATCACTTAGAGTGCAAACAGTATATACGACAACGATTTCAACATTGCCTCCAACACAGACGATAGATGTGCCGTTCTCAGTAGCCTCTACGATTCCACAACCGGCTATTACACCAGAAAATCATGATGGCGTAGCTAAGGACATCGTCTTTGTTTCAAGACCATATTATGATGTGAATGGCAATGGAGTATATGACGCAGGAGTAGATGTAGCAGGTGGACTAATAACCTTTACATTGACAGTACAGCCTATGCCGATTATATCAAATACGGTCACGGCAATAGATGGATATAATCAGACGATGACTTCCGGTGGTACTTATGCCCATACGATTTGTCATGATGTTGATATGACTACGAGTGTACCTACGTTAGTTACAAATCCAAGAGCGACAGAATGTGGTGTATTGAGGATCAATACTCAATACATATCAACTTTGCCAAATATACCATCAAATACAATAGATGTAACGTTTGATCAGGCAGTTGCAGGAGGTTCACAGACGATTTCACCTGAAAATCATACAGGTACGCCGCAGACGATCACCTTTATTACCACACCATACTATGATGTAAACGGTAACAATGTGTATGATGCAGGCGTAGATATTGTTGGAGATGTAACAACTTTTGTGTTGACAGTTCAACCAAAACCAGAGTTGACGTGTCCTTCAGATATTGCAACAACCAATGATGCAGGCTTATGTAGTGCAGTAGTGACTTATGCAGCACCTACGTTTACTGACTATTGCCCTACGACGTTAATAGAACAAACTTTAGGCTTGTCCAGTGGTTCCGCATTCCCTGTTGGTGTGACGACCAATACATTTGTGATAACTGACGGTTCAGGTCATACTTCAACATGTAGCTTCACAGTAACAGTAGTAGATAATAAATTCCCTACTTATACCATTCCTGTAAGTGGTGGATCTATAGCAGGTTATGAATGCGGTGATATGTTTACTTTCAGTACGGATGCATCATCATGTAATTCATTACAGACAATAGCAAAACCAATTTGGGCTGATAATTGTGGAATTACATCAGTTACAGCGGTAACAGACCCTGTGTTAGTGGTTCAGGATTTTGGATTCTATCAGATCAATTTCCCTACGGGTACTACCGTACTTACAATGAAAGCAAGTGATGCAGCAGGAAATGAGACATCATGTTCTTTAACATTTACGGTAACAGATCAGGTTCCACCAATCCTGCAAAATATGCCTGTAGATGTTACTATTACAGCACCTTATGGAGATTGTACAATGAATTACAGTTGGACACCGCCAACGGGATGGGATAATTGTTCAGGTTCAGTGACTATATCGAGTTCACATACACCTCCGTTTGCATTTGCTGTAGGAGCGACTACAACTGTAACTTATACAGCGACAGATGGATCAGGAAATACAGCATCAGCATCGTTTGATGTAACTGTAGATGGATTCTGTATTCCTGCTGTAGAGCTGACAACATCTACAAACATTCCTATTGGAGGATTGGAGTTTACAACTAATGATGATGAGCTTGTTGAAATAACAGTTGAGAATATAGGAGCGAATGATTCTCACGAATTATTGCCTATAGGAAATGTTAAAGTACTGGTAGGATATCCTTCAACTAACATCTTTACATCAAATTTTGATGTGTCGGTTGGAGATAACGATGATTGGGATGTAACTAATTATGGAACAGGTATGGCTCTGTTTACGCTCAAGACTGGAAAAGTTATTCAGGCAGGAGGAAGCAAGACGATTACCATTAAATTCACAGCTGAGGGCTTTGCCGGTCAAAATGGTAAAGTTACGGCTCACCTATATACAGGATCGGGAGGAGATGTGAATAAGTCCAATAATTACACAGACGGAGAATTAAAAATTAATTAATTAAAAAAATTATTTAAAATGAAAAACGTAAGATTTTTATTTATATTGATTGGTCTGATACTTTCCTTTTCTTCGGAGATGTTGAGTCAGGGATGCGATCCTCAGTTGACGAGTGTCAATATTCTAAACAGGGAAACCTATTGTTTGACGAATACTGGTGACGAAGTAGATTTGGAGATTCATTGGACCATGGGTGGAGGCGATCCGACTTGTAATGCTCCGGTTGGTAGCTGGGGATTGTCAATATCGATGCCATTAAACCACGTTTACGGAGTAACCGGAATAGTAGATGTTACATCGACAGGGCCTTTTACCTGGACTTATGATTCTGGAAATAATACATTGAGAGCAAGAAATAATGTAGCAATTCCAATAACAAGTAGCGGTGTGATTGTGGTTAAGATTACAGGTAATGGATCGTTAAATACGAGTTGTTCGGAATTGACATCTCAACTTAATATTGAGATTGTCGGACTTGGATTTGGAGGAAGTCCGGACAAATTCGATAATAATATTGGCAATGATGTTGGCGACTTTAAACTTGAAGTCAGAGAGCGAATTGTTGTAACAAAGGGTACAATAGCAGCTTGTTATCCGGATGTAGCCACAGCAGAGGCAGCAGCACTCGCAGCTACTTCGGCTACCACAACATGTAGTGGGACAATTGTCAAGGCTGCCACAACAGCAGATGATTGTTCTGCTATCGTAACAGTTACCGTAACCAATGATTGTGGAGATGAGAAGGTTGAAACGTATAATACAAGAATAGATGATACAGCACCTGTGTTTACATGTCCTGATCCTGATGGTTTCACAAGATCCATGGGTATAAGCGCATGTACTTACACCGTTTTTGAAACTGAATTTGATGCTACGGCGACAGATAATTGTTCTGGAACGATTACTTATAGTTATGAACTTACTGGAAGCACAATAGGAACAGGGTCGTCATTAGCAGGCGTTGTATTGAATGCTGGTGTGACTTCTGTTACATGGACTGCAACCGATGGGTGCGGCAAATCATCGACTTGTTCATTCACTATTACAGTCATTGACACAGAGTTTCCAATGATTACTTGTCCAATTGATAAGATTGTTAGTGTCTTAGATGACAAAGATCCGTATGCTACAGAAATGGCCTTAGCTACCGACAATTGTATAGGAGTGACGGTTACTTTTTCTGATAACTTCTCAGGACTTACCACAATTAATTGTAAAGCTGTAGGAGATATAGTTAGAACATTTGTTGCAACGGATGCATCAGGAAACTCAGTTAGTTGTAGTCAGACGATTACCATAATAGATGAGGAGGACCCGATCCTGACACCTTGTCCAGCAGATATCGCGGTGGATACAGATCCTGGCAAGTGTACTGCAGAAGTAAGTTATACTATGCCAACAACAAAAGATGTGGGATATTTCCAGGGATTTGAACATCCAGGTTATTTTAGTGGAGCCAATGTTAGTGCATCTGTAGATTGGAATAATTACGGTTCTACATTGGCACGAGTACTTACTGGTGCAAATGGAGTAACCTCTAAAACAGGATCAGGACACGGAGAGATTGCAGCAACAAGTTCAGGAGGCGTATTTACAAGATTAGGAGGATATACCAATGCATTTGGTCTTGGATATAAGACAAGTGTAGATGTATATATTGACCTGAGTAATTCTGGCGTTACAGATAATACCTATGGTTTTGATGTATCGACAGCTTCGAATAACCAAAGTGGAGGACATAGAAGAGATTTCATCTTCCATGTATCTGCAATAGGCGGAAGTGTTTACGTCAATGGAAGTAATAATTCAAGTGGAAGTAAGAGAACTGATTTAAATACGCTAACGACACCTGAAAGTTATGTTATCCCAACTTCAGGGTGGTACACCTTTGAGTGGGTATTCAGAGACAATGGAGGCGTATTAGCTGTGGATCTTAATCTTTTGGATGGTTCAGGAACACCACAATGGACAACAACCCGTTCAGATGCAACTGATTTAATCGCATCAGTTGTGGGTGGTAACAGATATATGTGGTTCACGTTCGTATCACCTGCAGGTAATATGTTACCAATAGATAACACAACAATAGAACGTAATGTCGCTATTGCTTCATCTATGGTATCAGGTAGCGACTTCCCAATAGGAACTACTACAGTTACCATAACGGCAACAGATTTTTGTGGTAATGATACAACTTGTGACTTTACAGTTACTGTTACAGATAATGAAGATCCAGTGATTACAGACTGTGCGCTTGATCAGGATGTAAGTTTAGATGGTGGATGTGAGATAACCGTACCAAATTTAGTAGCTCAAACAACAGCTACTGATAATTGTACAGTAACAGTGACACAATCACCAGTAGCAGGAAGCAAAATTGCTACATCACACAATCAGACGCATGAAGTGACACTTACAGCAACAGATGGAGCAGGAAATGCAGTAACATGTACAACGACGTTGACAGCTATAGATATTACTAATCCAGTGATTACAATATGTGCATCAGATCAGGATGTGAATTTAGACGGAGGATGTGAAATTACCGTACCAGATTTAGTAGCAGAGACGACAGCTACAGATAATTGTACAGTAACAGTGACACAATCACCTGTAGCAGGAAGTAAAATTGCTACTTCACACAATCAGACGCATGTTGTGACGCTTACAGCAACAGATGGAGCAGGAAATGCAGTAACATGTACAACGACGTTGACAGCTAAGGATGTCATTCCACCAACGGTACAATCCATACCAAATACGGGAGCGCAAATTGTAGGATATATATGTGGTGGTACTGAAACTGTTAATTCAGATCCAGGTCTATGTTCTGCATCAATATCTATAGTTAAGCCTATATGGGCGGATAATTGTACGGTTGTAAGTTCAACAGCAGCAGCGAATAATGGCGTAGTATTATCGGATATTGGAACATTTGTTACAGGTGCTTTCCCTAAAGGAACAACGACAGTCACCTTTACAGGTACAGATGCAGGCAATAATGCTACAACATGTACAGTGGACATAGTAGTAGTAGATAATCAGGCACCAACATTGACAGGATGTCCGGTAAATATAACTATTGCAGCACCGACGAATGCATGTGATGTGAGTGTATCTTGGACAGCGCCAACCTTTACAGATAACTGTTCAGGAATGATGATTGAGCAGACATCATCGCCGACATCTGGATTGACGAATGGTTCAAACTTTCCAATAGGAACAACAACCATTACTTATACAGCGACAGATGCATCAGGTAATGTAACGATTTGTTCATTTACAATAACAGTAACGGGAACTTGTGCCAACGTGACGGAATTTACAACGACTTTTGCTATTGATGCGGCGAACTTTGTATTAGACCCACTTGCTCCAAATCACTCAAGAGATGCTTTATATACAATTGATAACATTGGTCCGAATCCAAACAATACAGCAATCCAAATAGCATTGACCAAGCCATCTAATGTCTTTTTCACAACATTTAAACCTGATATGAATTATACTGTAGATGTTTATGGCGGTGTTCCAGCAAATAATGGAGACTGGACTTGTATGGATTTAGGTAGTTTTTATCTATGTACTTCAAAACCAGGTGTGGTAATTAACCCAGGACATTCTAGTATTATAGGCTTAAACTTCACGGCAAATGGATCGGGTGCATCTTCAAACAGCCAGGCTCAGACTGTGGGTACGCTTGGTACAGGAACTGCGGGAGATCAGAATATTCTGAATAATAAGGCTCAGGCGGTATTAATTATTAACTAATTTTAAAAGTAGAATACGATGAGAAACATAATTAAATTAATGATAGTTTTGTTATTTTCAGTTTATGTGAATAATAGTTATAGTCAATGTCAGACAGATGATGCTAATCCGATTTTAACAGGAGCAGGTTTTAATGTTCAATGTATTGATTTGGACGGTACTGCGATCTTTACGGTAGGTTGGGCATTAGGAGCTGGAGATTTTGTCTGTACTGTACCTCCGGGAAGCTGGAGAATTCAGGTCAGTTTTCCAGCATCTAAGTATTGGGTTTCAGACGGCCCGCAAGATATCATAGAGGAGGCAGGTTTTGACTGGGTATATAGTGTAAGCAATAATACATGGACAGGAACGAATAATCGTCAAATGTATTTTGGTGAAGGAGGAAATGCAATGCTGAGAGCGAGGGGAGAAATATCGACCAATTGTGCACCTATAATTATTCCGGTTAATATACAGATTGTAGGCTTACCTTTTGGTGGTTGTCCTCAGGCTTTCAATAATGATATTGCAGATGATGTATTAACTCCAGGAAAGGGTGTAAGTGAGTTTCCTTTACCAATTACCTTAACAAGATTTGAAGGAAGGGCATCTTGTAATCTGGTCAATATTGAATTTGACATAGAGAATGAGATGAATAATAACTACATTGAGGTTCAGCGTAGTAAAGACGGTAGATCTTATGTTCCAGTTACAAGAATCCCTGGTAAGGCAAGAGCAGGATTGTCCAAGCATTATTGTGAAGACCCTGGCGTTAATGAAGGAGAGACCTATTACTATCGCCTACTTCAAGTCGATTTTGACGGTAAGGAGACTTTATATGATCCTATTGCAGTACGCACACCAGTATGTAATGGCGAAAGAAGCTTAGATGTCTATCCAAACCCAGTAGCAGGACAACGATTGAATCTTACAGTTTCAGGTTTTGGTCCGGAAGCAATCGGTGACTATACGATCACCAATGCGATAGGAGAGACAGTACGTGTACTCAAAGGCGTTAACGTACAGAGCATAACTGATTTAGATGTTACCGAACTGCATTCAGGCGTTTATACGCTCAGATTGGAGTCAGCAGGAAGTACATTAGTACAAAAATTTATCAGAATATTATAAACATCACGGGATATAATATCCCGTATGTAAGCTAATTGAAGGTCAGTATCTGTCACAAAACTTTTCCAAAAGGAAAAGTTAAGTAGCAGGTACTGACTTTTTTCTTTTAGTTAAGATAAGCTTAGCGTCCGCGCTAAGCTTCATATTAGTGTTTGTCGTCTCGACAACACGAACAAACATATACCAAAAATGAACACGTTATTTGCCCAAAACAATCAAAAATCAAAAATCGTAATTCAAAAATAGTATTGCGAAATTCGTAAATCAAAATCCATTATAAAAAATTGCTCGTTAATTTCCTCTTATCCTAAGGGATAAACAAGCATTTTTTTTTCGGCTTCTCCCTTTAAGGGCTGGGGCAAAAAGTCGAAAAAACAACGGGTTCTAAAAAATAAGACCACAACATATTTGTACACTCATTGCATAACTAAACGGCATTGATTCGTAATTAGTCAATCAAAAATCGTCAATCAAAATCCATTATAAAAATTGCTCGTTTTTTACATTGCATACTTTTGTCGTGATGTGTGTGTCGTGATGTGTGTGCCGTGATGTTTGTGTCGTGATGTTTGTGTCGGGTTGAAACCCAACACTATTGAATTTTTTCATTCGTTATGTTTGTCGTGATACTTTTGTGGTGATGTTTGTGCCGTGATGTTTTATGTCGTGATGTATGTGTCGTGATGTATGTGCCGGGTTAAAACCCAGCACTACAAAATGGATCGTGCCTACAGCACTAATTTATAGTTGTATTTGTAGTACTTTTTGATTGTTCTATCAAGACCCGTAGGGTCGTAACATGTTGTAACAATGGGTTTCAAGCCATTATACAAGATCAAGTCTGCGTATTGAGTTTCGTAGGAACGGTACATTTTATCTTGTGAGGGAAACGAAATAAATGAAGAACCGATATGATAATTATCCATTATCCATTATCCATTATCAATTATCAATTCTCAATTATCCATTGTCAATCGTAATTCGTAATTCAAAAACACGCAAAATAGAACAAGTTGTCATTCAGAGCAAAGCGATGAATCTATTAAATTTTATCGGATAATATTGGTTTTTTTTGTCGTTTTTAAGACATTATATAATAATTTTCAATAAAAAATATTATTTAGATATGTTAATATAATATATGTTTAAATCAATGAAAAATAGTAAGATATGTTTAAAATAGCATCTTATGTATATTTGTACTAAGATTTTGTGATTTATATTTTTTTTAACAATTTTTTGCTCTAATCACATATATTACTATCTTTATCCTGAATTTTTAGCTAATTTTTTCAATTTATAGCAAATTTGATTCTAATGAACAGAATAATTTGTACACTTTTTTCGCTTTTTTTGATTTTTTCGGTTGTAAGACTTCAGGCGCAGCAAGATCCACCAGATCCTTGTACCAATGGTACGCAAAACACTTGTAAATGCCTTGATTCACCCTTGTTGTGTTCCTTCGACGTGATGAATGGTTATACCTACCAAATGACTAATTATTTACATACGTCTGATGGACCAAACAACCCTATGTGTATGCCAGGAGGTAATGGTACGACAGCACATAATCCGACGTGGTTTAGGTTTCTTGCGACTTGTGAGGATCTAAGTATGACAGTCAACACTACAAATTGTAATCACCCTTCCGGACAGTGTAACTCACGTGGGGTTCAGTTGGCTGTTTATCCGGAATGCAACTGGCAAAATCCGTGGAATTCAGTAGCTTGTGATGTGAATAGCTGTATCCCTTGTCCAAACGGTCCGTGTAATGGCTATGCTCCTTGGTCACAATCGATTTCTATAAGTATGTCAGGGTTGACCATAGGTGGGGTATATTCTCTACTTGTGGATGGCTGTTGTAACTCTGCGTGTGAGGTAACGATCAGTGTTACTACACCGGATTGTTACCCTACGATAGCAAACTGGCCAAGTGAGATAATGGGTCCAAAGGATCTTTGTGTAGGTGACAGATCCAGTTATTGTGTAGAGAATGCTGTAGGTGGACAACGATATTACTGGTCACTTGATGGAACAGATGTACAAACAGGACCTTTTAACGATAGTGGTGTAACTTGTACGAATCTATTGTCTTTTCCTGGTAAAGGAACCTATACGCTTTGTGTGGACACAGACAATTCCTGTGTGCAACGAAATTCTAATCCTCCGCCAAATTGTATCACAATCAATGTCCATGATACAGACGCTGGCAATATAGTGGCCAATCCAACACCTACTTGTCCTGGCAATAATGTTACTATTTCTGTAAGTGGTAGTGAATCAGACCCATTGATATCACAATATATAGTTATCGTAGATGAAAGTGGTACGGTGGTTAAAGCGACAGAAGGTACAAACGATATATTTACATGGCCTGAGTGTGGAACATTTACCGCATATAGCTATAATTTTGTTACAGCACAACAACCTATACCACAGGAAGGCGATAGTTTTGCAGCGATAGAGGCAGCGTGTGCTGAGGAATTCAATTGTTGTGATTTTGATTCAGTAACTATTGTTTTTGAAGATAACTCTCCACCCGTGATCATGAATGTTCCTGATGATATTACAGTCACTTGCTATGAAGATTTAACAGCGATGCCTGACCTTAACTTTACAGACAATTGTCTTGGACCAGGAACTGTAGTAGGAGAGCAGGAAGATAATTATACAGATTGTGATGGTGGTACGATCACACGTACATGGACGGTTGAGGATGGTTGTGGTAATATTGCAAGTGAAACGCAGATCATTACTGTTGAGCCAATACCAGAAGCTACGTTTACACCATTTAATGACGTTACGGTTCCATGTGATATGTTTCCTGCAACCAATTTTTTACCACCATTGAGTTATGATAACGGAAAGACCGGTGGATGTCAAATCATGGGAAGTATAATACCTACAAGAGTTGTTGATACTTTAAATTGTATGGGAACGGTTACATATCATTGGTTAGTAAAAGATAAATGTGATAGGGATATAGAGGAAACACAAGTATATACGATAGAACCACCTGATGAAGCGGTCTTTATAAATCCACCAGTTGATGTCACGGTTACTTGTCATGATTTTCCTGCAACGGGATATTTACCTCCACTTCAATATAGTAATGGTGGTACGGGTACTTGCCAGATTGTAGGTCAGATCATACCTATTCAAGTTGTGGATACGTCACAGTGTCAGGGTACTGTTACATTTATTTGGGATGGATTAGATAGGTGTGGAGGTAATTTACATCATGAACAAGTCTGGACGATAGAGCCACCACAGGAGATTATGTTTGTTAATCCGCCACCAGATGAAGAAACATTGGATTGTGCTAATATTCCTGCGCCTGGATATTTACCACCGTTAAGCTATAATAATGGAGAGCCTGCTGGTCGATGTCGTATCGAAGGTACAGTGATACCAGTGCGTACAGACGATTTTGATATTTGTGGAGGTGATATTACATTACTATGGGAAAAAACCGATAGTTGTGGCAGGTATATATCGCATAGTCAACTAATACATGTAGAACCAGCACCCGAACCACAATGGATCAATCCACCTGCTGATATTGACTTACCGTGTGGGCAGACAGTAGAGGCTGATTTTATGCCAGATTTATCATATTCTAATGGCGTTCCGAATGGCAATTTCTGTGCTATTAATGGTATGGTTGCACCTACAAGAGAAGATGATATACAAGGATGTTCTGGTACAGTAACGTTTACTTGGGAATTTACAGATCCATGCGGTCGAACGATTACTCATGTTCAGGTTTATACTTTAAACCCACCTGACGAACCACAATGGATCAATCCACCGGCTGATATTACTGTCATGTCCTGTGATGGATATGACTTTGATAATTTACCGTTTTTATCTTATGACAATGGACAGACAGGCCCTAACTGTGGTATCATGGGAAGTGTAGAAGCGACCCGTACTGGAAGTGTGGATGATTGCCAAGGTTCGTATGAATATACATGGACATTTATCGATGATTGTGATCGTACCATCACGCATACACAAACGATCACCGTAAATCCACCACAAGAAGCAGCCTTTGTCAATCCGCCTGCGGATGAAACGGTGACATGTGAAATGAAACCCAATGACGATCCAAAGGATTTGTCCTATACAAACGGCGGTAGTGGTACCTGCTTGATCAGTGGTACAATAGCGGCTACTCCAGATATTCAAGAGAATAATGATTGTTCAAAAGTTTATACATACCTTTGGGAATTTACCGATGATTGTAATAGAACGATTACGCATACTCAGGTCATCAATGTAGATCCGCCATTAGAGCCGATGTGGATCAATCCGCCAGCAGATATCACAGTAGCATCGTGCGACGGCTTTGATTTTGATGATTTGAGAGACTTAGGATATGCAAATGGTCAAAGTGGCGATTGTGAAATAAGTGGTACTGAAACACCCGTAAGAACAGGTGATGTGACGGATTGCCAAGGCGCGTATGTTTATACGTGGACATTTATGGATGATTGTGAAAGGACGATCACACATACGCAAACTGTCACAGTAGAACCACCACAAGAAGCAGCTTTTGTCAATCCACCAGCGGATGAAACGGTGACATGTGAAATGAAACCAGATGATGATCCCAAGGACTTGTCTTATACAAATGGAGGTAGTGGTACCTGCTTGATCAGTGGTACAATAGCATCTACGCCAGATATTCAAGAGAATAATGATTGTTCAAAAGTATATACGTATGAGTGGGAATTTACAGACGATTGTAATAGAACGATTACGCATACACAGGTCATCAATGTAGATCCACCATTAGAGCCGATGTGGATCAATCCACCAGCAGATATCACAGTAGCATCGTGCGACGGCTTTGATTTTGATGAATTGACAGACTTGGGTTATGCAAATGGTCAAAGTGGCGATTGTGAAATAAGTGGTACAGAAACACCCGTAAGAACAGGTGATGTGACGGATTGTCAAGGTGCTTATGTTTATACGTGGACATTTATTGATGATTGCGGAAGAACGATCACGCATACGCAAACTGTCACAGTAGAACCACCACAAGAAGCAGCCTTTGTCAATCCGCCTGCGGATGAAACGGTGACATGTGAAATGAAACCAGATGATGATCCCAAAGATTTGTCTTATACAAACGGCAGTAGTGGTACATGTTTGATAAGTGGTACAATATCGGCTACGCCAGATATTCAAGAAAATAATGATTGTTCAAAAGTATATACGTATGAGTGGGAATTTACCGATGATTGTAATAGAACGATCACGCATACACAGGTCATCAATGTAGCTCCACCAATAGAGCCGATGTGGATCAATCCACCAGCAGATATCACGGTAGCATCTTGCGACGGTTTTGATTTTGATGAGTTGAGAGACTTGGGTTATGCAAATGGTCAAAGTGGCGATTGTGAAATAAGCGGTACTGAAACACCCGTAAGAACTGGAGACGTTACTGATTGTCAAGGTGCTTATGTTTATACGTGGACATTTATGGATGATTGTGGACGGACGATCACGCATACGCAAACGGTGACGGTTTTACCACCACCAGCACCACAATTTGTCAGTCCACCAACAAATGAAACCGTTAACTGTGACGCAGCACCAGATCCGGACGACCCGATAGACTTGAATTATACCAATAATAGTTCAGGAAGCTGTCTGATAAGCGGAACGATATCTTCGCTGCCTCAAGTTCAGGAAAATAACGATTGTTCAAAAGTGTTAACTTATGAGTGGGAATATACGGATGATTGTAATAGAACGATCACCCATACAAGGACGATCAATGTATTGCCACCGCCACAGGCTGTTTTCTTAAATGGACCTGCGGATATCACAGTGAGTTGTAATGCAGCTCCAGATTTGACACAACCACAAGTACTCAATTACACGAATAATGCAACGGGCGTTTGTGCTATTAGTGGAAGTGTTGACGCGCAGATAAATAGTAATATAGTAAATTGCACAGGTACACATCAACTTATTTGGGAATATACCGATGATTGCGGAAGAACGATTCAATGGACACAGACGATTACGGTCAGTCCACCTTTAGAACCTTCGTTTGTCAATGCTCCACCAGCAACATCGAATGTTTCTTGTGATAATGAGCCGGATCCGAGCGATCTTCCACCTTTACACTTTACGAATGGCGAGACAGGCGATTGTCTGATTGAAGGCGATGTAATCCCTGATTTACGAGTCGTTCAGAATGGGTGTTCAAAAGTTTATACTTATGATTGGAATTATACAGATATGTGTAATAGAACGATCACTTATACGCAAATCATCAATGTATCGCCACCACCACCAGCTATGTTCATCAATCCTCCTGTTTATACCACGATGAGTTGTGGAGATGCAGAGACATTTGATGCACCAGATTTAGAATATTCAAATAATTCTACTTGTGAAATCAGTGGTACCGTTACGCCTGTAGTCAATAAGCGATTTACGGCTTGTGGTGGGACAATAGATATCTCATGGACAGATACAGATTGGTGTGGACGAACGATCACGTACAACCAGATTATCTCTGTTTTACCAGCTCCACCACCTGTGTTTACATCCGATTTGCCGGATGATTTAACGGTAAGTTGCCAGGATTTGAGTTCCTATCAGATACCACTTTCTTATAGTAATGGACTTGACCGCCCATGTGACAGAGATGGTACTATTTTCCCAGTACTCGATCAATCTCGTGTCTCGCTTTGTGGCGGAATAGCAACGCTTACTTGGACGGCGACGGACTTATGTGGAACGAATCTACAGCATGTTCAAACGATAACAGTATTACCAGCACCTCCTGCTGAATTTTTAAATGTACCCGATCCTGTTGTGACAGTGTCTTGTACAGATGTACCAGGTGCACCACCAGCATTGAACTATTCAAACTTCGAAACGGGTATGTGTGCCATTAGCGGAAGCATAACGCCGATACAGTCAGGAAGTTACAATCATTGTGGCGGTACGATACAATATACATGGCAATTTACAGATGCTTGTGGAAGATCCATCGTATATAATCAAAGTGTAATCGTACTACCTGCTGATGATCCATATTTTACAACAGAACCGGATGACCTCTTTTTACCATGTAATCAGGGATTTCCAGCACCAATACCACTGACTTATACCAACGGATTGATAAGTCCGTGCGCAATCACAGGAACGGTTATGCCAACTTTTATGGATAATGGTGATACGCGGACATTTACCTGGACATTTACCAATACCTGTACAGGTACTACGATTACCACTACTCAGGAAGTGACCATTAGTCCCGTGCCTGATATCGTTGCGGATCGCACTTCAGTAGATATATGTCTAAGCGACTTCTTCAATCTCGAAGATATTGTGATTACAGATTTAAGAGGTACGAATATTACATTGACTTATCATTCTGGAACACCTGCGACCATTTCTAATCAATTGAGTACTACGTGGGTTAATATCGCAGGTACATATTATATATTGGCTACCAATGAATATGGATGTACCGATGAAGTAGCGATCACTATTAATAATGTATTTCCTCCAAATTCTGGAACAGGAAGTACCATACAGATTTGTAACGATGCGTCTCCTATTAATTTGTGGGATTTGTTGAGTCAGCCTTATGATAATGGTGGATACTGGAGTGATGAGTATGGTCACGGGATAGATGTTTCTGATCCTACAAGCGTGAGTTTTGCAGGGCAATCAGGTGGAACTTACGTATTATTTTATGTCGTAGAAAGTAATAATATTTGTCCAGATGCTATGACGGGAGTAACCATAGAAGTTGTAGAACCTGGATTTTATCAAATAGAAGATGTCACTTGTTCCGGAGATTTCAGTACCTATACAGTGAAGTTGATTGTATTTGACTATAATGTAACCAGTTCTGAAGGAACTATCAGTAGAAACGGAAATATCGTAACGATATCGGGTATTCCAATAGCAACATCAGTAACAGTAACATTTACATCTATTGGTCTGTGTGGAAACGATGTAGTGACGATTGATCCGCCACAATGTGACTGCCCAGTGATACCAAATCCTATATCAGGAGGTAATCAAAGAGCTTGTTTGAATCAAACAGGTGTTACTCTTTCAGTTACTGTAGAATCAGGATTGACAGCACAATGGTTTTCCGCACAGACAGGCGGTACATTATTACAAGATAATTCACTGACTTATGCGCCACCATCGAATGTTGTAGGCGTTACTACGTATTATGTACAGGCGATAGATCCATTGACAGGATGTAGAAGCCAACGGATAGCGATTCAATTTGAGGTAGTAGGTAATCCAGTGGTTACGAATGCGGTTTTGACAGTTTGTGATGATGATACGGACGGCATTGCATTGTTTAATCTTGATGATGCAAGGTCAAGGGTGGTCGTCGGTGGAGGATTTACGTTTAGTTATCATTTGACATTAACAGATGCACAGAACGAAGCCAATCCTTTAGCAGCAGCCTATACCAATTTAACCAATAATCAGGTAATATATGTAGTGGTCAAAAATGCGAATGGATGTAAATCTATTGCTGAAGTCACATTGACAGTATTGCCATTGCCAAATAATGCACTTACAATTACAGATGAAGTATGTTTTGGTCTAAACAATGGTGCTATATTGGTGAATCCGCCAACTACAGGTTTAGAGTTTAGGCTAAATAGTCTTCCGTGGACATCAGATCCAACGTTAGGCAATCTCGCTCCAGGTAACTATAATCTGCAGATCAGAGATGCCAATCAGTGTGTGGTTACAATACCAGTGACGATAAATGGAGGTCAGAGATTGAGTTTTGAAACATTTACAATAAACTGTAATAATCAGGGTACGTTAAGTGATGGTGGAGATGATACTTATGATATCGTCATGAATGTAGTTTCTACTCCTGGCGCACCAGGAAATACATACACCGTAATTTATAACGGTTCGACATTGGCTACTAATTTCAGTTATGGCACCAACAATAGCTTGTCCATACCGGCTGACGATTCATCGGGAACGATAGAAATAACGGATAATACCACAGGTTGTAAAGTGACCAGAAATATCGGACCATTAATTGCGTGTTCTACGAATTGTGCTATTGATTTAGCTAATGTATCCGTACAATGTGATAATAACAATACGGATTCCGATCCGACAGACGATACATATACGATTTCATTTGTTGCAACAGCAGTTAACAACGGAGGTTCTACAACCTTTACATTGCTGATAAACAATGTGATACAAGGTACGTACAATTATGGCGATGTTGTGAATATACAGTTGCCAGCAGACGGATCTACACCGGATATCAGAATCAGAGATGCCCAGAATATTCAGTGCTTCAGACCATTAGATGCCGGCACATTGAATCCTTGTTCAGGAGCATGTCAGATTTCGGCGGTTGTATCGAATATTGTGTGTAACGACAATGGTACGATCAATGATCCGAATGACGATACGTTTACATTTACCATAAGGGTGACAGGAAATAATATTTCTCCTACATGGAATATTTCGGGTCAATCAACCACGTATGCATACAATACAAATGTAAATCTTGGTCCTTATCCAATAAGTGGTGGAAATCTTTCACTCAATATTGAAGATACAGCAGATCCAAATTGTAGAACAATCGCTAATGTGACAGCGCCGGATGTTTGTAGTACGCCTTGTGTGTTGACAGTGTCAGATCTCAATATCTTCCCATGTGATAATAATAATACAGGAAATACTTCTGCTGACGACTTTTTCAGAGTTACATTTAGAGTCAATGCAGTAAGCGGAAGCGTGAATTTCTATAATGTTACATTCAATGGTAGATCTTATGGACCGTTTACTTATGGTCAAGAAATAAGCATTGATGATCTTCCTGCCAATGGTGTTGACTTGGTATTGACAGTACAAGATGCAGTAAATAGTGGATGTATCACGACTGTGACGGTATCACAACAGCCATGTTCTTCATGCCCTCAGACAGTCGATGCAGGAGCGGATATTACCTTGACTTGTACGAATAATACGGCAACTTTGACAGCTACGGCATCAGAAACAGGTGGCGTATTTGTATGGACAGGGCCGAATGGATTTAATAGAACAGGGCAAACTGTCACTACAAGTGCTGAAGGCGTTTATACAGTTACGGTTACATTCCCAGATCAGTGTGTGGCCATAGATATGGTAACAGTAGCTAAGGATTCTAATCTACCTGTAGCGAATGCAGGTCCGGATCAGGAGTTAACGTGTAACAAGACAGATGCAGAATTGACAGGTTCATCCAATCTGCCAGATAATGTACTCTATACGTGGACAAATGCCGCTGGAATGGTTATTGGAACTACGCCGACAATTACAGTTACGGATATCGGCTTCTATTATCTCGAAGTTACAAATACATTGAATAATTGTAAATCAGGTAAAGATGAAGTTGAAGTATTCAATAGGAATCAACAGCTAAGATTTGTGACAAACAGATGGGTATGTAGTAATAACGGAACGCCAACCACTGGCGATGATGATATTTATACCTATACATTTAGTCTATCCAATACTACTTCGGCGACCAATACCTATAAAATGTTCTTAAACGGAACAGAGATAGGAACGTATAGCTATAATCAGGAATATTCGATCACGATACCAGCGGATAATAGTAGTATCACGTATGTATTTATAGATGATGTCACGGGATGTCAGACGACGACTATCGTTGGGCCTTTGGAGCCATGTTCTACAGATTGTGAGCTTACCATTTCGGATCTGTCGATAGTATGTTCGGACAATGGTACAGAATCCATAGATACGGATGATACGTATTTGATAGAATTTGTAGTAACAGGCTTAAATACAGGCGCTTCCAATAGATTTAATGTGTCATCTAATGGTATGAGTCTTGGTGACTTTACCTATGGAACACGAGTGTCCTTTAGCTTTGATGCTGATGGCTCAGATCCGTTTATCGTAGTGAGAGATTTGAATATCAATGGCTGTCAGATAGTAGTAGATGCACCAAATCTTAATCCGTGCTCTTCTAAATGTGATATCAACGCAACGGTATCCAATATCCTTTGTGATGATAACGGTACGATTAATGACCCAAATGATGACGTGTTCTACTTTGATGTCGTAGTCACGGGTCTGAATACTTCTTCAGGATGGAAAGTACAGGGCACAAATACCGTGTATAATTATGGCGAAGTCATCACAATGGGACCATATCCTATATCAGGTGGAGTTCAAGCACTCACACTTGTGGATAATACGACAGGAACATGTACAGATGTTATATCTGTGACACCACCGGCAGTATGTAGCGAACCATGTGTCATTCAAGTGGATAACCTGAATATACTCGCATGTGACAATAATAATACGGGTACGATTTCAACAGATGATATATTCTCCGTAACATTTACGGTAAATAGAGTTAGTGGATCAGCGAGAAATTATATTGTCACAGCAGGGACTAAAGAATATGGACCTTTTGTATATGGAAATATGATCAGATTGGATAGCCTTCCGGCAAATGGGCAAAATATTAGATTGATCATTACCGATCCTTCGAATAGTGGTTGTCAGACTGAAATTACTGTTAGCCAACAGCCATGTTCTTCATGTCAACAAACTGCCGATGCAGGCGCTAATCAGATAATTACTTGTCAAGATAATACAGTAACGTTAAGTGGTACGGCTACTCCAGGCGGAACATTCGAATGGACTGGACCGAACGGATATATTAGGACTGAACAAATAGTTACTACATCTACAGCGGGCGTTTACTACTTAGCGGTAACATATCCTGATCAATGTGTTGCATTGGATAGTGTTGTTGTAGAACGAGATGCAGGTGTTCCAGATGCTTTTGCAGGCTTGGATCAGACGTTGACATGTATTATCGGTGAAATAGTATTGACGGGAATATCCACCAACCAGTCATCGACATTCCAATTTGTTTGGAAAAACGAACAAGGCATCGTTGTTTCAAATCAACAATCCTTAGTTGTCAATACGCCAGGCACCTATTATTTTGAAGTTATCAACCCTGAAAATGGTTGTTCATCTGGAGCAGATGAGGTCGTCGTTCGTGAAAATGTCACACCTCCGGAAGCTGTAATCAATGCAGACCCAGGAAATCTGATAGATTGTATTGTAGGAACGATTGTACTATCAGGAAAGCCAATTGCTAATGTTATATTCAACTGGAATACAGGAGAAGCCATTATTTCCAACCAAACATCAATTACGGTTTCATCGGCTGGTGTAGTGACCATGACAGCTATTGACACGATCAATGGTTGTGAGAATATAGCTTCTATTAATATCATTGACCTTCAGGATTATCCTATATTGGTAACGACACCACCAGAACCAATCACTTGTGTTAATAATGGTGTTTTCATATCCGCTGGATTATCACCAGATGGTCCAGACCTCGTGTTTGCATGGTATGATAAGGATAACAGGTTGATACCAGGTGCTGATAATGACTCATTATTTGTTACATCACCAGGAACATTTTATGTCGTATTGACGGATACATTGAACGGTTGTTCAAACCGAGATACCCTTATCGTTGACAGAATAGGCGACTTCCCAGTAGTAAGATTGTCAGACGATGTTCAATTGTATTGTGGAAATAATACTACATCATTGAGTGCGGAAATCATCAGTCCTTTAAGCGCTACAAGTCTTGTATGGAGCACACAAAACGGTGTGATACTATCACCTGTAAATCAGTCGAATATAAACGTGTCGGGTAGTGGCAGTTACATAGTAGAAGTGACCTATACGGACTCAGGTTGTAAGACAACGGAGCAAGTCAATGTAACTGTTGATGATGATTATCCAGTTGATATGCGTGCAGCTATCGATGATGAGTCATGTAATGATGAGCATGATGGAAGCGTCACGATTGATTTTGTATCTGGAGGTCAAGAACCGATTAGTTATTCATTGAATAACGGTGCATTGACAACGAATAATTCATTTAGTCCGCTCGCTCCTGGACGATATTCACTCAGAATCGTGGATGCAAATGGATGTACTTTAGATACATTTGTAGTGGTCAATGCGGGATATAATGTAACACTTTTTGCCAATTCTCCGATAGAGTTGATTTATAACCAAACTAGAGTTATAGAGTTGATTACCAATCTTGCACCAGATGAAATAGCATCTATCAAATGGACACCAAGTGATAACCTTTCATGTGATGATTGTCTTGTCACAACGCTCACAGGTCTTGAGGATGTAACATATATTGTAGAGATTACAGACATTCACGGATGTACGCAGAGTGTAAGAATTGTCGTTAGGATTAACGAAAATATTATCATTACAGTACCGAATATTATTAATCCAAATAGTGGAGGCAATAATTTCTTCTCTATTTTTGCTAATGAAAGTGTGATCAGTGTTGATAAATTGGCGATTTACGACAGATGGGGCAATCTCATGTTTATCAAGGAAAATATACAACCTAATATCCCAAGTGAAGGCTGGAATGCTACATTCCAAGGCAGACCAGTAGAGCAGGGTGTGTATGTGTATATCATCCATTATACTACACCTTCTGGTGGCAAAGTATTGACAGGAGATGTCACTGTGATAAGATAAAAATAGCGGGCGTAGTTTGTGTGACGAACTACGCCCACTTTTTAATAGAATGACACTTTCTTATAAGCCAACAACAGTCTATTCGTTTAGCAACGGTTTAGATCGTAACTTTGCGAAATAAATACCGTATTTTGACACACCAACATCAATATGATGCACAAGGCAGGCAGCTTTGTTGCACGCAGGAAGAAAAAATATATACTCAAGCGGGTGCAAAAGAGTTAGTAAAAGTATATCATAAAAACGATCATCACGACCACAGCCACGATCACAACCATAGTCATGACCATGACCACGATCATGACCATTTTGGAGATTCCAACAATGTCATAGAAATGTTTATGCCAGCCATTATTTCCCTTGTACTGTTACTTGCAGGTATCGCAATGGATCATTGGTTTCCTCAAACTTGGTTTACAGGTTGGATAAGGATTATTTGGTATGTAGTTGCTTATGTTCCTGTCGGTTTTCCTGTATTGAAAGAAGCAGTTGTAAGCATTGGTAAAGGCGGGATATTTTCAGAGTTTTTTTTAATGGGCATAGCCACTATAGGAGCGTTTGCCATTGGCGAATATCCCGAAGGCGTTGCTGTTATGTTGTTTTATACCATTGGTGAAGTTTTTCAAACGTTGGCAGTCAAAAGAGCCAAAGCAAACATCCAATCGTTACTTGACCAAAGACCTGATGAAGTAACCATTTTAGATAACAGCATTCACAAAGTTGTAAGGGCGGAAAGCGTAAACATTGGCGAAATTATCCAATTAAGACCAGGCGAAAAATTAGGATTGGACGGAGCTTTATTATCCGAATGCGCATCGTTCAACACCGCAGCGTTAACAGGCGAAAGTAAACCGGACACCAAATACAAAGGTGAAACAGTTTTGGCAGGAATGATCAACTTAAACACCGTTGCACAAGTGCAGGTAATAACAGCATACACCGACAGCAAGTTGAGCAAAATTTTAGAATTGGTACAAAACGCTACTACACAAAAAGCACCAACGGAGTTGTTTATCCGCAAGTTTGCAAAAATCTATACACCTATTGTAGTGCTTTTAGCTGTAGTCATTTGTTTTGTGCCATATTTTTTTGTGGCTGATTATCAGTTTTCGGAATGGCTTTACAGAGCCTTGATTTTCTTGGTAATATCTTGTCCTTGTGCATTAGTTATCTCTATTCCGTTGGGTTATTTTGGCGGTATTGGTGCAGCAAGCCGCAACGGGATTTTAGTAAAGGGAAGTAATTTTTTAGATGTGTTGGCTTCCGTTCAAAATGTAGTTATGGACAAAACTGGTACAATGACCGAAGGTGTTTTTAAAGTGCAGGAAGTCGTTTTTAATTCCGAATACAACAAAGTCGAAATGTTGCAAATGGTGGATGCTTTGGAGCGACAGAGTACGCATCCAGTAGCAACTGCCATTCACGAATACGTTGGAAAAACAAGCAATGCAATCAAATTGGAAAATACCGAAGAAATTGCAGGACACGGACTAAAAGCCGATGTAAACGGAAAACAATTATTGGTTGGAAGTTTTAAGTTGATGAACAAGTTCAATATACAGTATGATGTTGATGTAAGAAAAATTGTTTATACCGTGATTGCCATTGCTTACGACCATAAATTTGTGGGTTATATTACCGTTGCCGACAGCATCAAACAAGATGCAAAACTAACTATTGACAAACTAAAATCGTTGAAGGTAAAACCAACAATGTTGAGTGGCGACAAAAGTTACGTTGTAAAATTTGTGGCAGAGCAGTTGGGAATTGCAAACGCTTTTGGGGACTTATTGCCCGAAGATAAAGTGAACAAGGTGAAAGAAATCAAAGCCCAAAATGAAACAGTAGCATTTGTGGGAGACGGTATCAATGATGCACCTGTTGTTGCATTGAGCGATGTTGGGATAGCCATGGGCGGTTTAGGTAGCGATGCCACTATCGAAACGGCTGATATTGTTATTCAGGACGATAAACCAAGTAAAATTCCTGTGGCAATCAACATTGGCAAACAGACAAAAAGGATAGTTTGGCAGAATATCGGATTGGCATTTGGAGTAAAAGCACTTGTCTTAATATTAGGAGCTGGTGGATTAGCCACCATGTGGGAAGCCGTTTTTGCTGATGTAGGCGTGGCGTTGTTGGCCATTTTGAATGCAGTAAGGATTCAGAGGATGAATTTTGATTGATTGGTTGTCAGCTTGAAACAGGTTTAAAGGTTTAGGTCATTAGCACTTTAGCGCATTAGGTAGTTAGGAATTATGAACCTAAAACACTAATACGCTAACACGCCAATAACCTAACTACCATATTCCAAAACCAAAAATCGTATATCGTCAATCGTAAATCAAAAATCACATTTTTAACTTTCCACTCTCCACTCTCCACTCTCCACTCTCAATTGTCCATTGTCCATTGTCATCTGTCCATTGTCAATTTTCAATTTTCCATTTTCCATTTTCCATTCTTCTTTCTCCATTTACCCTTTTTGGTATAATTATTGTATTATGAATTATCTTAATATGTAAAAGTGCAGATTTGTGCTTGTGTCATATTTGATTTTTTTGTATAAATAGTATAGCGTTGAAACGAGTTTTATTTACATTGTTGGTACTTGCTGGTGTGATTGGCCTGATAAGGGTCATACAGCGAGACGATGTAATGGCTGCGAGTCCGTCTGCTATTTATGTATTTGCAGGAAATGACCGTACCGTATGCCTTGGGCAGAGTTTATTGATACAGGATCTGCAAGCTACGATAAGTGGAGATGTACATGACGGCGATTGGATTACTTTTGGAGACGGACGTTTTCAGCCTGGCAATCTTCAGACAGTACGATACAGTACAGCACAGTCTCAGCAGATACAGTATGTTCCTGGTGTCAATGATAACGCACTTGGATACTACCGATTGATGTTGTTGTCAGATGCACCAATGGGGCAAGCTCAAGAGCGTGGAAGCGATGAGGTTAGGATTTCTTTTCAGACGGCGCCACCTTTATTTTGTTCGGGCAATTTTACGATAGCACTCAACGAATCCTGTTCGCAAAAAGTGGATGTGACGATGTTGCAATCGAATCCAGTACCGCCATTTACAAACTATACTATTGAGTTATATACTAAAGATGGTAAGCGAATTGCTGATAATATTCTAACAAAAGATCATGTAGGTAAGGAAATATCTTACAAGCTGGGTCATCAGTGTACTTCCAACTTTTGTTACGGGTCATTTTTCGTAGATGATTACTTTCCACCGCTATTTGATTGTAAAAATGATACGGTTTCATGCAATAGCTTAGTAACTCCCGAAGCGCTTGGATTTCCTTTTCCAAATGATGCGTGGATTGACACGATAATTGATAGTAAATTTATAATCAAAGATTGGGATAAGTGCTCGGATGTAACGCTTGAATATACGGACACAGAAACGAAGCCCGAATGTAGTGGAAACGCTGACCGAATCATAACACGAAAATGGAAAGCTAAGGATGAACGAGGTAACACATCGAATTGTACAGAAACGATTGTAATCCAAAGAATGTCATTGGATTCAGTTACTTTTCCGGTCAATTTTGATGGTAAAGAGATGCCATTTTTTCAATGTGGCGATATCTTTCCTACACTCAACAATGGCGTTCCTTCTCCAGATACTACAGGTATTCCTGGAGTAGGGTATTGTGGTCATTTAAAGTACCAATACAGTGATATTGTTTTTGAAGAATGTGGAAATACGTATAAAATCGCCAGATCTTGGTTTGTTATCGATTGGTGTTCATCACAAAGTAGGACTACCAATCAGCTGATTTATGTGAAAGATACAAAAGGTCCTGAAATACTTGCGGCTGACACGATACGGTTGAAAACGGGTCCTTATGCTTGTGCTTCTGACCAAGATGAAATAGTAGATTTATTACAAGCTGATGATTGTTCTGATTTTTCCATTTCTTATGAACTTAAAGATAAATTAGGTTATGATTTTGGCAGCAATATTATTTGGAGTCAAGGGAAATCATGGTTTAAGTCATTGCCTACAGGTAGTTATACGCTAAAATACATTGTAACAGATGCATGTAGTAATGTTTCAGAGGCAACAAGTGTCGTCATTGTGCATGATGACATTCAACCATATCCAGTTTGTAAGGCTCATACAAAAGTATCTTTAGACAATTCGGGCAATGGACGAACATTTGCATTTTCTTTTGATAATGGTAGTTCTGACAATTGTGAGATTGACTATTTTAAAGTGCGGAGAATGCCAAATGCCTGTGGTAAATCTTTAGAATGGAATGACTTTGTGGATTTTTGTTGCGAAGATATAGGTACTACGCAAATGGTTGTATTTCAGGTAACTGACATTTACGGAAATCATAATACTTGTATGGTTGAAGTCAATGTAGAAGATAAAATAAAACCTACGATAGTATGTCCTCCGGATATCACATTGGCTTGTAGTGATGACTATGATCCTGAAGATTTGGATAGATATGGCAAGGTCGTCACCCAAGTATCAGATAGGAAAGATATCGTCATAAATAACCATTATCATCAAGGAATCGTTGGTAAGGACGGTTTAGCTTCGGACAATTGTACAGTAAGTGTTCAGTATCGGTATCAGACGGATATATCCTGTCATACGGGACGTATTTATAGGACATTTATAGCAACCGATGCGAATGGTAATGTTGACTCTTGTAGGCAAATCATCACAATAGCCAATCCAAATCCGTTTAAGGAATCAGATATCAATTGGCCTACGCATTATATCGGCGATGGTTGTAAAATATTGGATGCTGATCCTGCTGCGACAGGCGAACCAACATTTAACAACACTGCTTGTGCAAATGTGTCTTCGAGTTATACAGATCAACAATTTAATGTTGCCGACAGTGCTTGCATTAAAATATTCAGAACGTGGTCAGTCATCGATTGGTGTCAGTACGACCCTGATAGTCAACATAATGACATTTATCAATACATACAGACAATCAAGTTGAGCAATAATATACCACCTATTTTTGTGTCTTCTTGTCAGGATACAACCTATTGCTCGTATGTGTCGGATTGTGGTTTGACAGCAATACAACTGTCAGCAGATGCCACGGACGAATGTACATCAAAGGATGAACTCTTATGGTCATATCAAGTGGATATAAATCATGATGGAGTGGTGGATTATATAGGAAATAAGTCCTTTTTTGAAGCAGATGTACCGATGGGAAATCATTCGATAACGTGGACAGTTTCAGATCAGTGTGGTAATACAGCACAATGTGTTAGGAAATTTAGAGTCAAGGATTGTAAAAAACCAACGCCTATCTGTATCACTTCGCTGACGATTTCATTGGATGCGGTAACGGGTGTTGCGGTCATTTCTGCCAAAGATTTTGATAAAGGTAGTTCGGACAATTGTACATCGCAGGAAGATCTATGGTTTACGTTTGACAGAGCCGTTCCAGTAAAGTCAGCAATCAATAATGTGCATTATTTTAGAGAAAATGGTATCGTCGCTACTGAAAGTGAATACCTGAATGGTACGGCGCAACGTTGGGATCCGATTGCTAAAAATGCGTATATCATATTTGATTGTGATGATATAGCTAATGGCATTTCGGATACGATCATGGTCAATATGGCTGTTACTGACCAAAGTGGATACTCGGATTACTGTACTACTGAATTGATATTACAAGACAATAGCAATATATGTCCGGATAAGATTTCAAGTCATTTTGTAAGTGGTAGGATTTTGACAGAAGATAATCGTGTCGTGAAAGGTGTAGAAATTCGATACAAGACGACCGAAGCGGATAGTGTCAAGAAAATCAATGAAAACGGAACATATCATCTATCAAATCTGAAACGTGATCAGGTTTATTATATCGAGCCATATCACAACGGAGACCCGGTAGAAGGTGTTTCGGCAGTTGATTTAGTGCTTATACAGCGTCATATACTTGAATTGGCTAAATTTACAAGTCCGTACCAATACATTGCAGCAGATGTCGATAACTCCAAGAGGATTTCGGCATCAGACTTGACAAAAATCAGAAAATTGATTCTTGGTAGAGATAAGACATTTTCCAATAATAGACCGTCGTGGGTTTTTGTTCATAAGGATGGCATTGATAATGATTACCCATTACAGTATGATTCCTTGTATGATACAGGATTGCTTCAAAGTGACATGGTTAATGTAGATTTTGTGGCAGTGAAATTGGGAGATGTCAATAATTCTGCGCCAAATGATGATTTTGTAGGAAGTCAAATAGAATCGAGAAAAGGGCACTATAATATACTGTATCACAAGAACGTATCCGGTTCACAGACTAAATGGACATTTATAGCATCTGAAGAAATAACACTCGATGCCATTCAAATGGAATTGTTGTTCCAACAGTATGGTACATTTCAAGATATAGTATGGAACGACCAACTTTCAATGGATTATGATGCCAATATCACTGGTCAAACCGCTCGAATGTTGATGTATCACGCTATTCCTACTTTCATACAAGCAGGAAATGTGCTATTTGAATTATATTCGGATGAGGCGGATGAAAATCAAGATATCAGATTGTCAGATATGTTTAAGACTGGAATATTTGAAAATGGTAAGTATAGACCTATCGTCTTGTCTCGAGGAGATACAAACTTACCCAAAAACACCATCAGATTGCGGAATAATCCTGTGGCCAATCAATTGGTATTGGATATGACCGATACTCCCGACGAACAGTTGTCTTATGAAATAATAGATAGGATGGGTCGTATCTATATGAATGGTTTGATTGATATGTCTTATGGGCAAACAGACTACGAAATATCTTTAAATCCAGAGGTTACACCAGGTATTTACTTCATTAGAATACGTGGACAGGTTACAGATACTACACTAAAATTTATTTGTGTGTGGTAGGGAATATAAACAAGATGGCTATTACCTTTCGGACATCCGTAACATTTTAAAATAAAACTACCACCAATATACCATCAGGTAATTCATCCAACAAATTTTTAAAAGATGAAAAATTTGGGAATATACGACTTACAAATGGTCTGAAAATCAAGCGGACAACTATTACAACTTGTCGCTTGATAGTTGCCAAAATATTGCTGATAATCCAAGTTTGGGAAGAAATTATGACAGAGAAAAAAGGAATTATTCGGAGTTAAAACAATTCGACATATCGTCTTTTATCGAAAAAATTGCCAAAAATCCGAAAAAATCGTACCTTTGCTGCCTGAAATTTAAAAATCTTGATCATGAGCGAAAATCCACCTTGCCCACAGTGTAACTCTCCATATACCTATCTATCTGAACCTTTGATGATATGTCCTGAATGTGGATATGAGTGGAATCCAGATGAAATTGAAGAAACAGGTTTAGTGGTGAAAGATGCTAATGGCAACAGACTTGCTGACGGAGATACCGTAATCGTTGTTAAGACATTGCCAGTCAAAGGTTCTCCGCAACCTATCAAAGCAGGAACTAAAATTAAAAATATCCGACTTGTGGACAGCGACCACAATATAGATTGCAGAATAGATGGCTTCGGTTCTATGGCGATCAAATCTGAGTTTGTTAAAAAGGGATAATACCACTTACTTCATATCCTCATTGTAGGTTATCATTTTAGACATGACCTTATGGCCGTTGAGATATTCTTGAATGGTTAATAACTTTTTACCGGCAGGTTTTATATTTTCTAAAACTAAATATCCATCTTGACACTTTATGTGAAGGTATTTTTTATAATCAGTAGATATGGATCCAGGAGGTTGATGGTCTTCACGCATAAGGTATGAAGCGCTAACGATTTTCACGTTTATATCGTCCATGATGCACCAAGCAGCAGGGTAGGGACTAAGCCCACGTACAAAATCATAAACCTGTTGCGCCGGCTTATTAAAATCTATCTGACAAGTGTGATTAAATATTTTTGGTGCTGGTGTGGCGGCACTGTCATCCTGCGGGATAAATTCGTATATACCAGACTCCAATGATTGAATCGTTTTTAGGATGACTTGAGCACCGAGTTCTTTCATTTTGTCGTGTAGCGTGCCAGCTGTATCATCAGGTGCAATGGGTAATTCGGCTTTGAGCAGGATATCTCCAGTGTCTATCTCGTGGCTGAGCCTAAAACTGGTAACGCCGGTTACGGTTTCTCCTTGAATGATCGCATGATTGATAGGAGCAGCTCCACGATATTTTGGCAAAAGGCTGCCATGAAGATTGAATGTACCTAAAGGAGGCATATTCCAAACGATTTCTGGGAGCATCCTGAAAGCGACAACGATAAATACATCAGCTTGAAGGGAAGCTAATTTTTCAATAAATTCAGGAGCACGCAGTTTTTCTGGTTGAAGTACGAGTAAGCCTTGTGCAACAGCATATTGTTTGACGGCAGATTGTAACAATTGCTTGCCTCCACGACCACCGTAATGATCTTGTGAAGTAACAACAGCAGCTATTTCATGACCATTTTGAACTAATATATCTAAAGAAGGAACGGCAAATTCGGGTGTTCCCATAAAAACAATCTTCATGTTATAAACTTTTTGAAATTAGGATTGACGAATTATGAATTATGAACCACTAATCACTAAACATTAATCATTTATAATTAACAATTTACCATTAATCATTTACCATTAATCATTTACCATTAAAACATTAATCTTCAAAAATATCTTCAAGCTGACGGGTCTTCATTAACTTTATAAATGACCTTGCGGCAGCGATGACATCAGCTCGAGCATTTCCGGCTGGACCATACGATTGACCAAAGCAGGAGGCGTGCAACTCCGGTAGGGTAGGAAACTTGAATCCTCCACCTTTACCCGGTATTTTGCAGAAATAAGTGCCTTCTTCCATCAGACAAAACCGCTTTTTGGAGAACATGCTGATGCTTTTTTTAGCTCTAACATATTCAGCGCCCAAAATATTTTCATTGTAATTAAGATTGTGCGAAAAAATATATTCCGCTTGTTCGACAGCTTCACTAAACTTGTCTAATATTTCGTTTATAGGCAATGCTTTCTTTTGTATATCTTCAGCGTCAATATGAGCTTTTTCCATAGATTTACTGTCTATAGTCACGCTTTCGTCGGCAATGATATAGTCTGCATCGCTCATCGGTTTGTACTCCTCATTCAACAATATCCAACTGATATGAATGAGCCTTGGCCAGGCATTCGTTTCCGTAAAATTAGCTTTGTAATCGGTCTTTCCAGCTAATGAAGAGCAATCAAAGATAAGATACATATATGTTATTTTTTTTAGATTAATTTGTAATGGCAGTATTCATAAGTTGTAGCATATTTTCACAGATATTTGCGGTTGTCGTTTGAGAAATTCTATGACTGATCATGTTTCCGTCATTTATTCCATTCGCAAATAGATGATAATGTTCATCCCGACTTTTGTAAGCATACACACCTATTATTTTCAAATTTGGATTGTCATTGAGCTTGATGAGCTTTCTTTCCATATTGGTCAATACACTGGTATCTTTGTGATGAAAATCTTTGAGCAATTTTCGTAATTCTACATGCTCAGTTAGTGTAATCCACGCAAAAACTCCAAATCCAGCTGCTGGTAAAAATTCCTTAGGATTGAGATAAACTGCTTGCTTCCCGTGAGGAATTACATTTTCAAAAATGCCAAAGTAAGCATCTGCATTTGCGGTATCTTCTGATATTTTTAAGTCTGGTCTGAGCTGCAACAATTGATATTGTTGGCGTTCATTTGATACTGTGATTTGAGCTCCTTTTCTAAGTCTAAAATCCATGTCGTCATCACTGGCATCATTACTCATGAATATCGCTTCTTTGACTTCTTTGCGAGGACTAAGTGCTGCGATTGAAGTATTATCAGGCAATGATAAAGGAACTTGTTCCAAAGGTACAACAATGAGGTCTACATCGCCTGACTGCAATAGTGAAAAGTCAAATTCTCGTTGATTGGCTGAGAATAACAATTGATATTTTTCTGATTTTTCAGTGATATATTGCCTGAATCTGTCCAATTCTTCATCAAGAAATATGGATTGCTGAAATGTATGAATATTTATTTTGGATGACATCGTAAGTTGTCTGAATGACTTTTGATTTTACAATGCAAATATAAAGGATTTCAGGACAATTTGAGTATAAAGCGATGTGTAAATAATGGTAGGTTGGTGCTTTAACTACCAATTTGTCAGATTATCAAATTTGAGAAGCAAGCTTAATACTGTTATTGTTTAAAGGATTACTGGATTATAATGTGAAAGTGTGTATAAAATGACAAGGTGTACATTTTGTGTTGAATGTTTATAGCGTTCAATACTATCAGAAGAGATTAGATGTAAGTACAAATGTTCAATCTAAGTTTTTAACTCACCATATTTATTATCTGTTGAAACTTTTCTTTTTTTTTGTTTTGCCAGTTAAAAAGTATGTTGTAATTTTGCAACCATTGTATAAGGTTGTCTAATTTGGTTATGAATGAATATTTGACATTGTCAGAAACAGCTGAGTTGCTTGGTAAAAACAAAGAAACGCTAAGACGTTGGGATAGAGAAGGAAAGCTTTCGGCTGTTCGTGAGCCGATGAGTAATTACCGTGTTTACAGAAAGTCAGACGTTTTAGAGCTGTTTTCGGATTTTATGCAACATGATGTTGAAGAAACTGTTTCAAACTATGTCAAGCCAAATTTTGAGTACAAAGTTTTAGAACTTTTTGCTGGTGCAGGCGGTTTGGCGGTCGGAATGGAAAAGGCAGGTTTAAAATGCGAAGCACTTAACGAAATTGATAAATTTGCTTGTGCTACTTTGCGAAAAAATCGTCCGAATTGGAAAGTTTTGGAAGGCGATATTAAAGATTTTGATTTTTCGGAATACAACGGTAAAGTTGATGTTGTAACTGGCGGATTTCCTTGTCAAGCGTTTAGTTATGCAGGAAAAAAATTAGGTCTGGCAGATGCAAGAGGAACACTTTTTTATGAATTTGCAAGAGTTGTGAAAGAAGTTAATCCACCGATTTGTATAGGCGAAAATGTGCGTGGATTGTTGAGCCACGAAAACGGAAAAACCTTGCAAGGTATGATTTCAATTTTAGATGAAATTGGTTACAATGTTGTTCCTGTCGAAGTTTTGAAAGCCATAAATTACAAAGTCCCACAAAAAAGAGAGCGGTTGATTTTGGTTGGCGTGAGAAAAGATATTGATGTAAAATATGAATACCCGAAACCTTATAAGAAAATATACAATTTAAAAGATGCTTTGAAAAAAGGCGAATTGTTTGATAAAAATGTGCCAAATTCAAATGGTGCAAAATATCCACAAAGCAAAAAAGAGGTTTTGGATTTAGTGCCACCAAAAGGATATTGGCGGGATTTGCCTTTGGAAATTCAAAAGGAATTTATGGGTGGAAGTTTCCATTTAGGCGGTGGGAAAACCGGTATTGCTCGTAGAATTGGTTGGGACGAACCTTGTCTAACTTTGACTTGCAGTCCCGCTCAAAAACAAACTGAACGTTGCCACCCTGACGAAACCCGACCGTTTACCGTTCGTGAATATGCACGTATTCAAACATTTCCCGATGATTGGGAATTTTCAGGTTCGTTGGCTCAACAATACAAGCAAATTGGTAATGCTGTCCCTGTTAATTTAGGTCGTGAAGTTGGCTATTCGATTGTGAAATTTTTGAACCAATATTACATTTTCTCAAATCCTAAGTAATAGCTGTAATTCTCAAAAGTTATTTGGTCGAGAATAGAGCGTTTTGATTTTTCGGTTTCAGAAGTGATTTCTTCCAAAGCCGAATTTTTGTTTAAGCTGTCATCTTTCTCAACGGATTTCAAATAGTCGTTAATGGCTTTTGGTAATGCTTCATACAATTGAAAAAGTGCATCATCTTGTTCCGAAAGCAAAGCGTAAAATTGGTCGCCAGAAATTTTAAAAACTCGTGGATGAGATTTGTGTTTTCCGTTGATTTCGCCTTGCCAATGTTCGTTAAAACTTCCTTTTGCTAAAATCTGAACCCAATAACATTTTGCTTTTTTGTAGTCGTCAGCATAACGAGCCAACTTTTGAAACAAAGCTTCTGCGGAGCTACTGTTCATTGTGTTGTGCTTGTTTTTAATATCAGCAAAAAGTGTATTATCACTCGCTTTTATATCAAATCCACTCAAATTTCCAACCTCAAAACCTTTTATTCCACCTAAAATTTGCTCGTGAAAAGTCCCGATTGAGTTGTTGATAGACTTGTCAATTTGGCGGAGGATTTCAGATTGGATTAAGTCGTCTTCGTTGATGTCGTTGAATAAAGCGTCAAAAGTCAATTTGATAGTATCAACTTTATTGAGGTAAAATTTCCTTTTAGAAATATAGTTTTTGGCTCGTAAATATGCTTTGTGCAAATTCTCAATGCATTTCAGTAAATGTTCGTCTGTGATAAAGTTTACATACTTGTTTGCCATTTCATTTCTTCTTAGAATTCGATTGCAAAGCTACAAAATTTACTTCAATATTTTCTTTTCGCTGAATTTTGAATGGTCGTATTATTGACATTGAGGTATTTATTATAAGATGCCAGATGGATTTTCCTAATATCTCACTGTTTAAAGTAATTCAAAAGTTTTTGTGCAATGGAATTTCCAACAATGGCTTCTATATCTTCCAATGATGCTTCCTGTATTCTCTGAACTGAGCCAAATTTTTTCAGGAGTTTTTCAGATGTGACTTTCCCTATGCCCGGAATATTGGTAAGTTGCGTGCCTAAAAACTTTTTAGATCGTTGGTCTCTATGAAAGGATATAGCAAATCGGTGTGCTTCATTCCTGGCATGTTGTATGAGCTTAAGAGATTCTGATTTTTTATTGATATATAATGGTAAGGAATCACCAGGGAAAAATATTTCCTCAAGTCGCTTAGCGATACCGATCACCGTTACATCGTCTAAGATACCAAGTCGTTCGAGACTGGTCACAGCTGCCGATAATTGACCTTTACCACCGTCTATAATGATAAGTTGTGGCAGTGATTTTCCTTCACCCAACATTCTATTGTACCTTCTGTACACCACTTCTTCCATAGTGGCAAAATCGTTGGGTCCTTCCACCGTTTTGACATTGAAATGTCGGTATTCCTTATTGCTCGGTCTTCCGTTTTTAAATACGACACAGCTGGATACAGGATTCGTACCTTGGATATTGGAATTGTCAAAACACTCGATATGTGTCGGTATTTTAGTCATTTGGAGGTCATCTCTTAGCGTTGACAGGATACGTTCGGCACTTGATTGCTTCTTTTGGTGGCTGATAGCATCACGTTGTTTTTTCTTGATGTAAAAATCCAAATTCATATTTCCAAGTTCGAGCAATTTCTTTTTGTCGCCTTTTTGTGGCACGGTAATCAAACTGATATTTGTAGGGAGAATGATATCGAATGGCACGACCACTTCGGGCGCATCACTACCAAAACGTTCGCGTATATGAGGAATGGCGTATGCAAGTAAGTCATTCAAATCTTCATTGAGATTCATCTGCATTTCTATCACGTCGGTATTGATGACGGTGCCATTGGCTACCTGGAGATAATTGACATAGGCCATTTTTTGGTCTTTATTAATCGTAAAAACGTCCAAATCACCAAGGGTTGTGCTCATGACAGTAGAAGAAGACTGATAATCCTTAAAGGCGATCATCTTTTCTTTCATTTCCTGAGCTTTTTCAAATTCCAGATTGTCGGCAAAGGTTTTCATCTGGTCGTTTATGTATTTTTTTACTACGGAGAGATTCCCTTTAAGTATGTTTTTTACTTGCTCAATCTTCTCGTTGTATTGGTCCGCAGACTCTAAGCCTTCGCAAGGTCCAAGACAATTTTTTATATGGTATTCAAGGCAGACCTTGTACTTGCCTTTCTCGATGTTTTCAGGAGAAAGATTTAGATTGCAAGTTCTCAACTGAAAGAGTTTCTTAATGATATCAAGGATGATTTTTACCCGATATTTTGAGGTGTAAGGACCGAAATATGTAGAGCCGTCTTTGATAACGCTTCTGGTAAAAAATACTCTGGGAAAATGTTCGTTTTTGATGCAGATGTAAGCATACGTCTTACCGTCTTTAAGCATCACATTGTACTTGGGTTGATACTGTTTGATTAGTGAACATTCAAGCAATAAAGCATCATGTTCTGTATCAACTACGGTAAATTCTATCCTGAAAGCATTTCGTGTAAGCAGTACGGTCTTGTATCTCAATTGTGCATCATCAACGAAATAGGAATTTAATCTGTTCCTTAGATTTTTGGCTTTTCCAACGTAAAGTATGGTACTATCCTTGTCCAAAAACCGATAAACACCAGGTTCGTGTGGTATCTGATTAGCAATATTTTTATAATCTTCTTTTGTCACGCACTACACATTATACCAACTGTAAAACAAAGTGTCATTTTCTACCTTATCTGCCCAAAAAAGTCCCTATATCCTAAAAATATCCGCCGTATTACTCGCATTTGGGCTGTATATAATGTGTTGTCGGACTCGGTATAGATATATTGGCGGTTGATATTGTAAACCTGTTTTTGCGTTATGGGATTATCTTCGTCATTGACGATATGATCGTAGCTGTAAAACCGATAGAGATGTTGATTACCATTATTAGTGGTTATCGTCAGTACAGTATTGGGTTCATACGTCAAAAGTGAGTCTTGCTCTGGAATGTTCCAAACGATACCTTCCGTACCCATTTTTTCAAATTGATTGATGTAATTCTTTACGTTGATTTCTACTGGCTTACCCTTTGGATTGTCGGGTAGGTCGATGAGTGGACGTAGAGTAGGCGTACTTCCATTAGTGATCTCAAATGAAGATAGGTTGTCTTTGAGGTATTCGACTTTAACGGTTTTGATGTCCTCAGGTTTGAATTTAAATAATATTTTGTCTCTGTAATTGTAGATCGGCTGCTCAAATCGGGAACGCAAACCGCCTTGTAAGCCGGGTAATTGCATCACATAAGGCTGGGTCGATCCACCCAAGACCATATAAGTTCCTGAACCGTCCTTGGTGTCTGAACCAATGTAAATAATCTTATCAGGCTTCTCGCTTCCTGAATAAATATCCACCTGAATACCATTTTCTTCGATACTTTTCATGATATTGGGTGTGGCTTGTTTTGGTGGTATATAGGCCAAAGTGATACGTTGCAATACAGACTCTATATTTACAAAAACATCAGGATCTACATCGTATTTTTCGTTCAATCTCCAACTTTTCCCTTGACGTGTGAATATGATTGGCTGTAATTTCGTTTGCTTGATGACAATCTTGTCTATCGTGCTTAGATCTTTAATACTAAATTCGCGATCAGCGGTAACGTATCCCTTTTCAGTAGTTTTCTTCTGTTGCATAAGATACCAAGCAATGCCGGACAAAACTACTAATAAAATGATTAACAATATGGACTTCTTCATGAAATGTTTTATATTTTTAAAATTGGCACTCAAAAAAAGTGCTCTTTCAAGATAAAGAACTTAATAAAATGTTGCTCTTTTTCCAAATCTCTGCGTTAAAAAGCCTCGCCGAACCATCTGGTTCGCCTGTGTTTTTTGCCTTGAGCTTTAAAAAAATAACTTCCATTATAATTTAACTTTTTATCTGGACAGTGCACTTGTATAGTCAATACAATATGATTTTTATCACTATTGTTCAAAAATATCGATGTTTTAAATGTCTTTAATGAGATAGATTTGCGAATTACGAATTTTGATTTTCGATTTCTGAATTACGAATAACGATTTTTGATTTTTGAATTACGAATAACGATTTTTGATTGATGAATTTTTTGAATGCAATCTCATTTCAAATAAATACATGTTGCTTGGTATTTTTGCAAATAAATTTGCAATGCCATAAACAAATTCAAACCAACAACCAACAACCAACAACCATCAACCCAAAAAATCAAGATGCGTATTTCCTCCTCCTGATGTATTGATATATGATGCCAAAAATCACTAATAGTACGATCGGCAATCCTACGTTTATAAGTTGCCATTTGAGCCGTTCTGATTTTGTTCTTACACTGTCGAGCAAACGGAGTTTTATCTCTTTGGATCTGGCCTCAAGAACTTGTTCTCCATTTAGCATGTATTCTACTGCATTCAGTATGAAATCTTTATTTCCTTTGTAAAATCTTCGTTCCCATTTGTTGTAACCAATATCTTCAGTGATCCCGGAAGCTTGGTTTACTAAGTTTTTAGCAAAATCTACATCGGATATGACCAATTGTTTTGAATGCTTACTTTCCTCTTTAAATGCCACACCCAATTGATCCAAAACAGCTTGAAAATCTGCCGTGACTCTGTTCTTGAAAAAAGATTCAAATTGCCCTTCGAGTAGAACAGCTACTGGGCGATTGCCAGCGTTAAATTTGGATGGATCGGGAGCCGATTTTAATATTTCAAAGGTTAATCTTACCGGAGCTAATTGTGTTCTGGAATATTTCGAACTTTGAAGCAATACCGTTTTTTTGACGGGTGTATTGGTTTTTAGTGTGTCTATCGAACTAGGAAAAAACATATTAACCCTATCAATGTTTTTTACGATCGGGTGGTTGTTGCGAGATGAGATCGAGAGATGATATGGCCATGGAAATAACCTCGTCTGCGGTTGATTGCCTGCCATGCCGATGACTTGCGGTATCTGGCTCGATTCCAAATCCATGATGAGGTCAGGCATGATACGGACACCATATTTGAACAGCATATCGTCCAGTCCGTTTTGATTTTCTATAGGGACATAAAACTGATATTTATTGATACTATCTAATGATGTTTCAAATTTTTCTACCAACCAGATGATATTGCCGCCATCCATGACATACTGATCCAGCTTAAATTGGTTTTGAAGGGAGTACGGCTTAATAGGTGCTGGTATGATCACGAGGTCGATAGTACTGTCTAACCTGATAAGTGAATCCAGCGACACAAGCCCAACTTTATGAAATTTTCTCAATTCGGATTGAAGTCTGAATAGCTGGGCATCTTCCAATTCTCCGTAGCCCTGCGTTATCAGGATATTCTTCAGTTTTGTAGAAGTCATCATCTGAAAGGCATTTGCAAACTTATATTCCAACAATGCTACCGAATTATTGAGTATTTCTTCTTCGTCATCACCCGGTTTTTGCTCTTCAAGGAGATTGATGATATGCTTTTTGGCTTTGTATGTGATTATGGCAAATGGGAATACAGGCTTCTGAACAAACTGTGTACCGTCAGAATAGCTTAAATTGACAGGTATGATATTGTCTTCGACCAATTGCTTACGGTTTCTATCTACTATATGGGCAGGTCCGGCATTCGGGTCATCAAATTCATAAACGATTTTCGGATTGATACTTCTGAATTTCGACAACATATCATTGACGGAAGTCTGCAATCGCTTAAATCCCGCTGGGAAATCTCCGTCCAATAACACGCGGATCGTCACATGGTCATCGGCTGCGGCTACAATATCTTGGGTACTCTGGCTTAGCGTAAATCGTTTATCATCCGTCAGATCTATATCTGTAAAAACAAATTCGCTGATGACATTCACTACGAATACGATAGCGATGATAATAAGGATTTGTATATATTTACTCATACTTTGCATAGATGTAGCTGCCATATTATTTTCGATTTTCAAGGATGATAACAGTGGCATAGATAAAAACAAAAATCACAGAGATGAAATAAACAAGATCTCTGGTATCTATCAGCCCTTTGCTGATGCTGGAATAATGATAATTAATACCTAATTTCTGTATAAATAAATCTAATGTCCCGGTAAAAAACGGCATCATGGCAAGATAGGAAAATACCCAATGGAAGAAAAAACACAGAAATGCCGCTAAGATAAAGGCTACTATCTGGTTATTTGTGAGTGTGGACGCAAATATGCCAATTGCCACAAAAGCACCTGCAAGAAATATAAGTCCAATATACGACCCTACGATAGCTCCGGAATCAAGATTGCCTTTCGGCGAACCTAGTTGATATACCGAGTAATAATATATGAGCGTCGGTAGTAAAGCGATGAGCACAAGCAATACATTGGCAAAGTACTTACCACCGACTACCTGCCAGGTCGTGAGTGGCTTTGTGCTTAGGATTTCGATGGTTCCCTTTCCGTGCTCTTCTGCAAAACTGCTCATAGTCACTGCGGGTATAAGAAATAAAAATACAAGTGGCGCTATTGAAAAAAGCTGATCCATGGTTGCGAAATTGTAATTCAGCACGCTCGTATCTGAAAATACCCACATAAACAAACCAATAGATATCAAGAATACACCGATGACGATATAACCGATCAACGTAGAGAAAAAGGCGTGTATCTCTTTACGGAATATGCTATACATGATTTTCTGCTTTCGTAAGTTTTCTAAAAATTTCTTCGATATTGGCTTTTTCCTGCCGCATCTCAATAATGGCTTGATTTGCATTTGCAGCCGTATGGAATATGGTCGGTCTGAGATCTTTGCCGTCACTTATAGTCAATATGTATAAACCATGATCGAAAGTGATGTTTTCGATACCATCCAAACGTTTGAATGGCTCAATATCTATTTTCCCATGTTCAAACCTAACAAAAAGCTGCTGACTACCTGCCATTTTGAGGCTTAGCACTTCGATAGATTCGTCAGCGACGAGTTGTCCGTCATTGATGATGATCACTCTATCGCAAAGCGCTTGCACTTCCTGCATGATGTGTGATGAAAAAATCACCGTCTTTTCCTTACCAAGTTCTTTGATAAGTTGTCTGATGTCCACAAGCTGATTGGTATCCAATCCCGAAGTGGGTTCATCCAAAATGAGTACTTTGGAATCATGCAAAATAGCCTGCGCCAAACCAACTCTTTGTCTGTAACCTTTGGATAGTGTACCGATGATTTTATGTTGCTCTTTGCCCAATCCGGTCATTTCGATCACATCCGCAATGCGACCAGCTTTATTGTCTATATTATGAATGCTCGCTACAAAATGTAAAAATTCCTTTACATACATCTCATCGTAAAGAGGATTGTGTTCCGGTAGATAGCCGATATTTTTTTTAACGGTCAGTGGGTCTTTATCCACGTCAAAACCACAAACGGATATATGTCCAGATGTAGGCTGCGTATAGCTACATATCATTTTCATGGTCGTGGTTTTACCCGCACCATTGGGACCGAGAAAGCCAAGTATTTCTCCAGGTTTAGCCTCAAAAGAAATCTGGTTCACAATAGGGCGACCACCATATATCTTTGTTAAATCCTTTACAATTACCGACATAGGAAGCTTTGCTTAATAAATTCAGGATGCAAAAATAGTAATAATTAAGTATCTTTCTACCTTACGTTCAATGTAAATTACGTTATTGTGTGATTTGAGACAGAAAAGGGAAAGGGAATTTAGGTGAATGTTGCATTTGATTCAGTATGAGTAACGATATTAAAAAGTTAATATCAGAATATAATACGATCAAAAGTAAACTGAATGACGTAGATAATCAATCTTAGTATTTTATAATTAGCTTACAATCTAATTTAGATAGTTTGGCACGTAACATCAAGGATTATAAACGTATCAGGGATATATTGAACATAATGTGTTATGGTCGGGTTTGTATTCGGTCTGAGTAGCCTTAACAACTCTGTCAAAACCAACTTTTTCAAATTGGATATACCATAAATAAAGATACATTCGTCATCCAGCTTTCTCCTCTATAATATGAAAGTGTGGAGCGAACAGCGGTTTTAGGGTTGGTTTTTTTGAGGAGAAAACTTTCATACCTATACATTTATCGCCATGTTTTTTCTCCCAGAAATACACTTTTCTCCACAAAAACAAGACACTAAAATACACTTTTCTCTAGGCAATGCGCGCTAAAAAGCACACTTTTTACGACATTAAATGATGGTGTAGATACATTTTTGTTCCAGATCAATTTCTGGCTCATCATTTTGTTTTTGAGGTCAAATATGGCTGACAATCCGCTATTTATCGGGACTCCGACGTTTTTTGAAAATCAGTTGAGATCGGTTGTAAACCAGTTATAACCGATTTTATTCGACTTTTTCAAATAATCATTTTACTTTCGCATTGGATTTATTAGATAGCCAATCAACTTTGTTATTTAATTTAATCAACACATCAAGCAACAGATCGCAGGTGTCTATTTTGAATACCAAAGTTGCAATATTTGATGGGTGACAATATATAAAGAGAACCCAATGTCGTTTAGTTAAGGAAATTAGAGCGGTTTATAATTCATATGGTGCTTATT
>CAYNSF010000004.1:107335-148709 GCA_964399855.1 uncultured Aureispira sp. | reverse complement strand
ACTCGTAGCTGTCGCATACGGATATTTGTTGTGTGGTTGCTGCTTTGGGATGTATGGTCAGGTTGAGCGTAACGGTACTGTCACAGCCCTGACTTGTTTGTCCGTTATAGGTAAATATACCACTTGTTGTATAGGTCTGTCCGTTCCACTCGTAGCGCTCGCAGGTAGTTTGTACCTCTGTTTGTTGGATGGACGGATTGATAGACAGGCTTAGCGTGACGATGCTGTCGCATCCGGATATACTTAGTGTGCGATACTCATAGTCGCCACTACTATCATACGTCTGACCATTCCAGGTATAGGTATCGCATGCTATATCTGCGACTGCTTCATCTTTCTTATCGGTCACGGTCAGGTCGAGTATAGCGATGAGTGAGTCGCAGTCTGTTGCTGATGTCAACCTGGCGTGATACTGTCCTGCTGTACTCAACTGCTGTCCGTAAAAATCCACCGTATCGCCCGCACAGATTTCCTGCTGCTGTCTTTGTATCTTAGGTAATTCCGCTATAAATACATTGTCCGTATAGTCGCACTCATCGATGCTGTAGTACGATGAGTCGCCCGGTATCATCGGGTATCTGTCTGTATTCACGACCATCCACAGTGATGATATGCCTGATGCAGGAAAGCTATAGCTCAGCGTACCTGTATCATCTCCTGCTGTGATGCTTGCCGTGGTATGATATACACCGATCAGCCTGCCGTCCTGCTCCGGGTCGCCTGTGTAAAAGGCGACTGGAACATTGATCCTGGCTGTGGCAGATGCATCTGCACGGTTGCGCACCGTAAAGTTTACATGGTAGCTGTCTGTATCCACATCGTAGCCGATACATGAGATATCTCCGTACAGCGATGAGGCAGGTATCTTGCCGTCTCCGTCAAGCAGGTTTTCCTGCACATTGAAGTTGTTATACTTGCCGTTTTTGTAGGTCGCAGGGTTGTGCATGTGTTGCGGTACAGTGCCGTCATCATTGATAAAAAGCGGATTGTAGCCGTATTGATGCCAGATATTGCGGGCCGGTGCCCAGTACTTGCCTTCGGGCGGGCCGAAGATAGTGAGGTGGCCTACAGATTTTGGAAAAGAAGAAGTAACTGTGATTGAATCCCAACAAGTAACGCAAATTCTTGATGTTCCTGAATTGTATATATCCGCTATAACCGGATAATCGCCTGCAGTTCCTGAATTACATGGTAAGCTCCCTGATAATATAGGTATATTGTCTTTTGCTTTTATCACTAAAAGGTATTTCTCATCCCGATAAACCACTTCATGAATTCCATCATTATCAAAATCAAAAGCAGACATAGACTCATAAGCACCAATATTAGTTGTTTTAAATTGCCAGTCAATGGATAATTCTTCAGTACCATTATATGAAAGTTTAATTAACATGTTTTGAGTACTAAATATTATACCTAATTCTGAGTCATCAGCGAATTTCCCAATAATTGGTATTCCTATTTGAAACCATGGATGCCATTCCTTTTTGGCAATTAAAGATAATTCCTTGTTTTCAAAAGTATAAATATATACAGTAGTTATTTGTTTTTCTAAGATCCCCATAGATGCGACCAATACATCTAATCTTCCATCACCATTGAAATCGGCAATCACTGTATGTCCTTCTCTCAAATCACCGTTAATACGGAGATTATATGGAATCATTTCATTACCTGCTAATCCATTTATGTTTGTTATCTTTACTTTGTATATTGTATAACCTGCCGCTAACTCTAAATCACCTGAGTCGTCATCTAAGTTTGCTGCAACCGATACGCCACGATAAGTCCCATAGCCATATTTACCACCATAAGCTATTTTTTTGCCTGTTCGGGCATTAAAAATTTCATTATGGGTATATACTTCAGGAATACCATCTTGATTAAAATCAGCTAACGATAAGTTTCCGCCACCACTAGATGATAGCACACCTGAATCCAATGTTTCTCCATAATGATAATCAGAGATCCACTTAACACTCCCATCCAAACGGTAACAGACCAATTTCCTCCTTACATTGTTGGGGTTTAAATCACTATCTGCTACAGCAATTATGAATACATATCCTTCTGATTCATCTTTTAAGAATACAAAATTATTCAAGTTAAAATCAAAATAATGTGTATTGATTTCATTAATGACTACCTTAGATACAGAATTAATTACTTTAATGTTTCGATGTATTATTTTACCTCCATTATTAATAGATATTTGTTCTCCTGCTGCTATTATTTCCGGCACCCCATCATCATCTATATCCATTATCTTGGGTGTTTGAAATACTGGCACACTTACTTCTATATTCCATTCTTTTTCTATACCAAACTCTAAATTTCCGTTCCCATAGCACTTGACATCTACTTGTCCTTTTAGTATTGATACCATGAGAAACAAGTTAAGCAACATAAGACCATATTTTAATGCAATATTCATGATATTGTATAGTTTAACATATCCTAAGTTTTCGGATGTTACATGATAACTGTGACAATATTACATGATTATTTTGATATTTCCAACAAAATATAAAAATATTTTCTAAAAAAATTTTGAGTTTAACATTTGAGGGCGTAGAAATCCAAAATCTATGATTCAACCTCAGTAAATAACAATCCAAATTTAGTAAATCAAGTACTTTATTTCCCATTTTTCAAACTTCAGATACAAAAAATAAACGAATACGCTTTTTATATGCTACAAAATACCTACTTTTGACCATAAATTGAAAGTATTCATGTATAGATATACGCTGTTTGTTTTTATTGGGTTGCTTTTAGCTACAGGAATACAAGCGCAAAGCTATTGGTTTGGAGCGAAAGGTGGATTGGCAATGAATAATCAATCTTGGGGTTCTGGTGGTTCAAATTTTAGTATCAATCGTGGTCCGCTGTTTAATATAAACGGAGATATCTTTGCTGAAACGTATGACGAAGATAAGAAAGGTGCTTTATATGCGCAGTTGGGATTTCATACACGTGGTAGTTCTTTGAGATATATCAGCATATTGTCCGATTTTAGGTCTCAGGTCAAGTATAAATTTAATAATTTAGTGCTCGAATTGGGTGCTAAAAAAGGGTTTAATCTCATATCCGGAACGAATGCCTACTTTCTTCTTGGTGTCAGAGGCGAATATACGGCTGGTAGCAACCTTGGCAACCTTTCTCAGTCAGGTTTGGGCGAATTAGTCAGTCCGGATTATATCAGGAAGTTGAATTATGGCGTAACATTTGGAGGTGGTTTTGAGCGTGAGGTAACGGAGTTGAGCAATGTTTTTTTAGAATTTTCAGTACAGCCGGATCTATCATTTCAGTACGAGCAGTTTCCTATCGACAATATCCGCAATCCTTGGGTACCAAATGAGCGTATGGATCTACCACTAACACAGGTACGCAATTTATCAATAGAAGCCAAAGTCGGCATTAAATTCCTTAGAAAAATTATTTATTTAGATTAACCATAAAATTAGTTTTCAATGAAAAACACAGGTTTACTTATCGTATTTTTATTAGGTTGTTTTATAGCGAATGGCCAAGCTGTCATCAATAGTAGCACCTTTCCAAAAGCCGGAGACAAACTCAAATATGCTGTCATCACAAATCCTGATTTCGAACTTGATTTAAAATCACCGGCAGGGCCAAGAACATGGGATTTTAGTGTACTTAATCGCGGTGTGAAATATGAAGAATCTTATGTTGCGCTAAATGAAGGTAGTAATCCGGACGTATTTCCTGATGCTGACTTAGTGTTAATCAATGACAGACAAGAAACCTATATAAAATCCAATGATACAAAGCTCGAAGCACTTGGCCTTGGTGGTATTAATCCTATATTCAATGCTCCTTTGGCGATCAGATATACGACAAATCCGTATTTAAGGCAAGCACCGTTAGAGTTTGTAGGTTCCACAAGATCTGAAAGTAAATTCAGGATTTCATTAGACGCAAGTGTATTTCCAGACTCCTTACTTGCAGGTATTCCTGCCAATTTTAAACCGGATAGTATCAGAGTTGAGTTTTCATCCTCGGAGAAAGGTATCATGGATGCCTATGGTACTTTAAATATGCAGGATGAGACATTTGATGTACTCAGAGAAAAGGTTGAAGTCGAATCTACAACTTCTGTATTTATGAAAGTATCCATTTTGGGTTGGGTCAATCTTGAAACCATATCTGGGTTGATAACTTTGCCACCATTCATCACACAGTTTTTAGGTAAGCGGGAGAGTATTGTTTACCGCTTTCATAGCAATGACAAAAAAGAAATTTTAGTATCTGCATCATATAGTTTAGATAACGAATTGCTTCAAGTAGATTTTGCAGATTTAGGCAAGGTGACAGCAACCGAAAATGTACAAATTCAAAGTATAAATTGCTACCCAAACCCAGCTAATCACATCCTAAATATTCCAACTGACGTTATTCCGGGAGGTATGTATTTAGTGACATTAACAGATTATAGCGGTAAAGTCGTACATGCAGCCTTTGATATGATACAAAATGGCGAAACAGAAAGTATGGATGTGAGCAAGTACGTTACTGGAACATATTTTTTGACATTGAGAAGCCAAGACAATCATTTCGTTGCTACGTCAAAAGTATTGATAGCAAAGTAGTTTTACTGGCTAGATTAAACATTTGAAAATGCCATGATTTGTAGCATTAATGGCGTACTAAAAGCACGAATATTTTTAAGCTTTTTATTGGGCTTTTTGGGTATATTGACGTATGGTCAACAAGCACCTGCATTTCTTCGAGATTATAATGAGAAGTGGGTCGATTCTGTATTCAATCAGCTTACCTTAGAGCAAAAAATCGGACAGTTGCTGATGCCAAGAGGCAATTATTCCGGAAGACCACATGATATCAATCAGCTCACAACATGGGTCAAGAAGTATAAAATCGGTGGTATCGTGTTCTTCGCATCCAATCCGACAGAGCAAGCACGGATCACCAATGCATTGCAAGCATCAAGTGATGTGCCGCTTTTTATCGGGCAAGATCTCGAATGGGGTCTTGGAATGCGGTTGGATAGTACACACCGGTTTCCGTACAATATGACGATCGGCGCTGCACCAGTGGATACCACAACCTTAATCCGTATGGGTCAGGAAATCGGCAGACAATGCAAACGTATGGGCATTCACATCAATTATGCTCCGGTAGTAGATGTAAATAACAATCCAAAAAATCCGGTCATCAATTTCCGATCCTTCGGCGCAGATAAAACGGTTGTCACACAAAATGGACTGGCACTGATGCAAGGGATGCAAAGTCAGCATATACTCTGTACCGCCAAGCATTTTCCCGGACACGGAGATACGGCTGTAGATTCGCATTATGACTTACCCGTTATCGGTCATAGCCGTGATAGATTGGAAGATGTGGAGTTGTATCCTTTTAAGGCACTCATACAGCAAGGCCTGTCAGGTATCATGACAGCACACCTGAATATTCCGGCTTTGGAACCTATTCCTGGGTTAGCTTCTACCTTTTCGTATAATATCGTCTTTCGCTTACTTCGTGAAAAAATGCGATTTCAAGGTCTGACTTTTACGGATGCTATGGAAATGGAGGGCGCTGTCAAAAATTATCCAAAAGGCGAATCCATGGTCAGAGCATTGCTGGCTGGCAATGATATACTGGAGACGTTCATAGAAGTTCCACTGGCAGTTGAAGCTATTAAAAAAGCTGTGCTCGACAAGAGAATCAGCATGGAAGCCATTGACGCTAAGGTCAAGAAAATACTTAAAGCCAAATCATGGGCAGGATTGGATAATTATGAGCCTATCCGCTTAGAAAACTTAGTTGATGATTTGAATACGATCGAATCGGATGTGATCAATCACGTACTTACGCAAAAGAGTATCACTTGCCTGAAAAATGAAGCAAACCTGCTGCCAATTACAGATTTGACGCAGAAAATAGCTGTTTTATCGGTTGGAATATCGCATCCTACTGACTTCTATGATATGGTTGGCAATTATATACAGGCGGATTTTTACAGCTTACCACACGATGCGGACGATACACATATCGAGCAAATCTTTCAACAATTGAAAGAGTATGATATCATCCTTGCGGCTGCGCATTTTACCGATATCAGAGCTGGGAAAAAGTACGGTTTGACAATGCAAAATACGAAGATCATCAGCCGATTAGCCAATATGGATCAGGTGGTTCTCAGTATTTTAGGCAGTCCGTTTATACTTGGTGCTATTCCCGAATTGGCAAAGTGTAAAACCTTGCTTATGACTTATCAGCAAAGTGAATATACCGAATCAATCACGCCACAGGTCATTTTTGGTGCTTTTCCTACGTTCGGACGGCTACCATTGAGCCTAAATGATGTATTTTATCAAGGTATGGGACTGACCTTACCCGCTGTCGGCAGACTTGCCTATACTGTTCCCGAATTGGTCGGTTTAGATAGGAAAAAAATGTATTCGACAATGGACGCTGTGATACAGGAAGGATTAAGAGCCGGTGCTTATCCTGGTTGCGTCCTTCAAATAGCAAAAGACGGTAAAGTTATTTTTTCCAAAGCCTATGGATATCACACGTATGAGCAATGGCCAACATCTTTTACTGTCGGTGATGTCAACCCAAGAAACAGTATTTTCATTGATGATGCTATGGATAATGATATGAAGCATGTCGTTAAGCCTGAAAATAATCAAATTGAGAAGCCTATTTTACCTGCTAATGGTAAAGTGAGCACAAAAGATATCTATGATCTTGCCTCTTTAACCAAAATATTTGCCGCTGCTCCCGTATTAATGACGTTGGTAAGCGAAGATAAAGTTGATATCAATCAAAAATTGGAACGATATATCCCGTCTGTGAAAGGAACGCCCATTGGTTCGGTCTTGTATAAAGATGCGTTGACCCATCGTGCAGGTCTCAAGGCATGGATACCGTTTTGGAAACATGCGATAGATACGGCCGCAACGATGAAAAAGGCTTTTTTGCAACATCCGGAATGGAAAGATCTGGCAGTATATCAGACGAAAAAACAGGGATTTTTCAAAAGACTTTTTGGTAAAAAGCAGATCCTCGCATTGGATACCATAGCTTCCGCTAATAACCCGGTATTGTGGCGATTGGCACTGAATGAAAATACAAGAACATGGAAGCAAAATATCTTTTCTAAAAATCAGTCATCTACATACTCAATACTAATAGCCAAAGACGTGTTTATGAACAAGGGCTATACCCAAAATATCATGCGAGCTATCAAAGATACGCCGCTTGAATCTCCAGGAAAGTATGTTTACAGCGACCTGCATTTTTACCTATATCCTGAATTGATTCAACATCAAACGGGTCAAAGTATGGAGCAATATTTACAGCGTTTTTATAGTACTTTAGGTTGCAATTCGTTAATTTTTAACCCTTGGAAATATACTTCAAACGAAGCAATCATACCAACTGAATATGACAGTCTTTTCAGACAGCAACAGTTACATGGTTATGTACATGACGAAGGCGCTGCACTCATGGGCGGCATATCAGGTCACGCAGGATTATTTGGCAATGCAAATGATGTTACTAAAGTGATGCAATTGTATCTTCAACAGGGCAATTATGGTTCAAAATCGTATTTCCGACCAGAAGTAGTGAAGCAGTTTACAAGTTATCAGTTTGCCGAAGAGCAAAACAGGCGTGGGCTGATCTTTGATAAACCGGATTTTGGAAAGAATACACGCAATCTCCCAACGATGAGTTCATCAAATGCTTTTGGCCATTCGGGATATACCGGAACGTATGCCTGGGCAGATCCCGAATATGGGCTGACGTATGTATTCTTATCCAACAGAGTGTATCCAACACGCTACAACAGCAAGTTGACAGATATGAATATTCGTGCAGCTATTGGAGATATACTTATCAGGCAGATAAGAGAAAGTTTGAGGCATTGATTGGTAAGCTTTTATGCTAATGCTCAGTAAAAAATGTCACATCTACATTGATTTCGTTTGGGTACACATTGCTTATTTTCAATATTTTATATCTTTACCTAAAAGTGAAAAGGCAAAATTGAAACCGTTCAAAAAACAAGCGATAGTGAACGAAGAATCGGAATTGCGTCTATCGACTGGTAGGCTTTAATTCAGATAATAGTGAACTATTGTCGATAGAAAAAGCATGTAGATTCGAGAGAGAACGGTGCTTTAGCAATCGCCTTTTTTTGAACTAGACTTTTTTGGTTACTTTTTTTGGCAATGAAAAAAAGTAACTGCCGTCCGCATAGGACAAAACATTGACATAAAAAGCAAGGATATAAACTATATGCATAAAAATGCAAAGGAATCACACTTAAAATCAGTAGTTTATAAGTTGCAAGCTACTCAAAATCCTTATCCAAACGACATTGATATATACATTGTATAAACTTGAAACACCGTTACAATATTAGAACGTTCGATTAACCCAAGCTACTGGCATATTCTTATCATAATCACCTATGATAAGCGGGTTTTGAACCTTAGATGTATATTCTCGAACACCAACATGGACATAATTATACAATTCTGAAACGGTAACAAGATTGTCGTTATTTCGGTCTGCTGCTCCTTTCAATCCTCGTATGATGTAATGTGAAAATATACCCTGTCTGAGTCCGTTGTATTCCATAGAAACTTCCCTTGGAGCCGATGACATCAGCACTGCTGTACCTCCCTGAGTACGGTCAATAGCCGAATAGTACCGTTCTAATGATGTATCGAATCTACCGCGAGCCTGTGCCATAGTACCCGAATGACAGGCATCTGCAATCAACAATTTGTGTCGTGCCTGAGATTGATCTAACGCTGCTAATATGGCTTTGTATTCGAGTTGGTTATTGTAGCCATTATAATCGCCCGGTACAAAAGCATTTTCAAAGCCATGACCTGCCATAAACACTAAAAACACATCGTCTTGACCAGCTTTTTGTCCCATTTCTTGCAATCCATTCAAGATTGCCTTACCTGTTGCAGCTTCATCAACCAATATTTTAATTTGGTCATCAGCCAATGCACCACCTTCTGGACTTTTTAGAAATGCATACATCAAGTAAGCATCATCATCTGTATATTTCAATGATGGCAGGTGTTGATAAGAAGCCACACCGATGATTAATGCATAAATTTGTGGTAATTCCTTTTTGCTTTGTGCCTGATTTTCGCTCTTTGTATCAGTGATTTTTGTAGAATAAATCTTGTTATTATTAGCTGCTTTAAGGTTTTTGTCAACTGTACTTTTATTCGACGCTGCTATTAAAACTTCTTCTTTTTTTCTTTCACTAACCAGCAGATTATTGTGGTATTCTACTTCTTTCAATTGTCCTTCAACATAGCTGATTCCTTGACCATGCTTATTGTTTTTTAGCCAAGCACCTTCGTAGTAGTTGCCATTTACTTCAGTTAACCGTCCAAATCCTGAAAAGTCACCCATTTGAAATGAACCTGTATATTTATGACCATCCGAAAATGTATAAGTTCCGGTACCTGAAGCATATCCACTTTTCCAATCGCCTAAATATGTATCGCCATTTGCATAAGCTATTCGACCTTTACCTTCAAAAGTATCATTCGCAAAATTCCCGGTATATACATCGCCGTTGGCAGAAATCCACTTACCTAATCCTTGTTTCTTTCCTTTGACAAATGGTCCAGAATATTTACTGCCGTCCCAACCTATTAAAACACCGTTACCATGTGGCTTTCCAGCAACAAAAAAACCAGCATATTTGGAATTGTCCTCATATACGAATGTGCCAACGCCGTTGATACAGTTTCCAGAGATACACGAAGCCTGAACAGCCAAACTTACAATCAAAAAAGACAGCACACTTCCTGCTTTAAAAATCTTGATTTTCATGATATTAAAAATGATTGTTAAAGTAGCGTGTTTACATATAGAGAATTGAAAGTTGAAAGTTGAAAAATTGAAAATGTTTATTTATTACGGTATTGAATTTGTATAACGAGCTGTCAAACGATTTAGTATCCTTGTTACCGAAAATTAATTTAATTTTAACCACAAAATCAATTATTTTACATTAAATATTGAACCATTTTTTAAAATAATTATTCAAAACTAAAGTCATCAATTCGATCATATCTCTACAACAATACTGCTCAAGAGTATTAATACATTATAATAAAATACCATATATACATGGTTAAAAAATACCTAATCTAAGTCTTTAAATGTTAAAATATTAGTAAAATTGAATTTTTAATTACATTTTTATTGCTACATATTGAAAATTGATGTATTTTTGCAATAATTATAATATTTCATGATATGAATAGAATATTACGTTTTTCATTTGTGGTAATGATTACCCTGATCAGCTTAGGCATACAAGCGCAAAATACTCCTGCGAGTAGTTTTGGAAGTTATGATACTGTGACCGAAGATATTAAGGTGTTTCCAAACCCGACTACTGATTATTTTCAGATTAATAACAGTCTGAATGTAAAAAAAGTAATCATATACAATATGTTCGGGAAAGAGGTGAAAACATTTAATAGTAGTAGTAATAGTGTATTTGATGTCACGGATATTAAAAATGGTATGTACATCGTAAAAATGCTGGATGATAAAAACAAAATTGTCAAATCAGTTAAATTACAAAAATCCAACATCGGAGCATAATTCGTTTATAAATTCACGATAACCATTACACATGAAACATTTTTTTACAATACTAACTTTATTTATCGTTTTTAACTCTTTTGGGCAATTGAGCCATAGTCCTGATTTGGTAGCTATAAGTACTCATAAGGACACATTCCAAGCAAAAGTAGAGTTAGACCTGACTGTTGAGGTGGATACAGTCTATAGTATGCATTGGGAATTGTTTTTGAATAATGAAACTTGGGTAGAAAATTGGGATGTACAGGTTTGTGATAATAATTTATGTTATCTACCAAATTTTTTAAATAACTCACCAAGCATCCCGAATCACATGGGTCAAACAACGCACCATTGGTTTGTATATCTTAATCCAAATGAAACACCTGGAAACTCTGATATGGAGTTAGTACTTTATGGCGATGCAGAAAGGACGATTGAGGTTTATCGAATTCCGATAGAAGTACAAGTAGAAGGTACTTCCAGTACGTTTAATGTAGCTTTAAATAATGAAGTGAATGTTTTTCCTAATCCAGCACAAGAATATTTTTCATTGAGTAATGATAGTAATGTAGATAAGATCAAGGTATTTAATGTGCTTGGTAGTGAAATTAAAACATTAAATCATTATGATGGTGCTAAACATTCAATAAGTGACCTACAACAAGGGATGTATCTTTTGAGTATGTTTGACAAGCAAAATAATATGGTTAAGTCATCAAGACTAAATATATCTTATAGTAAATAGAAGATAAAGTAATATACTTTTTCATAATTAATAGTTTACAAATTAAAAAAGTGAAGGCTGTCAGTTTGGCGGCCTTTTTTTTTGTTTGGTATTTTTTCTTAGCTTCTCAACCCAACACACTTTAATTTGATATAGGGTACTCAACAGAATTGCGTGGTGTTTCCCATAAACGGATGTTAATATCGTATGCCTTGTCTATTTTTATTCTCAATATGTTGTAAATCACATAAGCGATATGTTCCGCTGTAGGATTGAGATGTTTAAATTCTTCCGTGTCTAAATTGAGGTTTTGGTGATCAAAGCGATCTTCTATCTCGGTTTTTATCATATCGCTCAGTACTTTCATGTCAAAAACATAGCCAGTTTCTGGATTTACTTCACCCGTTATCTTAACTTCAAGTTCGTAATTATGACCATGATAGTTATCATTATTACAAACTCCAAATACAGCCTTGTTTTGCTCCTGAGACCAGTTTGGATTATTCAATCTATGTGCAGCGTTAAAATGTGCTCTTCTATATACTGAAGCTCTCATATTTTATTCGGTTTTAAGCATTATCAAAACAGATGATTAAAGGACAACAAATCATATATAATTCAAGTTGCCTATTACCAAACTTATTTTCGGCAATGTATCACTATAATTATAAACAACTGACCGTATCTCAATGTTTGGTTTATTTATAATACAATAAAATTTCGACTGGCTAATATGTTTTTCAGAGATATCAAAGGGAAAGATAAGGTTGCTGCAATACTCAAAGGTGGTGTGGACAAAGGTAGAATTCCGCACGCTCAATTGTTCTTGTCTAAAGAGGGCAATGGCGCATTGGCAATTGCATTGGCATATTCTGCATATATCTTATGTGAAAACAAAGCCGATGGTGAAAGCTGTGGTACTTGTACGCAATGCAAACTGACTCACAAATGGATACATCCAGATGTTCACTTTTCATTTCCGGTAGTACGACAGGGCGACAAAAAGCGAGAAAGCACGACAAGCGACGACTTTCTTCCTCAATGGCGAACGATGCTTAGCCAAAATCCATTCATGAGCAAAACAGATTGGTTTGACGAAATCAACGAATCCAATAGCACTCCAAATATCAATGCCAAAGAGTGCAACGATATCATGCATAAACTCAATATGAAAGCCTATCAAACAAATAAAAAGGTGCTGATCATGTGGCTACCTGAATATCTTGGTAATGAAGGCAATCGACTGCTCAAACTTATAGAAGAACCTACAGATGATACGTACATGATTCTGATTACTGAGAACCAAGAACAGATCCTGTCGACAATATTGAGTAGATGTCAGTTAGTCAAAATACCTCCATTTTCAGGAGAAGATATCGCATCGTACTTGCAAGAATCATTAAATATTCCTGAAGAAAAAGCAATACAGACAGCACATCTTGCTGATGGAAACTTGAATCACGCCATTGCCATAAGCAATAATCAGGCTGTTGATTATTCACATTTGATCATCTCTTGGCTGCGTATAGCCTACAAAGGAGATCCGCTCGAAATCAACCAATGGATAAAGGAAGTGGAAAGTTTGGACAAAGAAGAGCAAAAAAGTTTTTTAGAGTACGGGCTTCACTTTTTTAGGCAGTTTAATTTCAGACTATTGACCCAAAGTGAGCAAGTTAACCTTACTCAAAAAGAGATAGAAACCGCCAATAATATGGCCAAGGTCATTGATGTTCCAAAAGCAGAAATAATATGCAAAATCATCAACGACTTATTAGAGAATATACCAAGAAATATCAATCTAAAGATTGCACTATTTGCCGATACACTTCAAATAGGGAGAGCAATACGGGTTTAAATGGTCGATTTTATTATTGGTGCATTATCAAAATCTATTGATTTTTGATTGAATTTGATCATGCCTTAGTTATTACAAACTACTTGACCGTTTCCAGATAAGCCTTACCGGCTTGCCGTATAGTTTCATTGATATTAGCGTATTGCAGACCTAATTCCTTTATAGATTTACTGTTGTCGTAAATGGATTCTACAGATGTGCTCATGAGTGTTTCTTTAGTCAAAAGTGGATCTTCTTTGGAAAATAGACTCCTTAACTTATCGATAGCAATGAGTGTCTTACCTAATGCTGGAGTTAAGGCTTTAATCGGCTTTTGAGCTTGAACAGCTGTGGCTATTAGACTGAAAATGTCCTGATAGGATCGGTTTTCAGCACTGATGATGAATCTTTCCCCTGAAAAATCACCTTGAAGACATTTCGAAACTGCATTTGCAACATCATTTACACTTACCCAGCCAGTTATGCCAGTCGGAAAATATTTCAACCCATTATGGATTTTTTGAAATAGCTTGATAGATGACCTATTCCAATCACCTGTACCGAGTATCATGGAAGGACATAGCACGGTTGCGTTAAGACCTTCGGCATGACCACGCCACACTTCCTGCTCGCCCAAAAACTTTGCCAGTCCATACGTGGTGTCATAAGGGCTATGACTGAAAAGCACCTTTTCATCAATGTAGTCTTTCTGCTTTTTTCGACCAATGGCAGCAACCGAACTGATATGAATCATTTTTTTTATTCCAGTATATAGAGCTGCATTGACGAGATTGGCCGTTGTGGTGACGGCATTTTGAAGGAACTGTTTTTTATTATTGGTGCTGAAGGTCACATCGGCAGCCAAATTGATGATTACATCTTTATCAGCTAACTGCTCCTCCAAAAAGGTAAGGTTTGATAGATCTCCAGTTATCCATTGACAAGGATATTTTTCCGATATTTTGTCTATTGGTTGCCTTGTCAAACAAGTGATTTGGGTATATCCTTGGCTTATCAAAAGCTTGATAGTATGCTGCCCAACAAATCCAGAAGCACCTGTTAGAAAGATTTTGCTGTATTGGTTTATTGCCATATTATATTGAAATACAGATACTATTGATTATTGTGATTTTATTTTTCGAAGACTTCAATCTCTGTGTTGACCTTGATCATATCCGTAAATTTACCCTTGTACCGAGTTGCTTTGACGATATGATTATCTATCCAATGATAATTGCCGCCACGTGGCTTTCCAACAAGAAGCCCATGATATTTGAAACCATATTTTTGAAGCCATTGTACTGTGATTTCTCGGTGTTCTTCTGTCCTTGACGTAAAGAAAGTGATAATATGTCCCTCATCATACCATTTGTTGCAAATCGTCAATGCATCAGGGTAGGGCAATACGGTTCCCATACGTTCTGGCTCTTCATTGGGGATGTCGTCACAGATAGTTCCGTCAATATCAATAAGGAAATTTTTTACATTTTCCGCCAATATGGGACTCATGTTTTTGCCTTCTTCATCTTGTATCGCGTGTAATAGTGTACTACTCATGAGAGAAAAATAATTAAATGAAAGCTTAAAAATAGGATTAATACTCTGTCCATAAAAAGACTTAAATTATAATGGAAGTTGTTTTTTTTAAAATCAAGGCAAAAAACACAGGCATAGTGGTAACTATGGCGAGTGTTTTTAACAATGAGATTTGAAAAAAGAACGACATTTTATTAGTATATTTTTGTTGACAGAGTATTATTTATTGAAATGTAATGTAGTTTTCAGGATTTACATATTTACCGTCGTACCACATTTCAAAATGTAGATGTGGTCCTGTGGATTGTTCGCCACTATTTCCAATGATAGCTATCGCTTGACCTGTTTTGACGATATCTCCCGTTTTTACCAATAATGCAGAATTGTGTTTATACACCGATACCACATTTTTATTGTGTTGGATATATACGCTATTTCCAGTTAAAATGGATTGGTCAGCACTCAAAACGATGCCGTCCATGATAGCTTTGATAGGTGTGTCTTTGGGTGCTACAATGTCAACGCCATAATGTTGTACATCTGGCTGAAATTTAGCAGATACCTTTCCAAATACGGGTGTTGCAAATTTGAGAAAATTGAGCTCTTTGGTACGGCTTGTTTCTTTGATATCAGCATTATTGACGAGCTCCGGAGTGGCAACCGTATTTTTCAAATCTTTTACTTGCGTATGGGAATCATCCACACCTTGACTGGCCGTTAGGATTTTTTGTAAGCCATCGATATATACTTGATAGGCGGTTACTTCGGATTCGAGGACATCGACTTTTTTGACGAGTTCTATAAATTTTTTATTGTCAGAAATTTCACCGTATCCTGGTATCAGTCGTTTGACAGGTGTAAACACGATAAAGGAGATAACCAAAAGCGATATCAAAAGTGCTGCAACACTCAGTACAACATAAAAACTTAGTAATGACAGATTGTAAGAGCCTACTTCTTCCAAGTTCTCATCGTCAAGGATGATGATTCTATATGTATCCCGGATTCGCTGCCAGATTCCTTTTTTGTCCGAAGTACTGATCATTATGGACTAAATTTATTGCTGAAAACAAAATAATTTTGCGCAAAAATAGTTATAATATAGTGGGTTGAAGCAATATTTGTATATGATTAACAAAATAAGGACTTATATTTGCACCCTAATTTTATACTTTACAACAAATTGTAATATATTTTGAACAGATTTATTATATATTTACTCGCTTTTTCTGTCGTAACTGCATCAGGATTGTCTTGTGTTACAACCAAAAAAAGAGGAGAAACTTCCAAAGCTGGAAAGTTTTATCATAATACCACAGCCTACTACAATGGCTATTGGAATGCCACGGAAATCATGAAAGAAAGCATGATGACCTTGCGGCTAGCTAATGTTGATGATTACAATAATATCCTTGCTGTAGAAGATTTCGTATCTATTGATAATCCAAAGATGGTCAAGCAGGATATGGATAAGATCATGGATAAAGTTTCAACAGTTGCACAGCTTCACTTACCAAGTGATTGGGTGGACGATTGCTATGTGATGATGGGAAAAGCACAGTACGTCAAACAGGATTATGAAACGGCAGTGGAGACTTTTGAATATTTTCAAGAAGATTTTAATCCTGCAAACCCTTATGGTAGAAACTATAAAAGTAAAAAACTAACAGGAAAAGCTGCTAAAAAGGCAAAAGAACAAGAAAGGAAAATAAAAGAAGCTGAGCGTAAAGAAGCCAAAGCGACTAAGGAAGCAGATCGTAAAACTGCCGCTAAGGAAAAAGAATTGGACAAAAAGGCTAAAGCTAAAGAACGTGAAAAAGCCAAAAAGGAAAAAGAAAAGCAACGTAAATTAGATGCTAAAAACCGTAAAAAAGGCATAAAAACACCACCTAAAGCACCAACTGTCAAACAAGAAGCGCCAAAAGATAGTGTAGTTATTAATAAAAAAATAGAGGTAAAAGCCGATCCAATAGTTGAAGAGACCTTTGAAAAGCCTGAACCACCTAAATTGGAAGAAGACAAGACCGCATACAGCGAAGGCATGTTGTGGCTTGCCAAGGTTTATCTGAAAAGGCAAAATTGGTTTCCGGCACAGATGATATTGGAAAAGCTAAAACCCGAAGTATTGTCGAAAGAAGCTCGTACTGAATTAGCTCCGACGTATGCAGATTTTTACATTCAGCAAGAAAAGTACGAAGAAGCAATCCCTAAGTTGGAAGAGGCTATTGAAACAGCACCCAATAATAATCTTAAAGCAAGATATGCTTTCATAGCAGGTCAATTGTCTCAAAAGTTGAATAGAAATAGCGATGCGCTTCGCTATTTTGAAATGGCTAAAAAAAGCACTAATAACGCTAAAATGGAATTTATGGCTGAAATGGCTGTTGCTAAAAATGCCATCGCTTCCGGTTCGAGATCTAAAGATGACGTATTGAAAAGCCTAAAAAAGATCATTGATGAGGCAAAATATGCCAATCTTAAAGACGAAATATACTATACAATCGCAGAAATCGAATTGTCATTAGGTAACGAAGCCCTCGCAATTGAAAATTTTCAGTATTCATTGAATAACAATACTACCAACCAAAAACTCAAAGCAGAGGCATATTACCGTATTGCAGACATACATCATCAATCGGATAGATATTTGCAGGCATCGACCTATTATGATTCTACATTAATGGTATTGCAAAAAACAGATCCGAGATACGATCAAGTAAAGCGATATGTTGATAATTTAGCAGATATAGCCTACAATATGCACCTTATCAGCTATAACGATACATTGTTATACTTTGCATCATTAGACGAAAAAGATCGTAAAAAGGCAGTATTGAAATATCTCGAACGCAATCCAAAAAGTTCGGCTCCTGCCGCCAAAAATACAGGTCAATCAGCCAAAACGGGTGTTATGTTAGCTGCAAATACCAACTTTGGTAATAGTACATTTTTCGCATATAATATAGCTAACAAGGAGCGTGGGAGACAGGCATTTATCAAAACCTGGGGCAATATAGCCTTAGAAGACGAATGGAGGCGTAGTGAAAAAATATCATTTAGTAGTGATTCAGACAGTCAAGATACTGACAAAGCCGAAGAAGATGCCTTGGCAGCTAAGGTGTCTCAGGACGATTATAATGCACTGAATAGAGAAATTCCGACAAATCCTGTCAAACTTCAAGAAACCAATGATCGGATCATGGCTGCTATGTTTACGTTGGGTAAATTATTCAGAGATAAAATCGATAATTACAGTCGTTCAGCGGAAACGTTAGAAAACATGCATCAAAAGTACGGACCAACCAATAATGAGCTGGATTCTTATTTCTACTTATACTTAGACTACATGGATCTGGGTAATGTAGCCAAACAACAAGAGTATAAAGATAAAATCCTTTCAAAATATCCTGAGTCAAAATATGCTTCAGTTATCAATGATCCTGATTTCTTTTCAGTAGCGAATATGCAGGCAAATAAAGCCGATAAGTATTACAGTACGATGTATAAATTCTTTACCAATGGTCAATATGCACAGGTGGAGAAAATGATACATGATGCACCTACAGTCATGGGTACTGATCACAATTATAATTCTAAGTTGAGCCTTTTATATGCGATGTGCAAAGGAAATACCGAGGGTAAAGAAGCATATATCAGAGAGCTAAACAAAGTAGTTTCATCTTATCCAGGCTCGCCGGAACAACTTAAAGCTAAGGAAATATTGCGTTTCCTTGGTGGAGACAAGAACGCATTTGCCAATGTGCAGGATGTGGACAAAATATACTCCCGAGATCCCAATTCCGTACATTATGTTGCAGTAGTGACGTACGGTCTTGAAGAATCGCAACACGTCAATTTTAAAATATCTATTTCCGAATATAACAAGAGAAATTTTGCATCAGACCGGCTACAATTTGGTGATGCAGTATTGAATATTGAGGACAATGCTCAAATCATTTTGATAAGAAGATTTGATAATGAAGAAAAGGCCATTGCGTATTACCAAAAAGTCATGAAAAGTGCTGAGGATTATACAGGTAACGTTCAGTTAACGTATGATGTATTGCCAATATCCCAAAGCAACTATCGTAAGATGATCAGCGAACGATCGTCAGTAGGATATCGCTCATACCTTGAAAATATGATTTTGACAGAATATTAGATTGGGTAATTGTGCACGGTTTATGATTGAATGATTTTTTAGATAGACAGAACACTATTGCGATTTCAAAATTAATCCATCGTTACACAATCTTCTTGCCATGATAATAACGTAACCCAAGTATATCGTGTATTTGTTGTAAATTGTGATGTGTGATTTTACCAGCACCAATGACATTGATTTCTGGTTTGGCGAGTGCATCCATGGATATCATCATATCCGTTCCTAATGTTGCTGTGGGCTTTCCTCCGGATGTAAGGATAAATTTGGCATTTGAAATGTCTTTTAATTGAGGAATTTCAGAAAGGATGTCTGTGCAAAGGTCGATAGCTTTATGGATGGTTACGTGTAGTGGATATGCTTCTTGACAAATCATACGGATAGCATCCATATCTAACATGATTCGTTGGTCATTTGAGCGTTTTAAAGCGCCAAAAACAATACCCGAGACTGGATATTTTTTGAGCCTTTTTATATCTTTAGCCATAGCCTCCATTTCTGTTTTATCATAGAAAAAGTCACCACTTCGGCTCCGAATCATGATTTTGACTGGGATATCCACATGTGCCAAAACTTGTTCTATCAGTTCGTCATTTGGTGTAAGTCCGTCTTCTTCCAAATTTGAACAAAGTTCCAACTGTTCAGCACCGACTGCCGCCGCATACGAAGCTTGATCTACCGTTTCTACACATGCTTCACGAATCATTGTATTTCAATTTTCAATTCTCATTAAAAAAAAGTATCAACTACCTATACCGTAGTTCAACCACCTTTCAAAAAGTCACCCAACTGTTGTATCGTGCTTTGCATTTTTTGTTGCCTCCAATGATTGTTTAACTTTTCGGTAGTCAATAGTATCTCGTCGGGATGAAGTGTGCTGAAATAATCGTCAAGTATTTGAATATATAATGAGGCTACAGCATCCTGGTCATGAAGGTAGATGAAAGCATCGTATTTTTGAAGCATCTCCAGGTCAGGATGTTTTTCAAAATAGAGAACCATAGCAGCCCAGTTGTCCTCAAATAAGAAAAATTTGAGTGCTGTTTCTTTGGATATGTTGGATTGGGTGAGAATATGGGATTCTATATCAAGGATGACTTGCGTGTATGTATGATCTGGTAATTCTTTTTTGAGCAAACTCAGGTATTTATTGTCGCCAGAGTTGATAAATGCTTTTTTTGCAAGTGCTTTGAATGCATCCTGATTATTGGTCTGAATATAAATATATAGCAGCCTATTCATTATATCTCTGTCGTTGGGACGTGATTTATAAGTCTTTTCAAGAATTTCTATAGCAATACTTCTGTCTTCGTCATTGAGCAGCAGGTGCACCACTTCCATTAGTTGAAGTGGATATTGAGAGAAGTAATCCGTTGCTTCCGTTGTATATTTTTTTGAAATTTTCAGATAATAAGCAAGTATTACGGCGTGTTCCGTATTCGGGCGGATTTTCAGCAGATCCAGTAAAACAGTTTTAACCGTTTTGCGCTCAGATGTAGTGAGTTTGGGTATCAAATGATACAGGATATTATGGTAAAAACTATCAAACATATAGTAGGAACGCTGCATGAATTCCAATAAGAAGTTAAATAGCTCTCTTTTTAATTCAGTGGGCAGCTTACTTGCGAAAAAATAGCTGATTATATTATGATAGGTTATGTTTAAAGCGTTGATTTCCTCATTTGACATACTGAACCTCGACCTGACATAAGCCAGTTTTGAGAAGCTTGCTATAAATATATTTACACCTTCCCGGTAATGGCTCAGCGCTATACCGTCATTAATCTGATCAGCAAATTCACTCAATACTTTTATTAAGTATTTCAGATCGGATACAGGTAGCTTAGGCGTTTTGCTTGTCACCGGCTTTACGATTGCGTCCAATATGCTTTTGTATTTTTCGATATTGTCTGACAGGTCAGTTTTTCGGGCAAATGCCGCTTTAAACAGGATCGAAAACCGTCTATCCGTTTTTGCGTATGATTTAAGGAAATCCTTTAACTCATTAGGATGAATGTCATTAATCATTTGGTTGATGTTCAATGACGAAGGTTTAGAAATCGCTTTTGGTACCCGGTTTTTATTTTTTTCTTCAGGTATATTGCGGATAGCAAATAGTCCGGCTACGATATGAGTACAAACGGAGGATGATTTGAATGCGGAGCACGAACAAGATGTTTTTTGTTTTTTGCTGAAAGGTGTACTTATTTCAATTTCATAATGCTTGTCGTCGCTGACTATCGCTCTATAACATCCATCATCATTCAGGCTCTGGTTTTTTACCTGACCGTCCAACCAAAGTTGTTCACCTGCCATGACTAATTCATGATCATAGTTGCGTTCTATATAATGGTTTGTTGTGCTCAAAATTGCCAGATAAGAAATGTACATGCAAAGTTATCAAATTTTGAGCATATAGATACATCTATTTATCCATATAGCTCGAAATCCATGCTTCCAATTCTTCACCATGGAGATTTTTTGATAGAATAACACCATTATCATCTATGATATAATTAGCAGGAATGGTAGATACTTTGAGCCTGTCTAAAAATGGCGATACGTCTCCTTGTAAGTGCGAAGCGTGTTTCCAACGGTCAGCACCGTCCTTGAGTATGGCTTGTTCCCATCCTTTTGGACTTGAGTCCAAGGCATATCCAATGATCTGAAGCCCTTGCTTGTGATGTTTGTCCCAGATAGGTACTAATGTAAGTCGATTTTCTTTGCGACAAGGCGCACACCATGATGCCCAAAGATCAAGAATTGTGATTTTTGACCCAAGAAGTGTATATAATTGTACTGTATCTCCATGTAACATCGGCATTTCAAAATCAGGTATCGTATCTCCAATGCTCAAAGGTAATCTTGCAAGTTGTTGGCAAACCTGTGCTGTCCATGTATGGTCAGGCTTCAATCGCTGCATATGTTGACATGTTTGTTTGACCAATTCCGGTATGCGTTCATAGTCGCCTGTGGTATTTGCCCAACGTAAAGCCAGTGCATGTATAAGTGGATTCTTGCTATCCTGAACGGAGTAAACAAGTTCTTTTTGAAAGGTATATATCGCCTTTTCGTGTTCCATAAGATTTTCTTCATCCGTTTCATCATTTATGTCAAGCAAATCATGAAAGCTTTTCAATCTATGTTGGATTAAGTCGATGATTTCACGATTTCCACTGATATCGCTTTGGATAGCTACATTTTTTAAAAATCCCGTAGCTTCGGATCGAATATGGACACTTTTCCCAACTTCGAATACAAAAGGTATGTAATTGCCTGAGTCGGGATTGTCATTATTCAGCTTGTTCGGGTATTGTTCCGGCTGTTGATGTATAGCTAATAGGTACATTTTTTCCTGATCGGTGGCACCTGGTATCTGGCTGAATGCAAAGTTGCCTTTACCGTCTATCATTGCAGAATCAATGACTTTTCCCTCAAATGAAGACACTAATGACCCGAAGTTGACTGGATCTATCAGGTAAATCATTTTATGGATTTTAGCATCGTTAAGCACTATATGTCCGGAAACAGGAGATTGGCTACATCCATAACCCAAAGCAAGTAAGACAAAAAGCAGCAAAGAATATTTCAGGTTCATTATGGTGAAATTTAGTGCAAAGCTATATAAAACTAAGTTTGTATTAGATAACTTTTGTTACATAAAAAGTCCAAATTTCCACTATTGACGATTTGACATTGCTGTATTATTGTCATTTTGAAGCGCTTTTTCTTAGCTGTTTGGTTAATGCATATCATTTTTATCTCATTTATCTATAACGACAGAGGTCAATAAATATAGTCAAAATACCAGCAGAAAATGAAAATAGAATCAATCCCAAATAATAAGCTAAAAATGATTTCACATAATTCATGAATTTCGTTCTGTCATAAAAATCAGCTACAGCAAAAGTCGTATATGCGATTGAAAATAGAACAGGATAGATTTGTACATTCGTATGTAATATGCCTTGTAAAATAGCAAATAATGTAAATACGATCATCCCAAAACCCAAAACAAAACTCAATAGAATGATGATTTCACGATAGTGGGTATTGTATTTTTTGAAAAACGACCTGATTAGAAACGTACTAAAAATACCTATAAAGATATTGACAAACCCAAAATGTTTGGTCATCCAAATCAGCATACCTCCTATTGCCGTTGACTCAAAGAGTTTAATGCTATTGATATGCTTACCGTCAACGTAGAAAAAATGACTTACTAAGGCGTAAATCACCGAAGTGACGATTAGAAAAAGGAATGGCTTTACAAGATTGCTCCCATTACCTGATAAAAAATCCCTGACGGTTTTTCCGGGTTGTATCAAAAGTGCTTTTATCATATTTTACGCCTTTTTCAAATGTATAAGTTACTTCATCTCAAACCTAATATATTGATCATATATACTTTTTGATATGGCTTCCTGAACATATTTTGAACGGAATTTATTGCTTTATTCAGTGAGACTTTTTTTACAGATATCGACCATTTTATTTCAAATTTCCTGACTTAGTCTCTTGTTGTATTTTATTATTATTCATAGAATATCTCAAAGAGCAAAAATAATCCAATCCCTTTATCCAATCGTAGGTTAAGTTGCCATGCTAAGTAACATTCCTTTCAAAGGAATCTTAGTGGATATTTTTATGCTTGATTTTACGCGCTTCAACCAAAAATTTATATGCTTCTCATTCAAAAAGCCAATTATTTTATCAATGATTCCATGTATGACGTTAGTAATCTGACACCGTAAGCGGTTGCAGTACGCAATTTTGCATATTCCGAATCAGCAAAAGCAACGCCAGCGATATCAAGGTGTGCCCACCTGGTATGATCCGAAGTAAACACTTCCAGAAACTTGGCTGCCGTGATAGACCCGGCTACCGGTTTCATGCTGAGGTTTTTGACATCGGCGATATCAGATTGTAATTCAGGTACGTAATCTTCCCACATTGGCATACGCCATACACGCTCGTTTATGGATTCTCCAATCTGTGTCAAGGCATCGGCCATAGCTTCATTATTGGTAAACAGCCCCGAAGTCGTATAGCCCAATGCAGCGATAATACTACCTGTTAATGTTGCCAGATCGATCAGATATTCCGGCTGATAGTTGTCCACAATATACGCCAATCCGTCAGCAAGGACAAGGCGACCTTCAGCATCTGTATTCAGCACTTCGATCGTTTTTCCGCTGTACGACCCGATGACATCGCCTGGACGGATACTGTTGGCATCGACACTGTTTTCGGCAGATGGTACGACACCAACTATATGGATATTGAGTTTGAGCCTGGCAGCTAATTCTATAGCTCCGATGACAGCTGCTGCACCTCCCATATCACTTTTCATGTAGCCCATATTGTTGGCGGGCTTGATAGAGATACCACCTGTGTCAAAGGTAATGCCTTTCCCGACAAGTCCCAAAGCAGGATGTTGCGAAGTCATTCCGTCTGGTTTATACTCCATGACGATCAACTTTGGCTCGTTGACACTTCCCTGACCAACGGCTAATAACGCTTCCATTTTAAGGTCTTCAAGTTGCTTCAATCCAAGTATAGATACATCATAGCCGTACTTTTTACCGGATTCTATAGCATAATCAGCTAAAAACTCTGGTGTTTTATGATTGGATGGCATATCCACTAAGTGCATCGCAGCTAACTGAGCTTCTGCCGTTTGCAGGCCTTTTTGTGCTATACTTTGCTGTGCATCGTTGATGTTTATGTATATTGTTGGTTCCTGGTATTTGCCTTTATTGCCATTTGTCTTGAAAATGCCGATTTCATATAGGCTTGTCCTGAGACCGATAACGGCATTGATAAGCTGATCATCACTCAAATGTGTACATATAACTTCGACGTTTAGGTCGCATTTTGACTTATATTGGTGTATGATACTTCTGTAAAAATGGTAAGACTTAGGTTGGTCTTTTGCTTCACCAAGTCCCAATACGATGACTTTTAGTGGCTTGTCCGGATGCTGAAAAATGTTCGTTTCTTTAGCGCCGGTATTGAGTGTTGGCTTGTATTTTAGACCAGTATATTGTTGTATTACATCATCATCTTCCTTGTTTTTCCCGTAAGGTAGAATCACCATGTTTTTTTCAAAATCATCAGTATGGGATGTTTTTATGATTATCGGCATATTCGATATTTAATTTTAATATTTACTGTGATAAAGCCATTTATAGGCTAATGGAAATTGCTCGCCCCAATTGATTTCGCTATGTCTGCCAGATGGATTGTGGGCAAAAATAATGTCAAAAGCATCATATTTTCTTTTTTCCTGGAGCATGTCGTCCAATCTCAATACCTGACCGTAGTGGTTGGCGCTTTCCATACCTCCTGCATAGAGATAGATATCGGTCGGGCCGCCAGGTACAAAAGTTTTTGCCAATTGATAGATCTCTCCTGATATCCATAAACTTGGAGAAAAGATGAGCATTTTGCCAAATTTATCAGGATATTGAAACCCGGCATACAGACTGATTAATCCACCTAAGCTGCTACCACCAATGCCAGTACTATCGCGATCCGATTTGATCCGATACTTATTTTCTATCATTGGCATCAGATCTTCAAGCATAAATTGGATATATAGACTTCCTTCGGCATCACTATACCTCGGAGTAGAGTAGGGTAGATACTCCTGGATCCTTAGCTCGCCACCATGGTCGATAGCGACGATGATGATTTGACGGACATCGTCATTTGCCAATTTTTCCAGAGATTTGTCGATACCCCAATTGCCATAAGGTGCATATTCATCAAAAAGATTTTGCCCGTCATGCAAATATAAAACAGGATACGTCTTGTCGGTATCGTAATAATCGTAAGGGAGCAATACAGAGATTCTCCTCTTTCGTCCCAATTTAGCTATTTCGAAATTATTGTCAAGTATTTCGATGATTGGGCTGCGTGATTTGGTTATCTGATCAGTCATGAGAATGCAAAATTATAATTTATTTTCTAAATCTGAGTACATTCTTTAAGATATTGTGAATTTTCTGTAAAATTCTAATGATAACTTGTTGAAATTATTTTTAAAGGTGTATCTTTGCGCTCCATTTGAATAAGTTCTTTATTACTATGCAAAACTTAGAGCATTTTTCATTGCCTTTTATAGGGATGAAAGGCGGTGTTCACACTTATTTTTTTGATGTTGGAGATGATTTTTTTAAAGAATTTGATCATTCACCTGTCGAAAAAGGACAGTTTGTCATAAAGGTTGTTTTTGATAAGCAACCTGGAGTAAGTGAAATGGATTTGCATATTGAAGGTGTGTTTAAAGCGGTTTGTGACCGATGTCTCGCCGATATTGATTTGCCTGCCAAAGGATCATACCATTTGTATGTTAAGGTCGGTAATGAAGAGGTCGAAGAAGATGAAGTGATCTTTGTGAAAGAAGGCACTGCGAGTTTGTATCTTGGGCAGATAATATACGAATATATCAATCTGTCTTTGCCTTTGAACAATGTTTTTGATTGTGATAATGCAATGCCAAGACCTTGCGACGACACCGTATTAAATAAGCTTCGTATCGAAGAGGAAGAAGAACCAAATGATTCAAATGAAAATGATATCTGGTCAAACCTGAAAGGGCTGATTCCGGAAAATTAATTATTGAATTATTATATAGTTATATAAATAGAATATTGTTTACGCATTAAAAATTTTGAACAATGGCACATCCGAAGAGTAGAATCTCCAAGTCAAAGAAAAATAAAAGAAGAACGCACCATAGTGTCGTTATACCTCAGTTAGCAACTTGTAAAGCTACTGGTGAAGCACATATCATGCACAGAGCTTACTGGCATGAAGGAAGTATGTACTATAAAGGAAAAGTAGTAATTCAAGCTCCAGAAGAGGATATCGAAGTAGAATAATTTTAAATCTTTTATTCTTGGTAATCTTATACAAGCTCCTATTATTTTAATACTTGGAGCTTTTCTTGTTTATAATATATTTTAAAAATATTAATCTATGAAAACCATAATCAATGCTCCTGAAGCACCAGCACCAGTAGGACCTTATAATCATTCTGTTTTAGCAGGAAATACTTTGTATGTATCCGGACAGATTCCTATCAATCAAGCAACAGGAGAGCTCGTTACCAGTAATATCGAAGATGAGACACATCAAGTTTTGAAGAATATGGGATACATTCTGGCAGCTGCTGGTATGACGTTTGAAAACATAGTCAAATGCTCTATTTTTGTAACGGATATGGAAAATTATAGTCGCATCAATACGGTATATGCTTCCTATTTCAACGAAGAAACAGCACCAGCCCGCGAACTTGTTCAAGTAGCTAACTTACCTCGATACGTCAATGTTGAGATTAGTTGTATCGCTGTAAAGTAAGGATTTCCTTAATCCTGATATAACAAATATTTAGAACGTATCTTTTTAAATGCTTGAAGGCCGGCTTGCCAGCTTGCTTTGATGGTATCTTCAGATGCTCCATTGCTGATTTGTTTCCTCAATTGGTCACTACCAGCTAATTTATCGATAAAATGATTGTCTAACCAATATTTTTGCCCGGCAATTTGCATCTGCTGATAAAAGTCTATCAAATAACTTAAATCTATTGTTTTGCTTGCACGTAACTCTGACAAAGACATAGAACTCAAATCTTGTCCATAGCAAGGTTTGCCTTCTAAAGGTGGATGTTTGGCACCTTCCGTAGGTTTTGGTATAAATGAAAATGGTGATTTCAACGCCGGATGACCGATATATTGAAATGGTCTGTCTGTGCCACGGCCTAAGCTCAAAGTCGTTCCCTCAAAAAAACATATCGAAGGGTAAAGCAAAATGGAACGCTTGTCCGGAAGGTTGGGACTTGGATTAATCGGTAGTTCGTAATAGGTGTTGTGATTATAATTATGGCAAGGAATTACCGTTAGCAGGGCTTTTATATGGTTATCAAGCCAACCTTCGCCATTGATCATTTGGGCGTATTCGCCTATGGTCATTCCATAAACAGTAGGTACTGGATGCATACCAACAAAAGACTTGAATGCAGGATTCAATATTTCTCCATCAATGTAGTGTGCATTGGGATTGGGTCTGTCAAGTACGATAAGTGGAATATTTTGTTCCGCACAGGCTTCCATGATATAATGGAGCGTAGAAATATAGGTGTAAAAGCGCACACCAACATCCTGTATATCAAACACGACCATGTCTATGCCTGCTAAATCTTCTTTAGAGGGTTTTTTCTTATTGCCATAAAGGGACAAAACCGGAATCCCTGTTTTCGTATCTTTGGTATCTTTGATTGTTTCTCCGGCATCCGCCTTACCACGAAATCCATGTTCTGGAGCAAAGATGGATTTTATGCGTATGTTACGGCTCAATAGTGTATCTACAAGATGGATATCATCTATCGTACTGGTTTGATTGACAACAAGCGCTACGTTTTTTCCTGCTAACAATGGGATATACCGTTCAGTCTGTTGTGCGCCAGTGATGACTTTTTCTGTCAATACTTCATGCGTAATATCTGTTTGGACATGATCGCATTGACCAAGAAATAGTATATATAATAATGAATGTAAAAGGAGATGCATAAAGATTTTTCGTTGAATGTATATTATAACGTAATCAGCAGTTAAATTGTTAGTTTATGAAATAAAAAAAGCGCTCACAAATGTTGTAAGCACTTTTTATATACATTAAGATAGTACTGCTCTGTCAAGATAAAGAACTTAATGAAATGTTGTTCTTTTTCCAAATCTCTGCGTTAAAAAGCCTCGCCGAACCACCTGGTTCGCCTGTGTTTTTTGCCTTGAGCTTTTAAAAAATAACTTCCAATATAATTTAACTTTTCATCTGGACAGAGCAGTAAGGTGAATCTAAATCAATTGTCAAATCAAAATTCGTAATTCGTCAATCGTAATTCGTAATTCAAACTTACATCATACCACCCATACCGCCCATAGCAGCAGGATTAGGCATCATGCCACCACCTTCTTCTTTTTTGTCAGAAATAACACATTCCGTTGTCAATACCATGGAAGCGATTGAACCAGCATTTTCTACTGCTATTCTTGTCACCTTTGTAGGGTCAATTACACCGGCTTTTTTAAGGTCTTCGTACTTGTCTGTTCTGGCATTGTACCCTTGAGCACCTTTGCCTTTTAAGATTTCCTGAAGTACTACCGAACCGTCAACACCTGCATTTTCAGCGATCGTCCTCACAGGAGATTCCAATGCTTTCTTAACGATAAGGATACCAAGATTCTCATCTTCATTAGCACCAGTAAGCCCTTCAAGTGTCTTGATTGTTCTAACTAAAGCTACACCTCCACCTGCTACGATACCTTCTTCAACTGCTGCTCTTGTAGCATGAAGTGCATCATCAACTCTGTCTTTCTTCTCTTTCATTTCCACTTCAGTGGCAGCACCAACATGCAATACCGCAACTCCACCTGCAAGTTTTGCCAATCTTTCCTGAAGTTTTTCCTTGTCGTAATCAGATGTAGTCGTCTCAATCTGTGCTTTTATCTGGCTGATACGACCATTGATGTCTTTCTGTTTACCTTTGCCATTGACGATTGTTGTATTATCTTTATCAACAGACAACTTCTCAGCCTGACCCATATCTTCAAGGGTCGCATTTTCAAGTTTATAACCTTTCTCTTCTGAGATGACTGTACCACCGGTAAGAACGGCAATATCTTCAAGCATCGCTTTTCTTCTGTCGCCAAATCCCGGAGCTTTTACAGCTACTATTTTCAATCCTGCTCTCAGTCTGTTGACGACCAATGTTCCTAAAGCCTGACTATCTACATCTTCAGCGATGATCAACAATGGTCTTCCTGTCTGAACTGTTTTTTCAAGTACAGGAACGATCTCCTGGACATTAGAAATCTTTTTGTCGTGGATGAGTATCAAAGGATTATCATATTCTGTCGTCATTTTGTCTGTATTCGTGATGAAATACGGAGAAAGATATCCTCTGTCAAATTGCATTCCAATCACTTCATCGACGTAAGTTTCTGTACCTTTTGCTTCTTCTACAGTGATGACACCGTCTTTGGTCACGCGCTTCATAGCATCCGCTATTAAAGTACCGATTTCTTCATCATTATTGGCAGATACGGTAGCGACCTGTTTGATCTTGTTGAAATCAGAACCTACTACTTCACTTTGTTTTTTCAGGTCTGCAATGACAACGGCCACCGCTTTATCGATACCTCTTTTAAGATCCATAGGGTTGGCTCCGGCAGTTACATATTTCATTCCTGCATTGACCATAGCCTGCGCTAAAACAGTCGCAGTAGTTGTACCATCTCCGGCGGCATCAGCGGTTTTAGAAGCTACTTCTTTAACCATCTGAGCACCCATGTTTTCTACTGCATCTTCAAGATCGATTTCTTTTGCTACGGTTACACCATCCTTAGTGATTGATGGTGCGCCAAAGCTTTTCTGAATAACTACATTTCTTCCTTTTGGACCTAAAGTTACCTTAACGGCATTCGCCAACTGGTCTATACCAGATTTTAATTTTGTCCTTGCTTCTGAATCAAAGCTAACTATCTTAGCCATATTTTTTTATTTTTTTATTGGATTAATAAATAAAATTGAATGAAATAATGATATCGGATATTAAAGAATGACTAAAATGTCGTCTTCTCTCATTATCAGATAGTCATCACCTTTGTAGTTGATTTCCTGACCTGCATACTTACCGTATAAGACAATATCTCCTTTTTTGACGGTCATTTTGTTGCCATCTTTTCCCGGACCTACTGCGATAACTTCGCCTTTTTGCGGTTTTTCCTTAGCAGTATCAGGAATAATAATCCCACCTGTCGTCTTCTCTTCGGCAGAAGCCGGTTTTACCACTACTCTGTCATTAATTGGTTTCATATAAATTATCTGTTTTTTAATATTAAATAAAACGATTACTGAATAAATCATTACTTCTATAATCATGAAATGTGCCAATTGGATATTGCTGACAATTATGCGCTACAAGCGTGACAAAATGAATTGAATTATAGGAAACGAGTCAATTGGGTGTGTCAAAATGTCATAAAGGAGCTGAGTGTTTCGAGATTAGTTCAAAAATTAAGCTCGATAGTTTTGGTACATCACTCTCTATTGTTCCTTGCATATAGCGTTCGTAAACTTCGATATTGTCGGGCGGGTTAAGGTTGAGTATTAAGCCTTTTTCTAATGCGAGTAAATGCAAAAATTCCCGTTGAGTTCGACCGTTGCCTTCCCGGAAAGGGTGCAGATAGTTGATATTATCCAAAATATCAGCTAACTTATGTGCGAATGCTTGTCTGTCAGTTTTGCGAATTTTTTTGTACTCCGCAATGAGTGTATCTATGTACAGAAAAGCGGTTTGAAAACGTTCTCCGTCAAAAAAAGGTTTGCCGTCTTTGCTGATGTTTACCGTTCTTAATTTTCCTGCCCAGGCATAAATATCCTGAAATAAATACTTGTGAATAGTAAGTATATTCGTGGTGTTTTTAATTTTTATTGGTTTGTCATACAGCTCCTGCAATCGTTTGGAGACATGTAAACTTTCGTAAGCTAATAAAACCATTTCGTTATCAATATTTGCCAAATTATGCAAAACACCATTTTTGTTAGTGTATTGAAAATCTGGATCAATATATTGATAATTATTTTTCATAAATGGCATACAACTTACCTAAAAAATCAGTTTCTGATATTAAGTTCGCTTTCCAATCCAAATATAGTTGTATCAATTCAGCTGTAGGTTCAAACCCTTCAAACATATTACTTCCTATAGCATTTGCGGTACTTTCTAAGGTTTTTAAGTCCTGAAATTGCACACCCATAAGCGTTAGGTTTTTCCGGTCTATAGCTATCGTCTTGAACATTTTGTATTCTATTTGAGAATACTACAAAAGTACTAATTTTTCTGGTATCCAAATAACAATTTTAGCGATAATTAGTTTCGCTCGCCATTTTTGTTTAATTCTGATATTTTACTTAGGTCGATTATTGTAAAACTTTTATCTTTAACATCGTACCATTTATTGTAGATAATAAATGGTGTTGATGTGGCTTCAATTTCTGCAATTCTTTCCCATTTATTATTTAATATAAGCATGTTATTGTCTTTCACAATACATTTAAAGTCTTCTGTTTGATCGTAAAAAATGTTAAGATCTTCATATTCTAAGGTTCTTGTTACATTCAAATTTTCGTCAAGAGCCAATGTCTGACCTTGATTTGTAAAAACAAAAGTCTTGGTTGTATCAGATTGATGGATATTTAAAAACTCATCATTATTGGTTCTAATTAGTACATTATCTCCAATAAAATATTTCAATTCTCCGAAAATGTCATTGGGGAATTCCTTGTTAAATATTTCAATTCCAGTATTCATTGAATATTTCTTAATGTTGTTTTTACAGACGAAAAGAATTTCCTCATTTTTTACATGGAAATTTAAAATTGGGTCATCTTGTGCATTTAGAATAGAGATAAATATTGCTCTGCCAGTTTGTTTGTCAAATGCTGCAAAAAATGGTTTACCATAATCTATGCTTTTATTTCCCATATATGCCATTCCTTTATTGACCATATAAATAATGTCGTTTTTTATGAAAATAGAGGATTTACTTGTTAAATCTTTTGAAAAAACAAACTTCCAAATGATTTCTCCGGTTTGTTTATCTGTTTTTACAATTTGCTCTTTTGATGCAAAATATATAAAGGAACTATCAACCAAGGTATTCGATACTAAATCCCTAACCAAATCGTGTCCTGTGGACATTAAAAATGTACCCGTCAATAGACCAGCTGCAACACCAACTGCATTTTTGGCTATAGTTTTAGTATAATTTTTTTCGCCGGTTATCGTATTATAGTCCCACCCTTTTCCTGTTTTCAGATTTATGGCATGTAAACCAGCAGCAACTACAATCATTGTAGTGTCGTTGGTATAAAATACATCGTTCCACCCGTACTCTCTATTTAGGCTTCTTTTCCAAAGAATATTTCCATTTTTCAAATTGATTCCCTCAAGTTCGTTCGTGTAGCCTGTTGTTATTTTAAATTTATAACCTACACCAATATTTTCAATAGGGTTAACGTAATAAATATTGTTTTTAACTTCCCAAAGTTCATTACCTGTGTTGATGTCAAGGCAGTAGCTTTTATTTCCGGTAGATTTTATTATTGTTTTGTTGAATTGTTGTAATTTGTTTACTTCATAAACTATTTTTTTACTCCATAAGACTTTTTCGTTTTTGATGTCGAACTGAACAATTTTTCCAGTATTGTCAAGCCACTTTCCATTTTTACTTACGCCTCTTAATTGGATTGTTAGAAAACCAGTTGATGTGTCAAGATAAGTTTCGTGAATTCTGTCCGGAAAAACATATTCAACTCCCTTGATATCTGAACCGTCATTAAGGGATTTACCAAAAATCTTTTCGTTTTTTGAAACTTGAATTTTATTTTTCTGGCTAAAAGCAGAAATTGATGTTAAAAGAAATATCGCAAAGATTATTTTATTCATTTTATATTGAAAATATAAACAAGAAACAGTCTATATACGACATAAGTTGTACGAGACTGAGGTTAAATCTACTACTTGTTTTTATATACAAGTAAACTAAGATTGAATTATTTAGTTTCTATTTCTGACCAACAAGTTTTGATAATCCAATAAAAGAAGTTTTCCGTTTCTTTGATTATTGTATGATATTTGTTTAGTTTTGTGTTTATATTCGTACTGTAGAATGTTGAGATGTATATATATAATAGTATTGGTGTTGGCTTTCATGCAGCTTGGTAATAGCCAACAGTGGCCAGTTCATTCCCAATATATGCTTAATAAATACCGTGATAATCCCGCTTATGGTGGTCTTGATCGGTCTTTGAGTGTATTTACCAGCTACAGAGATCAGTACAATAGTCTCAATGGCAATCCCAAAACGTTTTATCTCGGTGCCAATCTGCCATTTTATTTATGGAATGGAGCATTAGGTTTTTCATTTTACAATCAGCAGGCAGGTATCATCTCTAATAACAACATTAAGGTATCTTATAATTATGTGGCTGGTACGCCCGTTGGATTTCTGAGTTTTGGCGGTAGAGTAGGTTTGGATATGGTCAATTTCAGAAGTTCAGGTATCATCACGCCGGACGGAGACTACGAGGGTACGATCGACCATCATGATCCATATATTGAAAACAACGCATTTAAAGGTACGGGATTGAGTTGGGAACTTGGTGCATATTTTTATGGTTCGAACTTAGAAGCCGGACTTGTTTTGTCCGATGTCCCGGAACATAGCTATCGCATCGGAAGTGGTCAATATGTAAAAAGCTTTGCTGTGGGATTATTTGCCCAATATAAATATCAGCTATCGGATGATATCCATATCAGGCCTAGCTTGTTTGTCAGAGCAGACAAGGCCGTATTGCAGACAGATATAGGTGGGTATGCTACTTATCGCAATGATATATTACTTGGATTCAATCTACGAGGATACAGCAATAATAGTTTAGATGCCGCATCCCTGATCGTAGGTACCAATATCGGTAAAAAGTATTTTTTGACGTATAGCTATGATTTCGGTTTGTCGCAGTTACGCTCATATCATCAGGGAAGCCACGAGATCATGTTATCGTATAATCTTCAAAAACTCATAGGTCTTGGGCTACCGCCACGCATTATCTATAATCCGAGAGATTTGTAGGTGTGGGATATAACAGAAATGTATATCAATCTATAAGTGCAATTTGTTCTGGTAAGTAAAATCAATTGCAATTAACCATAGTCCATTGACTAAAAGTTAAAAAAGTATCAAAATATTGTTTGAACATTTTGGGTTACTTATTCCAATATTCTACATTATACTATATGGATTGTGTGTCAAGATACGGCTTTTGCTTCAATTTGATGTGTTTATCAATTTTTTTTTGAACTTTTATCAAGGTATATCGGAGTCGTTTAACATGCCACCATATAGCTAAAAGTGAGGAAGAAAAAATATTTTTTTAAATAAAATTTAACGATTAATTTTTTTTTTATATTTTTGTAACTTGTAATGAGCTCGAACCATGAGTTTTTATAAGTTTTTACGTAAAAAATAATGTTGCTACTACTATGAATATTTTAATGCCAAACTATCTTTTTGGAAAATACAAGCTGATCGAACTTAAGGGAGAGGGGGCTACAGCTCAAGTTTGGAGTGCTGTTGATCCACAAGGAAAAAACGTTGCATTGAAAATTTTTGCTCCTCAAACTCAATTAGATAGCTTCAGTCGTGATTTGATTAAAGACGAATTTGATCGAACCAAAAATCTAATTCACAAAAACCTTGTAGTTCCGTTTGACCATATTATACATAAAGGTCGTCCTGCTCTCGTTATGCATCTATGTGAGAAAAGTATGTGGCAACTTTTAGTTCAAAAGATCAATAATCAAAAGAGCGGTCTTGATCCAAAAGGCGAATTCCATTTTAGTGAATTTTATTTAGTCAAGTTAATTAATCAGATCGTATCAGCTTTAGATTTTTTACATAACAAAGCTTTTCTTCACAATGACGTAAAGCCTGCCAATATACTTGTCAATAATATAGATGATGAGCATAATGTACAGTTTTATTTATCTGATTTTGGTATCACTAAGGAAATCAGAGATACTATATTGCGACAAACCAAAGTACGCAATTCCTTGACTTTTGCTTATGCATCTCCTGAAAAACTGCAAGGTAAAAACGGTTCTTTTAGGAGTGATATCTTTTCATTAGGTGCTTCTGTTTATGAACTTATCAACGGGTTAGAGTTAGATATGCCTTTAGGGCAGATTTTAAATAATAACGGCGAGATTCCACCTATTAATAAACATTACACAAAGGGTTTTAAAAATCTAATTTTCGGAATGCTTAAGATGGAGCCTTTCGAAAGATTATCATCCAAAGAAATCTTAGACCATACAGAAGTCTATCTCCAGAATCGATATTGGCCTGGAGAAGTAATGCCTTCCTCGGAACATGAACGTTCAACACTGACTTATAGTAATAGAACTACTATTATCGCTTCGGACAAGGGTTCTATAATTAATAATCCTTTTCTGCGAGGAGATGATCATAGATCCAAATCGGTTAAAATAAAACCCATAATTATTGCAGGATTAGCTGCTGTGTTATTGACAATTACAGGTTGGTTCGCTTTTACTTCCTCGTCAGATAAGGATGCAGGAATGGCTATTATTAAATCCTATGATCAGGCAACAAAGGTCAATGATGACCTGTATATAGTGCAAAGAGGTGTTAAGTGGGGTGTGATCAGGTCTGATGGTGAGATTTTTAAAGACATAAAGTATAAAAGAATTGATCGCAAAACTTCACGGATACTTGTTCTTATTGATGATAATAATATAAAAGAAGAAGTAAACTATTAAATTTTATAAGTATAAACCCAATAATTTTTTTATGGCTATAGCAACTGAGAAATTCAATACATATAAAGGCGATTTTAGATCGACTATGCGCCATACAATCAATATGATTTCTGGAAAGGATGTACCAAATTATACATTGGTTTTTCTCGACGCTACATCAAAACATCCTGCTGGTGGACATGAGACAATGTTTAGTCCCAATATAGTAATGGGTCGTGGTGATAATTGTCAGATAAAGTATGATGACAGTTATAAAACGGTAAGCAAAGAACATGCTTGTATCACTGTATCAGACAAACGATTTTATGTATTTCACAATCCAGATGCCAAAAACCCTACTTATGTTAATGGTAACGTTGTTGAAGATTCGCATGTATTGCAAAATGGAGATGAAATAAAACTGTCTATTGATGGACCTCGCATCAGATTTAACCTGTCAACTATGAAGGCCTCGACTATGGGTCTTACATCGAGAGTTGCACTGGCTTTAGGGCAGGCGACACGTCCTTATAAGAGAGCTATAGTTGCTATTAGTATTGCTTTGCTTAGTGCTTTAGGATTTGGTGGATATAGTTTGTATCAAAATATTGGCTTGAAAAACAAAGCTGCTGAAGAGCAAAAGCATTTAGAACGTATTTATGGAGAAAAGGAGCGACTAAACGAAGAGATCAAAAGATTGGAAGATGTCGGTCTGGACAATTCCAAAGAGATGACGGCTTTGAAAAAGAAATTGGCAAAAAATCAACAACAACTTGAAGAAGCCCAAAAGAATGCGGATGCACCTGTCATTATTTATGAGGTGATAGATGAACCCGTACCTGTTGTCGTACCGAATAATACGAAGCAGCCTCAGGATCCGGATGCCATGTATAAGGAGGATGCTGGGAGCGAAGAGAAAAGTAGCAGACCGCACAATGAAAAAATAAACTTTGAAAGTATGCCAGTGTCGGATGTTTACTATATTGCTGCCTCAAAAGCCGAAGTGAAGCTCAACGGTAAAAGAACAGTCATGAGTTCTAAAGATTCTGGTAAAAATGCTTTATGGAGTGGAACAGCTTTTTTGACAGAAAGCGGGCAACTCATCACAGCAAGACATATCATACAGCCTTGGAGATTTCGGAATTTAGAAGAAAAGTGGCTGAGAGAGTTGAGTGCCGACGAAACAAAAGGTGGTATCATTGAGGTAACTTTTGAGGTGCGTACACCGGAAGGTAATACATTTACTTTTAATCAGACAAATGTTAAAATTGATGATAGTTCGGATGATATCATCGCTATAAGCCCGGAAGAAAAATTGTCAAAATTAGAAAGAAAAAGAAAAGAAAAAGAGCGGCCAAAACGAGTAATAAAACGCTCCTCTGACTGGGCTTATACTAGCTTTACAAATCGTAAAGGTACGATCACTTTGGATAAAGAAAAAGCGGTAAGTCTGAAAGCAGGTACTAAGCTGTACGCTTATGGTTATACATCCGGAAAAGCAAGTACGAAGTCCACAGATTTGTCACCCGATTTCATAGAAATGACTGTCTCTAAAAGCGGTCTGACAGAAGGGATGATTAACATTTCGAAACGGGAGTTTAACCCTGGAACGATAGGCAGCCCTGTATTTATAGAAGAAAACGGAAAATTTAAAGTGATAGGAATACTGTCTGATAATGGGATGGTAGTACCTGTATCAGGTATTAATTAATCAATTATATTTAGATCGCAAAGCAGGGATGAAATTTCAGTTAGATATATGCACGGACTTAGGATTGGTCAGACAAAATAATGAAGATCATCTTTATTATACGACTGACCTTACTACTGGTAGGTGGTCTGACGATGTCATGCCTGAAGCTTTTGAAGGTGACCATGTCGCATTTATCGTTGCGGATGGCATGGGAGGTGAAGTCGCAGGTGAGATAGCTTCCGAGATGGCGATAAAGGTCATTAGTGAATACCTTAATGATCATTATAATGAAGCACTGAGTGAGACAGATTTGGTCAAGATTATGAATGATGCACTACTCCTTGCGCACAACAAGATAAGCGAATACGTTACATCCGCTGCCGAGTACTACGGTATGGGTACCACGGCTACCATTTGTATCATCAAAGATGCAAAACTTTACATCAGTTGGGTAGGAGATAGTAGGGTATATCGATATTCGGAGGCAGGCAAACTCACCAACTATGCCTACAATCAGGAATATCTTGAGATTTTGACACAAGACCACTCTCAGGTATGGTATCAAGTACTGGCTGGTACGATGACTGTTGAAGAAGCACGCGTGGCGGATTATAGCAATATCATCACACAGTCTTTGGGTGATTATTTCCGTACTCCTATCCCTGAACATAGAGTTTATAAGATCTATAAAGACGATATCATCATCTGCTGTTCGGATGGTCTCAATGCGATGATACCTGACACACGGATAGAACAGTTGATCGGTAAAAGACAGTCCGATACAGATCTTGCCCGCAGTCTTACACAAGAAGCCAATCTCATAGGCGGACACGATAATATATCGGTTATCTCATGTGTACTCATCGATGGGCCAACATTTGTAGATAATGCGCATCATACGATCATCAAAAGCAATAGCCCGCTGCGTATGGATAGCTCAATCACGGATGCTCAACGTGCTTCCCAAGATCAGGGTTCTGGTTTTGCTGTGTATTTAGAGAAAAAGCGTCAAGTCGATGTGCAAAGAAAGAAAAACAAATTTTACCTGACAGCTACTTTCTTTATCATTGTATTGATAGCAATCATAAGTTACTTAAACCGCCTGATGATCAGACAAACCAATGATAATATATCATCTGTCTCCATGGGTAATGATGACGAAACGGGCGTTAGGGATGTAACCAATCAAAATAATACCTATAAAAAAGTTGCGGTGACAGACTCCGAAAAGATGGATACACCAAGTGATAAATCCAAATTGAATAATCATACAATACCCTCAAGTGATGCGGTGTTGAACAATAACGTATCTGCTACTCAAACCAACAAATCGGTGATGGATCACAATAAAATACAGCCGCTACAACCTCTGAAATATATGGAAATCGTGTATAAAAATCAGGTAGATCCTATTGTAACATCAAAATTGTATGAAGATGAAGAAATCAGGACGCTTTTGATACAAAGAGATACACTTTTAAAACAAATAATTTTAAAAAACGCTGTGGGTCAGGTAAGAGATAGTCTCGTACCCTATTGGAAAGAAGTGGAAAAACTACAAAATAATAGAGGTCGTTTTATGAATTGTACACAATATGAAAAGCAGAGTTTAAAGCTGAATATAGAGAACATGATCGCTGAAATGAAAAATTATTTAAATCAATAACTTATGTTTCGAAATAAAAATACAATAAAATACGGATTGGTAGTAGCGTTATATGTACTGCTACTACACCAATCCTGCAATTCCGATCATATACCCGATCTGACAAAAGATGTCGCCTTTACGGTCGATGGAAGAGCGGATATCAATACACATGGTATGGACTTCTTTGGTGAAGTGATGGAAGAAGATATCTATTTGACCGACAAAGCATACATCAGCTTAGATATAACGAAAGGGTATAAGCAATATAAAGATAAACTATACTGGAAGATCGAAGATAGTATGGAAAAGGTAAATAGTATTACTAAAAGATATAACCTCAAGACAAGCGATGTAGTAGGTATAAGTCTATGTACAGAAGATGAAAACTGTATCACTAAGTATGTCAGATTTGTAGTAAATAAAGAGGATATGGCTACTTCCTCTGTCAGCTACAATGACGAAGACAAACCGAATAACCAAAATCAGAGAAATCGCACTCCTACTCCAAGCCAATCTAATGGTAACGCCAATACGAATAGTGTAGCAACGGGAAAAACTGCTCAAACTCAAACTATTCAAGATCAAACTAAAAATAATATTCCTGAAAATGCTAATATTACAAATCAAAAGGATTTGGAAGCCGAACGAAAAGCAGAAGCGGATCGCATCCGTATGGAAAAAGAAAATGAAGCCAAACGCAAGCGCATAGAACAGGAAGAAGCAGAACGCAAACGTTTGGAAGAAGAGCGTATCCGTATGGAAAAAGAAAATGCTGAATCTGAGTTTTCAAAAGATGGCAGTATTTTATCAGCCAAAAAGGATTGTGCCAATAAGGCGGCTTCATATATATCTGGTTCTTTTAAAATGACGATCACGCCCAAAACCAAGTTAAGACTCAGAAGTGTACTTGTGCCTGGATTAGAAGTAAAGACGAGTAAGAGAGTCAATATCAAGTTGAGTGGATCTGACGGTACTATCGAAGTGATCAATAGGCTACTCGTAGATAAAAGTACTGAAATATCACTTGACAAATATGATGACCTCATACCAGGTGTCACCTATACGTTGAGTATAGAAGACGACGCAATCAAGATGGCGGATATTTCGAGTTGTATATCTAATACCACTGCCAGCAACCAATACCTATCGGTAAATGGCGGAAAACATCTCTTTTTTTATAATCTAAAATATTCATATTAAAATATAACAAAGCCTTTTTTTTAAAATCAAATTAATAACAAGCTTATGAAAACTTTTATTACACAAGTAAGAACACAGAAATATATGGAATGGACATTGACAAAAGTATCAGTAACAAAGATCTTCAGTGTCATAGGCATACTGATGATGAGTTTGACAGGTTGGGGACAGTGCCCTCCTGATTTAGATACGTACATATCTAATCCTGTTGAAATACAAGATAGCGAGTGTAGACAAAATTGTATGTTGTCTGGTGGATCAATAACTGCACCTGCAAGTGGATGTCTTCCTGGTTCTACTATGGAATACTCGACGGATGGTGGCAATATTTGGAGCGTTGATTTGCCTATGTATGAACAAAATGGTCCTGCACAAACGATCATTACGAGATGTGTTTGTGATGATGGAACTTCTAGTGCATCGAGTGATCCTGCAACTACGAATCCTGGAATGTGTGGTATGGTAAATGCTGGTATCGACGGAATAGACGAAGCGTGCGACCAAGTTAGCCTGACTGCATCAGGAGGTACAAGCTATGAATGGAATGGTGGCAATTCCCGTT
>CAYNSF010000004.1:106338-107235 GCA_964399855.1 uncultured Aureispira sp. | reverse complement strand
ATACTGCAATGAATACATTCAACACAAGCGGTACTTACACTGTGACGGTAACAGATAGCGACGGTTGTACAGATACAAAATCAGTAGAAGTAACCGTCAATAAAGCGACTGCAGAAATCATGGGAGATCAGGAAGCATGTGTTGTTGTGAGCCTGACTGCATCAGGAGGTACAAGCTATGAATGGAATGGTGGCAATTCCCGTTATACTGCAATGAATACATTCAACACAAGCGGTACTTACACTGTGACGGTAACAGACGAAAACACGTGTACAGATTCGAAAACAGTGATAGTTACCGTGAAGCGCAATCCGATAGTAGGTATTACTGGAGCTACTTCTATATGCGTTGGAAAAACAACTAACTTATCTCCCACAAGTGGTGGAACATGGTCGTCAAGTGATATGACCAAAGCTACTGTAACTAACACTGGTGAAGTCACAGGTATATCTTCAGGGGATGTTACTTTTACTTTTAAGGACTCAAATACTGGATGTGAATCGACAACAGATAAGGTTACGGTAATAGATACAGTTGTACCAAGTGTAACGATATTCGTTTCAGCCAATCCGGTATGTTCAAGAACGAACGTAACGTTTACAGCAACACCGACTAACGGCGGATCAAGTCCAACGTATCAATGGAAAAAGGGTGGGAATCCAATACCTGGTGCTACCAATTCGACATACACATATATGCCTGAAAACAGAGACATAATTACATGCGAGATGACCAGTAGTATTTTATGTGCAATTCCGATGCAAGTCACAAGCATGCCAATTACAATGATGGTTAACCCTAACCCAATAGTAGCAATAGATGGTGATACTGTTGGATGTGGCTCAGTGGCACTGACCGCAAGGATTACAAATAATGTTGATAATCCTACTTATAAAT